>NZ_CP152427.1:4042500-4702500 GCF_038971285.1 Bacillus paramycoides
TTTTAAAACACGGATTGCTTCGAACATGGATGCTAATCCTGCTTTATCATCCGCACCTAAAATTGTAGTACCATCTGATACGATATATCCATCTTTAATAGAAGGCTTAATTCCATTACCAGGAACTACTGTATCCATATGAGAAGTAAAGTAAATTGTATCAACACCATCTTTTGTTGCTGGTAATGTACAAATTAAGTTACCTGCACCATGCCCAGTAACAGCCATTGTGTCATCTTCAAATACTTCTACACCTAAATCTGTGAATTTCTTTGTTAATACTTTGCAAATTTCTGCTTCAAATTTCGTTTCAGAATCTACTTGTACTAATTCCATAAATTCATTTACTAAACGTTCTTGATTAATCATAAGACTGCGCCTCCTGCACTACCATTATGTATGTAACACTATTAATTATAACAGAATTTCGCAAAAGTTTCGAAATACAAGACAAAAAACAGACGGTTTATATGTCTTGATAACCATCTGCTTTCTATTACTCATTTAACAATACCCAGCGCATATGATCTTCCCACACTCCGTTAACCATTAACATCTTCCTAGACACACCCTCATATTGAAAACCTATCTTCGTCACGACTTGTATAGATGCTAAATTTCGTGGCATAATCGGTGCTTCTATACGATGTAATTGAAATTCCTCAAAAGCAACTTGAATCGCTTTTCTAAGCGCTTCTGTCGTATAACCTTTGTTTAACTCTGCCTTATCTAATTTATAGCCAAGTACACAAGATTGATAAATTCCGCGAACAATTAAATTAAATGAAATACATCCAATTATTTTCGTATCATCACCCTTTTTAAAAATCCAAAGCCTGATGATTTTACCTTCTGCGATCTCTTTTCTATCCTTTTGCAACTTTTTCTTTTGATAATCTAACGTAAAAAAATCATCCGGTCTATACTCTTCCCAAGCTTTTAAAAATTCACGATTTCTGTCGTAATATTGAAGAACTTTTTCAGCATACGACTCATCAATTTCCCTTAAATGTAAACGATTTGTTTCATATATTTTCATCATCGTATCTCCATTCTTCAGCTTGCATAACAAAAAACTTATACTCCATCATTTTATATATTCTCTACATGCGTACAAATTTCCTGTTATACTTTACACACACTTCTCGAATTTTGTCATTTCTCTCCCCTTGTCCACAATATCATTTCTCGTTACAATGATATTGTACTGATTTGCAAGGAGGTATAACGATGCATAAAAAAGCTCAAAAAGTTATGATTTATGTAATGCTAATTTCTATGCTTGTAACAACATTACTTGCTGGCGCGAGTATGTTTTGGTAAAAAGGACGATGTGTTCGTCCTTTTTTTACTTTTTACATATAACAAAATAAACCATCTCGATATCGAGATGGTTTATTTTATATAAAGCACAATCGCTACAATAATAAAGGAAAATGACATTACAAGTGCTATTACAAAACTTGTATATTGTTTCTGCTGAAATGCTCCAATAACAAAAGTAAGATTGAGTAATGCCATACATACAATTGCTACAAGATAAGAACATATATTAAAAGTTGCCAACATGAATGTAATAACAAATAGAAATCCCATAAAAAATTGCATATACGAAATTTTTGGATTCAAGTACATATGAGCAACCCCTTTATTTAATTTTTATCTTTCTATACTCTCATTAACTCATGGTTATGTACACATGTCAAGACAACTTATTACAATAGAAAAAACCAACCTTTCCGTTGGCTTTTTCATATGCAATGGCTCCTTTTTCTTTTGCCAATTGCTGAAATGATTTTTTCGATTTTACAATCCATACTTTCGTTCCAATCGGAATGCGATCAAATAAATATTCCACATCATTTTTCTTCATTCTTATACATCCTTGTGAAATATACTTTCCAATTGAACTCGGTTGGTTTGTTCCATGTATTCCATACTTACTCCCATCAGTTCCTCTTGCATTAAATCCCATCCACCTAGATCCAAGTGGATTTTTCGGGGATCCCCCTGGAATATTCTTCGCAATATAATATGGATCCTTTGCTTTCATGACAATATCAAAAGTTCCCTCTGGAGTTAATTCATTTGTTTTCCCTGTCGCAACTGGAAAAACCTTTTGAATCTTCCCATCGTCAATATAAGCTAATTTATTCGTCGCTTTATTTACAATAATAAAAGGATCCCCGGCACGTGGATTATCACCAAGAGGCCAAATAGGCGATAAAGAAAGACATAATATGAAAGAGAGAAGATACGGCATAAATAATTCCTACCTTCTATATAAGTTCTTTTATATTATCCTTTCCCTTAAAACGACTTTTAATGAGTAAATATTGCTCCATTTCATATACAAGTTGAACAAGTTTCGCACGTATCTCAAATTCTTCGCGTGTAACTGGCAATGGCATGTCCCTAAATAATTCTCTCATTTCTTGAAGCTGTCTTAAAGAGATAACCCCAGTACTCTCAGGACTAATGGCATTTCCAATGTTTTCAACCACATCCGCAATCATGTCAGCTTGTTCGTATGTCCATGATAAAGAAGCTGCTAATGGTATCATCCGCTCTAAAATTTCGAACTGTTGCATGCGCATATTAAAGTAACGATAGTAATAGCCATCTTCTCGCATGAATGCATTCTCAAGCTTCTTAAACGATAAATCCCTTGCTTCATTTAGCATATTTTCAGTTTCAATAAGTTCTGCTCCGCTCCAACTACTTTCCCTGTTTCGTAAATAAACGACCATTTCAAACAAAATCGTTTTAAAATTACTTTCTATTTTGTCCTGATACTCTTTCAACTTATTTTCACTACTTGGCATATACATATTCACTAATAAAGCCACGCTAATCCCTATCGTTAATATCGCAATTTCATTTCCAACAATAAGCCATGTAATTTGTTTCAATGAATATAGATGCATCACAATAACTGAACTCGTGACAATACCTTCTTGAATTTTAAGCATTACTGCAGTCGGAATAAATGTAAGTAATAATACGCTAATTGCTAGCGGTGTATATCCAATTGTTTCAAAAATACAAAACGCGAATACCATTGATAATACACAAGCTAAAAAACGATGTAACGATACTTGAAGTGATTTACGTTTCGTATTTTGTACACATAATATAACTAAAATACCCGCTGAGCTATAAAATTCTAATCCTAATAACTGAGCAATAAAAACTGCTGCACCTGTCCCTATTGCTGTTTTTACTGTACGGTATCCAATTTTGAACATAGCATTGCTCCTATATGTATAAACGTATTTACAGCTAGTATAAAAAAAGGATGACACAATGTCATCCTTTTCTACTTATTATTCACGTAACCGTTACATATTACAATATTTTTTGTAAAAATTGTTGCGCACGTTCACTTTTCGGTGCTGCAAAAAATTCTGCTGGTGCACTATCTTCTACAAGCTTTCCACCATCTAAAAAGAGAACACGATCAGCTACTTCTTTCGCGAATCCCATTTCATGTGTAACAATCGCCATTGTCATTCCTGTCGTAACTAATGATTTCATAACTTCTAATACTTCTTTCACCATCTCTGGATCTAGTGCTGATGTAGGTTCATCGAATAACATCACTTCCGGTTCCATCGCTAACGCTCTCGCAATTGCTACACGTTGCTTCTGTCCGCCCGAAAGACGATTCGGATACGTATCTTTTTTATCTAATAAACCGACCTTCTCTAAAAGTTTCTCGGCTTTCTTTTCAGCTTCTTGTTTCGTTACTCCTTTTACATGAATAGGAGCATACGTAATATTTTCTAATACAGTCATATGAGGAAATAGGTGAAAATGTTGAAATACCATTCCGACATTTTCACGAACGTGCATAATATTCGTTTTCGGATTCGTTACTTCTTCCGTTCCAATCCAAATGTGACCATTCGTCGGTGCTTCTAACACATTCATACAACGTAAAAATGTTGATTTCCCTGATCCAGACGGTCCAATAATTGCTACTACTTCCCCTTTTTCAATCGTTGTTGTAATTCCTTTTAATACTTCGTTTTTTCCAAATGATTTATGAAGGTTTTCAATTTTAATCACTTTTCTTCATTCTCCCTTCAATTGCCTTCCCGACTAATGTAAGAATAATGACTAACATATAATAAATCAGTCCAACAAAAAGTAATGGTTCAAGATATTTAAACGTCTCGCCACCTACGATGTAAGCACGGCGCATTAAATCTGTCGCTCCTATTACTGTTACTACAGCTGATTCTTTCGTAAGTGTTGCAAACTCGTTCACAAGCGCTGGTAATATGTTTTTTAATGCTTGAGGGAAAATGATATTTCGCATCATTTTCCCATAAGGAACGCCTAAAGCCATCGCTGCTTCTGTTTGTCCTTTATCAACCGCTTGAATGCCCGCACGGATTACTTCTGACATATATGCACCTGAATTCAAACTAAATGCTAATACAGCCGCTACGAATGCCGGTATTTCATAACCAATTATTTGCGGGACACCGAAATAAATAATCATTAATTGCAATACAAGTGGTGTACCACGGAAAATTGATGTATAAAGATCTGCCGCTATATTTAATGCTCGTATTCTAGCAATTTTGCAGAGTGCTAATAGCATTCCTAAAATAAACCCTACTAGCGCTGATACTGCTACAATTTTCAAAGTAACTTCTAAGCCTTTTAATATATATGGTATCGAAGGCGTAATCGCCGAAAAATCTAAATTCATTCTTTTCATTCCCCTCACAGAAAAGTGAAAGGCAGCTTATTTTTCGCTGCCAAACCATTTCTTCACTAATTTATCCATTTCTCCATTTTCTTGCATTTTTTTAATTACTTTATTAAATTCAGCTGTTTTGTCACTGTTTTTCGGAAGGGCAATTGCTGCTCCAACTTCTTCTGGCGCTTCTTGAATTTCAATTCCTTGTAAATCTTTCATTTTCTCTACATAATTTTTAGCAACTGTGTCTTCTATAATTGCGGCATCAAAACGACCTGCTTTAATTTCTTGTACAATTTCTGGTATACGGTCACGTCCCTCAACTTTGAAATCTACTTGTTTTTTAAATTCTGCCGCTTTCTCTTCTTGAATAGATCCTGTTTGTACCCCTACTTTTTTCCCTTTTAAATCCTCTACAGATTTAATGTTAGAATCCTTTTTAGAAACAACCATATTTTTCGCAACGAAATAAATATCTGTGAAATCAACATTATTTTTACGCTCTGCAGTCGGCGTCATACCTGCCATTACGAAATCAACTTTTCCTGAGCTAAGAGATGCTAATAAACCACCAAAATCCATATCTTTCACTTTCACTTCATAACCAAGTTCTTTTCCGATATATTTAGCAACATCAACATCAAAGCCGATAATTTCATCACTTTTTGAAGCTTCTACGTATTCATATGGCTTATAATCTGCTGAAGTCCCCATAACCAGTACTTTCTTATTTTTCCCAGTAGTCTTTTCTTCCCCATTACTACAAGCACTGAACATACTTACAATTAAAATAAGTGCAAACGATATTGATAATAACTTCTTCATCTTTCTTCCCCCTAATAATGTATATTTAAAAGTTTAATAGAATATTTATTCGATGTTTGTATTGTATCAGCACTTTTATTTTTATGCAATATATAAAATAAAAATAAATAAATTAACAATAACAACACTATTCACTATGTATAAAAAGATGCATAAAACACAAAGGATATTCATGCTCTATAAAACTTGATGCTAAATAAAAAAAGGCGCTATGTCCACAATTAAGTGAACGTACCGCCTTTTCGCTTATAATTATAGTTCTTCACAATTCTCTTCGAAATAAGATTGTAGTTTTGCAATAACTTGCATCGGTTCATGACCTTCAATTTCATGACGCTCTACCATCGTTACAATTTTTCCATCTTTTAATAAAGCAAATGATGGAGAAGAAGGTGGATACCCTTCGAAATATTCACGAGCTCTTGCTGTCGCTTCTTTATCTTGACCTGCAAACACCGTTACAAGATGGTTAGGTCGTTTATCATAATGTACGGAATGCGCAGCAGCAGGACGAGCAATACCGCCTGCACAGCCACATACAGAGTTTACCATTACAAGTGTTGTTCCATTTCTTTTAAACGCTTCTTCTACTGCTTCTGGCGTCGTTAATTCTGTATATCCAGCAGAGACAATCTCTTCACGTGCTTGGCGGACAACATCATTCATAAAAAAGTTAAAATTAATCAATCTTTTCCCTCCTCTAAAACTACCTATTTGTATCTTACCAGTTAATGTTTATGAAATACAAGTAAGTTTACTTGTATTTCAGCATAGAAAAGGTGTTAGAGCAGGGCTCTAACACCTTTTCTTAATGACCACGATGTTTTTGCTTTGCTTTTTGTACTTTGATTAAACGTCTTCTTTGTTTTTCAGCCTCACGCTTCTCCTTAGATTGCACTTTCTTTTCTTGTTTATGCAGTTCATAGGATAAGCTAATTGCCTCTTGTGCCTTAGTAAAACGGTTTACATTTACTTCTTTTGCTACTTGTCGTATGATACGCTTTATATTTTTTGGACGCTTTTTTTCTTTCACTTCCACGCCACATTTTGCAAAGTGCTGAAAATACGCTAACATTGGACCATTTACAAATATAAGTATTTCTTCGTCTGACGGCTCGGTTCCAAAAATATACCTTGCTCCATACAATTTCCCTTTTTCTTTACATGTAATGATCCCAACAAAAAATTGGCCATCGTGATATACTGTCAACTCCATTGACAGCCCCTCCTTAAAAAAATTAGAAATACGGGACATCCCGGAGGGGAAGGTTACTGACATGAAATCATGCGTCTGGACTACCAACCAGAACTGTGTTTTTGTATTTCTTTCACTATTATTATATCTTTTTTTCCATAATTTTCATATATTCAACAATCATTTTTTTATGCGATCCCACAATATAGTCAGGTAGTTCTGTTAGTGGGAAGAATGTAAGCTGAACCGCTTCTTCTTTATTCATAACAAAATCTCCATCGTATTCATCCGTATAATAAGCAGTCGTTACAGATTGAAATTCATCGCCGTTTGCTAATTTTGTAAAATAATTCGCTCCAGAAAATACGTTGATTAATTGTAGGTTCTTCACTTTTATCCCTGTTTCTTCGTATACTTCACGGCAAGCTGTTTCTTCTGGTGATTCACTAAGCTCCATTAATCCGCCAGGCAGCCCCCATTTTCCATAAGGCTCTGTTCTTTGTTGTAATAATACATATCCATTTTCATTTATAACGAGTACAACAGCACCAACTAAAATTAAAGGGCGATGACCAACTATTTTTCGTAATTCTTCTACATATCCCATCGTATCCCTCCTTTTTCGTTGTCCACACTATTGTATCATATGTATGAAACGACAAAATGCGTATATTTTTCATTTTTTTAACAATATATTTATTTTATGTGCTTCATCTACTGTAGCTAACAGAATGGATTCAACTTCTGCGTTTTTCTCTAGAAATTCTCTCGCCCATTCTTCTGTTTTCCCTAATAAAGCAAGAACATCTTTCTGAATGCTCCCATCCTTTACTAATACAAAAGAAACTGGAGATTTTTTTCCCGCCACTTTCAGATCAAGCCGCGAAACTGCCTCATATTCAGGATACTGAAAAATAGAAACAACACCATTCGCTTCCCATAATGCTAATTTAATCTTTTGAATGTCGCTCACATTTCGCATACGAAGTTCCGAAAATAAATATTCCACCGTAATTCTCACTTTTTTCAAATTGCTAAAATCAATGGAACCATTGTGTATAAGAATAATAGGTGCTGTGGCTCTAAAAAGCGCCTCCATCTATCCCATTTCAACATTAAGACTGAGCTTATAATGTGAAGTACAACGAGTATGAACGTTGTAATCATTGAGCCGAGTAATCCTACTTTTTCATCAGATAATGCGTTAGAAATATTCCCGCCGAGCAATAACACTAATACAACATCTAAAAAACGAAGTTGTGCGATAGACCTTTGTCCCATCGCTTTCGCAACTAATATTAAAAATATGTATGCTATAATATCCCGAATAACCCATTCACTATTAGAAAGATGCCGTGCCCCTTCAAAAATATGCATATGCATCACTTTGTACTCCTTACCCGTCTCAAACTGCTACTTTGTTTTAGTTTGCAACGGGTAAGAGCATATATGTAAAAAAGCTGATTCGTTTTTTAACGAATCAGCTTTTCTTACTTAACGGAAAACATATACTTTTTATACGTTTTTCGTACGGATAATATAAGACCCATCATAATCATATTTGAGAACAAGGAACTTCCCCCATATGATAAGAACGGTAATGCAATCCCTTTTACAGGCATTAATCCAACGATCATACCGATGTTTTGGAATATTTGAACCGTTAATATCCCAATCGATCCAGCACATAATAATGTACCGAATAAATTATCAGCAGAATAACCGATAATAATTGTTCTATATAGTAGTAATAGGAACAAGAATACAACTAACGCTGCTACAATAAATCCACCTTCTTCGGCAATTGTAGCGAAAATAAAGTCAGTATGCTTCTCAGGGATATAGACGTTCCCTTCGCCAAACCCTTTCCCTTCCATACCGCCACTACCTACAGCTAAAATCGATTGCTGTGTTTGATAACCTTGGTCTGTATGTTCAAATGGATCTAACCAACCTAAAATACGTGATTGTTGGTGCGGTTTTAGTAGCGTAACTAACTTATTAAAGAAGAAATCCTCATACCTTACGTAAATAAATATTAATGCAGATAATATGGTAACTGGAATAACTGTACATAACGCTATCAATTTCTTCTGAATACCTGACATAAATAAAATACATGCAATTGCAGCAGCATATAAGAACACCATCCCTGTATCCGGTTGGCTATATACAACAGCAATAGGCGGGAGGGATACTAGTACAATTTTACCTACTAATTTTAAGTCCGTTTGGAATGTCCTTGCCATATACTGTGCATTATGTTTCACTGCTATACTTGCTACCACGAGAAGCAATGAAATTTTGAAAAACTCAGATGGTTGAATTTGTCCAAGTAACGGAAATACAAACCATCTTTTTGCACCTAATTTTTCAGGTGTGAAAGTGGAAACCGGTAGTATTTTCAAAAGAATAAGTGAAGCAAATCCAACGATATAAAGCGGCCAAGACAATTTTTGTAGTTGATCTAAGTCAATGCTTGCAACAAGCAATAACAATACAACCCCAATTATGTAGTTCAAACCTTGTTTCATCGCAAAGTTCGCCTCTCCATATTGGCCAGTTTGCTGACTGCTATATATAGCAGCTATACTCGTAACACATAATGCTAACAAAATTAATATTAATTTTACATCTAAACTTTTTAGAAACTCGGTACTTCTTTTCATGACATCCTCCTGAAACATTGTTACAGCAAAATAAAAAACCAGGAGTCAACATTCTTCATGTTTTGACGACTGATTACACATTATCTATAAAACACTTATATAGAATAACTCTCTTTTTCATACAATACAATATATTATACTACAGTTTCATCAGTAAGATTTGCCAAAAAATTATTCTTTTCTTATTTTATATCCATATACCATATATCAGCAATGTATTTTCATAAATTCCTAATACATAATCGTTCATTGTAAGATTACTGGGAAAGGTATTATACATATAGTAGGATGTAGATGAAGAAATAGGATGATAAAAAGCTCGCATAAGCGAGCTTTTTATTAATATACAGACGTATTATTTTCTGACGTATTTTCTAAAATTTCTTTTACACGTCCTAAGAACTTACCACAAACTAAGCCATCTAGTACACGGTGATCAAGTGATAAACATAAGTTAACCATGTCACGAGCACCAAACATGCCATTATCCATAATTACTGGGCGTTTTACAATTGATTCAACTTGTAAAATGGCCGCTTGTGGGTAATTAATAATACCCATAGATTGAACAGAACCGAATGATCCTGTATTATTAATTGTAAATGTTCCGCCTTGCATTTCGTCCGCTTTTAACGATTTCGTACGTACTTTTCCTGCAAGCTCTGTAATTTCACGAGCGATACCTTTAATTGTCTTCTCGTCTGCATGTTTAATTACTGGTACAAATAGTTCGTCCTCTGTTGCAACAGCGATAGAAAGGTTAATATCTTTCTTCTGAACGATTTTATCGCCAGCCCACATTGAATTAATTTGAGGATATTCTTTTAACGCTTGTGCTACTGCTTTTACGAAGAAAGCAAAGAACGTTAAGTTAAAGCCTTCACGCTTTTTGAAATCACCTTTAATTGAATTACGGTATGACACAAGGTTTGTCACATCTACTTCAATCATCATCCAAGCATGTGGTGCTTCGTGTTTACTACGCAACATGTTCGCTGCGATTGCTTTACGCACACCTGTTACTGGAATTTCGATATCGCCAGGCATTGTTGGTACAGAAACTGGTTTCGCAGCTTCTACCTTTTGTGCTACCGGCGCGGCTTTTGGTGCTTCTGGACGCGCTTCTACTACTGCCGCTACCGCTTCCTCTTTTTTCGCACCTGCTTGCGGAATATTTCCAGATTCCACTAGCTTTAAAATATCTTTACGAGTGATACGGCCATTTGCTCCCGTACCTTCTACTAAATCTAAATCCACGTTATGCTCACCCGCAAGTTTTAACACAGCTGGTGAAAAACGTGGTTTTCCATCAGTTGGTTGTTTTGCTTTCGGTGCTTTTTCAGGAGTAGTTACTTCTGCCTTTGGTTCTTCTTTTGTTTTTTCCTCAACAGCTGTTGCTGCTACTTCATCTGCGCCTTCTACTTGAATCACACAAACTACTTCACCTACAGCTAACGTATCACCTTCACCAGCGATTAACTCTTTCACAATACCAGTGAAAGAAGATGGTACTTCAGCATTTACTTTATCAGTCATTACTTCTGCAAGCGGATCATACTTGTTTACGTGATCGCCAACATTCACGAGCCATTTACTAATTGTACCCTCTGTAACGCTCTCCCCGAGCTGAGGCATTGTAATATTTTCTACAGCCATGTATAGTCCCCCCGATTAAAATTCCGCAAGCTCACGCATTGCTTTTTCAACTTTATCTGGATTTACCATAAAGAATTTTTCCATTGTTGGTGCATATGGCATTGCTGGTACGTCTGGACCTGCAAGACGTGCGATTGGCGCATCTAAATCAAACAGACAGTTTTCAGCAATAATTGCTGCCACTTCACTCATAATACTTCCTTCTTTATTGTCTTCTGTTACAAGAAGAACTTTACCTGTTTTAGAAGCTGCTTCAATGATTGCTTCTTTATCTAATGGATATACAGTACGTAAATCAAGAATGTGTGCAGAGATTCCATCTTGTGCTAACTTTTCAGCTGCTTGAAGAGCAAAGTGAACACATAATCCGTATGTGATAACAGTAATATCATCACCTTCACGTTTTACATCTGCTTTTCCGATTGGTAATACGTAATCATCTTCTGGCACTTCACCTTTAATTAAGCGATATGCACGTTTATGCTCAAAGAATAATACTGGATCTTCATCACGAATTGCAGCTTTTAGTAAGCCTTTTGCATCATATGGTGTAGAAGGAATAACAATTTTTAAACCAGGTTGGTTTGCAAACATCGCTTCTACAGATTGTGAATGATACAATGCACCGTGAACACCGCCGCCAAATGGCGCACGAACTGTGATTGGACAAGTCCAATCATTATTAGAACGGTAACGAATTTTTGCTGCCTCAGAAACAATTTGGTTTACTGCTGGCATGATGAAATCAGCAAACTGCATTTCAGCGATTGGACGCATTCCATACATTGCCGCACCAATTGCTACTCCAGCGATTGCAGATTCTGCAAGTGGTGTATCTAGCGCACGATCTTCACCAAATTGATCATATAATCCGTGTGTCGCTTTAAATACGCCACCTTTTTTACCAACATCTTCACCTAAAACGAATACTTTCTCATCGCGTTCCATTTCCTCGCGCATTGCTAATGTAATAGCATCAATATAAGACATTACAGCCATGAAACGTTCCCCCCTATTCTGCGTATACGTGCTTCAATGCATCTTCAGGTGCTGCATACGGAGCATTTTCTGCATATTCTGTTGCTTCGTTTACGATATGCATAATTTCGTCTAACATTTGTTTTTCAGATTCCTCAGTTAACACGCCAACCTCTTTTAAATAAGCAGCAAATGTTATAATCGAATCATTTTTCTTCGCTTCTTCTACTTCTTCTTTATCACGATAAACACGATCATCATCGTCACTTGAATGTGCTGTTAAACGATATGATACTGTTTCAATTAATGTTGGACCTTCACCACGGCGGCCACGGTCTGCCGCTTCTTTTACAGCTTTATATACTGCAAGCGGATCATTTCCATCTACTGTATATCCAGGCATACCGTATCCAATTGCACGGTCTGATACATTTTTACATGCTAATTGTTTTTCAACTGGAATAGAGATTGCGTATTTATTATTTTCACACATGAAAATAACAGGTAACTTGTGTACGCCAGCAAAGTTTGCCCCTTCATGGAAATCCCCTTGGTTAGAAGAGCCTTCTCCGAATGTAACAAACGTTACTAAATCTTTCTTTTCCATTTTTCCTGCTAATGCAATACCAACTGCATGTGGTACTTGCGTTGTTACTGGAGATGAACCTGTCACAATACGATTTTTCTTTTGACCAAAGTGACCAGGCATTTGACGACCACCAGAGTTTGGATCTCCAGCTTTCGCGAAACCAGATAGCATAAGCTCTTTCGCTGTCATACCAAACGCTAGTACAACACCCATATCACGGTAGTATGGTAATGCATAATCTTTCTCTCTATCAAGAGCGAATGCTGCTCCAACTTGTGCTGCCTCTTGTCCTTGACAAGAAATTACGAATGGAATTTTACCAGCGCGGTTTAATAACCACATACGTTCATCGATTTTACGTGCAAGTAACATCGTACGGAACATTTCTAATACTTGCTCATCACTTAAGCCAAGCTCTTCATGGCGCTTTTCTTTTACTTCTGCCATTTTTCATAACCTCCTAAATCCACATTTTTATGCGTGTAACGCTTTTCCATCTACAGCTAACGCTGCTTCACCAATCGCCTCAGATAATGATGGATGCGGATGAATTGTATGTGCTACTTCCCAAGGTGTTGCATCAAGTACTCTTGCAAGACCAGCTTCAGAAATCATATCTGTTACATGTGGTCCAATCATATGAACACCAAGAATGTCATTTGTTTCTTCATCAACTACAAGTTTTACGAAACCATCTGATTCGCCGTATACAAGTGCTTTTCCAATTGCACGGAATGAGAACTTACCTACTTTTAACTTATAGCCTTTTTCTTTCGCTTCTTGTTCTGTTAAACCGACAGAAGCAACTTCCGGACTGCTATATACGCATTTTGATACCATAGAATAATCAATTGGTGTAACTTCTTTACCAGCAATATGCTCTACTGCAACAATTCCTTCATGAGAAGCAACGTGAGCAAGCTGTAAACCGCCGATTACATCACCGATTGCGTAAATATGAGATTCTTTCGTTTGATAAAACTCATTTGTTTGAATGTATCCTTTTTCCACAACGATATCCGTATTCTCTAAACCAATATTTTGCGTATTGGCTTGTCGTCCTACAGATACAAACATTTTTTCTGCTTTAAATTCTTTATTTTCACCGTTATGTTCAGCTTGGATTGTTACTCCATTATCTTTTACCAATGTTTCTGGTAATACTTTTGCACCAGTTACCACTTTAATACCTTTTTTCTTGAATAGACGTTGCATCTCTTTTGAAACGTCTTGATCTTCTAGTGGTAGTATTGTTTTCGCATACTCTAAGACTGTAACTTCTACACCAAAGTCAGCAAGCATAGATGCCCACTCAATACCGATTACACCGCCACCAACGATAATAATCGAACTAGGAAGCGTTTCCATTTTTAGAGCATGATCCGAAGACATTACATACTCTCCGTCTAATTCTAAACCTGGTAATGAATTTGGACGAGAACCTGTTGCAATAAGTACATTTTTCGGAATTAACATTTCATTCTCTTCTCCACTTGCAAGTTCAACTGAAATTGTCCCTGGCATCGGAGAGAAAATAGATGGGCCAAGAATACGGCCAATACCTTCAAACACATCAATTTTACCTTGTTTCATTAAGTGTTGAACACCTTTATGCAGTTGCGTTACAATCTTCTCTTTACGCTCTTGTACTTTCGCAAAGTTTAGTTCTACATTACTTGCAATAACCCCGAACTCTTCGCTTTTTTTAGCAGTTGCGTATACTTCCGCACTACGTAAAAGGGCTTTACTAGGAATACATCCTTTGTGTAAACAAGTACCACCAAGATTTTCTTTTTCAACAAGTGCAGTTTTTAAACCTAGTTGTGATGCACGAATTGCAGCAACATATCCACCAGTACCGCCGCCAACGATGACTAAATCATATTCTTTTGCCATTATCTCAACCCCTAGCTACCGTTTCTTTTTCACGTACAATATATTCTTTTGGAGCTTCTTCTTCACGCAGTACACGAAGTGCTCCTTCTGCTAATGCTTGTAATTCATCTTCTCCTGGATGTACGATAACATCTGCAATCCAGTCTACTCGTTCTTTTATTTCATCAACAAGAATTTTACTGTAAGCAAGTCCACCAGTTAATACGATTGCATCGATTTTCCCGTGAAGTACAGCGCTAGCTCCGCCAATCTCTTTTGCAACTTGATACGCCATTGCCTTATAAATTAGGGTTGCTTCAGGATCACCTTTTTCAACCATTTGTTCTACTTTAATCGCATCATTTGTACCGATAAGACTTACAAGTCCACCTTGTCCAACAAGTTTTTTGACCATTTCGTCTCGGTAATACTCACCGGAGAAGCACATTTCAACTAATTGTCCTACTGGTACTGTACCCGCACGTTCTGGGCTAAATGGTCCTTCTCCATTTAAACCATTATTCACATCGATAACTTTTCCTTTTTTATGAGCACCAACTGTAATACCGCCGCCCATATGTGTAACTAATAAATTTAAATCCTCATATTTGTGGTTTAATTCTTCAGCTACTTTACGAGCAACTGCTTTTTGATTTAATGCATGGAAAATACTTTTCCGTTCCATACCAGCGATACCACTTATACGAGCAATTGGCTCCATTTCATCTACAACGACAGGGTCTACAATGAATGCTGGAATATTTAATCCAGAAGCAATTTCATATGCTAAAATGCCCCCAAGGTTTGAAGCGTGATGACCGCTAAACCCATTTTTTAAATCTTCTAACATCGCATCGTTTACTGTGTATGTTCCGCCCTCGATTGGACGAAGTAATCCCCCGCGTCCACAAACTGCGTTTAACTTTGAAATGTTAATACCGTGAGAATGTAGAACTTCTAAGATCGTTTCTTTACGAAACTCATATTGGTCAATAATTCGCTTATATTTTCCAATCTGTTCTTCGTCATGACGAATAGTTTCTTCTAAAACGGGTCTTTCATTATCAAAAACACCGATTTTTGTGGATGTACTACCCGGATTAATAACAAGAATTCGATTTAAAGACACTGTTGCTACCTCCACTAATAAATTCAAAAGGAGGCGGAAACCTCATAAGAGGTAACCACACCTTTTGTAAAAGTAATATATGAATGATTAGCGACGGCTAATAATGTCGTGACCGTTGCGTAAGTATGTGCTACGAGAGTTTTTCAAGCTTGCAATGCGCTCTTCAGCTAGACGATCAGCTGCTACATAAGTTGCAATGCCATCGCGTTTTGAAATTTCGATTACTTTTGCAATTGTGTCATAAATTGACTCAACGCGTTTTAATGCACGTTCTCTATTGTATCCATATAACTCGTCTGCTACGTTAATTACGCCACCTGCATTAATTACATAATCTGGTGCGTATACGATACCCATTTCATGAATGATGTCGCCGTGACGATCTTCTTTTAATTGGTTATTTGCAGAACCAGCGATTACTTTTGCTTTAAGTTGTGGGATAGTTTCGTCATTAACTGTTGCGCCTAATGCACATGGTGCGTAAATATCACATTCAACACCGTAAATTTCATTTGGCTCAACTGCTGTTGCACCGAATTCTTCTACTGCACGTTGTACAGCTTCTTTATTAATATCTGTAACGATTAGTTTTGCTCCTTCAGCGTGTAAATGTTTGCATAGGTGATATGCTACGTTACCAACACCTTGAACAGCAATTACTTTTCCTTCTAAATTATCAGTACCGAAAGCCTCTTTCGCAGCAGCTTTCATACCACGATACACACCGTATGCAGTTACTGGAGATGGGTTACCAGAAGAACCGAATGATGGTGAAATACCTGTTACAAAGTCAGTTTCTTCGTGGATAATATCCATATCATCTACTGTTGTACCAACATCTTCAGCTGTAATGTAACGTCCGTTTAGTCCTTGAATGTAACGTCCTAATGCACGGAACATCGCTTCGCTCTTATCTTTACGTGGATCACCGATAATTACTGTTTTCGCACCACCTAAGTTTAAACCAGCTGCTGCGTTTTTGTATGTCATCCCTTTTGCAAGACGCAATGCATCTTCAATCGCCGCTTCTTCAGAATCATATGTCCACATTCTTGTTCCACCAAGAGCTGGTCCAAGTGTTGTATCATGAATTGCAATGATTGCTTTTAAACCAGATTCTTTATCTTGACAAAATACTACTTGCTCATAATCATATTTTTCTAAGTATTCGAAGATTTCTAATGTCATTGTCGTTTCCCCCTAATTGTTTTACCCTATTTGGTTTATTTTGAAGCAGTCGCAACTGCCAATGCTAATGAATATACTTTTGTTTCTGCTGAATCAGCACGAGATGTTAAAACAATCGGTGCTTTTGCGCCAGCAATCATTGCTCCTACTTTTGCATCCGCAAAGTATACGAGTGATTTATATAGCACATTTCCAGCTTCAATCGTTGGGACGAGTAAAATGTCTGCCTTACCTGCTACATCACTTACTATGCCTTTATGTTCTGCTGCAATTTGTGATACTGCATTATCTAAAGCAAGTGGTCCATCAACGACACAATTTTTAATTTGTCCGCGGCGATTCATTTGAGTTAACATCGCTGCATCAATTGTCGCTTGCATCGCAGGATTCACAACCTCTACTGCTGCAATTGGTGCTACCTTTGGCAAATCAATTCCTATTGCCCGGGCAACTTCTACAGTATTCTGTATAATAGCAGCTTTCTGTGTTACATCAGGTGCAATGTTCATCGCTGCATCTGTAACAAAAATGAGACGATCGTAATTTGGAACTTCAAATGCTGCAACGTGTGAAAGTACGCTACCTTTACGAAGTCCCCACTCTTTATTTAATACAGCTTTCAAAATATTTGCTGTTGGGATGTTTCCCTTCATGAGCACATCTGCTTCGCCATTTTTTACAGCTTTCACAGAAAGTTCTGCAGCCTCAGCACTTGACTGTGCTGCAATCACTTCAATATGTTCTGAAGTTTGTAAACTATGTTCTTGTAACATCCCCATTATTTTTTCTTGGTTTCCATATAGACGAAATTGAGCTAGCTGTAATGTAATTGCTTTTGCTACAGCTTCAATTACTTCATGATCTTCAGCTACTGCTACAGCCACAGTTTTTTTAGGCTGGCCTGCCGCTTGATCAATTAAGTGTTCTAACTTCATATTTTGTAATCAACCCTTTCCGTCGTCCCTCGTCTTTTTATAAAGCAAATACCGTGCCAACTTTTTAAAGTGGTCTTACCAATAATGAAAACGCATTCAAAATGCAGTAAAATCAATACTTTGGAAAATAACAAAAGATTCTGTCTTATTTTGTCACTTTTTGTATACCATGCAATAAATTGCACGGTACGCAATTTATTGCATGCTATTTTTTGCACACTCATACTTTTCTAGCTTGTAATATAAATTTCGAACCGAAATTCCTAACGCTCTTGCCGTCTGTGTTTTATTTCCACCAAATCTCTCTAAATATTCATGAATGATATTCCCTTCAAACTCCGTTACTAAATGTTCAAGTGGCTTTTCTTCTAACTCAGGTAATAAATGAGCTTGCTTTGACTCCACTTGCTCTTCGTTATGTAATGGAGGTAAATGGTTTACATCAATATAAGTCTCGTTATAATTCATAAAGATAATAGCTCTCCCCAAAATATTTTCAAGTTCCCTCACATTCCCTGGCCATTCATATGATTGTAAATACGAAATAGCCGAATCGGTGAGCCCCTCTATATTCCGGCCATAATCCTGATTAATTTTTTGAATTAATCTTTCTGCAATCGCTGGTATATCACCTTTCCGCTGACGAAGAGATGGAATTTGGATTGGAATTTTATTTAATCGATAATATAAATCCTCCCTAAACTCTCCTTCTAGAATGGCCTTTTCTAAATTCACGTGTGTTGCTGCAATTACCCGCACATTAATAGGGATCGCTTTCGTTCCACCAACTTTTACAATCTCTTTTTCTTGCAAAACGCGAAGGAGTTTTGCTTGTGTATTTGCAGATAGTTCCCCTATTTCATCTAAAAAGATACTACCGTTATTCGCTTCCTCAAAGAATCCACGTTTTCCCCCTCTTTTCGCGCCAGAAAACGCCCCTTCCTCATAACCAAATAATTCACTTTCTAACAACGTCTCTGAAATAGCTGCACAGTTTACACGAACGAACTTATTATATTTTCGATTACTTCCATTATGGATAGCATGTGCAAACAATTCTTTACCTGTCCCTGACTCCCCGCGTAGCAATACTGTTGCTGGTGTATTCGCCCCCAGTTTCGCCTGCTCAATAGCAGCCGTTGTTTCATCTGAATTTCCGACAATGTCATCAAATGAATATTTCGCTTCTAACGTTCGAATAATTTGCCTTGCTCGATTCAATTCATTTGTTAACTTTTGAATTTCTGATACGTCACGAATTACACCAACGCTTCCTTTTAATATTCCATCCACAATGACCGGTGCTACGTTTACAATTACGTCTCGCTTTTTTTGTCCAATCTTCATATGTATTCCTCGTACCGCCCTACGCGTTCGAAGTACTTTCATATGCATACTTTCACCTTCTACAATATCAGTTGTAGCTGGCTTCCCAATAATGTCCTCTTCTGTTAAACCTGTTAATTTCGTATATGCAGGGTTAATTACTAACCCTCGACCTTTTTCATCCACGACCGAAATGGCTTCCTCAGACGAGTTAATAATCGCCTCAAGTAACGTTTGAATCTCCTTTAAATCTGTAACTTCTTCCGCAAGATCTACAACCTCTGTTATATCTTTAAAAATCGCAAATGCCCCTTGCACTTCTCCTCCTTCTTTTAATATTGGAATACGGGTTGTAATAATTTTCTTTCCATTCTCAAGCGTCAGTTCATAATTTACTTCTATTTGTTTCGTACGTATAATACGAAGCAACTTACTAGTCGGAATAACTTCTAAAATATATTTGCCTACCGCATCTTCTTTTTTATACTCAATAATACGCTCTGCACTTTTATTAAATAGGCGAACTTGTCCTTCTTGATCAATCACTATCATACCGTCATGCGTAGAGTTTAAAATTAAATCACCTTGCTGTGTTTGCTCTTCTAACTTTCCAATTAAATCTTCCTTCTCATGTGCTAATCTCGTAACAATCTTTGCAATATCACCTGGTATAAGAAGAGTATCTTTATGCTTTTTCTTTAATAAATCTTTATGTAAATCATCGTCACCTGTCATATCAAACATTACATCAATGTGCATAGAAAGAAACGGAGTGACACTCTCTCCAATTGCAATCCCGTATTCCTTTGCCATTTGTAACCCTTTTGCTATCGGATTTATATCAATAATCCCTATAATTTGAAATATATTCGAACTCTGTAACAGACGCAGCAGTGTACTACCACCTTCACCTGCACCAACAATTAAAACTTTTTGTTTCATATATTCCACTTCCTCTCGAAGTATCTCTGCAAAATTTTTCACACCCTTATCTTACTCGTTCAGCCCCCTCTTGACAAACCCCCTTTTCATATAACATCATTAAAATAAACAAAATAATCTGAAAAGGAGCGTTTATATGCAGCGTTACCTTGCTCTATTATTAGCACTCATCCCTATTTCATTAGCTGTGCTTGGCATTAAGTTAATGAGAGATACAGTATTTGGGATTCTATTTCCTCCACTCTCTATACTGTGGTTACAATTTTTAATTGGCGCTCTTTGCTTCGGACTCGGTTTTTATATTTTTGGTGGCTTCGTCTTACACCGAGACCGTAAACGAAATAAAGTACAAGCTCGCTTTAGAAGATAGGAAATCCTCACTATTTATCAATAAAAAAATGAGACCGTTACACGCGGCCTCATTTTTTTATTGGCAATAACGTTCTTGCCGTTTCAGGATAATCAGTAATAATTGCGGAAATTTTCATATCAAAATATTTCCGCATAAGTGTTTCTTCATTAATTGTATAGGGGCGAACCTCTACATCACTTTCCATCGTTAGTTCAGCAATAGCATCTTGAAGATAACGATAATTGGGGTGTACTGCTGTAGCGCCCATTTTTTTCGCATATGCCCATGGACTATGCAAACCTTCGCGATATAAAATCGCTGTTTGGATATCAGGAGCCATCATATGACACCTTTTCATACTGTAGTGATTAAATGAGGAAAATATAACACGATCTTCTAAATTAAATTTACGTACAAGCGTTATAACTTCTTCCTCTAAGCCTCTGTATGGAATTTTATTATTTTTAAGTTCAATATTAATCAACAACTCTGTTTGTTCAATCCATTCTAACACTTCTTCTAAAAGAGGTATTTTACAAAACCCTACTTTATTACCAAATTTATAGCTCGCATCTAATTTACATAAATCCTCATATACATAATTTCGAACCGCACCTTTTCCATTTGTTGTCCGGTTCACTGTTTCATCATGAATGACGACAACCTTTCCGTCTTTCGTTAATTGAACATCAAGTTCAATCCCATCCGCTCTAAAAGATTCCGCTGCTTCAAATGAAATCATCGTATTTTCTGGGTATGTTCCCGCTGCACCACGATGTGCAAATATAAGAGTCATCCTCACTCCCCCAATCTTATGCTATACTATACGAAAAAGGAGGTACTTCTATGAGACCATTACAAATTTCTCCAGATACTGCTGTCCGCCTATCAAAAGCATTAGGTGTTCCACTTGAACAACTTATGCATATGCCGCAGCACATTTTAATTCAAAAACTAGTTGAATTAGAAAAACAAAATAAAGACGAAGAATAATACAGTCCTGTTTTGCAGGACTTTTTATTATTTTCTCTATTATATCATGGATGACTTCCTCGCTTAAATTTAATCCCCCCCTATTAAAGAAGGGCTGTTTTCAATGCTTCCTCAAGCATTGTGTTGCAATCATTATATGTATTCATCACTGTACCAGATGGTTTATCAAGTTCTAGATAAGTACCGTCTAATAAGTTTTTACAGAACCATGCTATATTTGAATCTCCAAGGAAAAGATACTCTTTTTGAAATTCATTTTCATAACAAATCTCATTCGTGTCTATAAAGCCGCAAATTTGTTCATCTTTTTCTGTATCTAACAAATAAGAGTCAACTCCATAAAGTACTAGCCCATTAAAATCTAATCCATTTACAGTTTTAAGAAACTCCTCATATTCACTCGGTAAGTCAACATTAAAACTCTCTTTCATGCGTTCTCTTAATTTCTGAACGTCACTATCTGTTGCGGGTATATTCAGTTTATCATTAAAACTTTTCTCTATTTTTTCAATTTCTAAAATCAGATTTTTCCACATATAAATTTCACCATTGCTTCAGCTTGAATCTGTTCAAAAATTTCTTTTTCATTTCCCTCATAATTGTTTAACATTCTTAGAATTTCTGAAACCTTTGCATCCATCTTACTAACTCCTATCAGTTATTTTAGGACTTTTTTTACATGTCCGTTTCTGAATCCCATACCTCTATAAATTCAAAACCTTTTAAATCACTTTCTAAAATTATATTTCTCAATTCATCTGATACAAAAACGGAAGTCGGATGGATTCTTTGATTTATATAGACTTTAAAAATCATTTCATTGTGAACAATGTTAGGAATAAATGCGAATTTTTCACATCCTATTACTAGACCTGTGATTAACTTTTTAAAGATTGCTTTATTACTGTCAATTGCATCTAGTACATTTAAAACATGGACTACATAATATACTTCATTTGTTTTATTATGAACAAGTGGAAGAAACTCAACATCAGCACCTATTAAAGGTTCTAATAAATTTTTTGCTTGTTCACTAATCATTATTGAACCAGTTCCCCCCAAAAAATGCGGACAGTCGCTAGGTTTATCTCCTTCTATACATTCAATAAATATTTCTCCCCATGAATCTAGTAAAATTGCTGTGGAGTTGAACTTCCCTTCAAAATATTTTTTATCCTCTTTATATTTCAATAGCTGGAAAGACTGGTAATCATCAAATGAACTTCTCAATTCCCAAATTTTCATTTTTATTCTCCTTCAAGATTCAATATATTTACAAATTATTTCAATTTATTTAATTTTAAACTCCCCTCTAACAAACGTATTCTTATGTCATGTAGGGCTGCAATAGTATCAGTTTAAGTACCACCGTATACTTTAACTTCTTTTAACACTCTAGCCACTTCATCTGCATATTCTGCTGAATGACTACCGATATGTAATGCTTCAGTAGTTACATAATCGTTCAATTTATATGGTAAAAATACCCCATTAGCAGCAGAATCAGGATGTACCCCAAACTCTTCTAATAATTCTTGTACAATTGCCGCCCTTTTATCATTCCAGGGTCCGATGTGATGTGCTGCATTAGAATATGGGGGTGGCTCAATCCCTGCATCCTTATGTCCTTCACGTAATATTTTAGATACTGTATACGAATCAGGATACTCATTTTTCACTTCAACTCTATCAAGAACTTTATCCGCATAATCTTTTATTACTTCTTGTACACCTTTAAATCTACTTCTTCCACCAGTTTCAGAAAACATAAATGTATCACGGGCTTCTTGTAAAGCTTCCAAAGTTTTTATCTGATAAATTACCTTCAACTAAATTACCATCATAAAGTTCATCAGCATTACGAAACTTTTCAGCAGCATGCATTAGTTCTTCTGCAATCTTTTCAAATTGCCGAAACACATTAAACATTTGAGGTTTTGTTTCATTAAACATCTGATAAAACCTGTTACGGGCAGTTGATCTCCCGCCGATTTTCAAGGTAGGAGTCTTACCGCCCGTTAATGCGGGATAAATCACCTAAATCTCTATATGATAATTGTGTGCTTTCTATCAACAAAAAACCTCCTAATTCTCGGAATTAAAATCCCAATAATTAAGAGGTTTTTAAATTAACCGCCAATTACCTATGTACTTTATTGCCTACATACGTAATTCGTTGGTTATTAAATTTTATTATGAAACACGCCTAACACCTTGATATTACAGCGTTTACGAAGCCTTATGTTCAAGTCTCAGCTTATCCGCAACCATTGCGATGAACTCGGAATTCGTAGGTTTTGCTTTTGACATGGATACTGTATAACCGAATAAGGACGAAATAGAATCGATATTCCCACGACTCCATGCTACTTCAATTGCGTGACGGATTGCGCGTTCAACGCGGCTTGCTGTTGTATTATATTTCTTCGCGATATCTGGATACAATACTTTCGTAATAGATCCAAGTAATTCGATGTCATTGTACACCATAGAAATTGCTTCCCTTAAGTACATGTACCCTTTAATATGAGCAGGCACACCAATTTCATGAATGATACTCGTAATGCTCGCGTCTAAGTTTTTCGGTTTTCCATCTACTGTTGTTGCTGATCGGAAAGATGGCAGTGGACGTTTAATAGTAGCGTTCGCTTTACCGCTCACTTGACGAATATGACTCGTTAAATTCTCCATATCAAATGGTTTTAATATGAAATATGAAGCACCTAAGTCAACTGCTTTTTTCGTCACATCTTCTTGTCCAAATGCTGTCAACATGATTACGCTAGGCTGTCTTAACCTTTCGATATGTCGCATTTTCTCTAGTACAGCTAAACCATCTAAATGTGGCATAATAATATCTAATACGAGTACATCCGGCTGTTTATCTTTTAATAAATTTAAACACTCTTGACCATTATAAGCAGTACCGATTACTTCCATATCATCTTGAGCAGCTACATAACTCTCTAGCATTGATACTAATTCTTTATTATCATCCACAAGACATACTTTAATTTTCTCCACAGCTTTTCCTCCCTTACCGAATCGATTCTCCGACATGTGTATCCTTCTAGGCTACATGAATTGTTCGACAATTGTGTGAAAATTCCCTTTTAAAGTTTGTTACTTTCCGATAAAATCACAAAAAAATATGTTTATCGTTCATTTATTCTCTTTCGCAACACATTCCATCATAGAAATACAACGAAACGTTCAACCCTTTCCTTTTATTTTACAACAAAAAACACCTCTTGCGGAGCTTTTACAAAATTTCAACGAATTTTTCAATAGAAAAGCGAGCTAATTATTAATTAGCTCGCTTTTCTTTCTTGATCATAAATGTTAATTCCAGCCTCGTGTAACATCCATTCAATATGAACACCGTATCCTGATGTTGGATCATTTACAAATACATGTGTAACAGCACCAATTACTTTTCCATTTTGTACAATTGGACTTCCGCTCATCCCTTGTACGATACCACCCGTTTTCGCTAACAAACGTTTGTCTGTTACTTTTATTACCATGCCTTTCGTCGCCGGAAACTTTTGCGGTACTGTACTAACAACTTCAATATCAAACGCTTCCACTTTATCTTGATCAATAACTGTTAATATTTTTGCCGGTCCTTCTTTTACTTGATGAGATAGTGCAATAGGCATTGCTTTATCCATTACGCCATTTGTCATATTTGTATTCAATTTGCCAAAAATACCAAACGGACTGTTTATTGTAATATTGCCAATCACTTCACGATCCGGTGAGAACCTTGCTATTTTCTCTCCTGGATTCCCATGACTACCTCTTTCAATTGATGTAACTGTCGAACGCATAATTTGTCCATCTTCGACTTGAATCGGCTTTTTTGTATCGTTATCAGAAATAACATGACCAAGTGCTCCATATTTCATAGAATCTGGATGAACAAATGTCATTGTTCCGATTCCAGCTGCCGAATCACGAATATATAAACCAATGCGATATGACGATTCTCCACTGTCTTTTTGTGGTTTTAATTTAGTACGAATTTGTTTCCCATCTCTTAATAAAACAAGATTAAGCGGTTCGCCTGTCTCACCACTCCTATGAATAAATGGCGCTACATCACTCATTCTTTTAATTGTTTTACCGTTAATTTCAGTAATCATATCTCCAATTTGCACACCAGCTGTTTCACCAGGAGATACTTTCCCTTTTTCGGTTTGAATTAAATGATGACCTACAACAAGTACCCCTTTTGTGTTTAACTTCACACCAATTGATTGTCCACCTGGAATAACCTTGAAATCTTTCAATACTTTCACATTTACTTTTTTCACTGGAAAACCAGCAAGTTGAAACACCATATCTGCTTCACCATTTTGATGAGAATTTACCATAAGTCCTTGTTTTTGTTCATTTGAACTTACTGTAAACACATGACGATCTGTAGATGAAGCTTGAAACACTGGTAATGAAGCTATTTCTGATTGTTGCCCTTCAAAAACAACAAGTTGCTTCGGGGATGAAATAAACGTCCGAAGCGGTTTAAAACACCCTATAAAAACTAAAGAAACAAGGAGAAAAATACCTATTATTTTGCGAAATCTTTCTAATTTCAATTTGTTCACTCTCCTCGCTCCTACCCCACATTCAGCCTCTTGGCTTCACTTTTTAATCTCTCCTTGCAGTGCTTTATTTATAACCGGAAGAATTAAGAAATCATTTTTTGAGAAAAAAAGCTATCCATTACTGGATAGCCTCTGCTGTCTGTTTAAAATGATGCGCTTGCGTGAGTAATTCTTTCGCATGTTCTGTCGTTAAATCTGTAATTTCCACACCAGAAATCATTCGAGCTATTTCTGTTACTTTATCCTCCATAGTTAAAACCGTAACTGACGTAATTGTTCGATCATTCGCTACTTGTTTTCGAATAAATAAATGCGAATCCGCCATTGAAGCTACTTGAGGTAAGTGCGTAATACAAAGTACTTGTGAGTTTACTGATACTCGATAAATTTTTTCTGCAATAGCCTGTGCAACTCGACCACTTACACCAGTATCCACCTCATCAAAAATTACAGATGCAACACCTTGATGCTTAGAAAAAATACTTTTTAAAGCTAAAATAATACGAGATAACTCTCCGCCAGAAGCGACCTTTGAAAGTGGCTTTAACGGCTCACCTGGATTTGTTGAAATATAAAATTCCACATGGTCATAGCCATCCGCCGTAAGTCTTACTGGCGCTCCCTCCACAAGAGGCTCTTCAGCATTTCCTTCTCTCTTCATAATTCTCACTTCAAATTTTGTTTTTTCCATATATAATTCTTTTAATTCCTGATGAATGGCATTTGTAAGATGCTCTGCAAGCTCATGACGCATATTACTTAACAACGTTGCTTCTTTCAGAATCACACTTTCTAATTCCTTTAACTGCTTCTTCGTCGTTTCAATATGAACGTCTTTATTTTCAATCGTAAAAATTTCTTGTTCAATTTTATCAGCATACGCTAAAATCTCTTCTACAGTATTTCCATATTTTCTCTTTAGCATACGAATTTCATTTAAACGCGTTTCAATTTCGTCTAAACGATTCGGATCATATTCCATCATATCGAGCTTTTCTCTCAGTTGATACGCAACTTCTTCTAATAAGTAATAGCTATTTGCAATTGAGTCATGATTTTCTTGATACACTTCATCTAAATGTGTAATACTCTCCATTTGTCCCATTGCGCTTCTTACATTATCTAATCCTTGTCCGTCCGCGCTTAACGAGCGATATGCATCGCCTAATGCTTTATAAATTTTTTCGAAATTAGAAATTTTCAAGCGTTCTTCAGTCAATTCATTTTCTTCATCCATCTTTAAATCCGCCTTACGGATTTCTTCATGCTGGAATTGAATTAAATCTAAGCGATGCGCCATTTGTTGTTCATTTTCACTTAACGATTTTAACTGTTTTTTTAACTTCTCATAATCAGCGTATACATTTTGATATATATCCAATTGTTTAACAATACGCTCTCCATCAAAATGATCGAGCATAAATAAATGACGCTCTTCATTCATTAAATCTTGCGTTTCGTGCTGTCCATGAATATCAACAAGTGTTTTTCCAATTTCTTTTAATACACTAAGAGTAACTAATTTCCCATTTACACGACATACACTTTTTCCGTTTGCAGCGATATCACGCTTCAAAATAATCATGCCGTCTTCTATTTCTATGTCCAACTCTTCTGCCTTTTCAATACATGGATGCTTATCATCTTCTACATAAAATAGCCCCTCTATCTCAGCTTTTTCCGTCCCGTATCGAACGAATTCGGCTGAACCACGACCACCTACAAGTAAACTAATCGCATCAATAATAATCGATTTTCCGGCTCCTGTTTCACCACTTAAAACCGTTAATCCTTTTTGAAAAGAAATATTTAATGCCTCAATAATAGCAAAGTTTCTAATCGATAATTCCGATAACAATGCCCCATTCACCTCGTTATAAACTAATCCCCTATTCAGGGCTTTTCTCAGTTCTTTATTCAAATAGTCATACTATATGTTTGTATGTATAAATTACTCTTCTAACCGCTCCATTGTACCAAACATTTGTTTTACGGGTCAATCCACCTATTTTCTAATTTTATTCAAAGAAAATATTATATTACAATTAAGAATTCAGGTTTTTAACCAATAAAAATATCCTGTTCACTTTCCACTTTACAGAGGAAAGCAAACAAGATTTTTTTGTTACAGCATATTTAAGAAACGATCAGAGACAACACCTGTATCTTCAGGTGTACGGCAAATAATTAAGCAAGTATCATCACCACAAATGGTTCCGATGATCTCATCCCACTCTAAATGATCAATAAGTGCCCCAAGTGAATGAGCGTTACCAGGCAATGTTTTTAGCACAAGCATATGTCCTGCCGTGTCTAATTTTACAAATGAATCCACTAGATTACGTTTTAATTTTTGTAACGGGTTAAATCGTTGATCTGCTGGCAAGCTATATTTATAGCGACCATCATGTAATGGTACTTTCACTAAGTGCAGTTCTTTAATATCGCGCGATACTGTTGCTTGCGTTACATTAAATCCCTCATTACGTAAAATATCAACTAATTCATCTTGTGTTTCAATTTCTTTGTTCGCAATAATTTCCCTGATTTTAATATGGCGCTGACCTTTATTCATACATTTGCACCTCACACTATCTCTTACCATAGTTTAAACATTGGTATACTTCACTTATTTATGTTAACTTATAATTCGTTACTTGTACACAATTGTTTTTACAATCATTATACAATTACAACAAAAAGAGGAACAACATATGTTATTCCCCTTTCCCTTTTTGTTTTAGAACATCATGCGCCTCTGTAACTACTTGCTCAACAGAAACCGGAGAATGATTTTCGCCATTCTCACGTTCACCATGCCATTTCAGATGAATTAAAAATTCAATGTTACCATCCCCGCCTGTAATCGGTGAGAATGTTAAACCTGCTACGTCGTACCCTTCTTTTATAGCAAAGTCGACAATCATTTCTACAACAGCCTCATGTACTTTTCGATCACGAACGATACCTTTTTTACCAACTTGCTCTCTTCCAGCTTCAAACTGCGGTTTAATTAACGCTGCTACATCTCCATTCGGCATAAGCATTGTTTTTAAAACTGGCAATATAAGCTTTAATGATATAAATGAAACATCGATACTAGCAAATTGCGGTAAACCACGTTCTAAGTCAGCTGGCGTTACGTAACGGAAGTTTGTTCGTTCCATTACGACAACACGCTCATCTTGACGTAATTTCCACGCAAGTTGATTATACCCTACATCTAATGCGTAAGATAATTTCGCTCCATTTTGAAGCGCACAATCGGTAAAGCCACCAGTTGATGAACCAATATCTATCATAACTTTATCTTGTAAATCAAGATGAAATGTCTCTAACGCCTTTTCAAGTTTATAACCACCACGGCTTACATACGGCATAACTTGTCCCTTCACCGTAATTTCTGTATCTTGTGGGATTTTCTCTCCTGGCTTATCCAGCCTCATCTCATTCGCATATACAAGTCCGGCCATAATGGCGCGTTTTGCTTTCTCACGTGTTTCTATAAGTCCTCGCTCTACTAATAGTACATCTACTCTTTCTTTTTTTGCACTCATTTGTTACGCCCTTTTTTGTTTTGATGGAATCATTGTATGAATACGGTCTACAACAGCATCTGTCGTTAAACCAATTTCTTCTAATAATTTTGTTACACTACCGTGCTCTATGAAACGGTCTGGAATACCCATTCGTTCAATTAAAGCACTATGGTACCCGTTCTCAGACGCAAATTCAACTACTCCCGTTCCAAAGCCACCGATTAAACAAGCTTCTTCAATCGTTAAAATCGGTATATTTTTTCCTAAGAGATCATGTAAATATGCTTCATCCATTGGTTTAATAAAGCGAGCGTTCACTACTTTCACTGAAACTCCAGCCTTTTCAAGACGCTCAGCCGCTTCCATTGCCATTGGTATTGTCGTACCAAATGTTAAAATAGCAGCTTGTGTACCTTCTTTTAACGTTTCCCATGAACCGATTGGAATCGTCTTTAATTCTTCATCCATATTAACACCAAGTCCATTACCACGCGCATAACGTAATGCGATCGGTCCATCTTCATATTGCATCGCCGTATATACTAAATGTTGCCCTTCATTTTCGTCTTTCGGCATCATAAGTACCATATTCGGCAAGTGGCGTAAGAATGAGATATCAAATACACCTTGATGCGTCTCACCATCTGCTCCTACTAAACCAGAGCGATCAATTCCGATGAAAACATTTAAATTTTGGCGGCATATATCATGAACAACTTGGTCATATGCTCTTTGTAAAAATGTTGAATAAATCGCTAAGAATGGCTTCATACCTTGCGTTGCCATACCTGCTGCCATTGTTGTAGCATGCTGTTCTGCAATACCTACATCAATCATACGATCTGGGAATTCTTTTTGGAATTTCTCAAGTTTCGATCCGACAGGCATTGCAGGTGTAATTGCAACGATACGCTCATCCGTTCTCGCTAATTTCAGTACCGTTTCACTAACAACCGCACTCCATGCTGGTGCAACTTCTTTCGGTTTAACGAAGTCACCTGATTCAATTTTATAAGGTCCTGTTCCATGCCAAGTGCCAATAACATCACTCTCAGCTGGTTTGTAACCTTTTCCTTTTTTCGTAATAACATGAACAAGCACTGGGCCTTTTGTTTTCTTTGCATATTGCAACGTTTCGAATAACTTTTCATAATCATGTCCATCGACTGGACCTAAATACGTAAAGCCTAACTCCTCGAAAAAGACACCGGATACTAGTAAATATTTAAGACTATCTTTTATTTTCTCTGCTGTCGCAGCAACTTTCCCACCAACTGCTGGGATTTTCTTCAATATATACTCTAATTCATCTTTTACCCAATGATATTTTCCTGCGGTACGTAGTCGTCCAAGTACATTATGAAGTGCACCAACGTTTGGTGCAATCGACATTTCATTATCATTCAAAATAACAATCATGTCTGTTTTTTCATGTCCAATATGGTTTAATGCCTCTAAAGCCATTCCGCCTGTTAAAGCACCATCACCAATGATTGGTATAACATATTCTTTCGTTTTCTTTAAATCACGTGCTAGAGCCATTCCCATCGCAGCAGATAATGATGTCGAGCTATGGCCAGTCTCCCATACATCGTGATCACTCTCACAACGTTTTGGGAAACCACATAGACCTTGATATTGCCTTAATGTACCGAACTCTTTTGCACGTCCAGTTAAAATTTTATGTACATAGGATTGATGTCCTACGTCCCATAAAAATTTATCTTTTGGGCTATCAAATAATTTATGCAGAGCAATTGTGAGTTCTACTACACCTAAATTTGGTGCAATATGTCCACCTGTTTGAGAGAGCTCTTCAATTAAAAACTTACGAATATCCTCACTCAATCCCTCTAGTTCACTGATAGACATATCTTTCAAAAAACTAGGGTTTTGAATTTGCGTTAGATCCACATGGATCACTCACTTTCATTTCATAATCTGTCAACATGTCAAATATAATAAAAAACATTTACACAAAACAAGAAATTCTCTTTTTTTATTTTTCAGCTTGTCCTGCTATTAACCAGTCTATTGCGCCCTAATCCTATTATAAACCATATTTCGTTAGGCGATGAAAAAAATAGCCGCTAACACGAAGTGATAACGGCAATGTAATCTACATATATTTTTGCCAATAACAAGAAAAGAAAAACCTTTTCCTACATTTATATCATAAAATGATGAATGACTCAACAAATGAAAACGCTGTTATATTAGTTATTACGTTTTGCAATCAAATCGCAAATAGATAGTAAATATTCGTCTTGTAATTGCAAGGAACCGATAGCATCTTTTGCTTTTGCAATCGTCGCTTCTAAAATATCCTTTGCTCTATCTACAGTAAATAACGTCGTATAGGTGCTCTTTTCATTGGAAACATCACTACCAATCGGTTTTCCAATCTCTTCTTCGGTTCCTTCCACATCTAAAATATCATCTCGAATTTGGAAAGCTAGGCCGATATATTTTGCAAACGCAAGCAACTTTTCTTCCTGTTCTTCTGTGGCATCAGAAAGTATCGATCCGGCAAGTACAGCGAATTCAAGTAGTTTTCCAGTCTTATGCTTATGAATATACTCCAACTCATCAATCGTAAGCTGTTTCCCTTCCGCTTCCATATCTGCCACTTGTCCGCCAACCATTCCTTCTGGTCCTGCTGCTTTTGCAAGCTCAAGTACAAGTCTTACTTTTTTCTCAGCAGAGATTTCCTTTTGCTCATATGCCATAATAACTTGAAAAGCATATGTCAACAAACCATCACCCGCTAAAACCGCCATCGCTTCACCAAATACTTTATGATTTGTGGGCTTTCCTCTTCTTAAATCATCATCATCCATACAAGGTAAATCATCATGAACTAACGAGTATGTATGTATCATTTCAAGAGCACAAGCTGCACCTACTCCAACATTTCTTTCTTTCCCAAACGCTTGTAATGTTGCAAACAAAAGTAACGGGCGGAGACGCTTTCCACCCGCTTCCAAAGAATATGCCATCGCTTCACGAAGTACATTTGGACATTGTAATTCATTTGCATAGCTTACAAGCTTCTCTTCTACGAAAGTTTTACTTTCTTTCAAAAAAGTATCAAAAGCAATTGTCACTATGCTTCATCTCCTAAAGCAGTAAACGGTTCAAGCTCTCCATCTTCCCCAAGAATAACTGCCATTTGTTCTTGTACGTTCTTCAACTTCTCGTCACAAAGCTTAGATAATTCCATACCCTCTTTAAAATAAGAGATTGCTTCTTCTAAAGGTACGTCACCTTGCTCTAGCTTAGACACGAGATGCTCAAGTTGCGAAATTGCCTCTTCAAAGCTTAATTTATTTTCCATTATTCAATTCACGCTCCTCTATTCCTGATACGCTACAATCTAGTATTCCATCTTGTAATTGAACTGAAACAGCATCTCCAAGGCTGACATCTTTCACACTTTTTAACACTTGCTTCTCTTCATCATATACAAGCCCGTACCCTCTCATCATTACTTTAAGCGGGCTTAACGCTTCCAGTTTTTGAGCAGCTCTTACAAAGACAAATTCTTTCGTTTGAAGTAACGTTTGCATTTCACGTTGCAATTGCTTTTGCAACGTTTCAACTGCTACCTTCGTTTGCATAATTTTTTGAGATGGGTGGTGCTTCTCTAAATAAAATGAAAGTTGTTTTAACTGATTTACCTTTTTATCAATATAACGCTCTTTCGCTAAAACAAGCTGTTCTAACGCTCTATCCAACTGCTCTTCTTTTTGCTCATATACTTGTCTTGGATAACGGAACGCATAAGATTTTTGCAATACTTGTAGTTTTTCTTCTTTTTTATGTACTAACTCTCTCATTGCCCTTTGCAATCTTAGAGTTCTTTGTAATACCTTTTCTTGTAACTCAATAATATTAGGCGCTGCCAGCTCAGCCGCTGCAGTTGGTGTTGGTGCTCTTAAATCGGCAACAAAATCCGCAATTGTAAAGTCCGTTTCATGGCCTACTGCTGAAATAATAGGGATTTCACTCTTGAAAATGGCCCTTGCAACCATTTCTTCATTAAACGCCCATAATTCCTCAATCGAGCCTCCACCACGCCCAACGATTAGAACATCTATCTCTTCCATTTCATTGGCTGTACGAATCGCTTGTACAATCGAGGGAGCTGCTGACTCCCCCTGTACAAGTACTGGAAACACAATAACATTTCCAATTGGATAACGACGTTTAATCGTTGTTATAATATCACGAATCGCTGCCCCTGTTGGTGACGTAATCACACCTATTGTTTTTGCATAAGGAGGGATTATTTTTTTATAAACTCGAGAAAACAATCCTTCTTCCTCTAGACGAACCTTTAATTGTTCGTAAGCTAAATGCAGGTTTCCGATTCCGTCAGGCTGCATGTCTTGAATATAAATTTGATAAGAACCACTCGCCTCGTAAACAGAGATTTTCCCTTTCACAAGCACCTTCATCCCATTTTCAGGTCTGAATTTAATATTACGATTATGACCCGCAAACATAACCGCTGCGATTCTTGCATTTTCATCTTTCAATGTAAAATACATGTGGCCACGGCTATGATTTTTAAAGTTGGAAATTTCACCTTTTAACCAAACAGACTGTAAATGCGGATCATATTCTATTTTTGTTTTTATATAGCGTGTTAACGCTGTAACGGTTAAATATTGTTTCTCCATTTCTCTCTCCTCATAGCCGACTCAAATTATTTACAAACGACACCTGCACGTTTAGCCGATTCAACAGTATTATGAAGAAGCATTGTGATTGTCATTGGACCAACACCCTTTGGCACAGGTGTAATGTAACCCGCAACATCTAACACGTTGTCAAAGTCAACATCACCACAAAGTTTGCCTGTTTCTAAACGGTTTACACCAACGTCGATTACAACCGCTCCTTCTTTCATATAATCAGCTGTTATCATCTTAGGTCGTCCAACAGCGACGATTAAAATATCAGCTAACTTCGTTAACTCTTTCATATTTTGCGTCTTAGAATGACAATATGTGACAGTTGCATTTTCATTTAAGAACAATTGTCCCACTGGCTTGCCGACAATGTTACTTCTTCCAATTACTACAACATGTTTTCCCGAGATATCAAGATTTGTTTCTTTTACTAATTCTACAATACCGTGCGGTGTACATGGAAGGAATGTATCTTGTCCCGTCATCATACGTCCCACGCTGATTGGGTGAAATCCATCTACATCTTTTTCTGGTGAAATTCTTTCAATGATAGCTTTTTCTTCAATATGTTTTGGTAAAGGCAATTGCACTAATATGCCATTTATACGGTCATCGCCATTTAAGCGATCGATTTCAGCAAGCAAACGCTCCTCCGTAATTGTTTCAGGAAGTTCAATTAACTCTGAATAGATTCCTACTTGTTCACAGCCCTTTTCTTTCCCTTTTACATAAGAACGAGATGCTGGATCTTCTCCAACTAAAATAACTGCTAATCCTGGTACAATCCCTTGCTCTTTCAACTTCACAACTTCTTCTGTTAATTGTGCTCGTTTTTTCTCCGCAACTTCATTTCCTTTGATGATTACTGCTACCATTTTAAGATTCCCCCTTAAAGAAATTACAGTGTATCTTTTATATTAGATAAAACGCCGTTAATAAAACGACGAGATTCCTCATCCCCAAATGTTTTAGCAATTTCAATTGCTTCATTAATTGTTACGTTGTGTGGAATTTCTTCCATGTATTTCATTTCATACACAGCTAAACGTAAAATACTGCGATCAACAATACTAATACGCTCAAGCTTCCATTTTTTTAAGTTTTGACGAATTGCTTCGTCAATTACTTCTTTATTTTCTACAAAACCTACTACAAGTGATTCTAGAAACTCATTTGTTTCTTCACCTTCATCTAGCGTGTTTTCCACCGCTACTTTCGGTTCTAATTCACCTGTAATATCCATTTGATATAATGCTTGCATAGCTCTTTCTCTAGCCGTCCTACGTTTCATTGTAACTCTCCTTTATGCTTCAAGTCTTTCCTTATACTTTGTTATATTATTATAATTTATAAGCCGTCAATTCACTTACTCTTACAGTTTTCATTGATTTTCCAACCTTATAATACAATGATAATAACACAATTTATCGTTTCACACACGGGTTACAAGGCTGAAAAATAATAAAAAGATTAACTTCAGGTTCCATATCTTATCACAATGTACGTTTTTTGGTAAAACGAAACATTTTCTTTTTAATTTCTCATTTTTTGAAATAGTATAATAATTAGAGGGTTTTAATTTGTGAAGAAATGAAACGATAAAAAAGATGCCTATGTTACTAGGCACCTTTTTCATTCTTACACTGGTTCGATTTCTGTTTTTTGTGTTTCGAATGTTACGCCAACGATGTGAACATTCACTTCTTTTGGCTCAAGCCCTGTCATTGTAAAGAGTGCTTGGCGAATGTTGTCTTGAATCTTTTGTGCAACAACTGGAATTGCTACGCCAAAATACATCACAACATAAAGGTCAACGATAATATCTTCGTTTGCTAATTCAACCTTTACACCTTTACCATGATTTTTCTTACCTAACTTCTCAACAACATCTGTAGCAAAATTACCACGCATTGCCGCTACGCCTTCTACCTCAGCAGCTGCAATACCTGCGATTACTTCAATTACTTCTGGTGCAATTTCTACTTTACCAAGAGTTGTATCTTGACCCATATCTAACATATGTTCAGCCATGAAAAAAACCTCCTTTAATGTATCACTGCGTCACAAGTTCATGCTCTTCCAAAAATTTCGTATTAAACTCACCTTTTACAAAATCAGGATGATCTAACAATTGCAAATGGAACGGGATTGTTGTATGTACGCCTTCAACGACAAACTCACTGAGTGCACGCTTCATTTTTGCAATTGCCTCTTCACGTGTTTTTCCGTGAACAATTAATTTAGCAACCATCGAATCATAGAAAGGTGGGATTGAATATCCCGGATATACAGCTGAATCGACGCGAATACCAAATCCGCCTGGTGGCAAGTACATTTCTACTTTACCTGGAGATGGCATAAATTTTTTGGCAGGGTTTTCCGCATTAATTCGGCATTCAATTGCCCAACCATTAAATTGTACTTCTTCTTGCTGTAACGATAACTTTTCTCCAGAAGCAACAAGAATTTGTTCTTTAATTAAGTCCACCCCTGTTACCATTTCAGTAACTGGATGTTCAACTTGAATTCTCGTATTCATCTCCATGAAATAAAAGCTTTTCGTTTTATATTCATAAATAAACTCAACCGTACCAGCACCTGTATAATCAACCGCTACCGCCGCTTTTACTGCTGCCTCACCCATTTGCTTGCGAACATTTTCATCAAGTGCAGGTGATGGGCTTTCTTCCAGGAGTTTTTGCAAACGGCGCTGAATTGTACAATCACGCTCTCCTAAATGAATGGCATTTCCGTGTGTATCTGCCATTATTTGAATCTCAACATGGCGGAAATCTTCAACGTACTTCTCTAAGTATACACCAGGGTTCCCAAAAGCGGTACTAGCTTCTTGCTGTGTAATTTGAATTCCCTTTACAAGCTCTTCCTCATGGCGCGCAACACGAATACCTTTTCCGCCGCCACCTGCAGTCGCTTTAATAATAACTGGATATCCAATTTGATTAGCAAGTTCGATCGCTTCTTCGGTATTTTTAATAATCCCTTGTGAACCTGGTACAATCGGAACCCCTGCTTCTTTCATTGTATCACGAGCAACGTCTTTTGTGCCCATCTTTGAAATAGCTTCTGGACTTGGACCGATAAAAATCAAGTTACATTCACGACATAACTCTGCGAAATCTGCATTCTCTGCTAAGAATCCGTATCCCGGATGAATAGCATCGCAACCTGTTAACTTCGCAACGCTAATAATATTCGTCAAATTTAAATAGCTTTCTTTCGAAATCGTTGGCCCTACACAATACGCCTCATCTGCAATTTGTACGTGAAGTGACTCTTTATCTGCTTCTGAATAAATTGCGACTGTTTCAATATCCATTTCTTTACAAGCACGAATAATTCGTACAGCAATTTCCCCACGATTGGCTATTAATACTTTTTTTATCATCACAAAGACTCCCTTATTACGCTTTTACAAGAAATAGCGGTTGTCCATACTCAACAAGCTGTCCGTTATTAACAAGAATCTCAACAATTTCGCCCTCTACATCAGCATCAATTTCGTTAAATAACTTCATAGCCTCAACAATACATACGATAGAATCTTTCGATACTCTATCGCCAACACTTACATATGCAGGTGTGTCAGGCGAAGAAGAAGAATAGAATGTACCTACCATCGGTGATGTAATTTTATGTAGGTTTTCATTTTGAACAGCTTGTTTCTCTTCTTGTTTTGGTACTTCCACTTGTGCTGCCGCTACTGTTGTTTCAACTTCAACAGGTGCTACTGGTTGTGCCACTTGTTTTGCTACAGGTGCTTGCACCGCAACAACTTCATTACCACGCTTTTTCATTTTGATTGTCGTACCATCTTTTTTGTATTCGAATTCATCAATATTAGAGCTATCAATTAATTTAATTAATTCACGAACTTCTTGAATTTTAAACATGTAAAATCCACTCCCATACTCTTGTTTGTCCCGTTTTTACAGATTCTCGTCACTAAAACTAGATTGACTGTAAAAATACGATGTACTCTATTAGATCATGCATTTCATTTACTAATAGAAATAGTTACTATTTCCATCTTACGATAAATTTTTTAGACATTCCAATTTATATTTCTTTATAATAAATCGAAACTCCTGTAAAAATATTATTCCAATAAAAATTTATTACCTAGTAATAATACCAAGTTTCACACAAAATTGGCAAGACCACTTCCTAAAAAACATTCCTTACTTTTTCAAAATACTACACAATAACTATATTATTACCGCTCTACTCTTTACCTCATCTATAGTCAATAACATATTTTTACCAAATATTATTTTTTTGTTTACACTTCATTCATCATTCCTTCATATAAGAATAGTATGTTCAAAGTGTAGAAAATATATCGTATCGAGGTGTAGACATATGATATGGCTCATTCTCTTTTTACCTGCCGTGATAGTCTGGGCATTCGTTCTTTTCATCCACGTCAAATCAGGAAAAAGTAATCATCGTTACCATGAACCGCTAATCTTTTACTCACAACGTATTTCACCGTTCCGAGTTGAACATAGTAAAAACAACTACAAAGACGAAACAGAAACAAGCTATCGAAAATGATAGCTTTGTCTATTATTATTTTTATCCCTCTATTTGCCGGGCAGTATGACCCCCAAAGCAAAGAAGTTAGGTTGGGGCGGGCTGCCCATTAAAGTCCAATTAGTGAGGGCTGATTAAAGTTTCACTTTATCTAACTATTTTCAAACAATTTGATGCGTAAAAACTAATAATCCGCGGAGGTTTCCCCGCGGATTATTAGTTTTTATTTTGTTGGTGGATCAAATTTTACACCTACATCTTTTGATCCGCCTTCACTTCTTACAAGTTGGATAATTTTATTCGCTTCTTTTTGCGAATGTTTTGCTGCTTTTACAGTTACTTTAATATCAGTTCCATCAGCTCTTACAAGGGCATCTTTATATCCACCTTGAGATTTGATTACTGTCTCAAGTAGTTCTTGCTTCGTTTCCATTGTCGTAATTGCATCAAAATTATCTTTCGCTTTACTCTTTTCTGTCGCTGAAGATTTTGCTGAATTCATCACTTCTTGTAATCTTGCTTTTTGTTCACTTCGCTGATCTTCCATTTGCATACGTAACGCTGTGAAATTTTCATCACTTGATTGAACTGTTACATTCGCTTCTTTTTTGCTTGTTTCTTTGTTTGCACTCTCTTTTTTGTCTGTTTCTTTGTTTGTTGTTTCTTTATTTGTTGTTTCTTTATTTGTTGTTTCCTTACTTGTATTTTCTTTTTTTGGCGTTTCTTTAGGTGCTTCATTTGTTACAGCTTTATCAGTACCTTGTTTTTCTTGTCCAATCTTTTCACCTGTTGTCGGTGATGCTGTATTCATCTTGTCAGGAGTTGTTACGTAATAAACAGATAGTACAACAACTAAACTTAACATCGTTAATAACCAAACCGTTTGTTTTTTTAACACTTTATTTCCTCCCTATCAATTTTTCGGTGATACTGAAACGCGATGGGCTGGTACATCTAGCAGCCGTATTACAGCTTCTTTTACCATCGCTTTAACTTGTATATTATCCACTCCCTTTGCTACGACAAGAACACCTCGTACTTTCGGTTTCTCTGTTCGTAAAACAACGGGAGTTTCTTTATCCCCTTCACGTATAATGACTGTCTTTTCATCAAGAGACTCGTCTTCTACTTCCCTCTTGCCGCCTGTTTTATCTGTTTCACCTGTTGTTTGTGAACGTTTCACTGTATTTTTTTCTAATATTTTTTCCTCTGATGAATCTAAATTCACATTAATCGTTACATCTTTTACTCCTGCTATTTCTTCTAAGGCTGCCTTTAATTCTTGTTCATACGCTTTTTCATATTTTTCTACATTTGACATATTATCATTATTTTTTTGTCCAAAAGTTGGTACGTCTTTTTCTTGATTTTGAGTTTTTTGTTCTTTAAATACAGGCACTTCTTCTTTTTTACTTGAAAAAAAACTACTAGAAAACATAAGCAACATTCCAAGTATGAGTAGGACAAGTAAGAACTTAGGTGTTACCTTTTTTCCCTTCTCATTACTTTCTTTTTCATCTCCATTCAATAAGTTTCGAAAAAATGAGAACTTCGAATTTTTATCTTTATTGTCCATTTACTCTACCTGTCCTCCCTTCCATTTGAACTTGGATTTGTTTATTCTCTAGTTGCCACCTGCTTGAAAAGAAGTCTTTCATTTCTACATTCGTTTCCTCTACTTTTTTCGGTGGTTCTTTCGTGTTAATTTCAACTGGTTTTACTGTTTCGATTGCATCATTTTTACTACGTTCTTTTTCTTTCAACGTCACAACAACAGATTGAATATCTTTCGCTGACTTTACTTCCACTGTGCTTTCCGCTGCGACTATTTGTATTTCAGAGACTGACATACCATACTGTTTCTCAAACTCTTTTCCTACTTCTTTTTTCATTTTGGTAGCCATCTCTTCTAAACTATATGCACGTGTTAGAGCTTGTATTTCTTTTTTCTTCGAATCTATTGAATTTTTTACAGATTCTTCTGCTACGTACTTTTCTTCATTAAAATTTGCGATTACTTCATTTACATCTGTTTGTAATAGTTTAAATAGAGGCGTTAAAATTAAAACAACTAATAATAGACTTACAACGAATTTAACGTACTTTTGCAAATTAGAATTTGGAAGAATAAGATGAAGCATTGTCGCTAAGAGTAAAAAAACGATAATATTTCGAATCCACTCTGTAACAAATTGCATACTCTTCACCTCCTACCGCATCATAAGTGTAATGTTCCCCGCAGCAATAATAATTGTGATACTTAAAAAAAACATAAACGATACGATAGCTAAGCAAGCAAATACATAAATGATGCTCCGTCCAATGATATCTAAACATTGAATAATTGCTCCGCCGCCAACTGGTTGCAATACTGCTGCTGCGAACTTATAAATAAATGCTATACAAAAAATTTGAATCGCTGGAAAAGCGACAATTAAACATAGAATGACGAGCCCGATAATTCCGACTGTGTTTTTTAATAATCCCGACGCACTAATGACAGTATCCGCTGCCTCGGTAAACATCCTTCCTACTACGGGAATAAAGTTCCCTGTTACAAATTTAGCTGTTTTTACAGCGATTCCATCAGCAACAGCTGTCGCTGTTCCTTGTACAGATAATACGCCTAAAAAAATCGTTAAAAAGATACCAATAATCCCGACGCTAACATTTTGCAAAAGCTTGGACAATTTCGTAACTTTATATCGATCGCTCATCGTACTTACAATGCTTAATATTGTTGCAAGTAATAAAAGTGGTAGAACGATATAATTCATTAAAAGCCCACTCGTATTCATTAAGAAGATGATAATCGGATGGAAAAACGATACAGATACAACACCACCGCCTGTCGCTATGAGTGCAAGCAAGATAGGCAATAACGCTAATATGAAATCTACCATTGTTTGTATCGTTTCTCTTGCATATGTCATGACGACATAAAAGCTATTTAAAGCGAAAATAATCAGTACCATATATACAACTGCATCGGCAATTTTGCTTACGCTACTCTTTGAAAATGCAGATTGCAGTGATTGCAACAATGCACTAAAAATTGTAAGCATAATGAGCGTTCCAAGTAGCTTCCCATTTGCAACAAGTTCGTGAAATAAATACTTTAATAAACCTAGCATCCACTCTTTTATAGAAATTTCTTTTTCTCCCTTTACAAACTCCATAAAGCTACCTTTTTGACTCTCTGGTAAGTAACCTCCATATTTTGTAACAAGCCCGTCCCAAAATTGCTTCACATCTTCAATTCCGAGCTTATCCAATTGTTGATCAACGACGTTTGTTTCTACAGGAGAAGCTTGTACAACAACCGGTAAAGAAAAGAAAAGGAAGCAAGCAAATAGCAGCTTAGCTCCAAAGCCCCTCAACATTCACTCCCCCTTATCCCGTCGGTAAAAATCCGAGAATAGTTTCAATTACAACCGTCAAAATAGGAATCGCCATAACGAGAATTAAAATCTTTCCAGCTAATTCAATTTTCGAAGCAATTGCACCTTGTCCGGCATCCTTTGTAATTTGCGCTCCAAACTCAGCAATATAAGCAATTCCAATAATTTTTAGCAACGTTTCTACATATACGTTACTAACTTTCGCTTCACTCGCTACTCTCTCAATCATTTGTAAAATAGCGTGAATTTGATCAATTAAAATAAGAAACATCACGCTACCTACGAACACAATAAATAATGACGTAATACTAGATTTATGCTGATTCAATACAGCTGCTAAAAACGTAGCAACGAGGCCTAATCCGACAATTTGTATAATTTCGATTCGAACCGCCCCCTTTTACTGGAAGAGAAAGACACTTTTAATCTTGTCGAATAACGTATTAATTAAAAATGCGACGTGAAATAAAATAACGACAAAACCGACGAGGATAACCCAATTCGCAATATCCTCACGCTTTAATTCTTTTAGTACGGTATGGATGAAAGCTAAAACTATGCCGATTCCGGCGATTTGAAATATTAATCCAACATCAATGGACATCGCCTTTCTCCCTCCTATAGTAGTAAGATTACGATAAGTAGCCCCGCTAGTACCCCTAAGCTCTTAATCATTTTTTCATATTGTAGTTGTAAAGCTTTCGCTTCTTCTTCTTCTCTCTCTAAATGTGTAATACATAAGCGAATATGTTTTTGCTGTGATTCACGATCATGTTGTCCGAGCGTTTCACCAAATTGTTGCAAAATTTCATACTCAGTTTGTTGAAATGCTGTTAGCTTCCAATTTTCTTTCAAACTATCTATCCAAGCTTCTCTTACTGTTTGGTCCCCGCTTTCTAGCCTTCTAGCGAAACTTTGAAATATCCAATTTAACGGCTTCGGCATTTGTTTCACTAATCGCTCAGCGGCTTCAGACAATGGTGTATGCCCATACATAATTTCTGCCTCTAACGATTGAAGTGCCGCTTTTAATAATCTAAGTTGTCTTGGCCTCTCACTGTATCTTTTAGCGTACGAAAACCCGAAAAAGGTGCTGACCGCAACGATTAACACTGCACCAAATATTTTCACCATACGCCCTCAGCCTTTCTATGAGGTAATACCGGTTTTCCATATTTATCTTTCACTTGCATAACTGTTCCTGGCCCTCTTGCTTTTGATAGTTCCACAAACCTATCAAATATACCGAGCTCCAGCACCGCCTTTAGTGATGGGCGTTTCACAACATCATCATAAGAAAATCCATGTGCACTTATAAAAAGCTGCACCCCTGCATGCACCGCTTCCATAATTGCTTCACTATCTTCTTTACGTCCGATTTCATCTACAATCAAAATATCTGGACTCATAGAACGGATCATCATCATCATTCCTTCAGCTTTTGGACATGCATCTAACACATCTACTCGTGCGCCAAAGTCATATTGCGGGATACCTTTCACACAGCCAGCAATTTCTGACCGTTCATCAACAATACCCACTTTACAAGAAGGGATTGTTGATGCACTTACACCTTGACTCATACAACGTGCTACATCTCTTAAAAGTGTTGTTTTCCCCGTTTGCGGCGGGCCAATTACCATCGTGTTTAACCAGCGTGATTCATACAAATATGGTAAAAGTGGTTCAGCAATTCCTATTTTTTGACGAGCAATACGAATATTAAAGGAAGAGACATCTCGAATCATTTTCACTGCGCTTTTTTCTGTAATGACTTTCCCTGCTAAGCCGATTCTATGCCCACCTCGAAGTGTTACATACCCACGCTTTAATTCTTCTTCCATCGTATAAATTGAGAATTGACTTAACTTATTCAATAAGTAAATAGCATCATCTGCTGTAACGACATAGTCATAAAAAAATACTTCACCATGAGCAATACACTCTAGCGGTCTTCCAATTCGAACACGGATTTCCTCTAGAGCATCGTACTGCTTACAACTTTCCACTAACTGCTTCATCGTTTTCGGTAAAACTTCTAATACTTCTTTCATCAGCTTCGCCCCACTATACTCGACTTACTTATTTCAACAACGCGATAAAAATGCAGCCAATTCCAAGCACTAGAAAAAAGAGTTTCAAGAAAGAAATCTCACTTGCCACACTCGCTATGCCTATTGTCATTGTTAAAATTAATACGGTCGGTCCAACAAACGCCAACATACCATTTATAAACAATGCCTTCTTCGCATCATTCACATAGAGCATAAGCAAAGCGGCGAATATTTCCGCGCTACCTGAAAACAACCGAAGCAGCCCCATCACAAGCACAGATGTTTCCATTGCCGCTAGCCACTGTTTCATTCTCCCACCTTCTCCCATAACGGTTACTAGTGCGTGTGCTAAAAAAGAATATATTTGTACAACCATATGCAGAGGTTGTCTATTTCAGAATTAAAAACATAATTTTTCTCTACCACCGTAAACAATTTGAATATTCTTAATTTTATTGGTATTTTATGGTATATTTATTAGAAAGGAGGGGAAACGATGCAACAAGTTACTTTATTACCACTCGATTTCCGGTATGCAAATGCGATTTTCGAACTACCAAGTGATCCACACGTAAAAAACGCATTAGGAATACAAGTAGAAAGAATTGAAGACACGAAAGCGTTTCTTCTTTTCGCCATAGAAGAAGAACGCCAAAAAAAGTCTTTATCCAGAGTGGTTGTAAATGAAGATAAGGAAATAATCGGCCTCACCACGCTTAAACATATTAATTACGAAAAGAAACAATCTCACATCGGCAGTTGGCTTGGCTATCCATACTGGGGAAAAGGATATAATGAGGCTGCTAAAAAAGAAATCTTTAAAATAGCTTTTTTAGATTTACAACTTTCCTACGTATTCGCTGGCGCTAAAACGAATAATATCCGCTCGTTAAAAGCACAAGAAAAACTCCCTTATATTTCATTACATGTGGAAGATACGTTCCCTGATGAACATTCTGCCTTAGAGAATGAAGTAAAATCTTCTTGTGTATTACATGTCGTATCACGTGAGAACTTTCTAAATTGGCTAGACCTACAAAAGGAGGAGGAAAAATATGAAGATATTAAAAATTAGTTTAACTGTCGTAGTAGAATTAGCTCTTATTTATCTTTTTTCATTATTGGTCGGTTGGTCATTTATGGAGGCCTTTTTCCTTGGTAGTTTAGCGATATTCGGTGCAATTTGGCTCATTGCTTTAAATATAAACCGAAACGCCAACATTGATCACACTATATATAAAACAGGTACGGTAAAACCTTTTCAAATAACATGGGGTCCTTACACAACAGGTACTGCTAGTCTTACAGCTTTCAGTTTTATAATAACCACTATTTATTATCTGCCCTATTTTCTATAAAAAAAGCACTCGTGATAATCACGAGTGCTTTTCTACTATGCACGAGAAACGTATTTACCTTCACCAGTGTTGATGATAAGCATTTCGCCTTCGTTAATGAAGATTGGTACTTGTACAACAAGACCAGTTTCTAATGTAGCTGGTTTTGTTACGTTAGAAGCAGTATCACCTTTAATACCTGGCTCTGTTTCTGTAACTTGTAATTCAACTGTGTTTGGAAGTTCAACACCAAGTACTTCGCCTTGGTAAGTCATAATAGATACTTCCATGTTTTCTTTTAGGAATTTAAGCTCGCGCTCGATTTGGTTTTCACCAAGTTCGATTTGCTCATAAGTTCCGTTATCCATAAATACGTGAGCCTCACCGCTTGCGTATAAGTATTGCATACGACGGTTTTCGATGTGTGCTTTCTCTACTTTCTCACCTGCACGGAATGTTTTCTCTTGAACAGAACCTGTGCGAAGGTTACGTAGTTTAGAACGAACAAATGCAGCACCTTTACCTGGCTTTACGTGTTGGAAATCAAGTACTTGCCAAAGGCTATTATCCACTGAAATTGTTAAACCTGTACGAAAATCGTTTACTGAAATCATGTAAAAAAATCCTCCTGTGTATTACAAAATAATAAGTTCTTTTGGTGATTTCGTAATTACTTCATTACCTTCACTTGTTACAATAATATCATCTTCAATACGTACGCCGCCAATACCTGGAATATAAATACCTGGTTCTACTGTTACAGCCATACCTGGTTCAAGTACTGTATCAGAACGGAACGCTAAACCTGGTGCTTCATGGATTTCAAGACCGATTCCATGACCAGTAGAGTGTCCGAAGTATTCACCATATCCTTTTTCCGTTATGTAATCGCGCGTTAGCGCATCCGCTTCACGGCCTGTTAAACCAGCTTTAATACCGTTCACACCACGTAATTGTGCTTCTAAAACGATATTATAAATTTCTTTCAATTTATCAGATGGTTCACCAACTGCAATCGTACGAGTAATATCAGAGCAATATCCTTTGTAATAAGCGCCGAAGTCTAATGTAACGAAATCTCCTGTTTCTATCACTTTTTCAGATGCCACGCCGTGCGGTAATGCCGAACGAAGACCTGAAGCAACGATAATATCAAACGAAGAAGATGTTGCTCCTTGTTTTCTCATGAAAAATTCAAGTTCATTTGACACTTCAATTTCAGATACTCCCGGGCGAATGAATGATAGAATATGTTCAAAGGCAGCATCTGCAATCTGTGCAGCTTCCTTTAATATCTTAATCTCTGAATCAGTCTTTATCAAGCGTAACTTTTCTACAAGCCCAGAAGTTGGGATAAATTCAGCATCGATTGCTTCTTTATGCGCTGAATAAGAACTATATGTAAGGGTATCTTGTTCAAAGCCAAGCTTTTGAATTCCTAGTTCCTTCACTTGCTTTGCAACTTCATCAATGATTAATCCTGCATGCTGTACAATCTCATATCCAACAGCTTGTTTAGTAGCCTGCTCTACGTAACGGAAATCTGTAATAAATTGAGCACGATTTTTCGAAATCAGTACAACACCGGCTGTTCCTGTAAAGTTAGCCATATATCTACGACTATGTTCATTTGTTAACAAAATACCGTCAATACCAGCCTCATCAAATGCACTTCTTAATCTTTCGATTTTCTCCATTACTTTATGCCTCCCTCAATTTCTCCATTAATGCAAATAACGCTAACTTATAGCCATAAAAACCAAATCCAACAATTTGTCCAGCACAAACAGCTGCCGTCACAGATTCGTGACGGAACGACTCACGCTGGTGAATGTTAGAAATATGTACTTCAATAACAGGAATCGAAATGCTCGCAATTGCATCTCGAATCGCATAGCTATAATGCGTAAATGCTCCAGGATTTAAAATGATCCCTTCATATATATCTTCCGCCTCATGAATACGATCGATAATCGCACCTTCATGATTCGATTGGAAACATTCTAACTCCACTCCCATTGTTTCTGCTTCTTGCTTCATATCTGCTTCAAGTGTCGCTAGCGTGCCCTTTCCATATACATTTACCTCCCTGACACCGAGGCGATTTAGGTTAGGACCGTTTACGAGGAGTACCTTTTTCATATGCTTAAAACTCCTTAATATTAAATGTCTATACAACATTTTAACATAGGAGTTACTTATTTGAATAGTTTGTCTTCTCTTCCCCTTCTCGCTCGGCCTTATTGGTATTTACTGCGTAAGAAACAGAGTATGCTATAAACACACCATACAATATAAAAATGCATATCGTCGTCACAAGAGTTTCTCTCGGTAAATGGAGTGCGCTTTTAATTGCAGGCGCTATTAACCCCATTCCGAAAAATAATAACGCCCACCAAAAAAGACCATAAATCATCCCTGGAAGAATTCCTTCAAACTTTGCCAAAAACGCTTTATACAAAAAGGCAATTAAAATCGAAAGTAGTGCCATACAAACAATTCCTGACACATTGCCCCATACACCTTCTTTCCAGCTTCCAAAGGCAAATGGTAATAATAAATAGTTCGGTCCCGCTTCCGTAAATGAAAATATATGAAGGAAATACCATATCCCTCCCCAAAAGAGTCCACCAAATAAACCAATTTGTACAAAATTCCTTGTTCCTAATTGTTCTTGACTCACATCGCCACCTCCGCTCAATAGTATGCCCGAAACTATTTTGAACCATGTTTAAATACTGCGAAATTTGTCTATAAAAAGAATAAGAAATGTCCGACTCTCGTAACATTTTTCCTTGTCATATACTTGTATTTATCGATAAAATAAAGGAAACTCGGTGATTGTCTTATTTCAAAACGACAGAACCCAGTATGACAATTGCCTCTTTTTCTACATAAGAGAGAAACAAATACAGGTTGGTGTTAACATGGCAGAAGAGTCAAAACAAATATATGGCGGGCAAGCAGTCATAGAAGGAGTTATGTTTGGCGGTAGAGAATATACTGTTACAGCGGTTCGTCGTAAAGATAAATCGATTGAATTTTATCGATTACCACGCGTTCGTAATAAAGCATTATCTATCCTAAAAAAAATTCCATTTTTACGAGGGATTGCCGCTATTGTGGATGCAAGCGCAAACGGAGCAAAACATTTGAACTTTGCTTCAGAACGATTTGATGTCCACCCAGAAGAAGACGAACAAATTGCAAATAAAAAAGAAGAACAATCGAAGTTAACGATGGTATTAGGAGTTGCAGCAGTTGGCGTTTTATCTTTCATATTCGGTAAAGTCATTTTCACAGCAGTCCCTGCACTACTAGCTGAATTAACGAGACCGATTTTCCCATCTCATACAGGGCAAATCATTGTCGAAAGTGTCATTAAGCTCATGCTATTATTGAGCTATATATACTTTATTTCTTTAACTCCACTTATTAAGCGGGTCTTTCAGTACCACGGTGCGGAGCATAAAGTAATTAATGCCTATGAGAATAATCTTTCACTGACTGTAGAAAATGTGCAAAAACAAACTCGCCTTCATTATCGCTGTGGCAGTAGCTTTATTATATTTACAGTCATTATCGGAATGTTTGTTTATTTCCTTGTCCCTACAGATCCACTGTGGGCCAGAGTCGTAAACCGAATTTTATTAATTCCTGTCGTTCTCGGCATTTCTTTTGAAGTGTTACAATTTACGAATCGCTTACGCGATATTCCAGTATTACGCATACTTGGATATCCCGGATTATGGCTACAACTATTAACAACGAAAGAACCAACAGATGATCAAGTGGAAGTAGCTATTGCATCGTTTGAAGAATTATTACGTTTAGAAAACAAACAATAATTATTTAAAAATGGTGTTCAACTCCTTTCCTCATCGTTAATATACTAATTTTAATATATGTTTTTAGGAGGTGTTCCTTATGAACGGTCGTTCGTTTACTTTCGCTATATTTGTGCTTATTATCGGATTAGCAATATTCGGCCTTGTTTCATCTGTCATTACAAACCCAATGGGAGTGTTAAGAAATATTGGTATCATGTTGGCTGTCGTTGGTATCTTTTATCTACTCTACAAAATGTTTACAAACTCTAGCGGTTCAGCAAATTCGCAAAGCTCATATAAGCGTGCTGCAAAACAATCGAGCCGCAAACATGGGAAACAAAATGTAGCACCCCTAAGCAATTCTTTCTTTAAATCAAACGCTTCTAATGACAAAGGGAAAAAAGGCACTCCTTCCACTTTGAAGCGAAAAAGAAAACAATCTCATTTAACTGTCATTGAAGGTAAAAAAAACAAAAAGAAAGACCGTGCTTCCTTTTAGGAAATACGGTCTTTCTTTATATTTTGCAGTACTTCTTTCAAACTTTTATCTTTCATACTTTCAATTCTAAGATGATGATTTTCAAACGGTAATTTCCGTGTCACATCATTAGGCACAACGACGCACTTTAACCCTGCTGCAATCGCTGCTTTCAATCCGTTTAACGAGTCTTCAAATACAACAGCCTCAGACGGATCAATCCCTAAATCTTCTATCGCAATTTGATAAAGTGCTGGATCTGGTTTTACCTTTTCAACATCTTCTCTCGTTTTGATAACTTCAAAATAATCTCGAATTTGTAGCTCTTCCAAAAAAGAAACCACCCATTCTCTAGATGAACTAGAAGCTAACGCAATTTTTAATCCCATTTCTTTCGCTTCTTCTAGGTATTCTTTTACCCCGTCACGAGCTTCTGGTGTTTTCATTTTTTCTTTATGTAAAATTTTCACTTTTTCTTTTAATGCATGCTTGTTAAACTTCTCTTTTAATTGCTCATTTAAATATGCATACAGTACATCATCTGTCGTTCCAATACACTTTGCAAATTCCTCTAAAGGTAAATCTCCACCGTACTCACGAACGGCGTCTCTGAAAGAGTGAAACCATATTGTTTCTGTGTCCACAATTAATCCATCAAAATCAAAAATAATTGCTTTCATAATTCTCCCATCCTTTTCGATTGAAATAAAAAAGGAAACGACATACGTTCCCCTTAATTACTTTTCTCTTCATTTGCCTTTTGAACACCACGAAGGGTTTCCACTCGAACCTCATCTTGTTCAAAGTATTGCACTAAATCACCAATGCGATCAATTGCTTCCCAACTTAAATGATGTTCAATTCCTTCTACATCATTGTAAATCTTACTTTCATCCACACCGATAATACGCATAAATTGCTCTAGCAAGTCATGACGATATACGAGACGTTCTCCGATTTTTTTACCTTTTGATGTTAATACAAGCCCTCTATATTTTTCATAAATTAGATATTCATCTTTGTCTAATTTTTGCACCATTTTTGTTACAGAGGATGGATGTACACTAAGCGCTTCAGCAATATCAGATACGCGGGCATAACCCTTTTCATCAATCAACAAATAAATTTGTTCAATATAATCTTCCATACTAGGGGTAGGCATCGGTTTCCTCCATCCAATTTCATTTTGCTCATTCCGTACGAAGCAATCAATAAAATGATACACCAGAAAGAATAACGTGACAAGTTGAAAACAAGCCTAAATATATAAAACAAAAAAGAATCTGTATTTGTATACAGACTCCTCTTAAGTAAAGTATTGTATTTCTGCATCAGGGAAAAACTCATGTATATAACCTCTTATTGTTTCTTCTAATACTGCTGCGTCATCTTTTTTATATACGTATTTCCCAATGCCGTACCGTCCCCATTTATATTTACGCTTCTCTTCATCCATTTCAAGCTTTGTACTCGGATAACGCTCTTGTATGACCTTTTTTGCAGGTTTTGTAAAGCGATGTTGAATTAATTCAAATGTTAAATTCGGTATGGACAAATCTTTTAGTGTATTATACAGTCGCTCAAATAGTTCACGATATCCTTCTTCCCATCCTTCATGCATATAAAGTGGCGCAACTATAAAACCAAGCGGATAACCCGCGCCTGCTACTTTACGAGCCGCTTCAATTCGTTCTTCAAACGGTGACGTCCCCGGCTCAAAATTTTTAATCACATACCGTGAATTAATACTAAACCTGAAACGAGTTTTCCCGTTATGTTTTGCGTCTAACAAGTGATCAACGTGCGAATATTTCGTAACGAAACGTAAACGCCCATATTCACTTTCTCCAATAAACTCTATCGCCCGCTTTAATGCATGTGTTAAATGGTCAATCCCAACGATATCTGATGTACAAGCCGCTTCAAATCTTGTTATTTCAGGTGCTCTTTCATCCATATATTGCTGTGCCTTCTCAAATATTTCATCAAGATTAACGTATACGCGAACGTAAGGCTTACTCCCAAGTGTCGTTTGCAAATAACAATAATGACAATGTCCCATACATCCTGTTGCGAGCGGAATCGCATATTCAGCTGACGGCTTTGACGTATCAAATTTTAATGTCTTCCTCACCCCAACGACAAGCGTTGCCTTTGCATTGCGATATTTTTGCAAATCATTTTCACCTGGCAAATTTCTAATTTGATTATGGGATGTCGTTTCACGAATTTCTAATCCCATCTTCGTAAACTTCTCATACAGCTCTTTTCCAAGTGGATATTCAAGTGCTTTCGGTTCAAAGTAAACAAGTTTTGGCATAAACGGTTTCATATACTTCCCTCCTCTCGTTAGTATGGGGCACGTGGAAAAATTAAAACGCATTAAAGTTTTCCACGTTTTAACAGCCCTTCAAAAGGCTGTTTTTCTTCTGTCTAATTTTACAAATTGAAAAATTTCATAAAGAAAATAAGAAAAATGCAAAATAATTAAAGTTAATTGTTGACGTGATGCTTTTATTATCGGTATCATAAATCTTCGTGAGCAATTATTTTTCGTTATACGATTTTTTATTATTACTGAATTTTTGAGAGGAGAAATTAGATGTCAGTTAAGAAGAAAACGCAAGTACGCACCGGCAAAATGGTACGTGAACTAATGTTAGCAGACGAAGATGTAAATGCTTCGCTAATTATGGTATATAGTGAAAACGGTGTAAACGCAGAAATTAAAATCGAGGGCTTAACGCCGAAATGTAACGAAGAATTATTTTTGAGCGGAAACGTGGATTGGAACAAGAGTGTTATTTATAAAATTGTTGATTTCACTGGAAACGCTGAAGTTGGTAAAGTTACATTAACAGCGATGAACAAAAATAATGTTTCTCTAGAAATAGAACGCGTTATGTGGAGTAAAGAAAATAAAGAGGCTACTGAGCAAGAAGAAACAGTTGTAGAAGCTACTCCGAAAAAAGAAGTAGTTGTAGAAGCTCCAAAAGTAGTTACAGCTGCTCCAAAACCTGTTACGCGAGTAGAAACACCTGTAGCACCTAAACCTACTCCGGTACCGACACCGAAACCAGTAAGTGTAGAAGCTGCTGTGGAATTATCTACTCCAGCACCTGTGAAAAAAGAAGTACCAACTCCAGTTACAAAGCAAGAGACAGCACCGGTCGCGCCTGCAAAACCGAAGCAGCCTGCTTTGACTGAAACAAATTCAAAACTACAAGAAAATTATGTGAAACTCGTGAAAAAGACAATTGAAGTTTGTCAAGATTACGAGCTTGGCATCGACATAGATGATTCTATTGAAGGATTAAAAGAAGAGCTACAAAGCCAAGGTATTAGCGTTACATTCGACAAAGAAATTATGGACGTTGTAAATCGCCTTCGTTCTTTACAAGATAAAGGAATCAAAGTAGAAAAAGTACTTAATTTACTATAAAAAATAAGAGGTGGCAATTGCCACCTCTTATTTTTTATAATTCCATTCTTTACTTTCATACTTCTCTTTTGCTAATGTTTGCACTTCATGTAATTGTTCTTCTGTTAATTTATACGGAACAAGCTCTACATCTAATCCTTTTTCAAACCCAACCTCAAACGCTTTAATTAACTGCTCGATTGTAAACGTACGGTCTGTTAATTCATTAATTGCTACCGCTTTAGAAGAGAACATACTCTTCATACGTTCTTTTACACGTTCATTTGGGAATAAAAACAGATCGTATAATTCATCTAAATCTATTTCTAATGGAATCGATCCGTGCTGTAAAATAACACCTTTTTGACGTGTTTGAGCACTACCTGCGATTTTTCTTCCTTCTACTACAATTTCATACCAAGATGGTGCATCAAAACATACGCCTGAGCGTGGATTTTTCAAATTTTCACGGTCTGCTTCTGTTTTTGGAACTGCATAATACGCTTCTAACCCTAATGCTTTAAAACCGTCTAATAAACCTTGCGAAATAACACGATACGCTTCTGTAACTGTTTTTGGCATATTTGGATGATCTTCAGACACAATAACACTGTACGTTAATTCTTTATCATGTAGTACACCCCTGCCGCCTGTTTGACGACGAACGAATCCATATTTCTTTTCGTTAACTACATCCATATTAATATCTTTTTCAACACGCTGGAAATACCCGACTGTTAATGTTGGTACTTCCCATTCATAAAAGCGAATAGTTGGTGGCATTTTCTTTTCACTTTGCCAGTTTAATAAACATTCATCTAACGCCATATTAAATGCCGGTGAACATTGACCAGAGTTAATATAACACCATTTTTCTTTTCCCATCCTGCACCTCATATAACCAATTATTTTTCACATTCTCTAGTCTACCAAATTCGACAAAATTTGTGAAAGAATACGAAATTTCTTCTTATATACAAATGAATCTGTTGCATAAATACATATGGGCATTATAATATTGAAAGTAGGATAAGAAAAAAGGGAGCGATAGAATCGTGTCAACAACTTGGATTATTTTATTAGCCGTAATCGTAGCGTTCATCGGTTACACTGTATGGATGTATTTCTATCAGAAGAAATTAATTACAACACTTTCAGAAGAAGAGTTTCGCGCTGGCTACCGTAAAGCACAGCTTATCGATATTCGCGAAGCAGACGAATATACTGCAGGACATATTTTAGGCGCACGTAACATTCCGTTATCACAAATTCGCCTTCGTCATAAAGAACTTCGTAAAGATCAACCAGTTTACTTATACTGCCAAAGCGGATTCCGTACTGGTCGTGCGGCTCAATACTTAAAGAAACAAGGCTACAAAGATTTCTACCAATTACAAGGTGGATTCAAAACGTGGACTGGAAAAATTAAAAAGAAATAATAACATATAAAAACTAGCTGAATGATTCAGCTAGTTTTTTCATTTCATATTATTTGCAATGTATAATAAATTTTTCTTAATCACATCTTGATCATTTTCTTGTGCATTACGATACAAGAGCTGATATTCAAGTCCTTTCTCTTTCCATATAAGCGTAGCAAATTCATCTCCTCGCTCGGCTTCATCCTTATTTTTAAAATAAGCGAGTGCTCCATTATTCAATTTCATTTGTTCTTGAAATCGCTTCTCTTCCACGAGATTTGGAAAACTATAAGGAAAGTTTGCAACATTTAACTCAATATATTCATTTCTACCTGGCTCCTGCTGTTTATATTTAATCATGACAACAGCCTTCTTTTTTCCAATCGTTCTGACTTCCCCCTTCACATCACTCGTAATGTCATACGGTAAAAACGCTGGCACTTTAAATTTCACTGAAAAATATTTTGGAAGCTCCTTCAGCGGAATTGGATCCGTAACACGATCTATAGTTCCTCCTGTTGTTCCTACAAATTGTTTTTCTTCTTGTATCGTTTGCTGAAACGAACATGAACTTAGTACGAAACTAGAAAACACGAAACAAATGATCCTTTTTTTCAATTTGTTTCCGCCCTTTCATACCGCCCTCTTAACGAACGAAGCGTTTATATGCTCTTCATATTCGCTTCGCTACCAAACTCCACCTTTGAAAACTTTCCACGTTATTCTCACACATTTTGACAAAACTATTTTGCAAACAAAAAGACCCCTATCATTCTTACGCCCAAGTGAAAAGGTTACGCGAATAAAAAGAAGCCTTATTCATACCATAGTTTGTGAAAAGCTTTTCAGGTCAAGATTTTTTCATTCTTATTATTTTCCCTTTATAATAAGGGGAAGAGGTGATACATATGGCCAATATAAAACAAATTGCAAAAACCGCTGGTGTATCCATATCAACTGTTTCCCGCGTCCTTAATAATCACCCTTACGTAAAAGAAGAAAAACGTAAGCGTGTTCTCGATGCTGTTGAAGAATTGAACTATGCAAAAAATATAAATGCTATTCATTTAATAAAGGGAAAAACATATACGATCGGTGTGATGCTCCCTTTCATTAATCTTCCATACTTCAGTACCATTATTGAAGGAATCGGAAACGAAGCGTTAGCAGCTGGATATCATATTAATTTATGTCAAACAAATTACGATAGCATTGAAGAAATTCGTGTTCTTGAAATGATGAAAATGAAGCAATTCGACGGGATGATTATTTGCTCTCGAACGAGTTCATGGGAACAAATTGAACCTTTCGCAAAATTTGCTCCTATTATTTCATGCGAAAAAATGAACCACCCCCTCATTTCATCTGTCTACGTAGATCATTATGAAGGCTTCCGTCTCGGCACCGCCTATTTACTCAGTAAAGGCCATGAAAAAATCGGGATTTGTTTAGCAAGAAAAACAAGTGTAAATTCTATGGAACGTGAAAAAGCATTTGCTGATACACTTCGTAATGAATGCAAAACGTTACATCCCGAATGGATTTTTCATCAATGCTATACAATGCAGGACGGTGCAAGAATACTCCACCGTATTTTAAACATGAAAAATCGTCCAACCGCTATTTTTACAGCGAACGATCAAGTTGCAGCTGGTTTATTAACAGAGGCTCGAAAACATGGCATTCGAGTACCCGAAGACCTTGCTATCCTTGGATTTGATAACCATGAAATTTCAAAGGCGTTAGAAATTTCCACAATTGAACATCCCGGTCTCGCAATGGGCTCACATGCTTTTTCTTTATTCCATAAGCAGATCCAGAGCGAGCAAATTGTCGGTAGCGCAAAAGAGCTTTCATTCCATTTAATTGAGCGAGAGACTATCTAAAAAGAGCGTTACCTATAACGCTCTTTTTCAGTTCTTTACCTATTGACTTTATATTTTCCATCTCATATAATGAACCTAACGAACGGTAGGTAGGGGATGAAAATGACAGCAAACCGCATTAAAGCTGTAGCACTTTCTCATTTCGCACGCTACGGCTACGAAGGAACTTCATTAGCAAATATTGCTCAAGAAGTTGGGATTAAAAAGCCATCGATTTACGCACACTTTAAAGGAAAAGAAGAGCTATATTTTATATGCTTAGAATCCGCTCTTCAAAAAGATTTACAGAGCTTCACAGACGATATCGAAAAATTTTCAAATTCGTCTACTGAAGAATTGCTCTTACAGTTACTAAAGGGCTATGCAAAACGATTTGGTGAAAGTGAAGAATCAATGTTTTGGTTACGAACTTCTTATTTTCCGCCTGATGCATTTCGCGAACAAATTATCGAAAAAGCGAATGCACACATCGAAAACGTCGGAAAACTTTTATTCCCTATATTTAAACAGGCAAACGAGCAAAGTGAACTGCATAACATTGAAGTGAAAGACGCTCTAGAAGCTTTCCTATGCTTACTGGACGGACTTATGGTTGAACTACTATTCGCAGGTTTAAATCGCTTTGAGACTCGTTTAAGCGCCTCTTGGCAAGTATTTTGGCGAGGCCTTTCAAACTGACGGATTGCTCCTTTGCAATGCGTCGTTTTTAAGCCCTTTACCTAACGACTGGTAGGAAGGAGAAATGACATATGGCATGGATTTATGTAATCTTAGCTGGTATTATTGAAATCTTTTGGGTTATTGGACTAAAACACGCGGAGGCACCACTTGAATGGGCTGGCGTTGCATTATTAATTACAATTAGTTTCGTTTTATTATTTAGAGCTTATAAAGATTTACCTGTTGGCACTGTATACGCCGTCTTTACAGGAATTGGAGCTGGTGGGATCGTTCTGACAGAGATTTTCATCTTTGGAGAACCTTTCTCTATTGTAAAAGTTTTATTAATTGGCTTAATCTTCTTCGGCGTAATTGGTTTAAAACGAGTAACAGAAGAAAAAGAAGCGAAGGAGGCCGCATAAAATGGCTTGGGTATTTTTAATTCTAGCTGGTATTTGTGAAATTATTGGTGTACTCTTTATGAAAGTAGCCACTGAAAAGAAAGGCTGGGCACCAAAAGTTATTTTGATCGCTAACTTCGGCGTAAGCTTCTTCTTCTTATCACTTGCGATGGATACACTACCGATGGGAACTGCTTATGCGATTTGGACTGGAATCGGAACTGCCGGAAGTGCACTTCTAGGTATTCTTATTTTCCGTGAATCAGCGGATTGGCGTCGTCTTGCCTTCTTAAGCTGCATTCTATGCGGCGCTGTTGGCTTAAAACTATTAAGCTAACGTGAGGTGAATGTCATGTGGAAAGAAAAAGGGAAGCAACTGTTAGCATGGATTACACTCGGGATCGTCATTCTACTGCAAATCAGTTTTCATATAATAGAATGGTTATTTCATAGGGTAGTATCCATTCTCACATTCCTTCCTAACATGACACTTGAAATTATATCAATCGTTTGGTCCATCATTGCCTCCATTGCAATCGTCATTATATGGAGTATCGCCAAACTATGGAATAAATTATTTAAAAAGGACAGTACTCCTGAAAAAGAGTAACTGTCCTTTTTTTATATTCATTCAGACTTTCTGTAGAAGTTTGATGTAATAAGACAAAGTAGACCAACTATGGCAATACTTATACCAATTCCTTTATGCAAATTAGGAATTGGTGATGGTATATCTGAGTAAAAATTTGCTAATATGAGACCGATTGAAAATAGAAATATTCCTATTCTATATAACCATTTTCTTTTGTTCATCATTCTCCCCCTAACATTTTTCATACATTCCTTTCTGTTGGACATACTACCTAAAAAAGGAGTGGATAATATGCAAAATTCCGTACATAAGCAGATCCTATTTTTATTTTTCCTCTTTCTCATTCTCGTTATCGTTTTCAGCTTTATATTACATACTCCAAAAGATGTTATACCGAATAGTCTCTCTGTTTATAAACTTTTACTTTCCTATTGTCGTTATTGAAGAAGGTGCCTTATATAAGGCACCTTTTAAAATTCTCTTTTCTCATACAATTTCACTGAAACGAAGATAGATATTATGAACATGCATATCGAACTAATGAATAACACGCTGTTATATAGTTGAATTTGTTCTAGGTTGATTCCAAAGAAAATAGAAGAAACAGCCATAGGTGCTATTAGTATAAAAATCGCAATAAAAATAGTTTTTTTATACGCTAGCCAAAACGATATTGGTAAAACAAAACTTAAATACATTAAAATCAAGCTAATACTAGCAACCATTGTCGTTTCAATAAATTCAAATAGGTTAACCCTACTCTTCATTCCCATCGTGAAACAACCGACCGTTACGCTTATAAAAATAATAATAATTGCTACTATATATTTCGCATACACAATTTGTTTTCTCCATATTGGTAAACTACTTACTATAACTTCACTCTCATTTTTACTATCTGCTTCAAACGTCTTTACTGTTGCCCCAATTGTAAAAATTACTGACATAATTATGAACAAATTTTCCGTATCTGTTAAGGCCATATAAAAGAAAACAGGATACAGTATGTACCAAATTAAAAATTTCCATTGAATGATGAAATCTTTTAAAATTAGTTGTTTCAAAACTATTATCCTCCCCTCATAAATCACGCTCATTATACAAGTTAATTGAGAGTAACATAGACATAACATATAAAAGAAGCAATCCTGCTATAAAGCAACTATTTACGACTAGACTCATGCTCCAAACATTTTCTACATCTAACCATACTTTACTTACAATCAGTCCACTTAAATAACCAAATGCAATTCCGATGAAGGGAGCAATTTGTTTTGCACTGCTATATCCTACTGAAAATTCAATTGGGAGTATAATTATGCTACAAACAAACCCACCTGTTATACCTCCAAGAATTTCTCCCCACAGCATAACTCCAGTCATATGCTCATTTTGTAGCTGTATTAAACCAACCACTAGTGAGAAACATCCACCTAGAGCAACTAAAATACTTACAAATATGTACGTCCCTATGACAATATCTTTACGGTCAAACGGTAAACTATTTACTATCATTTCACTTTTATTTTTCCCCTTATAACTCATTGACAGTACCGTGCCAAGAAAAGGTATAGATACGCTAATCGTCATAAGGAAGCTATCACTACGAAAATCAACAATAGCAAGGAAAACCAAACATATAAGATAAACAAACCCTAATTTTCTTTGCAACATCATATCTTTTAAGACGAGTTGCTTGATCACGTATTACACCTCCTAATATGAAAATGTCCCTTCTATAACTCTGCCTCCTGAAACATTTTCATTGAGAGAAACATTGATACGAATATACTCACTAATACTCCGATACCAAGAACACCCATTGCTTGTGTAGCCACTTGAGAGTGAAGTACTTTTAACATAATTGTTTTATCACCAAAAACATTGCACATAAGGCCAATCATACCGGTTAAAGGCAAAACCATAATAACATTCAAGACAGAAGTAGCTTTATATCCTCCAATGTAATTAGTAGGTATCGTTACTACACAATAAATCAAAGTTGCTACTATTGCTGAAAATATCGCATATCCAGGAATAACTATATCTCTGTCCAATAAAATATTTCCTAATATTATGACTATAAAAGTTATACTCAAACCAGCTATAATAAATAATGAGCTTGAAATATATTTAGCTATGACTATCTCTTTTCTCGTTATAGGCAAACTCACTAATACTTTTTCTGTTTTACTTTTCTCCTCATGATAAAAAGAAATATAAATAATTGTACTACATGTTATAAATAATCCTATTGTAATCCCCATTGGTTGAACGGAATCCCTAAAAATAGATAACATAGGTATTAAAAAATAGAAAGGAAATATCTTCTTCTGTAAGAAAAACTCCTTCAAAATCAACTGTTGCATCTGAATTCTCCTCTCTATAAATCACGCGCTTCATAAATTTTAATTGTAAAAAACATAGAAATGATATAGACACTAGCTAATATGATTCCTCCAACTATAAATAAACCAATATGCATTGGATTCATAATCCACTCAATGAACGAAGGTGTTGTTTCATCCAATCCATCTCCTATGAATATCCAAGCAATTCCACCAACTACCATTGATGCTCCTGACACTATACTTCGTGCTATCTTTGACCTTGTAACATAATAACTAGGAAAGAATATTACAACAAAAAATATGGTGTAAACAGCTCCATTTATTACTTCATACCATGAAATCTCAATATGTAGATTAGGATGGTATGTACCGATATCACCAATAAAAGCAATGCCTCTTATAAGAAAAACAATCAACATAGTAGAGAGCATGCTACCTACAATAAATATTGCACAGGAAATATATCTAGCAATGACGATATCCTTTCGGCTTACCGGTAAACTATTTATAACAATGTCACTTTTATTCCTTTCATCCATAAAGATTAACGTCATAACCGAGGAAAGTGTTATAAATAGACAACTCATCGAAAATAACAATTCACTACTTGGATCTAACATAATTAATACAAGAGGCATAATTAGATTCACTAACCAAGTTACCCGAAAAAAGAACAAATCTTTATATACGAGCTGACGCATAGGCACTTCTCCCTTTCGCGGTGTAAACGATGATATCGTCCAATGTAGGCTTTTCTAGTACAACTTCATTTCCAAACCAATCGACAATTGCTTGTTTATCCTTCGCTAAACCTTCAAAACCAAATTTATTTTTTCTTAATCCAACAAATAGCTCTTTTCCTTCTCGGTCTAATAAATCATTACTTCCCTTTACGATTACGTAGTTCTCCATTAGTTCATCTTTCTCACCAGTAAATATAATTTCTCCATCGTTGATGAACGTAATGTAATCTGCGATACGCTCTAAGTCTGTTGTAATATGAGTTGAGAATAATACAGATACTTCATCTTCCATTACAATCTCTTGCAACATATCAAGTAATTCACTTCGAACAACTGGATCTAATCCTGCTGTCGGTTCGTCCATAATGATAAACTTTGCGTGGTGCGAGAGCGCGATGGCAATCGCAAATTTCATTTTCATTCCTTTTGATAATTCTTTAATTTTTTTATACTTTGGAACTTGTAATCTATGCATATACGATTGATACTGCTCTTCGTCCCACTTTTTATATAACGGTGCAATAATACGTTTCATTTGTTCACACGTTAAATCTTCGTAATAATGATTTTCATCATATACAAAACCAATATTTTGTTTTATTTCCTTTTCGGCTTTCTTATTGTCCTTGCCAAAAATTTTTATATCGCCGCTATCTTTTCTAATTAAATTCATAATCATTTTGATCGTCGTACTTTTCCCTGCTCCATTGGGTCCGACAAACCCCATAATATATCCGCGTGGCAGTGTAAAACTTATATTTTTCACTGCAAAATCTTGATAACTTTTACAAACATTTTTTAGCTCTAACATCCCTTATTCCCCCTCATATAAACACGCAATCATCTGCTGTAAATCTTCAAGTGAAAGCTGCAACGCTTTACTTTCATTTACAATCTCTTCCGCTTTACTTTCCAATAGACGAATTCGCTGTTCTTTTAGTAGTTCATTATTTTTACGTGAAACATAAGTCCCCTTCCCAGCAACAGTTTCTATATATCCTTCTTTTTCAAGCTCCTCGTACGCACGCTTCGTAGTAATTACACTAATTTGTAATTCTTTCGCTAAGCTACGAATAGACGGTAATTGGTCTCCACCCTTTAAACCACCATTTAAAATAAGCTGGCTTAATTGTTTTCTTATTTGTACATAAATAGGGTCTTGGGAAGAATTCGAAATAATAATATTCATGTTTTCCTCCAGTGTGTATATACTGTATATACCTTATATATACAGTATATACACACTGTCCTATTTTTGGCAAGAAAAAAAGACCAACATTTTCCTGTTGGTCTTTCGTATATGTATCACTTTTCAAAGCGATCTAACATCTCATCTCTCATTCCGAAACTCACTACCGCAATTCCTACATACATAAACAGAAGGAACGCCGGATGAACTGTGTTGTACCAAGTGCTATCAACAATTAAATAAATCGTTAATGCCACAACTAGAACAAACGCTAAGATAAACATATAAAAGTGTCTTGTACTACCCATGATAAACTCCTCTCTTCTCACTTCACCATTCAACAGTATATTTTATCGAATAATTCGATATGACTCAAGGTTAACTTTCTGTTATGTAATCCAGTTCCACCTTTACAATGTCCTCACATGCTATTGAAATGATCGTTCCTTGCTTATCAATTGCCGTCACTTCTCTATTATCCATTACACGATGCGCTACTCTTTCTAGCACTTTTCCTTGGTCTCGATAACAAAATTCTTTTACATCTTTAATCGTTTTTCCGTTTTCTAAATGGTATATCATTCTATAACACCGATATCCCACATTTTCACCCCCAACTTGCTCGTTTTTTCACATATACATAAAAATGAGTCATTCCTATCTCATTACATCTTCTTAATTTCAATAAAATTCTAACAAAAATAAATACTTTTATCAAACTGACTTTTTCAACAAAATCACCTATAAAACTGCTTCTTTACACCATTATGAAACAAAAAATATAAATTTTTAACATTTTCTTCACCACTTCTGCATAAAGTGAAACTTTAATCAGTGGGTGTTTTTTTCATCTCTACTGATTATCAGACCACAAATTGCGGAACAAATTCTCCATACAAAAAAAGAACTCGCATATAGCGAGTTCTTCCTTTGTTATTCTAATCAAACTTGTACAGGAGCTGGCTTTTCATAACGTAAAACTGGTTTACGTGCAGCCATTGTTTCGTCTAAACGTTTAATGACTGTTGTATGAGGTGCTTCTTGTACAACTTCTGGATTTTCTTCTACTTCTTTAGCGATCTGAATCATCTTATCAATGAAACCGTCTAATGTTTCTTTTGATTCTGTTTCTGTCGGCTCAATCATAATACATTCTTCCACATTTAATGGGAAGTAAATTGTTGGTGGATGGTAACCGAAATCAAGCAGGCGTTTTGCAATATCTAATGTACGTACACCAAGTTTCTTTTGACGACGACCTGATAATACAAACTCATGCTTACAATGTCTATCGAACGGAAGATCATAGAATGGTGCTAATCTTCTCATCATATAGTTCGCATTTAATACCGCATACTCCGTTACTGCACGTAATCCATCTGGACCCATAGAACGAATGTATGTGTATGCACGAACGTTAATTCCGAAGTTACCGTAGAATGGTTTTACGCGCCCAATTGCTTCTGGACGGTCATAGTTAAAGCGATAGCCATCTTCCGTTTTCTCTAAAATTGGTTTTGGTAAGTACGGAATTAAATCAGCTTTCACACCTACTGGACCAGAACCTGGGCCACCGCCGCCGTGAGGACCTGTAAATGTTTTATGAAGGTTTAAATGCACAACGTCAAATCCCATATCTCCTGGGCGCGCTTGGCTTAATACCGCATTTAAGTTTGCACCATCATAGTATAATTTACCGCCTGCGTTATGGACGATTTCTGCCATTTCTAAAATATTTTCTTCGAATAGACCTAATGTATTAGGGTTTGTTAACATAAGTGCTGCTGTTTCTTCGTTTACAACACGTTTTAAATCTTCTAGGTCAACAAGACCATGTTCATTTGATTTTACTGTAATTGTTTCAAAACCAGCTACAGTTGCAGATGCTGGATTCGTTCCGTGAGCAGAGTCAGGAACGATTACTTTCGTACGGTTAAAGTCACCATTTGCTTCATGGTATGCACGAATTAACATTAAGCCTGTCCATTCTCCGTGTGCACCAGCAGCTGGTTGTAATGTAACAGTATCCATACCTGTAATTTCAATTAAATGCTCTTGTAAGTCGTACATTAATTCCATTGCACCTTGTACTGTCTTTTCATCTTGCAACGGATGAATATTTGCAAATCCTGCGAAACGAGCTACACTTTCATTAATTTTCGGATTATATTTCATCGTACAAGATCCAAGTGGATAGAATCCAGAATCTACACCGTGGTTACGGTTTGAAAGTGCTGTATAATGGCGCATAATATCAAGTTCAGATACTTCTGGTAGCTCTGCATCTTCTACTCGAATATAATCGCTCTCAAATACATCTTCTAGTTTCACTTCTTCTACATCTAATTTTGGTAGGCTATATCCTATGCGTCCTTCTTTACTCACTTCAAAGATAAGTGCTTGGTCTTGGTTCTTCATTGGATAGCCCCCATTTCGTTTACAAGTGTGTCAATTTCCTCTTTTGTACGAAGCTCAGTTACTGCTACAAGCATATGGTTTTCATGCTCTTTATAATCACGGCCTAGGTCGTAACCGCCGATAATATTCTTTTGTAATAATGCATCGTTTACTTCTTTCACTGGACGCTTGCAATCTACAACGAACTCATTGAAGAATGGTCCAGCAAATGTTACAGTGAAGCCTTTCGCTTCAAATTGACGTTTTGCATATTGTGCTTTAGAAATGTTTTGACGTGCCATTTCTTTCACACCTTGTTTACCAAGTGCCGTCATTGCAACTGATGCTGCTAATGCATTTAATGCTTGGTTTGAACAAATGTTAGACGTCGCTTTATCACGGCGAATATGCTGTTCACGCGCTTGTAACGTTAATACGAATCCACGTTTACCATCTGAATCTACAGTTTGTCCGACAAGACGTCCTGGAATTTTACGCATAAATGCTTTCGTTGTTGCAAAGTAACCACAGTGTGGTCCACCAAACTGCGTTGGGATACCAAATGGTTGTGCATCACCGATTACAATATCAGCACCAAATTTTCCTGGTGGTGTTAATGCGCCTAATGATAATGGATTTGAAGAAACGATAAATAATGATTTTTGTTGATGAACGATTTTTTCAATATCAGCTAATTTTTCAACTTGTCCGAAGAAGTTTGGATATTGAACGATTACACAAGCAACTGTATCATCTACTTCACTTTGTAATACGTCTAAATCTGTTACACCATCTTTATGATTAATTTCAACAACTTCAAGATGTTGACCTTTTGCATATGTTTCAAGTACAGCTCTTGATTCTGGATGAACTGCGCTAGATACAAGAATTTTCTTTTTACGAGTATGGCCAGCTGCTAGCATTGCCGCTTCAGCTAAAGCTGTACCTCCGTCGTACATAGAAGAGTTTGCTACATCCATTCCTGTTAATTCACAAATCATTGTTTGGAATTCAAAAATTGCTTGTAATTCCCCTTGTGAAATTTCCGGTTGGTATGGCGTGTAAGCTGTATAAAATTCTGAGCGAGAGATAACATGATCTACAATTACTGGAGCGTAATGATCGTATACGCCTGCTCCTAAGAAAGAAGCGTACTCTTTTAAGTTAGCATTTTTACTAGCCATTTGAGATAACTCTTTTAAAAGCTCTGGCTCTGATTTTGCTTCTTTAATTTTTAAATCCCCTTTAAAACGAACACTCTCTGGAATATCAGAGAATAACTCATCAATCGTTTGAACGCCGATCGTTTGTAACATTTCTTTTTTGTCTTCTTCTGTCATTGGAAGATAACGATGCAACATGAAATCTACCCCTCTCCCCGTTACTTTGAACGTTTATAAAATGGTGTTGGAACAACTACTGCTTTGACGCGTTTATTACGAATTTCAATTTCTACTTCTGTATCAACTGCTGCGTATTTTACATCAATTAGTGCTAAACCAATGCTTTTCTTTAACGTTGGAGATTGTGTACCACTCGTTACTTCCCCGATTTTTTCTTCTCCAATAAATACAGGGTAATGCGTACGAGGAATTCCACGTTCAATTACTTCGATGCCGACTAACTTACGAGGCGCACCGTTTTCTTTTTGCTCTTTTAAAGTCGCTTTTCCAAAGAAGTCTGCTTCTTTATTTGGTTTTACCGCAAAGCCAATTCCAGCTTCAATCGGTGTAATATCTTTTGATAATTCTTGACCGTAAAGTGGTAATGTTGCTTCGAAACGAAGTGTATCACGAGCACCTAAACCACATGCTTTTAAGCCTTCTTCTGCTCCAACTTCAAGAAGTTTCTCCCAAAGTTTTGCAGCATCTTCACTCTTACAGTAAATTTCAAATCCATCTTCACCTGTGTAACCTGTACGAGATACAAGTGCTGGAATTCCATCTACAAGAATATTGTTTTTAAATTTAAAGAACTTAATTTCTTTCAAATCTTCTGACATAACTTTTTGTAAAATGCCTTCTGCTTTTGGTCCTTGAATTGCAAGCTGTGCAACTTCACTAGAAACATTGACTACTTTTGCATCGCCAATTACATGGCTAGCTAACCATTCGTAATCTTTCTCGATATTTGATGCGTTGATTACTAATAAATAGTCTTCTTCACCACGTTTGTAGATTAATAAATCATCTACTGTACCACCATTTTCGTAGCACATAGCTGTATATTGTGCGCCCCCCACCTTTAAGGTAGATACGTCATTTGTAACAACACGTTGTAAAAATGCTAAACTATCTACACCTTTTACCTCAACTTCTCCCATATGAGACACATCGAACAAACCTGCCGCTGTACGTACAGCTTCATGTTCTTCTTTAATGCTTGAAAATTGAACTGGTAACTCCCAACCACCGAAGTCGATTGTTTTCCCACCATACTTCGCGTATACATCAAATAACGGTGTACGTTGTAATGTAATCATGCTCTCTCCCCCTTATGCTCTGACAAATCAATAAAAGTTGTTTCCCTTATCTAAACATTTTCACTCTGAAAAGATAGGATATACGGAATCTCCTTATATTTTTTTATGAAAGCGTAAATAAAAAATCACTTTCTTGGATAAAATACGAAAGATTCCACACATTTCACACCATTATCCTAACATTATTCGCTATATTTCATCAATATTCTAGCATAAAAAATAATTTAGAATTTTTTATGCTTAATCTTATTACATACAGTTTTTTAGATTTAGCTCTTTATCTTTGTTTATTCTTTACCTTTCAACAAGTGTAATAGAGCCTTATTACAAGGCTTATAAATACAGATTTTTTAATAATTACTTTAGTTTATAAAAGGTGGGAGAGTCGTAATGAATGTCGATATTTCCATAGATCGAACGTGGCAAAACAATTTTTTAAATAGAATTGACGAAGATGGCCCTTGGACAAACTGGGATTTATATCATTTAGCTTATGAAACAGAAAAATCGTTACTTGTTCCTACTTTCGATGGATTACAAGCACCGAAACATTTATCCCATTTCACACCACTTCCTCATCAATTAGAAGTCGCTCAAAATGTTATTGAACAAATGAATGGTAAAGCGATACTAGCAGATGAAGTAGGACTTGGGAAAACGATTGAAGCTGGGCTTATTTTAAAAGAATATATGGTCCGTGGCCTTGTGAAAAAAGTACTGATACTCGTCCCTGCCTCCCTCGTATCACAATGGGCATACGAACTAAATACAAAGTTCTTTATTCCTGCTGTAGCCCAGAAGAAAAGCTACTCATGGGAACAAGCTGATGTGATTGTATCATCAATTGATACTGCAAAACGTTCACCGCATCGCGATATCGTTTTGAATTTAGAATATGACCTTATTATTATTGATGAAGCCCATAAACTTAAAAATAATAAAACAAAAAACTATGAATTTGCACAGCGATTAAAAAAGAAATTTTGTTTATTATTAACCGCTACTCCTGTTCAAAATAAGATTGATGAAATTTTCAACCTTGTTTCTTTATTAAAGCCGGGACATTTAGGCAATCAATCCAACTTTGAAGAATATTACGCTTCAAAAAATCGTTCTGCCGAATCTGATGAAGATTTAAAAGCTCTTATTAATAAAGTGATGGTCCGAAATCGACGGCATAATACCGGAATTGATTGGCCAAAGAGACATGTACGTACAATTTTTGTTGAGTTTAATGAACAAGAACAAGCTCTATATAATGATATCGAAAATTGGCGAGGACAAGACGCCTTCACATCTGCTTTCTCATCATTAACTTTAAAACGGGAAGCGTGTAGTAGTCGCGAGGCTGTGTATTATTCATTAAAAAAACATGTAGAAAAACGACAGAAGGAAAATGAGAATTACATAAAAGACCCGCATATTGATGTGCTAATGGACAAAATTAATCATATTCCTTTCAACTCAAAAGCGAATAAAGCTCTTGAGCTTATTAAAGAAATTGGCGATAAAGTCGTCATCTTCACAGAATATCGAGCGTCACAAATGTACTTACAATGGTTTTTACAACAACACGGTATTTCTTCCGTTCCATTCCGCGGCGGATTTAAACGAGGGAAGAAAGATTGGATGAAAGAGCTTTTCCAAAACCATGCACAAGTATTAATTGCAACTGAAGCTGGTGGTGAAGGGATTAACTTACAGTTTTGTAGCCATATGATTAATTATGATTTGCCATGGAATCCAATGCGTCTTGAACAAAGAATCGGACGTATTCACCGTCTTGGTCAAAAGAATGATGTTCATATTTATAACTTAGCTACAAAACACACTGTGGAAGAACATATTTTGAAACTGTTATATGAAAAAATCAATTTATTTGAGCGTGTTATCGGGGAACTTGATGAAATTTTAACGAGAATTAATATGAAAAACATCGACGCGCACATTCAAGAAATATTTGCGCAATCAAAAAGCGAAGGAGAAATCCGAATTAAGATGGAAAACTTAACATCTATTATCGACTTTGCGAAACGAAATGAAGCTGAGGTGCAAGGCTATGCAGCAACATGAAATTCATAATTACTTATACAATTTTTTTGAGGCAAATAACTGTGAAATTTTAGAACGTTCTCCTCATTTACTAGATGTACAGTTAACAATTGAAATGGATAAATTATTAATGAATCGCCCTTTTTATTGGCACTATCTTGAGAAAACAGGAGGCGTACCGAATCCGATGCGCCTTACTCTTATTACAAATCCAGAAAATGAAGAAAACGATGGCGAGCTTATTCACTACGGTTCCCCACGCCTTCATCAAATTTTTCAAACGACAAAAGAATTAGGCTCTTACATACGTTTATATGAGGAAGTACGGCATAGCGGAGCAACACATACACCACTCCATCCGTGGCTCGGTGTAAATATTAAAGTTTCCTATCAATGTGATCGAAAAAAGGACATCCTTCACTCCATTGGGATTCACCTCATTTCTGGCACAATGATTGCAAACTTTCATGAAACATTAGCTAAAATTAAACTTACGCCGAAAATACCTGACTTTTGTTTTACGCTCTCACCTATCATTAAACCGCAAAGCGGTTTACAACGTATAGAGGACGCTTTAAAGAATATTATTGCAGAAGATGACCATACGTGGGCGAAAGAAGCAAGAGTGCGCTGGAATCACGATTTAGATCTTTTAAATCGCTTTTATGAAGAAAGCGATGAACTTCCCGAAAGTTATGAAATTGAAAAACAAGCTTTGCAAGAACAATATGAACCACGCATTACAGTACAAATTATTAATGGCGGACTCTTTTATGTTACCGCGAATCATTTTCTATCTTAAAAAGCCCCTTCTGTTTTAGAAGGAGCTTTTTTGAGTTATCCTTTATCGCCACCATTACGCTCTTGTTGTTTTTGCTTTGCCATGCGTTTTTGATACGCGCGATCTTTTGCACTCACATGATTTGCATCAGTAGGAAGGTTTTCTTTTGAACGGCCAATTCCATTACTCATCTTTTCCACTCCTTCTTATGTCTTTCAAAGTACACCCTTATTTTCAGCTAGAGATACAATCCTTATACAAAAAAATAAGAGCAGCCATTGGCTACTCTTACTCGCTCACGTATTTTTGAAACATATCATGGATGCCTTTATTTACTAGGTTCGAGATCTGCTCGTCAGATTTATTCGGATAACGATCACGCAATCTGATAGATGCCTTCACCATTAAATTTTCTAATACAGAACGGCCACCTTCTCCATAAATAATTTCAGCATATTTAACAAGCCTTCCATCCTCTACTGTTGCTGGATTATGATTGAAGAAAAATTTACTCATTGTCTCCACCTCTCTCTTTTGATAACGTTTACATTTATATAAATTATTTATGTTATTTATTTCACAATATTGTATGCATGTATATTTAATTAGTTTCATTATAAAGCAACATATCGATAGTAAATATGTGATTTTCCGTCCATTTTGTGAACAAAATAAAAATGAAAGCGTTTCCTTTATTATATACTAAAAAAACTTACTACGCTAGGGGCAATTTTTTTCAATCTACTAATCCCTCAAAAAGTGATATATTTTTCCTTTTCCTATTAAACCTTATACAATTTTCAGAAATTATATTATAAAATATATGTATGACTTAAGGAGGATTTGTATGAATCAAAATAAAAAAGCTATATTAGATCTTGTCTTTTATCTCGTAATCCCATTCCTCATTTGGAAATTTGCAAAACCTTATATTGACCCTTATTACGCGATGTTACTTTCCTCTGTTCCGGGAATTATTTATACACTGTATACCTTTAAAAAAGAAAAACAATTTAACGTGACAGGGTTCTTTATTTTAATTACACTCATTTCTAATACAACAGTAGATCTATTATCTGGATCAGCTGAACGAATGCTGTGGAACGATGCGTATTATCACATCGTACTCGGTATTATCGTCATATGTACAATTTTTATAAAGAAACCACTTATGTTATATTTCGCAGCAGATATTGCCGCACTGCAAGGCCATGACCGTGATAAAAGTCGTGAACTGTATCGTGATAGTCGTATTTATCCAGCACTACAATATTTAACGCTATTTTTCGGTCTACAATTCATATTAAAAAGCTTCTTAAAGATTTATTTCATCTCTGTTTTCGGTGTAGATGGCTATGGTGAAATGAGAGCGATTATGACCGCTGTTGGATGGGGCATTTCCATTTGTATCGGAATAGGATTCGTATGGGTGAACAATAAAATACATGCCGTTACAGAAGAAAAGGAATCTGTGCAGTAAATAAAAAATCCCCTAGTAGTATGATGCTACTAGGGGATTTTCACTTTGCTACACATATTATGAAATCGTTAACTTGATTTTTTTCTTTTATTTTTTACATTTCGATAAAACAAAGCAGCACTTAGCGGCATAACACCAAACCATTTATTCATAAATGGCTCTTTTTCAGCACGACGTTGTTCTTTCTTTTGTTTACGATCTTCTTTTGGAGCATCCATATACGACACAAACTGCTGCGTCACAAAGCGAACATAATCATTAGTAGACATATTATCATCACCTCTACTTGATTAGTATGTCCACTTTTTTATTCATTAATCTTTTCTTTTAATTCATTCATAATTTCCTTTACAGACTTATTCGTCGTATCAATATGAATATGTGCCTCTTCATAATAAGCTCGGCGTGATTCAAATTTTGCCACAAATGCCTCTATATCTTTCTTCTGAAATAGTGGACGTGTCGTATCTTCACGAAGTCTTTCTGCAATTACATGTGGATCACAATATAAATACACGATGGTTCCATTTTCCTTCATCCACTTTCGGTTTTCCTCTCGTTCAATGATTCCACCGCCAGTTGTAATAATTACATTACAACTCGGTAGTGAACGTAACATTTCACTTTCATATTCGCGAAAAGCTATTTCGCCTTCTTCGGCAAAAATATCACGAATTGCCTTCTCCTGCTTCTCTTCAATTTTTTGGTCTGTATCAACAACCTCCATATGAAGTTCTTTACTTAATGCTTTTCCAATTGTTGTTTTCCCTGCTCCCATATAACCGGTTATGTATATAGATTTCATATTCGTTCCTCTCAATCATTCGTTATTATTTGTTATTATAACGAATGATTCCATTATTTAATAAAAAAACGTTTTGTTCTTCTTATACAATGAAGAACAAAACGTTTCATACACGCTTTTACTTATAAGCGCCTCTTCTCACCCACTGCGTTGCAATCCATTTCTCACCTTTCGTTACAGGTGCCCCTCCATGTAACGTAAGCTCATTTAATGATTGGTCTTGATAAAAATACTCAAAGTATACTGCCATTCCCTTTCTAGGGTGCACAGAAAGATTTAATTTCGGAAAGAACGTTTCTCCGCCTTCTTCTACATCATTTAAATACATGACAAGCGTACTAATACGATTATTAGCAGCTGATCTACTATGTTCTGCAAAATAATCATAGTGCGCTTTATATTGTTGATCCACTTCATAATTTAAAATGTGTAATCCTTCTCCATGCGACACAGGAACATTCATGATAGATGAAATTCGTTTTTCAATCTTCGCAGTAAGTTCATTATCGTCCAAAAATGCACCACTACTCGTTCGAATATCATTTACATCACGTGATGAACCAACTTTAGAACGTGCTAACTTATTTTTAGACAATTCAATTAATTCGTCACATTCTTCATCGCTTAATACATTTCCTAACACGACAATAAGAGGTTCTTCGAATTTTGAAATAATGTGTATTTCCCTATCTTCCGTCATAATTGCATTTCCTTTATGATCAAAAATAGTTTGTTCCTTGTTTTCACCTATTTGATTGTTGTTTGTCATTTCCCTATTCTCCCTAAAAATAATGATTGGATAGCATGAATATATCATATTCTTTCTACCTTTCTCTTTTTTAAGAAAATTTAAACTTTTGATTGTTTTATTTATCCATTTCCTTTGAAAAAACAGCCTATTTTCAAAGGGAAAATTATGGTTTTTCATCCGTATATGTTACATACTATCCTTCTATCCAATCGAATATTTTCTCATCCTTTTTTCTATACCGAAAGCTTACTTTATAGAAAACTTCTTGTTTGATTTTGCACTGTAACGAAACAAAAATGACATCATTTTCAAAGACATAATTGCCACTTGCTTCTCCCTTTTCATATGGAAAGAAAAAAATACCTTCCTGTTCTTTTTGCTGTAAATCCTGTTTTATATTTGTAATAGATCGATTTAGTAGTTCCTCTAATACAAACTTTTGCTCTATTTCAATATAAAATTTTTTATCTATAAGCAACATATTCGTTTCGTATACAAAGAACGAAGTTAATAATACAAGAAAAATAATTGTTCCTGGCAGCGTAAACCCTTCTTGTTTTCTCATGTATTTATTTCCATTTCACTATACCTAATAGCTACACCTTCATATATTTTCCCGCTCATATCTTCCACATTTATAAAGAGCAAATGAGGTGTTACTTCGTATGAAACCATTTCAACATTTTGTAATATAACTTCTCTTCCGCGCGTATTCACTTTTCTTATTAGACGATTATTCAATTTTTCATACGTCACTTCATCTCCAGTTCGAAGGCGGAAGCGCAAAAGATTCCCCTTATTTTCAGGGACTATTTTCTCTACAAATGATACTTCACGAAATTCTAATTGTACTTGCCCTATAAACACATCCCATTCCCAATTATTTAACCCTTTCGATTGTTTGTTTTCTATTGCAATAAAGTTTAAACGTGGCAAGAGTAAAAAGAACAGTGATAACAGAAAAAAACATACGATCATTTCAAGTAATGTAAATCCAACTTCTAATTTATTTTTTCTCCTGCATAAAAGCATTGTTTCGTCATTCTTCCTTTCACATCTTTCCACATAGCACAAACTTCATTTCCTCCCCAATATGTGTAATATACATTTCCGTTCACGACCGTTTCTTTCTGTTGTTTTGCCTCATTCTCATACATATATAAAACTGCTTCCTTTTTTAATAATACAAATGCCTTATAACGAATTTGTATGTTCTTTCGTTCTTGCATAATCAATACTGATTGCGGGAGTATTATAGATACTGCCATCATTACTATACTTAATGCCACAAGCATCTCAACCATCACTGACCCCTTTTGACATTTCACGATACGTAAATCTCCCTCTTCCAAGCTGAAATACAATTTCATATTTATAACTTCGATACGAAAGTAAAATCGTACCGCCTCTATTAATATTTCCACTCGGATTATATGTCATCGGATTCGGAAAAGTATTTAAATCAATTTGTATATCGCTATCATATTCTCTTTTAATAATAGTCAGATTCGTACTTAGCTCTCCTATATAGTACGTATGTCTATCTTTATACCATCGTAATGTATAGTGTTTTTGACGGTTTATCGCTAATTGTTGCATATACAAAATATCATTTGAAAACTGTCTTAAAAATTGTTCAATTTTTTGTTTTTCATATAATGAACGTACGTTAAAATACGTGACCATACTTAGTACAGAAATTGCAAATAGAACGAGTAGCATTTCTAAAAGAGTAAAACCTTTTTGTTTCACAGTTTCCCACTTGTTACTGTGCCATCATTTGAAATGTGAATAGATTCACCATTCGGACACTCATCCTTCGTAATATATTTCCCATCAATTAGCTCTTTTAGAGAGGGAATTTTATTATGTTGCAATTGGTATACTTGTATTTGTGCTTCTATAGATTTCACATAGGCTTTACATCCTTTTCCTTCGACGGATGAACGCTGTGTAACTACATTCGGAATAATTAATAGTAATAATACAGTGATGACGACCATAACTAATAACATTTCCAAAAGGGTAAACCCTTCCTCATTCTGCATGTAAATACCTCCTATATAGAATTCATCATTTGAAACATTGGCATAATCATTGCTAAATACATAAGAACGACTATTCCTCCAATACACACAAATAAAATTGGTTGAATGATTACTAACATTCGTCTAACTTTTTGCTCAATCTTTTCCATAATAAGATCACTATAGTCACCTAATTCAATCGCCAAATTACCGTTTGCTTGTCCATGCGTAATAATATAAGAAAGTTCTTCCTCATAATATCCGCTTTTAGCAATAATAGATTGCAACGGCTCTCCTGCAATTAATTGGCGTTCAATTCGGCCCGCTTCATACTGAAAGAACGGATGATATTTTTGCTCCATCATTATTGTTAGAGCCTCAAGTACGGATAGTCCGCCGTGTAATAAACTGCTCAATTGATTAGCAAAATAATGTGAATGCTTTAAAATAAGAAATGTTTTTACGAGGGGGATACGAAGTATAATGTTTACCTGCTTCATATGAGGGAGTTTCCGAAAGTAAAAAAAATATATACTACAGCCAATTATGACTAGACAAATAGTGCTAAAAATAAGATAGGGTAGTAGCTTAATTACACTTAATATTTGTTCTGTAAATAACGGTACTGTAGAACCAAACGAACTATATACCATGTCAACCTGCGGTAATAAAATGCGATTAAAAATTAAAATCATGATTATTAAAAAGAACGCCAAAAACATAGGATACTGCATTATTTTTATCATATCTTTTCTATACTTATCCTTTTTATAAAGAAGTGCGCTCCCTTGTTGCAATGCAAAAGAAATATCACCATGTTGCTCAGCATAAAATAAATAGCTTAACATCTCCTGATGAAACTTTAATTGATAAAAAGAATCGTGTAGACTTTTTCCATCTTTTAATCCATCGATCATGTGCTGCAATTGCACTTTCTTTTCTACAGGTAATTGAAACCGTAAAAATTCTAAAGCCTGCAAAAGGGAGTATCCTTTTTCTAATAGTTCTCCTAATCGTTTCAGTAATATTACTTGATCACTTAAACTCCATATTTTCTTAAACATACACATCCTCTTCTAAGAAACCTAAAGCGTACCCTTTTCGTATCGAAGATTGTAATGTTTCGTGCTTATAAGTGACACATTCCCCATTTGCTTCTTTAACCGCTTGTTTTAACTCATATCCATATAACAACTCATAAATACTCGCTTGTCTTACTTTCCTCATTGATTTACATAAAGTTGAGCACTTTCTTTTGCAAAACGGACACTTCAATTCGACAAGTCGCTGTGCAGCTATAGCCAATAAAGATTGTTCAATCTCTTGCCTCGTTATGCCAAAATCCATAAATCTAAGTATTGCCCCTTTCGCATCATTTGTATGCAGTGTTGTCATTACTAAGTGGCCAGTCAAACTTGCTCTTATAGCAATTTTTGCTGTTTCTTCATCACGAATTTCACCGACTAAAATAACATCTGGATCATGACGTAAAATAGCCTTTAGTCCCGCCTCATATGTGATACCTGCTTTTTCATTTATTTGAATTTGTAATACATCGTCATTTCTTTTTTCAACTGGATCTTCTAGTGTAACGATGCGACGTGTTTTCTTTTTTCTAATTACCTCTAATAACGCATACATTGTTGTTGTCTTTCCCGAACCAGTCGGTCCAGTAAATACGAGTAACCCATGGGAATAATGTAAAAAAGAAAGTAGTTTCTTCGCTGTACTTGGAAATAACGAAAGATGAGATAACGGCTGAATAGATACCTGTAAATGAAGACGGATAACGAGACTCTCTTGATATACAGTTGGAAGTGTGGAAAGGCGTAAATACACTTCTTGCCCATCCATTTGTAAATACAGGGAACCATTTTGTGGCTTCCGCCTCTCCCCTATATCCATGGATGCTAAAAATTTAAAATGTGAAACGAGCTTTTCTCCAAATTCCTTTTCAATACAATGTTTCGTCATTAAATCTTTTCCTATACGCAGTTGAACCGCTACATCCTTCTTCCGGGGCACAATATGTAAATCCGAAGCTTGTACCCTGCACGCTTCTTTCAAAATCGTATTCGCAAAGCTTTCAATTCCATTCATCATTTTTCCCTCCCCACTATGTATATAGCATGAAAAAGTTCATAAGAAAAATTACTACTTTTGTATTTTCACCAGCGCAAAAAGGAAAAATATGTTTGTGAAATTATGAACAATTTCCGAATTATTGTCTGAAATTACCTATACTTATGTTTATCTGTATTATAATGTTATTATCTTGGATAAAGTGATAAAGGTGGAGATCCTCATGGAACAAGCTTTAAAAATTACAGGTGTATTATCTGATCCAACTCGTTATTACATTTATAAATATATTTCTCAAAAACATAGCTACGTAACTGTACAAGAAATTGCAGATGAGTTTGACATTCATCCAAACGTAGCGCGTTTACATTTATCTAAATTAGAAGATGTTCATATGCTGAAATCAGAAACGAAGAAAACTGGAAAAGGCGGGAGACCAAGCAGATTGTATGTATTATCTGAAGATGTTATCCAATTACAATTTCCATTCCGTGATTATCAATTATTAGCAAGAATCGCATTTAATTCTTTACTTAGCCTTGGCGCTGCTGGTGAAAAAGCGCTATACGAAACTGGAAAACAATTCGGGGCCGAATTAATGCAACAACATATGCTGCGTTTAAATGTGAGTGAAGATGCTTTAACAGTGGAACAAAAAGTTCAAATTGCAAAAGAAGCTTTCTCAACAGCTGGCTTATCACCTGCATTTGAATTAAGTGCAGATGGAACGAAAATTTTCTATGATGTACACAATTGTCCATTTAAAGAAGTTGCCGTTCATCATCCAACTGAAATTTGTAATATGCACGGAGATATGATGAAAGGGATTTTTGAAATCCTATTCCCTAACACGGAATTAACACGAAACGATAGTTTACTAGATGGATGTAAATCTTGTAATTATAAACTAACAATTTAATTTCTCATATAAAAAGAAGCCAATTATAATTGGCTTCTTTTTATATGAACGAATATTTACAATAGTAAGAAAAATAAACTATAATGAGGTGAGGTTTACTTTTTTTAGAAAAGGAGGGAGATGGCATGGAGCGCATGTTTCGCGTTCTCGGCTTTTGGACTGGAATTTTCTCGGTTATGTTTTACGTAGGGGATATGCACTCGACCGCACTACTATTTTTAGGACAAACAGGATTCTTCGTACTTTTAAGCTATTTAAATTTAACAGAGCGTATGTATATATACGTATTTGGGGCATATTTAACTGTTTTCTTCATAGGATTTACATACTACACGACGTTTTTACTTGTCCCTGGGGCTGGACATTAAAAGATGGCAAAATGCCATCTTTTTTTTAAATCCGCAATTTCCTAGTTGACTTATAGGTTTTATTACCTTATATTCTATATAACAGATTGGAATTAGGGGGAATCAACATGAATACACTGCTTGTCGGAATTAACGTTGCAGTCATGCTCATCTTAGTTGGCGTATTATATTATATGCAACGTAAGCATGTATCTTTTAATAAACGTGTATTTACTGCTTTAGGAGTCGGAATTATATTCGGTCTTATATTACAATTTATTTATGAACCAACTTCTAAAGTAATTATTGAATCAAATACTTGGTTTGGCTTAATCGGTAACGGTTATGTGAAATTACTTCAAATGATCGTTATGCCACTTATTTTAGTATCTATTATTTCAGCATTTACAAAATTACAGTTAACGAAAAACCTTGGTAAAATTAGTGGTCTTATTATCGGAATTTTAATTCTTACTACAGGAATCGCTGCAGCTGTCGGTATCGCTGCAAGTGCAGGATTTGATGTATCTGCAACAGGTCTGCAACAAGGTGATGCAGAATCTGCTCGTCTGAAGCTAGTTGAAGAAAGATTTACTTCTATTGAAAAAACAACAATTCCAGATAAATTATTAGAGCTGTTACCTACGAATCCATTTCTTGATTTAACAGGCGCTCGTCCAACATCAACAATTTCTGTTGTAATATTTGCAGCCTTTATCGGTATCGCCTTTATAGGTGTAAAGCGAAAATATCCAGAACAAGCAGAACTATTTAAGAAAATGCTTGATGCTGTATATGCAATCGTAATGCGTATGGTAACATTAATTTTACGTCTTACTCCATACGGCGTATTAGCTCTTATGGCAAAAACAGTTGCTGGTAGCGATATAAACGCTATTTTAAAACTTGGTAACTTCGTTTTAGCGTCTTACGTAGCACTTATCGTAATGTTCGTTATCCACTTATTATTAATTGCTCTATCTGGTTTAAATCCAATTCAATATTTGAAAAAAGTATTCCCTGTATTAACATTTGCATTTACATCTCGCTCTAGTGCTGGTGCAATGCCATTAAATATTGAAGCACAAAAAGAAAAGCTTGGTATTTCCGAAGGGATTGCCAACTTCGCAGCATCATTTGGAGTATCTATCGGACAAAACGGTTGCGCAGGTATTTATCCAGCAATGCTTGCAATGATGGTCGCTCCAACTGTAGGAATCGATCCATTACAACCACAATTTATTTTAACTTTAATCGCTGTCGTTGCGATTAGCTCATTCGGTGTTGCCGGCGTTGGTGGCGGTGCAACATTCGCAGCGTTAATCGTACTATCTACAATGAACTTACCAATCGGTATTGTCGCTCTTGTTATTTCAGTTGAACCATTAATCGATATGGGTCGTACAGCTCTTAACGTAAGTGGTTCTATGACAGCAGGTCTTATTTCTAGTAAATGGCTTGGTGAATTAGATCAAGATACGTACAATCAAGATGATACAAAAACTGGTGAAATTGCTTCATAATGAAAAGGACGCTAACAGAAACTGTTAGCGTCCTTTTTTAGTTCTTTTCATCTTCCTCTTTATCTTTTATACATAAGGCATAGCATATTGTTTCAAACACTATGTATAAAGCTCTACCAATTACTTCAGCCATGTAGAACACCACCTATATATTATTATGTATTGATATAAAGAAAATATACCATTTTTCATTTTTTTAATAACTATTAATTATAAACTAAAGACTAACTATTATTCCTCATCTGCAAACTGTAAAAACTCTTCCAAACGCTCCTTTAACTCCTCCTCTATCTCACAATAAGATTCATCAATAAGTTCACCACTTAACTTACTTCCCCAAAACCTTATTTGAAGCGGTACTCCTAAAAAATAACTACAACATTCCCAGATAGGAACTGTATAAAATTCAATCATCTTTCCTTCTTCATCTAATACAGATATCGAAATCGATGAATAATATCCTGTTTCAAAAGGATTTTCTTTATCTCTGATGAGTTCTATAAATAATTCCATGTTTTTTTCTATGTACAAATGTGAATAATCTTTAAAAAGTTTAAATGATCTTCTCTCTATTTCCTTCTCCATGCATTGAATCTTCTCTTTTAACTCCAATGTAAAATCTCGTTCTTTATACTTCATTTCCGTCTCCTTACACATAGAAAAAGAGAATACACTTACATATTCTCTTTTCTCAAATATATTTCATTATCTCACAGCCCGTCCTTTTCACAAATAACCATTTTGTTCGCACCATTTATGAAATTGTCCTACGTCTACCCCAACTAACACAATATCTTTTAGCTCTACATCAATGATTTGTTCTCCAATTACAATAGCAAACTGCGATTCTAATTTTGTCTCGTTTTTCTTTACAATTCCAATTCGGTTCCGATGCGGTCCATTTTTTATATATGCTTTTTGTCCTACAATATCAAAGTTCAAGATTTTCACCTCTTTTACTGCGCTCAAATTGGAAATACGATCTCCACCTCGGAAAATTTCCTTTCATTGCACTATTTCTCTATATATATGACGAAACAATAAAAGAGTCCTCCCTTCTTTACAATTATTTTTTCTTTGTTTCATTTTTGTGATTGAAACGTAAAGTTTATAATAAAATACACTTGGAAGCGCTTTCTCTGTAATTTTTTATGGTATAATGTATAAGTAGAACTTCGTAAAGAGGGTTAAAAAAATGAATACAAAAATGATTAAAAAAGTAATTGAAGCATTAAAAGTATATGGCTTTCAGAATGTATCATTCTGTGACAAAACGAAACAATTTTTATTTCATAACGAAATGGATATTATGAGCGGCTATGCAGAAATAACATATAGTAGTCAATTTGAAAAATTCAACGTACAAATTCATCCGATTGAAACACATCACCAAGCAGAGTTGCAAGAGGTTGAAAGACATATACAGGCTTGTATAAGAAAAGTAGAATATTTAAACGCACTTCTTAGCGGGCAAACAAAACTAGATGACAAAATTATTATAATGTAAAAAAAGAACGTGATTACCTCACGTTCTTTTTTTACATTATACGTTCATCTTTTCCTTCAGTTGTAATCCTGTAATGGACTCTAATACATCCATTGCTTCTCCAAATTTCATATCAAAGATTGTCTTGTCCTCTATGTATGGAAATTGTCTAAAACGCTTTTCTAACGTTTTCACGGCGTCTGACGTAAAGTTTGCACTATCAATGCCAAATTCTGTTTCAAGAAGAACGATCCAATCTAACACATGAAAACCTAATCCATTTACAAATGAAATAAGTTTTTCTTCTGGCTGTGAAGATAAGAATACGTATCGTTCCATTTCACTAAAAAGTTCTTCTTCTAAAATATCAGCTAATTCATCATCATGTTCGCGGTTAATGATTTCTTCATAACCATAATCATCAACAAGCTCCTCAACTTCTTCACTATCCTCACAAAGCAATTGACTAAGCTGTGCATCTTTCTTAAATTCACTATTTTGTACGACTTTTAAAAAGCTCGTTTCCCATCCATTTTCTAATTTCATATTATGTACTCCTTTATATATGTTTCTTATCATCACTGTACCCAAAAGATCCCGTTTATAACCTTTTAGGTAGTTACTATTATTTCACATGATTCATAACATAAGATGCAAATTCAGTTGCATCTCCTTCAAAAATATTTATTTCTGGCAAATGATAGAACGTTGTTTGGAGCGGATTCCTTTCATGATATACATATATCTTTTTCTCTAGCGCAATCGCCATTCCAAACTCTGTATGGCTCCCGTTTCCACCATCTAATAAAAGTAAAAATACATCCGCTTCTTTAATAGCATTCTTTTCTGCCTGACCAATTTCTTTTAATTGTTATTGATTCACTGCTCTTTCGTTTTTAGTCCAATCATATGTATGGTTCCATCCTGCATGTTCCAGTTCATTTGCTATAGAACGTACAAGGTGTTTATTTTGGAATCCTGAGGCGATATAAAAATTCATTTATATACACTCCTTCATTATATAAGGGGGAAACTCCATTTTAGCGTTATTTGCTATAAACATAATAAAGAACAACTTCAAAAAAAATCCCCATCTTTAAAACTTATTTGCGTTTAAATGATGGGATGCCTCATGGTCTTCTTTTATTTTTTGTTTTTTATAACTTTCATCAGCTAACATTTCTAGTTCAGCTGTTATTTCTGATTTTTCAAGCTCTCTTTCTTGCGAAAACTTCCTTGAAATATAAACAATAACACTACCAACGTACAACACAAAGCATATAATAAGTGCAGTATTTTCATAGAGACTTAGCTCCAACACAGTCACTCCTAATCCATTCGTATTTTCACGCTTCATTAATTGGAATTTCCCTACTAATCCATTTGCTATTGTAACATAAAAACACCGTTTCTTGGAATCTTTCATCCTACTAAAAGAGGCATGATTGTTTCATCATGCCTCTGAAATATGGTGAATGATTGTTTGAATTGCTTCTTTTCCATTATATTTTTTTAATGCGGTTTTATATGCCTCATTATTATGAGATAACTCTTCAACATGCTTTATAAGAGAATTGACAGTCACATCTTCTTCATACAATACAGAAGCATATCCTTGTCTTTCAAAGGACTCTGCATTTAGTATTTGATCTCCACGGCTTGCAAATTTGGATAGCGGAATTAAAAGCATCGGCTTTTGCAATGTTAAAAACTCAAAAATGGCATTAGAGCCCGCACGTGAAATAACAAAGTCTGTTATCGCTAATATATCTGGCAGTTCCCCATGTACATATTCAAATTGTCTATATCCTTCTTTATTTTGTAAACTTTCATCAAGATTACCTTTTCCGCAAAGATGAACAATTTGATACTTTTTTAGAAGTTCTGGTAACGCTTCTCGAACCGTTTCATTAATTTTCTTTGCGCCCAAGCTTCCTCCCATAATTGTAATAACTGGCTTTTTACGTGAAAAACCTAAAAACGCTAAACCTTTTTCACGATTTCCCTTTAGCACTTCTTCACGTACAGGCGATCCTGTATAAATTACTTTTTCTTTCGGTAAATGTTTCGCAGCTTCTTCAAATGTAACAAATATTTCCGAAGCAAAACGGAGCGCAATTTTGTTTGCTAGTCCTGGCGTCATATCAGATTCATGTAGTAAGACTGGTACTCTATTTAACCATCCTCCAATTACGACTGGTACAGATACGAAACCACCTTTTGAAAAAATTACATCCGGTTTTAGTTTTCGAATCCTTACATACGCATCCATAACACCCTTCATTACAAGAAAAGGATCTTTTATATTTTTCAAATCAAAATAACGACGTAGCTTTCCGCTTGCAATACTATAGTACGGAATGCCTTCCTTTTCTATAATTGTTTTCTCAATTCCTTGATGAGAACCAATATAAGAAATATCCCAATTCTGTTCTTGTAAATGCGGAATGATGGCTAAATTAGGTGTTACATGCCCTGCCGAACCGCCACCTGTAAAGACTATTTTTTTCATACGTCTCCCCCTTCTAGACTATAATACACTAAAATATCTTGCCTCGGGGTGAGAAAATACCATAGCCGTTACAGATGCTTCTGGCTCCATCATAAATCCTTCCGTTAATGAAATACCTATTTCTTCTGGATGAATTAGGCGAAATAACTTTTCTTGATCCGCGAGTTCTGGACATGCTGGATAACCGAAGGACACGCGTATTCCTCTATATTTTGTACGGAAACGTTCTTCCATCGTCAGTTCTGGTGAATCTGGAATACCCCAGCGATCCCGAATAAGCATATGTGTCTTTTCAGCAAGTCCCTCTGCTAGTTCAAGCGCTAACGATTGAATAGCATGACTGCGTAAATAATCACCCTTCGCTTTCCATTCTTCAGCAATGTCCCGAACACCTTCCCCAACCGTAACAGATAGGAAAGCAACGTAGTCCATCTCATCTCCAACTGGGCGTAAATAATCACCTAAAGTACGATATGGTGCTTTTCCTTGTCTTGGGAATGTGAAACGTTCTATAACACGCGTATGATCTTCTGGATCATATATTATAATATTTTGTCCATCGCTTTGCGCTGGGAAAAATTGATACACTGCTTTCGGCTTTAACCAAGATTGTCCTTCCTGCAATAATTCGTCTATTAAATCATTTAATTCATGTGCTCTTTTATCTCCCTCTCGCAAAAGCTTCTTCACACTTCCTTTTAATCCAAGGTGATGTCCAAGTAGCATTTGTCTATTTAAAAATGGAGCGAGATGTGCAACTGGGATATCGCGTAATACGATTCGTTTTGTTGAATCAGGCACTATAACCGCGGCCTTCGGTAATGGTTCAATTACTGCTGGAATTTCTACTTTCTTCTCTTCTTTTGTTACGATATGAAGATGACGTTCTTTTTTATCTTGTTTCATCTTCTCTCTCTCTTCTTCTTTTTGAAGCTTATTAATAATATCAAGCCCCGTCATCGCATCACTTGCATAACATACGAGCCCTTTATAGGATGGCGAAATACGGTTATCTGTAAACTTTCTCGTTAACGCTGCCCCGCCTACAACAATTGGAATGTCAATATCCGCTGCTTTTAAATCTTCAGCAGTCATTACCATTTGTTGCGCTGATTTTACTAATAAACCAGAAAGCCCAATAATATCAGGCTTCTTTTCTTGTACTTCTTGCACAATTCGATCCGAGCGAACATTGATTCCTAAATTAATAATCTCATATCCGTTATTCGCTAAAATAATTTCAACGAGATTTTTCCCAATATCATGTACGTCACCTTTAACAGTTGCTAATAATACTTTCCCTTTTTTCGCACTATCGCTAGATTCCATATGTGGCTCTAAATAACTTACAGCAGCTTTCATACTTTCAGCACTTTGCAATACTTCAGCAACGATAAGCTCATTATTATTAAATAATCGTCCTACCTCATCCATTCCTGTCATAAGTGGACCATTAATAATATCCAAAGGTTTTCTTCCTTCTGTAAGTGCGAGGCTTAAATCTTCGTGTAACCCTTGTTTCGTACCTTCTACAATGTAATTTGCGAGCCTTTCATCAAGAGTTAATGTTTCTTGGACAACAACATCTTTCTTTTTTGCCACGCGATAGAAGTTTGTAAATTCTTCTAACGTCTCTTGCGTCGTTTCAAAAAGTAATGCATCTGCAAGGCGTTTTTCTTCATCAGGAATTGACGCATAGCGCTCTAATTTTTCCGTATTCACAATCGCGTAATCTAATCCTGCTTTCGTTGCATGATATAAAAAGACGGAATTTAATACTTCACGCCCAGCTGGTGGTAAACCAAATGATATGTTACTTACACCTAAAATCGTTAAACACTCTGGTAACGCTTCTTTAATAAGACGAATACCTTCTATCGTCGCTGCCGCCGAGCCAATATATTCTTCATCACCTGTACCTACAGGAAATACAAGTGCGTCAAAAATAATATCTGACGGGCGTATACCATATTTCGTCGTCAATAACTCATAACTTCTTTTCGCAATTTCGAGTTTTCGTTCTGCACTAACCGCCATACCGTCTTCATCGATTGTTCCTACAACAATAGCGGCACCATATTTTTGAAGAAGCGGTGTCACTTTTTTAAATCGTTCTTCTCCATCTTCTAAATTAATTGAATTAATAACAGCTTTCCCTTGAATATAAGTAAGAGCTCGCTCCATCACATTTTCATCTGTTGAGTCAATCATGATCGGGACTTTTAATACTTTCGTAACTTCTGCCAAGAAGTTTTCCATATCTTCTATTTCATCCCGGTCCGGGTCTGCCATACAAATATCAATAACATGAGCATTTTTCTTCACTTGCGCTCTTGCAACTTCCGCAGCCTCTTCAAATTTTCCTTCTGCTACTAATTGTTTAAATTTACGTGATCCAATAACGTTTGTTCTTTCACCAACAAATAACGGTCTCATAGAGTCATCATATTGCAGTGCCTCTAATCCACTAACACCGTGCCCAGCTCTTTCGTGATGTTCACGCGGATTAAGAGACGCTAATGCAGCTTTCATTGCTTTTATATGTTCTGGCGTTGTGCCACAACAACCACCGATAATATTAACCCATCCTTCTTCAGCAAATCGCTTCACTTTTTCAGCGAGAGAAGATGGAGATTCATGATAATGTCCATCTTCATCAGGAAGACCTGCATTGGGATAACAAGAAATGTAACACTCCGACAAATCTGATAGGGAACGAATATGATCTCTCATAAACTCCGGACCAGTCGCACAGTTTAATCCAACAGATAATGGCTTCATATGTTCTACCGATAAGTAAAAAGCCTCAATTGTTTGCCCAGCTAGAGTCGTTCCCATCGGTTCAATCGTTCCCGAAATCATGATAGGTACAATTGTATTTAATTCGTCAAAAGCTGCTTGAATTCCAATATAAGCAGCCTTCACGTTACGCATATCTTGACTCGTCTCAACGAGTAATACATCCACTTCTCCCTTCAATAACCCTCTTGCCTGCCGCGTATAAGCTTCAATTAATTCGTCAAATGTTACACCACCAGTAACACTAATCGCTTTCGTTGTCGGCCCCATTGCTCCCGCAACGTATACTTCCTTCCCGCTTTCATTGACCGCTTGCTTCGCTAAACGTGCTGCCTTCTCATTTAGTTCCTCGTCTAAATGAGACAACTCATAATCACTTAATACAATATTTGTCGCCCCAAATGTATTTGTTTCAATAATATCTGCTCCAGCTTCAATATAAGCTTTATGAATCTTTAAAATGACATCAGGCCTTGTTTCTACTAAATATTCATTACAGCCTTCGTACTCTTCTCCTCCGAAATCTTCCGCAGTTAAGTCCTCTTGCTGAATCATTGTTCCCATTGCACCATCTAATATTAAGATGTTATTTTGTAATTTTTCTTCTATACATTTCATCAATTAATACCTTCTTTCACTTCTTGCTTTTCTCTCACATATTTAACGAGGTGTTCTGTAATTTCATATTTTAGAAATGGTGTAATAAGATAAATGCCGTTAAAATATTTCATCGCCGCATCGATCAACTCTTGAGAAATACGAATCCCTTCCTCAATTGCTGCCTCTTTCGTTTCATGTCCATCCATTCTCTCTCTTACTGCTTCAGGTAAAGTAATACCTGGCACCTCAAAATGAAGAAAATCTGCATTCCGTTTACTTATTAATGGCATAATCCCAATAAAAATAGGTTGTTCTAAATGCTTTGTCGCTTCATACACTTCTTCAATTAACGCGATATCATAAATTGGCTGCGTTAAGAAATATTCTGCTCCAGCATCTATTTTCCGTTCCATTCGCTTAACCGCTGCTTTTAAATGTCTTACATGCGGATTAAACGCACCTCCTACTGAAAACCTTGTTGCTGGACCTATTGATTTCCCTAAAATGGAGCGCCCATCGTTCATTTCTTTAATCATTTTAATGAGCTCAATAGAGGACAAATCATATACAGAAGTGGCACCTGGAAAATCACCAACGCGTGCTGGATCACCAGTTAAAGCTAACACTTCTTCCATGCCTAACGCTGATAATCCTAGTAAATGAGATTGTAGTCCGATGACGTTATGGTCTCTACACGTTAAGTGCGTCAATACCGGAATATCGTGTTTCGTTAATAATGCACCCATTGCCATATTCGAGACGCGAGGCGATGCTAATGAATTATCTGCTAGAGTAATAGCATCTGCTCCAGCTCTTTTCAATGCTCTTGCGCCTTCAAAAAAACGCTGTGTATCTAACGTTTTTGGTGGATCTAATTCCACTACTACTGTCGTTTGTTTTTTGGCTTTCTCTGCTAAAGTAATATGAGCTTTCGAACGTTTCTCATGCGTATGAACTACTTTCGGTCTTTGAATCGTATCTTTCTCTATTACAGGCGTAACATGTAAAGTGGCACGTTTCATGCTTTCAATATGTTCTGGCGTAGTGCCACAACAACCACCCAATAACCGAATACCTTGCTCAATAAATTTCGGTGTCATCGCTTCGAAATAAGCTGGACTTCCCTCATATACGTAACGTCCCTCCACATAATTCGGGAGACCTGCATTTGGATATGCTGACAAATAACCATTTTGCGGGATCGATATCATTTTAAAAGCTTCCGTCATATGAAGTGGCCCTAGTTGGCAGTTCAATCCAACAACATTTGCACCATAATCTAAAAGCTGTTTTAATATTTCATTTACATCATTTCCATTTTGAGTCGTACCTGCCTCATGTAACGCTAATTGCGCTACAATTGGAATATTCGTTTGTTTTCGTAACACCTGAACGGCATGAAGTAATTCAAACTCATCATAAAAAGTCTCTAATAGTAATCCATCAACCTGTTCTTCTAGTAAAGCACTTGCCTGCTCAAGTAACATAAATTCTCTTTCCATATCAGTTGTCGTAACAGCTCCGATATGTTTCATACCACCAATTGTTCCTAAAATGGCATTTCTGTCTGTAACAGATGCTTTCGCCAGTTTTACTGCTGCTCTATTAATTTCAGTAACTTGATTTTCTAAACCATACATACGTAATTTCGCTTCATTTGCTCCGTACGTATTTGTTTGAATTACATCTGCCCCAGCAGCTACATATTGCTTATGAATCGATATAATTAAATCCGGATCAGATATATTCAATTCTTCAAAACTACTTTGCAAGCCATGTGAATGTAATAACGTTCCAACCGCACCATCACCTATTACAATTCCTTTTGATAATAAATCTAGTAATTTCACCAATCTCCCTCATTTCTATCAATATAAAAACCCCCTCTTCATTTTGAAGAGGGGGACATAATCGATCCTCCTCTTATTATGCAAAACATTCGTTTTGCAGGTATTAGCACCGTTTCAAACATTTCGTTTGAAGGTTGCCGGGTTTCATAGGGCCTTTCCCTCCACCGCTCTCAATAAGAGTTTGTCTTTATTATTTTATTTATGTAGCTAAAAGGAAATGCGTTCCCCTTTTAACAATGTTTGTTAATTTTTCAATAAATTTAGCACGCACAAATGCAAAAGTCAATGACACTTGCGGAAAAATAAAAATTATTTAAAATAAAGTTGCAATTCAATTATCTTTTGTTGTAAAGTTAAAAATATAATAAAATTTCATACGAACATTCTTATCTAGAGAGGTAGAGGGACTGGCCCTATGACGCCTCAGCAACCATTAACATTTGTTAATAAGGTGCTAATTCCAGCAAATTGTGAAAGATTTGACAGATGAGAAGAAGACTCTATTCAAACCGAAAGCCTTCTTCCTTAGAAGGCTTTTTTTATTTTACATTCACTTAATTGTTAATTTAAAAAGGAGGAATTTTCACATGTCAACTATTGAAACAAAACTAGCACAAATCGGAAACCGAAGCGAAACTACAACAGGAACTGTTAATCCACCTGTTTATTTTTCAACTGCCTATCGTCACGAAGGAATTGGTAAATCGACTGGCTTTGACTATTCACGAACTGGCAATCCAACTCGCGGCCTGTTAGAGCAGGCAATTGCAGACTTAGAACACGGTGAACAAGGATATGCCTGTAGTTCAGGGATGGCAGCTGTTCTCCTCGTCCTGTCCCTATTCCGTTCTGGAGACGAACTTATTGTATCTGAAGATTTATACGGGGGCACTTATCGATTATTTTCTGAGCACGAAAAAAAGTGGAACGTTCGATGTAGATACGTAAATACACAGTCTATTAAACAAATTGAGCAAGCTATCACAACTGAAACGAAGGCTATTTTCATAGAAACTCCAACTAATCCATTAATGCAAGTTACTGATATTGCTGCTGTCGCAACTGTAGCGAAAAGACACGGACTACTTCTTATCGTAGACAACACGTTCTACACACCTTATATACAGCAGCCATTAACAGAAGGCGCGGACATTGTAATTCATAGCGCAACGAAATATTTAGGAGGACATAACGATGTACTAAGCGGACTTGTCGTTGCAAAAGGAAAGGAACTTTGTGAGGAAATCGCTCATTATCATAATGCATCAGGCGCGGTCTTAAGCCCATTTGATTCATGGCTATTAATTCGTGGTATGAAAACATTAGCGCTTCGCATGAGACAACATGAAGAAAATGCAAAAGCAGTTGTCGCTTATTTAAATGATGAAGACGGTGTGACAGATGTATTTTACCCTGGAAGAGGCGGCATGATCTCATTTCGTCTAAAAGATGAAACGTGGATTAATCCATTCCTACAATCTTTATCCTTAATTACATTTGCTGAAAGTCTCGGTGGTGTTGAAAGTTTAATGACATATCCGGCAACACAAACACACGCTGATATTCCTGAAGAAATTAGAACAGCAAACGGTGTATGTAATCGTCTTCTTCGATTTTCTGTCGGTATTGAAAATAGTAACGATTTAATTCAAGACTTACAGCAAGCCATTAAACTTGTAAAAGAAGGTGTAAGAATATGAGTTATTCTATAGATACACTTTTACTACACAACCAATATAAACATGACTCACAAACAGGAGCTGTTAACGTTCCCATTTATAATACATCAACATTCCACCAATTTGATGTAGATACGTTCGGGAAATATGACTATAGCCGCTCTGGTAATCCAACTCGCGAAGCGCTTGAAGATATTATCGCTTTATTAGAAGGCGGAACAAAAGGGTTTGCATTCGCATCAGGAATTGCAGCGATTTCTACTGCATTCCTCCTCCTTTCACAAGGTGATCACGTACTCATTTCAGAAGACGTATACGGAGGGACTTATCGAATGATAACTGAAGTTCTCTCCCGTTACGGTGTATCACATACATTTGTTGATATGACCAATTTAGAAGAAATAAAACAAAACATTAAGCCAAATACAAAACTCTTTTATGTAGAAACACCCTCTAATCCACTTTTAAAAGTTACAGATATTCGTGCTGTTTCTAAACTTGCAAAATCTATTGACGCCCTTACTTTTGTTGATAATACATTTTTGACACCACTATTCCAGAAGCCACTTGATCTTGGCGCCGATGTCGTTCTTCATAGTGCCACAAAATTCATTGCCGGTCATAGTGATGTTACTGCAGGATTAGCGGTTGTAAAAGATGCCGAACTCGCTCAAAAACTTGGATTTTTACAAAATGCATTCGGCGCTATTTTAGGTCCGCAAGATTGTTCTCTCGTCCTTCGCGGTCTAAAAACATTGCATGTACGTCTTGAGCACTCAGCTGCTAACGCCAATAAAATTGCACACTATTTACAAGAGCACAATAAAGTTCAAAACGTCTATTATCCTGGCTTACAAACACATCTGGGATTTAATATTCAACAATCTCAAGCTACATCAGCCGGAGCTGTCCTATCTTTCACTTTACAATCAGAAGACGCACTCCGCCAATTTTTATCAAAAGTTAAATTACCTGTCTTTGCGGTTAGTTTAGGAGCTGTCGAATCAATCCTTTCCTACCCAGCTAAAATGTCACATGCAGCACTATCGCAAGAAGCTCGTGATGAAAGAGGTATTTCGAATTCATTACTTCGGTTATCCGTCGGCCTTGAAAATGTTGGCGATTTAATATCCGATTTTGAAAATGCCCTTTCTTATATAGAAGAACCTGTAAATGCATAGAGAGAAAAGAAGATATGAAATGAAGCTTTCATATCTTTTTTTATGCTGTTTCGTATAGTTCATAAAAAAACAAAAGAGCACCATCTATTTTCAAGCAATAAATTAATTGATATATTAAAAAATAAAAAGGGGCAAAAATAATGGATACTTGTGCAGATGTCTTAATCGTTATCGATTTACAAAATGGAGTATGTTATAGCGAAGAACATTTATTTGACTTACAAAACTTACTTACAAAAGTAAATAAAAGAATTTCTTCATACAGAGAATCAAATAAACCAATTCTTTTCGTTCAACATTGTGATGATGATTTAGTACCTGAAAAAGAACTTTGGGCTATTCATGGTGATTTAGATGTTCAAGAACGAGATTTTTTTGTAAGAAAAACACATGCCAATTCATTTTATAAGACAAACTTAAAAGAGGTTTTAGATCAATTATCTGTCCATCGTATTGAATTTTGTGGTGCCCAAACAGAGTATTGTATGGATGCTACGATTAAATTCGCTCATGGACTAGGATACGAAAACTTCATGGTCCAGAAAGCAACCTCTACGCTAAATAATCCATTTATGTCCGCAAAAGAGACAATTAACTTTTATGAGAATATATGGAACAACAGATTTTTAAAATTGATAAATGATGAAATCTAGAATACATAACTAATGTCTTGGTAATTCTAAGATTTATCAGCTATATTCGAACATTTCATTTTCACCATAAAGAAGCTGATTACATTCAGCTTCTTTTCTTTTAACCTGTTTTATATTCTATATATAACATTATAATTCCTTTGTCATATTATTTTAAAAATTTTGTATATTCATTTGAAAGAATAAGAAAATCGTGATAAAATTGTGTTACAAATATATCTATATCTTTCAATTTTTAAAACGCATCGAAATTTTCACCCAAAAATGTCATTTTACAAAACCGTGCTAATTCATCTACTTTATTTACATCAGGGTCTCTTTTCTTACAATTTCTTTACTTTAGGACTTTTTTTCTGCAACAACTGTTTCCTTTTCTTTAATTTTTTGGTATGTATAATATGGTATAACAGCTCACACGGAGGTGGAAAAGAACATGTTAGAAACCTTTCAAAAAGAAATTGAACTATATGAAAGCAATGCAGAATTATTGAAAGTACTTGCTCATCCTGTTCGCTTATGTATTGTAAAAGGATTAATTGAACGTGGTCCAAGCAACGTTTCTACAATGTACACTGGCTTAAACATGCCACAATCTACAATTTCACAGCATTTAGCAAAGTTAAAAAGCGCTAAAATCGTTTCAAGTGAAAGAAAAGGATTGGAAATTTATTACAAAGTAGAAAACGAGACAATTATTCAACTCGTTCGCGTATTATTAGGTTAGGGATTCATAAAAAGAGAAAAAGGACGTATTTTATATTTTTTATCTCATATCTTTAATATAAATATATATCATGAGAGGAAATATATGATGCTACATAATTAAAAAGTCGTATTAAAAAACAAGACACAGAAATATGCTGTGTCTTGTTTTTTTATATTTTCAAATACCGATCTAAGTGTAGCTGTTGCATATGTTTCGTATGTATAGCAACATCAAATGCACTCCCTAATCCTCCGCCCAAAACCATTGAACGCACTGCGCGATTTTGTTTTTGAGTTTCAGAAAAAGGATCCCGATCTTGATGATTCGTAAGTTGCTCTAATATTCCTGTTGCTAACAAAAACTCAGATTGCTTCTTATGCCATACTGTATGCATACCTTGCAGGCTAAACATCTCTTTCAGTTCGTCCCAATGAATATGAGTAGTAAGGTCCATTTCACCTGGATACGCTAAAGGATTACGAATTAACTTATGCTCGTAATAGCCTCGTAAACTTCCTTCTTGATGTGCAGGATGCATCCATTCTTCTTTTGTATATCCATAATCAACTGTAATACATACACCTCGTTGAAACCATTTCGCAACTTCTTTTATATATTCTTCCATTGCAATCGGCACTTCAAAACGTTGGCCTTCAGCAAGATGAATATTATATTTCAATAAGTATCGACCAATTTTTTTATGTAACGGCCTACATACTTCTGCAAGCTTCCCTTCCTCTGTGTACGTAACACGTACTTCATACAATATTCCATTTCTCTTCTCAATTACTTCAACAGGAAATGCATCAAATAACTCATTCGAAAAAAGAATTCCTTCGAACGATTCTCCCATTTCATTATGCGATGTATAATATGACACATTAGAAAATGAACAAAGATTTTTCTGCTGTAATTTTCTATGAAAAGGGCTCATTTCAATCATTGAATAGTTTAAATCAATAAAGGTTTTCGGTGATAATTGCTTCCATTCTTGTAAAACATCATAGGCAAACTTCCCTGTTCCCCCACCAATCTCACAAATATGTGGAGCAACTTCACCATTTTCAACAAGACGAATAAAAAACTTAGCAAAAGTTTTTGCAAACACAGAGGATACATTGCTACTTGTAAAAAAATCCCCTTGCCTTCCGATTTTTTCACGTTCTTTCATATAATATCCATGTTCCTCTGCATATAATGCGAGGTTCATATATGTACTGTATGAAATTGAATAATCCTTTTCTTTTTCCATCCATTCTTTTAAAATGAGCTCCATCTCCATACTAGCTCCTTACTGTAAAAATGGATTATTTTCTTTTTCAAAACCAATGCTTGTTTCTGGACCATGTCCACATAACACCGCTGTTTCATCAGGTAATACAAATAATTTCTCTTCAATACTTCCAATCAATTCTGCAAAACTTCCACCAGGTAAATCTGTTCTTCCAATACTCATTTGGAACAATACATCTCCAGAAAATACAGCATTCGCCTCTTTACAGTAATAAGAAACACTGCCTGGAGAATGTCCTGGTGTCTCAAAAATTTCAAAGTTAAATGAACCAATTGCTAATGCACCTTCTGCATCAATAATATGATCTGCTGGTTTTGCTGTAATGCTGCGATTCATCATAAAAATTTGAGAACCATTTACAGTTGCATCGCCTAACCAATCTGCTTCTTCTTTATGTACGTACACAGGAATATGAAAAGCGTCTCTTACCGCATCAACAGCACCAATATGATCAAAGTGAGCATGTGTTAATAAAACAGCCAGTGGCTTTAATTTTTCTTCTTGTAAATATGTAACGAGCTTCTCTCCTTCGTGACCAGGATCAAAGATAATACACTCATTTTGCTCATTCGTTAAAATATAAGCATTTGTTTGTAATGGGCCTAACGGCATTTGTATCCATTTCATATGAAAATCTCCTCCAATTATTAAACTTACTTTCAATGATACAACATTTTTTTCTCTTAGGAAAAGAAAGGATGCTATCTCGACAATCATTTTTAAAACATGTACAATATAAAAGAGTAAATATTCCAAAAACTCATATTAAGGAATGGGTAGACAGAGGAGGATATTGTATGGGCCTTGTTATTATTTTTACGCTTGTCACTCTGTTAGCTGTATTTGCTACGCTTAGAACACTTCGCGAAAAGAATTTTCTCGCGGGCGGCTTTGCAATTGCAACTGTACTCGTTTTCGGATGGTTTACAATCATGACTGTTCTATATAACGGGTACCCACCAGCAGCTTAATTCATTTACATGCTATTCTTCATCAAGATTTCGCACAAAAAGAGGAAGGGTTTCCCCTTCCTCTTTTCATACTTCACAACTTATATCATCTTCGCTTCGTATTTGTGCTTTTTTACAAGCCAAGCTCCTCCGATAACACCTGCATCATTGCCAAGTGTTGCAATCGCTAACTTCGTGCTCTTTACAGCACGTGAGAAAGCATATTGCTCGAAATAGCGTTGAATTGGTTCTAATAGTGCATCTCCTGCTTTAGAAACGCCTCCACCAATAACAATTTTCTCTGGGTTCAACGTGCTAGAAAGGTTCGCTACAGCTAAACCTAAATAAGAAGCTACTTTTTCTACTACTTCGCCTGCTAGTTCATCACCTTGTCCATGTGCTTCAAATACGTCTTTTGATGTGATACGTCCTTCTTCTGCTAACATAGAACGTAGAATACTTTCTTTATCAGTTTCTTGTATTTTTTGCATAGCAACACGCACAATACCTGTTGCAGATGCTACAGTTTCTAGGCAACCAGACTTCCCGCAATTACATGGGAAAGCATTCTCTGTAACGACTGTAATGTGTCCGATTTCACCAGCAGCACCGCTTACGCCGTGTACAATCTCTCCATTGGCAATTACACCGCCGCCAACACCAGTGCCAAGCGTCATACAAATTAAATCTTTTGCTCCCTCACCAGCACCTTTCCACATTTCACCAAGCGCTGCTAAGTTCGCATCATTATCAATAACAACAGGTAATCCTGTTTCTACTTCTAATAAATCTTTTAACGGATAGTTTTTCCATCCTAAGTTAACCGCTTCATAAATCATTCCAGACGCCACGTGTACAGGACCAGGAGCTCCCATACCAATACCGATTAACTTACTTTTTAATTCGCCTAACTCTTCTAACTTTTTATCAATAGCTTTCGCTACATCAAGTGTAATATGTTTTCCCTGCTCATTTGTATTCGTAGGGATTTCCCACTTATGTAAAATTTCACCGTACACATTAATAAATGCTAATTTAATAGTTGTACCACCAAGGTCAACACCAACTAACCATTTCTCTTCCATGTTGCTTACCTACCTTTATCTAATTCTTATTTAGCTCTTTTTGAATTTCTTGCTTCAATAAAAATAAAGCTGTTTGATAGTCTTGTGGATCGATTAGCTGTGATTGATTTAATTCACGCAATTCATCTTGCATTAATTGTAAATCTGCAATTCGATCACCCGTATAAATAATCGTACCAAATTTCTTTAGTAACTGCTGAATATCATAAATAGATACCATTTCATCACCCTCTATGCTCACTTACTATAAAAAATTATAATAAGAAAACGTTCACATATTTTATTATAATCAAGAAGAAAAAGTCTCGTCAATTTTTATTTGTCTATACAAGCCCATTTTTAACCATTGTTCCTTTTTCTGTAATAATTTTTTCTACATTTTTATCAAACGGCTCTACTGGAATATGTTCTACCATTTGAAAACTATAGGCTAATGATAGCGTTTTCCCTTTGTAATGTACGAGATAACGATCATAATAGCCACCGCCATATCCAATCCGTTCTCCTCGCTCTGTATAAGCTACGCCTGGCACGATTTGAAGGTCAATTTCATCTGCATTCACTTCTTCCGTAAGCGCTGGAATTGGTTCACGTAAGTTCATATACACTGTTTCTAATTGATCAAAATTACTTATTTGCCTAAAAGACATTGTTCGTGTTTCTTTATTACACTTCGGAACAACAACTGTCTTTCCTTCTTTCCAAGCTTTTTCGATAATAGGATATGTATTTACTTCATTTTCCATTGAAAGGGTGATTCCAATTGTTTTGGCTTCAGCCCACTCTTTTTGTGCATACAACGAAAATGCAATTTGTTCTGATAAAGTTGTATACCGTTCTTCTGATAAAGAATTCATGTGCTCTATTATTTGTTTACGTAAACGTAGTTTCTCTTCTCTCACACATTTTCCCCCTCACAGTGATACTTTGCTCTACGATGATAGTGTATCATTTTTAACAGAGGAATCGAATAAAAAAAGAAACAGTAGGAAAATATTCCTACTGCTTACTTTGTTTCACGGTGTAACGTAGACTTCTTGTCACGCTTGCAATACTTTTTAAGCTCGATACGCTCAGCGTTGTTACGTTTGTTTTTCTTTGAGATATAGTTACGATCTCCGCATTCTGTACATGCTAGAGTAATATTCACACGCATTCTTATTTCCCTCCAGTACTAATAACTTAAATCAGACTATACTATAATACCACTTTTAAAATAAAAATTCTACACCTTTTGATATTGTCTAATTTTTTCTATAAGATTTTTCATGTTTTCCCTTGCTATTACTGGGTTTCTAGCATGTGAATACACTAAAAATTTCGGTTGTTTTGTGTCAGAAACGATATAAGACCACTCTTTTTCGGTATATTTGAACTGTACTCCTTCAAATATGCCTTCTTCCTTCCTTTCCATATCAGCCAATAATTTCCTCATTACTTTCCCTTTTTCATTCCATGAACATACAACTTCATCACAAAGTAAATAAAGCGGCGGCGATTGCTCTACTATGCTGAGAAAGGTTTTTCCCTGCAATGCTATTAACTCGAATAATTTTCCAATTCGATATAAAATATCTCGCTTCCATCTCGCTTGAAACGATTTTTTTTCATCCTGCGTATAAAATAGAAGATAACATTCTCCTAATTTCAAAGACATTGGGTAAATATTACCTGTCGATTCAAGTAATAAATCTGGAATATCAATCTCTTCAAAATCTGTCCCTTGGTAAATATTACTATGATTATCATATAACTCGAAATAATTTCCTTGCTCTGAAAACATAAGCGCCATATTTGCTTTACTTGATTTCATCAAAGCTTTCACATGATCCTTTTGTTCGCCCGCATAAATCCACGTAACTGTGCATCCGAGCCTTTGCAAAAAGAGCATAAGCAAATGTTGTAACATATCATTCCTCTTATTAATAAGAAGATGGAACTTCTGTTTTTGTATTTCCTCAATATCAATGCGCTCTAATACAGCCTCTATATAATCGTGTAAAGAAACGTGTACTAGCTTATTCCGCCCCATTTCCTTCTCACATACGTAATAAAACGACTCAGACATATACACTTGTTCTATCGCTTTTTGCTGCTTATACGTTAATTGTACCCCATCCTTGCCATACAACTTTATAACAACCTCTTTTTCCTTTTCCACTTGGATGAAAACCCCGCCCACACATTGCAAATCTTGAATGCTGTACTGAAAAAGTGATTCGTTCATTTCTTTGCATTCCATCGTATGAATTCCGATACCATGAATTGCATGAAGAAAAAGATTTTTATAAGAGGTCGTTTCTATATGTTCTTGACTTCCAATTAATATACTTTCCCCTTTGGCAAAAAGAGATCCGTACGCCATCGCAACCTTTACAATAAATTGAGGCGTAATCTCCACATTACCTCTTCCTACAATGCGGCTTTTTTGCAACCAGCCTGCACTCTTTTCACTTTCTTGAACACCAGCCGATCCGACTACCGAATGACTGTCAATCGCCTTATATGGCCATAGTTTTCCCTTTTGCTTAATTACCGTACTTTTCCCTATATGACAATGGTCCGCTACAATGCTTTTTTGAAACAATGTAACGTCGTCTTCCACCATTGTATGTTCTCCTATTGTCGTTTCTAATAACTCGCAATATTTCCCAATCTGCGTATTTGCAAAAATAATACTCTTTTGAAGATGAGAATAACTTGAAACAACACTATTTTTCCCGATAATAGAATACGGCTCAATTACAGATCCAGCACCAATTTTTGCTCCTTCACCAATAAAAGAAGGGCCGTGAATTTTCGTTCCTTTTCCAATCGTTACCCCTTCTCCCATCCATACCATCGGTAATACTTCCGTATATGGAATAGGTACTTGCAATTTTTTCGTTAACAAATCAAATTGTGCTTGTCGATATTGATCAAATGTACCGATATCTAACCAATAGTCTTCTGACAAATACGCAAATAATGCATTCTTATTTGCTAATAAGGGAAACACATCTTGACTGAAATCAAAAAATTCTCGGGGCGGTATGTATGAAAAAATTTCTGGCTCCATAATATATATACCTGTATTCACAATATTAGAGACCACTTCATTCCAACTCGGTTTTTCAATATATCGTGTAACCTCTTGTTCTTTGTTCATTACAACTAAACCAAATGAGAGTGGATTTTCTACTTCCTTTACAAACATAGTTACCATTCTTTTCTTTTGTTTATGAAACGTAATTCCTTCTGATAATTGAAAATCAGTTAAAGCATCCCCACTTATGACAACAAACGTTTCATCTAAAAATTTTTCCGCTTGTTTAATACTTCCTGCAGTACCAAGCGGAGGAGAGTCTTCAAAGTAATACAAGTTAACGTCCCATTTGCTACCGTCACCAAAATATTGTTTAATGGCCGTACTCATATACTGAACAGTAATTGCAATCTCACGAATACCATGCTGACGTAATAATTCAATATTGTATTCCAAAACTGGCTTTTCTAATAATGGCAACATCGGCTTTGGAGTATTACATGTTAATGGTCTAAGGCGTCGTCCTTTTCCTCCAGCTAAAATAACCCCCTTCATATACTTCAGCCTCCACTTATATAATGTTCAGTAACTTCATATACGATATGTATATTATCTAACCCGCAGTAACTAGCAGTATAAAATGAAACTTTAACTTAGTAGGGATTTTTTTCATCTCCCGCTGATGGCTGACAAATGGTAAAACTCCCTATATACATGCACCTTTTAAAAGTATAAAGTAAGCGCTTACTATTAACTTAGTAAAATATTACTTAATAAGTGAACAACATATATGTCCTATTTTTTCCATTATATTATGATACATCTTATCATCATAAACTAAAGGAAACAACGAGCTTTTTTTGTCATGTTTTGACTAAAAAAAGCAGGTGATGTTTCACCTGCTTTTTTTCTTTATTCATTTAATAAATAATGCTTTCCTTTTACTAAATAAAAAACATTTTCAGCAATATTTGTAATATGGTCTGCTACACGCTCAATATATCTCGCTACAAACGATAATTGTGTAATTTGTGTAATTGCTTCTGGTTGTTCTGGGACTGAAGATATAAATTCACGAATTGCTTTCCCATATATTTCATCAACTGAATCATCCATCTCGGCAATTTGTTTCGCAAAAGTTAAATTTTCTTGCTCATATGCATCTAACGCTAACTGTAACATCTTATTTGCAATCGCAAACATTTCATCAAGATTGTGCAAACTAACAGACGCTTCTTTTTCCCCAAGACGAATTGTTGATTTCGCAATATTAACAGCATGATCTGCAATACGTTCTAAATCTGTTGCTGTCTTAATTGAAATGAAAATCCTTCTTAAATCACTTGCTACAGGTTGCTGCTTCGTAATAAGCATAAGCGCAAGATCATTTATTTCCTCTTCTAAATTATCCATACGATAATCGCCATCTATTACCTCTAACGCTTTCTCTACATCCCTTTTATGAAGACCTTCCATAGCAAGCAATAAAGCTTCTCTCGCTAGTTCGCCAAGATCAATTACCTTTTGCTGTAACGTTTTTAAATCACATTGAAATTGTTCTCTTACCATTGTTTCTTCCCCCTCAATATTGTGTGCCATTATATATAAATCTCCTATTTAAGGCCTCTTATCTCTGTAATCAACCTTACATAGGAGAAGGATTCCTTCTCAATAAAGTGAAACTTTAATCAGCCCTCACCAATCGGGCTTTTACGGGTAGCCCGACCCCACCTAACTTCTTTGCTTTCGCTGAATTTTGAGGTGGGGGTCTTACTGCCCGTTAATGCGGGATAAAACAAGAAATACCCTCTGTTAAGAGGGTATTTGCTCTTAGCCTTGCTAGCGATATCAACCGAATCGGCCTGTAATATAATCTTCTGTACGCTTATCTGAAGGTGTCGTAAATAATTTATTTGTATCTGTATATTCCACAACTTCTCCACTTAAGAAGAAAGCTGTTTTGTCTGAAATACGCGCTGCTTGTTGCATATTATGCGTTACGATAACAATACTAAAGTCTTTCTTTAACTCTTGAATTAATTCTTCTACTTTTAATGTTGAAATTGGATCTAGTGCCGATGTTGGCTCATCCATTAAAATTACGTCTGGTTCAATCGCTAAACAACGCGCGATACATAGACGCTGTTGCTGCCCACCGGATAAACCGTATGCATTATCGTGCAAACGATCTTTTAACTCATCCCAAATTGCTGCTCCACGTAAACTTTTTTCAACAATTTCATCCAACGTTTTCTTGTCCTTAATACCATGAATTTTCGGACCGTATGCTACATTTTCATAAATAGATTTTGGAAATGGATTTGGCTTTTGGAACACCATTCCTACATGTGTTCGCAATTCTTCAACTGGATATGATTTATCAAATATATTGCGCTCCCTATATTCAATTACACCTGTAGTTCTCACGATTGGTACTAACTCTACCATACGATTTAATGTTTTTAAGTACGTTGATTTACCACAACCACTTGGCCCGATAATTGCTGTAACTTCATTCTCATGAATGCTTAAGTTAATATCTTTTAAAGCGTGATCTTCTCCGTACCATAAATTTAAGTTTTTCGTATCAAATACTACTTTCTTTGGCGCAGTCTCAATTTTCTCCTCGTTTTTCACCTGTACATTTACTACTGTTGCTACCATTTGAATTCCCCTTTCATCCATTTCCAACTTATTTTCGATTTCGTAACCATAGGACAAATATATTAATAAAGAGCAACAAACCTAACAAAACAATCATTCCAGCAGCTGCTACATACTGAAATTCTTCTTGCGGTCTACTCATCCAATTAAAAATTTGAATTGGTAAAACTGTAAATCTATCAAACATGCTAAATGGAACATAATTTGCAAATGCAAGTGCTCCAATAACTAATAACGGTGCCGCTTCTCCAATCGCTCTTGATATCGCTAACGTGCAACCCGTTATAATTCCCGGGAAAGCATATGGCAATACAATCTGATACATCGTTTGCCACTTTGTAGCACCTAACCCGTAAGAAGCTTCTAATAACGAACTTGGTACAGATCGTATCGCTTCTTGACTTGCCACAACAACTGTAGGTAAGACGAGTAAACTCATCGTCAGTGCCGCCGCAATGATACTCTCCCCTAAATGAAGAGCATATACAAAAATAGTTAAGCCGAGTAATCCAAATACGACGGAAGGTACTCCTGCTAACGTTTGATTATTAATTTCTATCATCTTTTTAAATATAGATTCCTTCGCATATTGCTCTAAATAAAGAGCAGTTCCAACTCCAAATATAAAGGAGACTGGTATAACAATACTCATAAATAATATTGTTCCTGACAATGCTGCAGCAATTCCAGCTTCTTTCGGATTCCGCGAAGCAAAGCTTGTAAAGAAATCTAATGAAAGATAACTTATACCTTTTTCAAAAATTTGAAAAAGCAAAACAAGCAGTATTACTATTGAAAACAAGATGGCTATATAAAATAACATTTTGTAAACTCGATCTTTTAAAAACCGCGATGCCATATTTTCTTGTATTTTTTTATGATTCAACATTCGCATATTATGTCACCCTCCTAAAGCGGCGCATAATAAACAGCGAAATGATATTCATTATAAAAGTAAACAAGAATAACGTTGCGCCTACAGCGTACATGCTGTAATACGTAATTGTTCCATGCGGAGCATCACCTAAACTCACTTGCACAATATAAGCTGTTAGCGTTTGAATAGAGTGTGTCGGATCGAGCGATACGTTCGGCGTGGATCCCGCTGCAATTACAACAATCATCGTTTCACCAATTGCCCTAGAAGCCGCTAGTATAATCGCTGCCATAATCCCTGTAAAAGCCGAAGGAAACACGACTTGTTTTACCATTTCAAACCGAGTTGCTCCAAGTGCTAACGAAGCTTCTTTCGTCCCTTTCGCTACAGCTCTCATTGCATCTTCAGACAAAGATGCAATTGTAGGTATCATCATAAAGCCAATAACAATACCTGGACTAATCGCATTAAAAAACTGTAAATCTGGTATAATCCGCTGTAAAAGCGGTGTGACAACTGTTAATGCAAAGAAACCATATACAATCGTCGGGATACCTGCTAATAGTTCTAACATCGGTTTTAATACTTTTCTTGTACCGTTTGAAGCATATTCGCTTAAAAATACGGCACACGCTAAACCGATAGGAATTGCTACGAACATAGCAATTGTTGTTACAAGTACCGTTCCACATATAAGTGGTAATATACCGAATTTAGGATCTTCAAAAAAAGGTAACCATTCTTTCTCTGTCAAAAAGGAGAGCAATGGTATTTTTCGGAAAAACATCATTGTTTCATTTGCCAATGTAAAAATAATTCCAAGTGTCGTCACAATAGACACGCTAGCGATTATTTTTAGTAATAATGGAACGATTCGATTGATTCGCTGCGTTTTTTTTCTTTGTTTTGTATTTCTTTCAATCAAATGTTGTACAGAAAATGTAATTTGACTTTTGTCATTATGAGCCAAAGATGAAAACCCCTTTCCACCCTGACATTACCTTTTTATTTCTGTTAACATCCGCAGCTGTTCATTGTATTTTTCTTTTGGTAATTTTACATACCCAACTTCTTCAGCAAGATTACCAACATGTTGAATCATAAACTCAACATAATTTGCTACAGTCATTTTATTTCGGATAGATGCATCATTTACATAAGCAAATAGCGACCTCGATAATGGCTTATATTTACCTGATTGAATCGTATCTTTCGTTGGAAGTACATCATTCACTTTTATTGCTCTCACCTTATCTTGATTGGCCATATAATAAGCATATCCTACAAAAGCAATGGCATTTTTATCATTCATTACCCCTTGCATAATAACTTGATCATCTTCAGACAAAGAGACTTTTTTTACAATGCGATTATTTTGTAAGATGACGTTTTGAAAATAATCATACGTGCCAGAGTCTACACCTGGCGCATAAAACTTCACCTGTTTACGTGGCCATGAAGAATGAATTTGTGACCATCGCTTTTCGTTTCCATCTTCACTCCATAATAGACGTAACTCGTCTACCGTCATATTGTCTACCCAAGTATTTTGGCGATTCACAACGATCGTAAGACCATCGTAAGCAACTTCAAACGGTGTAAACTGAATGGAGTTTTTCTTCATTTCATTTTCTTCCACTTGTTTCATTACTCTCGAAGCATTATTTATATCCACTTCTCCTTTACTGAAACGATTAAATCCTCCTCCTGTTCCAGAAACACTGATGGAAATTTTCACGCTTGGATGCACCTTTGTATATTCCTCCGCTACCGCTTCTATAATAGGAAAAACCGTTGAGGATCCATCAACTCTCACTTCTCCCATTTCATTCACAGCAAATGCAGTAGACGTGCCAACATAAAGGAAACATGTCGACAGTATGAAAACTTTAATTAATGCACGTATCCATTTCACGCGTTCTTCCTCCTAGAAGTAACCGGAAATAACAGGATTACAGATATAAGAATACTGCTAAACTATTAATTCGGTTTTAATTGTTTGTAAAAGTTTTGTAAAGTTCCACAAGAATCAACATTAGGTGAAATTCTAATCCGTAACCACCATTCATCTTCACTAATAATTGGTCCATAAAATCGTTATCTCCCATAGAGAAATGCATACGTATCACTTACAAGGCCCCTTAATTTCCCGATATGATATGCTTGTCCACTTTATTAAAACGTATGCATGAACCATAAAAAAAAGCACACTATCTTTTCAGATAGTGTGCTTTTTTTACAACTTTTTTATTCATCATCTTGCTCTTTATTTTTCTTTTTATTATCTATTTCTTCTTTTGTAGCTTCACCATTTTCTATTTTTTTCAAATCAAAGTACGCGTCCATAATGTCACGGCTAATATAGCCGTTAATACCTGATTTATCATCTACCCAAGGTACAACAACAGAAAATGCTACTTCAGGGTCTTCAAGTGGCGCATAACCTACTAATGTTAAGTTATATGTTTCTTTACGCTCACCGTTTGCTTTTCTACCAATCTCTTTATCTCCGCCATACACAGTTTGAGCTGTACCTGTCTTACCAGCAGCTTTATATTGTGCGCCTGTAAAGTATTTCGCAGCTGTACCACCAGACTCATTAAATACTTGTCTAAATCCTTCCTGAACACGTTTAATTTGTGATTCAGGCATATCGATACGGTTTAGTACTTTCGGTTCCATTGAATGAACAACTTTTCCAGTTTCTTCTGGTTTCACTGACGGTTGACGAATTTCCTTTACAACTTGCGGCTGCATACGGTAACCACCATTTGCAATTGTTGAAACATACTGTGCTAATTGAAGTGGTGTATACGTGTCATACTGTCCAATTGATAAATCTAATAGGAAACCTGGCTGATTCCCTCTGCCTGTTTGACCCGCAGATTCATTTGGTAAATCAATACCTGTTTTTACGCCAAGTCCAAACTGTCCGAAATAATAACGCATCGTATCAAATGCTTTTTGTGGTATATCTAACGTACCACCTCTTACGTATTGAACACCTGCGAGATTCATCGCTGTTTTAAACATATATACGTTAGAAGACATTTTTAATGCTGTTAAATCATTAATATATCCCATCGTCTTCCACGAAGATTTTTGTGGCGTTCCCTTTAATCTGATTGGTTCATCAAGTTGCACTGAACCGGGTTGAATTGCACCTGTTTGATATCCTGTAAGTACTGTCGCACCTTTTACAGTTGATCCCATCGGATAAGAGCTTGTCATCGTTCCTAATGCGAAATCTTGCACTTTCGTTTCGCCATTTTCTTCCACTAACTGTTTCCCTGCCATAGATAAAACTTCACCATTTTTTGGATTCATCATTACAACGAATGCACGATCTAAAAGAGGTTGTCCCCCTTTATATCTCAATAAATTTTTCGTGATAATTTCTTCAACACGCTTTTGTAATTCCATATCAATTGTTAAATTTAGATCGTTACCACTTTGCCCTTTTGATACATTAATCGTTTCTAAAATATTACCGTTTTTATCTGTAATATTTCTCACTTCCGCTTTATTACCGTGCAAACTATCTTCATATTGCTGCTCAAGATAACTTTTCCCTACGCGGTCATTTCGATTATAATCACGAACAAGATAGTAATCTAGTCTTTCTCTCGGTAAACCTTCATCAGACGTTGACACCCCGCCAAGTACACTTCGGAACAAATCATCATAAACGTATTTTCGATCCCAATCAACATTCGTATCTACACCCGGTAATGTTGCTAGATTTTCACTAATAATCGCATATTCCTGTTCTGTAGCATCCTTCTTAATGACTTGTGGTGTCATTGCATATCCGCCGTCCATTTTACTTTTAATCGCTAGTACTTCTAAATCTTTTGCGGATAATTGATTCACTTCTTCTTCTGTCACGCGATTTCGTTGACGCTCATCTAATTCTTTATCGTCAATTTTTTTATCTTTAAAATCTTGACGATCTTTATTCGTAATTTTTTCTTTCGCTTCCTCTTTATGAATAGCAAGCCAATAATCTTTTTTATCGCGATCTGTTAATTTATCTGTCGGTACTTCAATCAAATCTGCTAGCTTTTTCGCTGTTTCTAAGCGAGCCTCTGCAGTTGATCCTTTCATTTTTGTAAATGTAATTGTACGTACAGCTGCATTATCTACCACAGCTCGCCCATAACGGTCAAATATTTTCCCACGTGGTACAGGATTACTTATCGTCGAGTTTTCTTTCCTCTCCACTTCATTCTTATATTCCTCACCGCGAACAATTTGTACATAACCAAGCCTTACAATAACCGCGGAGAACATTAAAAACACGCAGAAAAACAGCACGTTTAACCGAAAAGGAACGTGAGTCTTTTTCTTTTGTTGTTTCTGCTTCTTGCCCATACAAACCCCCTCTACCAACAGCTATGTAATGTGAAAGGGACACCTTCATACAGGTGTCCTCACTGCTGTCTTACATCTTTTTCTATTCTAGCATAAAACAACCGAGAAGTTAACCTTCTGGTTCTGTTTGATTCTGCGTGGTCCCTTGCGTTCCAACACTTGTTTTACTCGCATTTCCCTCATTATATTTGACATTTTTAACTGCAAAATAAATAAGAAAATGTCCTGCACCTAAAATACATAATAAGTAAGGCAAACTTTTTTCAGGCGGGAAAAATAGTACAGCACATAAAAAACTTAAAATCGAGCAAATTCTTCCTGCATTTAACCACAATTCCCGAACAACTACATACTCAACTCGCCACTCTCTCGCATTTTTCGCTCTACCAATTACATCATATGTCATGGATCCGTACGGAACGAGTAAAATGGGGTATGCAATCGCGATACACGCTGCATAAATAAGTAATTTTGTGTATGTAACTTTGAATATAACTAAAAATACGACAGCATATAAAATAATGCCTCCAAGCAAAATTGCTTTTTTCCGCCATTCCTTCTTTAACATACGAGTGACTAAATAGTAACACATAAATGATACTGCCGAATTTACTAAGCTATATTTCCCTAATGCAAGCTCGCTATCAGTTGCTAAATACACGTACACTGAAATAACAAAAATAAACGTTCCCTCTCGCAATCCTTGGAAAAAGTGAGCACGTGTAATTCTTCCCCAATTTTTATCAATTTGCCGCTCTTTCAATACTTGTACAATTTCATATCGTCCTTCACATTCTCTCTTAGATACAAAAAAGCTTAAAATGACAGCAATTGCAAATAACAGTAACGAAAGAAAGAATATGACCGTATAACCACTCCACTTTTCCATACGTGAAATTGTGTATCCAGCTGCTATCGGTCCAATCATGCCAGAGAAGGATGTAAGAAGCCCAAGAAATCCGTTAAAGAAATCTCTTGTTTCTGGTTCTGTAATCTCAAATGTTAATAAGTTAAACGCGAGCCAGTAAAAACCATATCCGACTCCTAAAAGAGCCCCCATCAATAAAATATAGTGAGAAGCGCTTTTCCCCGCTACTAAAACAACAATAAAAAAAATCGCGAGCGTGCCTACACCTATTCGTAACAAGATTGAGCGATCAATACGCTTCGCTAATTTCCCACCTACAAGAAATGTGAGGGGCTGCAATACAACGCTGGCCAAATTATACAAGCCAAGATTCACATAATTTTGTGTTTGTTTCCATAAATAAATGTTAACAAATGTATTCGATAAAGAAATTGCGAGCGTGTATAAACCTCCGATAAGGAGTAATAACACTAAATCCCGATTCACTTCAACGTCACCAATTACATGTTTCCACTTCATACACAACTCTCCTTTACTTCATGTTCTAGTCTTCCAAAGACAAGCCCAATTATGTAAAAGGAAAGTACAGAAAAAAGCTAGGAGCATTCTCCTAGCTTTTTCTATCGTTATTACAATTATTTTGCTTCTTGGTAACGTTTTTCAGCAGCGTTCCAATCTACAACGTTCCAGAATGCACCGATGTAGTCTGGACGACGGTTTTGGTAATTTAAGTAGTAAGCATGCTCCCAAACATCTAAACCGATAACTGGAGTTTTACCTTCAGTTAGAGGAGAATCTTGGTTTGGTGTGCTTGTTACTTCTAACTCACCATTATTTACTACTAACCAAGCCCAACCAGAACCGAAACGAGTTGCGCCAGCTTTTGCGAATTCTTCTTTGAATGCATCGAAGCTACCGAATTTCGCTTCAATTGCAGTTGCAAGTTCGCCTACTGGTTGTCCGCCACCGTTTGGAGATAAGATTGTCCAGAAGAATGTATGGTTAGCATGTCCGCCACCATTGTTACGTACTGCTGTACGGATTGCTTCTGGTACTTCGTTTAAGTTTGCAACTAATTCTTCTACGCTTTTGTCAGCTAATTCTGCATGACCTTCTAAAGCAGCGTTTAAGTTTGTAATGTACGTGTTATGATGTTTTGTATGATGGATGTTCATTGTTTCTTTGTCAAAGTGAGGCTCTAAAGCATCATACGCATAAGGTAAATTTGGTAATTCGTGTTTTGCCATTGTTATATTCCTCCCAGTTTATGTATTGCCACTTAAGTGACATACAACTTCATTCTACCCTAATTGCCATAGGGTGCAAACAAATAAATCACATTGTCTTGCTATCATTAAAGTAGCAAAATTCCCACTTCTTTTCAATTAAAATGCTCATATATTCCGTAAAAAAAGCTCCCTTCTACAAGGAAGCTTCCTGCTGACATAATAAACATGTGAAATGGATATGGACCCTGTAGGACTCGAACCTACGACCGGACGGTTATGAGCCGTCTGCTCTAACCAGCTGAGCTAAGGGTCCACAATTATGTATGTAACAATACATCAAATAAAGGAATTCCTATCGGATATATTCTTTAAGAAATGTAAGATAAATTTACCATATAAAAAAGAAAAGTGTCAATTGTATTTTTCTCGTTTAAAAGAAGAAAATTAATAAAAAGAAATTTAGTTATCTCCACTATATGTAAATATAATATATCTTGAGATTCCTTAGATTCCTACGTTACAATGATTTTATACATACATAAAGGAAGTGAATCTATGTCCATATTTACCCAATTAACCAAAAGCGTATATTCGCCTAAAGATATGGCGTTATTCCGTTTTCAAAAAATCGGAAAAACCATTTTGTATATTATGCTACTTTGTCTAATCACTACTATTCCAAGAACATTCTTTTACGGTAGCTTTATCCAAGATAGTGTTACTATGGTAAATCAAGCAATTGAAAAAGATTTACCTGATTTTAAAATCGAAAATGGTGAACTAAAAGCTGATATTGAGCAACCTATTCAAAAAGAAGAGGGAGATGCCCTTTTCGTATTTGACCCAAACACAACAGATATAGAAAAATATCAGAATAAAACTGGTTTATTTATTTTAAAAGATAAAGTAGTTTCTATAGGAAATGGTCAAACACAAACATACTCCTACAATGATTTATTAGGGACATCTCTTGAGAAGAAAGATTTGCAAGATTTTATTTCTGTATTCGATAGTATTTATCCAATTTTATTAGCAGTTATTGGCGTGTTAGTATACCTATTCCAACTGTTTATTACTTTCTTAGGAATTACTTTACTTGCGTTTATCGGTTCTGCTATGAGTGGTCAACGTAAATTATCTTATAAGCAAGTATGGACGTTAACTGCTTACAGTTACACAATTCCAACAATCTTCTTTATGATTATGGATTTATTCAAAATCGTTGTACCTGGTTCAACATTCATTTATATCGCAGTTGTTTTAATTGTCCTATATTTAACAATTAAAGAAGTTCCAAAACCGAACGAAAAAAATGCCTAAATAGGCATTTTTTTTTTGGACAAGCATATATTCCTAGCAAAGGAGTGAAGAATATGAAAAGATTAGGTATATTCTTATTCGTGCTTGTTCTTGGTTATATATTTTATTACGATATAAAAATCGGCACTTTACCGATGTTAAGTTCATATAAAAAGACAAATGCGGCCGAAACGATAAAAAAAGAAAGTACAGATACGAAACAAAAGAAAGAGAACAAAGCGGAAAAAGAAACAGATGTCACTTATAAAACAATCGAAGTCAAAACAGGTGATACGGTTCTTTCCATTACAGAAGCAATTAATAAGAAGAAAATTCCTTCTATCGAAAAAGTAATTGATGATTTTAAACAATTAAATAAAAATACAGCTGCTACAAAAATACAACTTGGAAAGTCTTATAAATTCCCGTTATATCAATAAGCAATCACTTAATCCTTGTCAATTACATAAAGGCGCTGATACAATAGTAAAAGTGAAACCGAGCACTTCGGTTTCTATAGCCCTGTATCACGTATACTTTCATTGATATAAGGGACTAAATAAGAAACTTCTTTTATAAGGAGAGCGATCTATTCGTGAATGAAATGACTCATCGTACAAAAACACGTCCAGTTAAAGTCGGTAATTTAACAATTGGCGGTAATAATGAATTAATTATACAAAGTATGACAACAACAAAAACACATGATGTTGAGGCAACAGTTGCTGAAATTAAACGTTTAGAAGAAGCTGGCTGTCAAGTCGTGCGTGTTGCTGTTCCAGACGAACGCGCAGCAAATGCTATTGCTGATATTAAAAAACAAATCAACATTCCACTTGTTGCTGATATTCATTTTGATTATCGCCTTGCTTTAAAAGCAATTGAAGGTGGCATTGATAAAGTACGTATCAATCCAGGTAACATTGGTCGTCGCCATAAAGTAGAAGCTGTTGTAAATGCAGCAAAAGAACGCGGTATTCCAATCCGTATCGGTGTAAACGCAGGTTCATTAGAGCGTCACATTTTAGAAAAGTACGGATACCCAACTGCAGATGGTATGGTTGAGAGCGCCCTACATCACATTAAAATTTTAGAGGACTTAGATTTCCATGATATTATCGTATCTATGAAAGCCTCTGATGTTAACTTAGCAATTGAAGCATACGAAAAAGCTGCACGTGCTTTTGATTACCCATTACATTTAGGTATTACAGAATCTGGAACGTTATTTGCTGGAACTGTAAAAAGTGCCGCTGGTCTTGGAGCAATCTTAAGTAAAGGCATCGGAAATACACTACGTATTTCATTAAGTGCTGATCCAGTTGAAGAAGTAAAAGTTGCGCGTGAACTATTAAAGTCATTCGGCCTTGCATCTAATGCAGCAACACTTATTTCTTGTCCAACTTGCGGTCGTATTGAAATTGATTTAATTAGTATCGCTAATGAAGTGGAAGAATATATCTCTACACTACAAGTACCAATTAAAGTTGCAGTACTTGGCTGCGCTGTAAATGGTCCTGGTGAAGCTCGTGAAGCTGATATCGGCATTGCCGGCGCACGTGGAGAAGGACTATTATTCCGTAAAGGGCAAGTCGTTCGTAAAGTACCAGAAGAAATAATGGTAGAAGAACTGAAAAAAGAAATCGACGTAATTGCTGCTGAAATGGCTGCTGAACGAGAAAAAGAAAAAGAAACACAAGAACAATAAAAAGAAGGTTGCCACAATATTTGTGAGCAACCTTCTTTTCTACGTAAAAAAGCTCGTCAGTTACATAACTGACGAGCTTTTACTTTGCACATTTTGGACAACGGCCGTATATTTCAAACTTATGACCAGTTACTTCATAACCGTTAAAATCTTTATTCATAAAATCCATCGGGCAAGAAGTAATCTCTTTCGTCCCTCCGCAATCTAAACAAATAAAATGATGATGATGTTCCATAATAGAACATGTAAAACGAAAATGTTTTTCACCGTTTAATTCCGTCTGTTCTAAAACACCGATTTCAGCAAACACCGTTAAGTTACGATAAATCGTGTCAAAGCTAAGACCTGGATAATCATCCTTCATATGCTCTAAAACGTCTTTCGCCGTTAAATAACGATTGTGAGCTGCAAATAACCTGAGCATCTCTTCTCTTTTCCCAGTATGTTTGTATCCTTTATCTTTCATTAGGCGTAAAGCTTCTGTTAGATTCATATCTATCCCTACTTTATGCAGTTTTTTTCTTTTTCCATAAAATCGCACCAATTAAAATAAGAACCGCTATCATAACAATTGTACCACCTGGTGCTAAATCAAGTTGATACGAAGCAAACATTCCACCAATTACTGCAATTTCACCAAATAAAATGGAGAAGAAAATTGTTTGTTTAAATCCATTCGCAATACGAATACTTGCTGCAACTGGTAACGTCATTAATGATGATACGAGAAGAACCCCTACTACACGCATTGATACCGCAATGACAAGCGCAACCAATATAATGAAAATAAAGTGAATCCACTTTGCACTCAAACCAGTTGATACAGCGTACTCCTCATCAAACGATAGTAAAAATAACTCTTTGTATAATAAAGTAATCGTTACAATAACAGCAATTGCTACAATACCAATGATTATTAAATCCGTACTTGTTACAGCACTTACACTACCAAATAAGTAACTAAATAAATCTGTGTTAAATCCATTTGCAAGTGAAATAAAAATAACGCCAATCCCCATTCCTGCTGAAAGAATAATCGGAATTGCTAATTCTTGATAATGTTTATATACAGTACGTAATTTTTCAATAAGTAACGCTCCACCAATAGAAAAAATCATTCCCATATATAACGGATTTAAAAATCCCCCTGTGAAAATTGTTTTTTCTAGTAGTAAACTTGCAGCAATACCCGATAATGTTACGTGGCTTAATGCATCTGCAATAAGCGACATACGGCGAATGACAACAAATACACCGATAAGTGGCGCAACAAGTCCTATTAAAATCCCTGCATATAAAGAGTTACGTAAAAAGTCATATTGTAAAAAATCTTGTATCATTATATCCTCCCGTGATGCTCATGCTCGTGTTCTAAACGATGAACATGATGTCCATATAAGACGGACATTTCCGCATCTTCTAACTCTCGGAACTTCTCTACATTTCCATGGAAATGTAAATGTTGGTTTAGGCATGCAACATGTGTTACTTTCTCGGTAACAGCTCCCATATCATGCGTAACGAGAATTAATGTGATTCCTAACCTCTTGTTTAAATCCTCTAATATCTCATAAAAACTTTCTACATTCTTCACATCGATTCCAACAGTAGGCTCGTCCAAAATAAGTAATTCAGGATCACTAACGAGCGCACGAGCAATAAATACACGCTGTTGTTGTCCACCAGAAAGTTCTCCGATATTGCGCCCTTGAAACTCACTCATTCCTACATCAGCAATCGCTTTTTCTACCTTTTCCTTATCGCTTTTCGTGAAAAAGCGAAATAGCCCTTTTTTCGAAACGAGTCCCATTGACACAACTTCAAACACAGTTGCCGGAAAACCAGAATTAAAGCTATTTGCCTTTTGCGACACATAACCAACTTTGTTCCATTCTTTAAACTTCTTAGTATCAACACCAAACAAACGAATACTTCCCTGTTTTGGCTTTAAAACGCCTAATAAACATTTTAGCAACGTTGATTTCCCAGAACCATTTGGTCCAACTAAACCTAAAAAAGCTCCCTTCGGAACTTGCAAATTAATATCTTCTAACACATTTCGATCTTCATATCGAAATGACAGTCCTTCTATTTCTAATATATTATTCATAGCATCTCACCTATTTTAATTCAGAATGATTCCGATTTATATCTATTTGAATTATAGTATAGCTTATTATAGTTGTAAACCAATCTGCCTAAAATATATCTACTTTTTCAAGAAACCTTATTATTATAACAAAAAGCAGAGAAAAATTCTCTGCTTTCAAAAAATATCTCTATAAAGTGGAAGTTTAATTAAATGAGTCCATCCCATTTCCAATTGGCGAGAGCTATTACTCGATATATTTTTAGTGAATAGCCGATTTAAACTTACCACCATTTGTCTCTTGTGTACTCATAATTGTAACAAACGCATTCGCATCAATTTCATACACAATTGATTTTAACTTTGTCACTTCCAGACGCGTGACAACTGCATAAATCACTTCTTTTTCCTTATCCGTGTAACCGCCTTTCGCTACAAGTTTTGTAGTTCCACGACCAAGACGATGCAAAATCGCATTTGATACTTCCTCATATTGATCTGATACAATTAAAACTGCTTTCGTTTCATCTAAACCTTGAATGACTGTATCAATGGTTTTGAATGCAATATAGTACGTCATGACAGAATACATAGCTTGTTCCACACCAAATACAAATGCTGCCCATGCAAAAATAAATAAGTTCACAAACATTACAAATTCGCCAACGGAGAAAGGTAATTTCTTCGTTAATAAAATACCCATAATTTCTGTTCCGTCCATTGATCCACCGTGACGAATAACGAGCCCTACACCAAGACCTAAAATAAGACCACCAAACACTGTCGCTAAAATCGGCTCTGTTGTAAATGGCGGAACAGCATGTAACGTTGATTCAATAAACGCTAAAGCTACAATACCGAATGCCGAAGATAACATGAATGTTTTTCCGATTTGCTTATAACCCGAATACATAAATGGGATATTGAGGATAACGACTAAAGTAGAAAAACTTAACCACCAAATATTAGGAGTAAGATAATCTAATATAAGAGAAATACCAATAATTCCACCATCAATAATTTTATTTGGCATTAAGAATAGTTCAATTGCTACCGCTGCGCATGCTGCCCCAAAAATAATCATAACTAAACGATAAATAAGATGGATAACACTTTCTTTTCGATGTTGCTTCTGCTCCATAAGTCCTCCCTTATACTCTTTTTCTATAGTTTTGTCCTTATATTATAACATACGCTTCTTTTTCTCATGAAAAAAGAAGCTCTATACGAATATGTACAAGCTACGTACTCATATATTTCGATAGAAGAACGTGTGAAGGAGGATAACTCGATGAACCTCATTAAACAACTTGTAAATAAAAAGTTAAATCATATTTCTACAAAGGAATTATTGAAATATAGTAAAGAATATGACGTTCCAATTACGACTGCACAAGCTGATCAAATTGTTGGACTTATGAAAGGAAAGAATATTAACATTTACGATAATGACGAACGACTAGCGCTCTTAAAACAAATAGCCCAAGTAACCTCGCCCGCTACTGCTCAACAAGTCAATACTTTATTTCAGCAACTACTAAAATAAGGAGGGGATTCCCCCTCCTTATTGCTTATTGCGCTTTAATTTTCTCAAGAAGTCCTTCATCAAAAGTACCATTTTTCAGCATTTCGATTTCTAATTTATATGGCGGCTTCTTGTCCTTTTTATCTTCACCTACATATGGCGTTTCCAGAATTTTTGGTACGTGCATTAATTGCGGATGATGCACAATATAATGCAACGCTTTATAACCGATATGACCGAAACCGATATTTTCATGACGGTCCTTTCCTGCGCCGCGTACATTTTTACTATCATTAATATGAAGTACTTGTAAGCGATCAATACCAACAGTCTTATCAAACTCATTTAATACACCGTCAAAGTCATTTACGATATCGTATCCTGCATCGTGCGTATGACACGTGTCAAAGCATACGGATAGTTTTTCATTATATGTTACACCGTCAATTATTTTTGCAATTTCTTCAAAGCTACGGCCGCATTCTGTCCCTTTACCTGCCATCGTTTCTAACGCGATGTTAACCGTCTGGTCTGGCGTTAATACTTCATTCAGCCCTTTAATAATTTGTTGAATACCAGCATCCGCTCCTGCACCAACGTGCGCACCTGGGTGAAGAACGATTTGTTTCGCTACACCTAATGCCGATGTCCTTTCGATTTCCATGCGAAGGAAGTCTACACCTAATTGGAATGTTTCTGGTTTCGTCGTATTTCCGACATTAATAATATATGGCGCATGTACAATAATTTCCTCAATACCGTTTAGTTCCATATGTTTTCTTCCTGCTTCTATGTTCAATTCTTCAATTGGTTTTCTTCTTGTATTTTGCGGTGCACCTGTATAAATCATAAACGTTGTTGCACCGTATGAAACAGCCTCTTCACTTGCTGCTAATAACATTTTCTTACCACTCATGGAAACATGAGATCCAATCTTTAACATACAATCACCTCTTCAATATACAATAGATATAATGATAGCATAATTTGTAGAAATATGTAGTGAATTGTTTTTTTCCATTCTCCACTGATTATTATCTCCATAAATAGCGGGATAAAAAAAGATAAGGGAAATCCCTTATCTTTTTTTATTGCTATATTTTCTTTTCACTTTGTCACGTTCTGTTGCAAGTTTTCGTTTATAGTTTGGTTTTACCTTTTTCGGCTTTTTAACAACTTTTGTTGCCATAACATCCATTTCATCATTTGGTTTTTTACGACTCTTACGACGACGGCGTTCACCTAAATCCGCCCACTCATCTCCGCGTAAATCTACATGCTTGAACTCAATATGACGTTGTTTTTCTAAACTATCTAACGCTTCTTCGTTTGCTGGATCATAAATCGTCACTGCAATACCTGAATGCCCTGCACGTGCTGTTCTTCCAACGCGGTGAACGAAGAAATCTAAATCTGATGGAAGTTCGTAGTTAATAACATGACTAATCCCTTCAATATCAATACCACGTGCTGCTAAATCAGTTGCAACAATATATTGGAATTCAAGGTCACGAATTTGTTTCATCATTTTTTTACGGTCACGCGGTGATAAATCTCCATGAATTCGTCCAACTTTTAAGCCACGTTCCATTAATCCGTCAGCAACCTGATCCGCCATCTTCTTCGTATTCGTGAAAACAACTGCTAAATACGGTTTAAATTGTAGCAACATTTTGTTCACTAAATCGATTTTGTTACGGTGTTTAGAAGGCACTAAATAATGCTCAATATTTCCAGCCGCAACTTGTTTTGGATTGATATGAATATGCTCTGGATTCTCCATATATTTCTTCAGAAACGGCTTTAGTTTTTGAGGAATTGTTGCAGAGAAAACTAACATTTGCAAGTTTTTAGGCATGCGTGCTGCAATTTTGTCTACATCATGAATGAATCCCATATCAAGCATTAAGTCTGCTTCATCGACAATAATAGTATTTGCTTTATGAACAAATAGTGCTTGCTCTTCCACTAAATCTTTAATACGTCCTGGTGTTCCAACTACAATATGAGGTTGTTTTTTCAACTTTTCAATTGATCGTTGTTTATCAGTTCCACCAATTAAACAACGTGCTGTGATCATTTGATCTTCCGCACAGAACTTTGTTAATTTCACGATTTCTTCGTAAATTTGTTGTGCTAACTCACGAGTAGGCGCTGTAATAACAAGTTGTACTTCTTCACGACTTGCATTAATTCTGTTCAATGTAGGAAGTAAGTATGCATGTGTTTTCCCAGAACCTGTTTGGGATTGTCCAATTACACTTACACCTTTTTTCACGACCGGGAAAATTTTCTGTTGAATTCCTGTCGGCTCTGTAAAGCGTAGTTCACGAACTGCATCTATTAAAAATGGTTTAAAATCATACTGTGTAAAAGTTTGTTGTGTCATAAGTTACACCTTCTTTCTAAATTTCTACTGCGCGCACAAATCAGTCAAGTCTACATTATATCGAAATCTACAAGTAAAATCCATCTTTAGTTTAGGTTTTCACTTCAAAAACTAACCTTCTTGCCTCTTATTGCATAGTGTATGTGTATATACCTAATTGAAGAAAGGAGGATTTGTCACATGTTTCCAAAATCCCCTACAAGGCAAATGTATCCGAATCAAGGGCAGCAACCTTATACACCATATCCAATTCCACAACTACCACCGATGGCACAAAAAAAGAAAGGATTCCTTGCTAAACTCTTTAAAAAACACGATCCAACCGAACCTTACATGCAAATGGTTCCGCCTTATCGACAAATGGAAGGACCGCCAATGATGCACCAGCAACCGCCGCCCCAATATCGACAGCAATATCAACCACAATACCAACAACAATACTCACAGCAATACTCACCACAATACTCACCACAATATCAACCTTATATGCAGCAGCATCCAGAGCGAATGTTCCCCCCTCAAATGTATGAATCAAATGAAACGCGAGGTGGTGCAGAAACTACACCCGCATCAAGCAGCGGCATCGGTAGCTTTATTTCAAATTTAATTTCGAATCCAACTAATATGATAAACAATATCGAAAAAGTATCCCAAGTCGTTCAATCTGTAAGCCCTGTCGTCGAACAATACGGTCCCATTATGCGTAACCTACCAAGCATTGTTAAAATCCTCACCTCTGGAAAAAGTACGGAAGAAGATCAAACCGAAGATCAAACTGAAGACGTAACAGAGAAGGTTGAGGTAGCAACTCCACCCCCTTCTCCGAAAAAAAGAAAAAGAAAAAGAAAAAAAATAATGATTGAGCCGGTCATAGAAAAAGAGGTGCAAGAGGGGCCCGTTCAAAAAATAGCAACAAAACCAAAACTATATGTGTAACAATCCTTTGTTTTCTATTCACTCCTCCTTTATAATGTAAAAGACTATGCACAAAAGTATCCCTTGTTTAGAAGGAGAGGATTACTCATATGAAAATTGTTAAAATTTCCCCTCGTGGTTATTGCTACGGTGTTGTGGACGCGATGGTTATTGCACGTAACGCCGCATTAGATACATCATTACCAAGACCTATTTATATTTTAGGTATGATTGTTCACAACAAACATGTAACAGATGCATTCGAAGAAGATGGTATCATCACATTAGACGGCCCAAGTCGATTAGACATTTTAGATAAAATCGATTCTGGTACTGTTATATTCACTGCACACGGTGTTTCTCCAGAAGTTAAACAACGTGCAAAAGAAAAAGGTTTAACAACAATCGATGCCACTTGCCCAGATGTCACAAAAACACATGACCTTATTGAGGCAAAGAAAGCTGAAGGTTACCATGTCATTTATATCGGCAAAAAAAATCATCCAGAACCAGAAGGCGCAGTTGGTATTGCACCTGATATCGTTCATCTAATTGAAAGAGCTGATGATTTAAAAACATTAGAAATTCCAACGGATAAAATTTTAGTTACGAATCAAACAACGATGAGCCAATGGGATGTTCAACATTTAATGGAGGACATTCAGAAAAAATTCCCAACAGCAGAATTCCATAAGGAAATTTGTTTAGCAACTCAAGTTCGCCAAGAAGCCGTTGCTAAGCAAGCTGATGTTGCAGACTTAACAATTGTTGTCGGTGATCCGAAAAGTAACAACTCAAACCGTTTAGCACAAGTATCACAAGAAATCGCTGGTACGAAAGCATACCGCGTTGCAGACGTAAGTGAAATCAAATTAGAATGGCTACAAGGTGTAGAAAACGTAGCTGTTACAGCAGGTGCTTCTACTCCAACTCCAATTACAAAAGAGGTTATCGCTTTCTTAGAGCAATATGACCCAATGAATCCTGCTACATGGGAAAGAGTTCGAAAAGTACCGTTACAAAAAATATTACCTCGTGTAAAAGTGAAAAAAGAACAATAATAAAAACCGTTGCCTTCATGAGCAACGGTTTTTATTTTTCTTATACAAATGTAAATGGATCTGTATGTAATTGCGAAGCATGAATATGTACATTCAGTTTCTTTGCATCTGCTTTTTCTTGTAATTGCTTTTGTACACCTTGCTTCATTACCTTTTCAACGTTATGTCCTGGGTCAACTATATTTAAACCGAGCATCATCGCATCATGGGCAACATGATAATACATGTCACCTGTTACATATACATCCGCACCTTTAAATTTAGCTTGATTGATGTATTTGTTACCATCGCCACCAAGTACAGCTACTTTGCGCACTTTATCATCTAATTTCCCAACAACTCGCGCACCCTTTACATCTAATGATTGCTTTACATGTTCCGCAAACTGTCCAAGTGTCATTTCTTCTTGTAAATACCCTATTTTTCCAAGCCCTAACGTTTCACCTTTGTTATCAAGTGGATACACATCATAGGCTACTTCTTCATATGGATGTGCTGTTACCATTGCTTTAATCACTTTTCGTTGTAGTGAAGCTGGAATAATCGTTTCGATTCGCACTTCTTCTACGCGCTCTAACTGTCCAGTTTCCCCGATATAAGGATTTGTCCCCTCTTGAGGTACAAACGTACCTGTACCCTCGCTACTAAACGTACAGTGGCTATAATTGCCTATATGACCAGCACCTGCGTCTCCTAATGCTTTTCGTACTTCTTCTGCATGCGTTTTTGGCACAAACACAACAACCTTTTTCATTTCTTCTGCATATGTTGGTGCCAAAACTTCTGTATTTTGCAATCCTAGCGCCTCAGCAAGTAAATCATTTACCCCGCCCTTAGCAACATCCACATTTGTATGCGCTGCATAGATTGCAATATCATTTTTAATACACTTTTCAATAATTTTTCCATACGCCTTGCCTGTATGAATCGCTTTTAACGGATTAAAAATTAAAGGGTGATGTGCAATAATGACATTCGCTCCTAATTGAATTGCTTCCTCTACCACTTCTTCCGTTACATCCAACGCAATTAATACGTGCTGCACGGGTTTATTAAGCGCCCCAATCTGCAGGCCAATCTTATCTCCTTCCATCGCCAAATGCTTTGGATACATACTTTCAAATAAAGAAATAATTTCATGGCCATTTGGAATTTTACTCATGATAAAACCTCCCCTATCATTTTCATTTTCGCTTCTACTTCCGCACGCTTCGCTTTTGTTTCTTCAGAATCAGTCGCACGTTCTAACTGCTTTAAAATATTTTGGAAGTTTTTCAATTCTCCTTCCCATTTTTCAACGAAAGCTTCACTTTTTTCTTTTATTAAAAATGGTCCCATAAACAATTCAGCTTGTTTATTTTCAGAATAAGGCGACGCGATGTTTCCTCGCTCTCCTACTAAAATCTCGTAAATTTTTCCATCTTCTTTTACGATTTTTTCATGGATAAGCTCCCATCCATTCTCAATAAACCATTCACGAATGTGATGCGCTGCAATATTCGGCTGTAAAATTAAACGCGTTACACCTTCTAATTTTTCTTTACCACTTTCTAAAATGTCACGGATTAATGCTCCGCCCATTCCGGCAACGGTAATTACATCTACTTCTCCTGGCGTGATAACAGCTAATCCATTCCCTTTACGCACATCTACTTTATCTTGTAAGCCACTTTCAGCTACAGTTGCTTGTGCAGAGCGAAATGGCCCCTCTACAACCTCTCCTGCAACTGCTTTTGTAGCAATATTATTTATAATTGTATAACACGGTAAATACGCATGATCTGATCCAATATCAGCAACTGTAGATCCTACCGGTATTTCACGCACAACTTCTTCTAATCGTTTTGAAAGCTTTACTTCATTCATGTATTTCCATTACTCCTTCTCTTGTCAGTCTGTCTCCATGATAATGAATTTATAGTAGTTGTTGCAAGCCCATAACAACAATTCACTTCTCTATCATTTATCGTATTTTAGAAAATATAGAAAAACAAGCCTTTCGCTTAAGCAAAAGGCTTGTCATACGGAACTTTATTTTTTCTTCGATAACCAATCAGCTACTTTAGCGGCTTGATCAGCTGGAACTATATTTGGTGGCATATTTCCTTTTCCTTTCGAAATAACTTCTTGAATTTCTTCTTTCGAAAGTTTCCCACCAATTTTTTGTAAATTAGGTCCTACTGCCCCTTGTAATTGATCACCGTGGCAGCTCGTACAGCTTTGCTTCACAATATCCTCTGGCTTTGATGCTGTTTGTGCTGGCTTCCCGCCATTTTTTGCATCAGCTAACTCTTTAGATTTATTTAGCCCCTGAAATGAAAATACAAACATAACGATAATACCTAATGCTGCAATAAGAGCGAACGGAATCAGCGGATTACGTTTCATATCTCTTCTCCCCCCTCTATACCCCTAAATAGTTAGATGATTCAGTCATTTCCATTGTACTTGAAAACGCTCTATCAGAAAAGAGTAAACTACTAATCGTTAAAAATATTCCATAAATTCAGTTTATTGTTTTTTATTGTTATATCGCTTATTATTTCGATAATTATTAACGTTTCTCATCATATTTTTCACTTTTCTACATATATTTTTGTATAGAATAAACAAAATTAATCGAAAAATCGAAAAATGAGCATTTGCAAATCAAAAGACAATTCTGTAAAATAAATTACAAGAAATTGTAATCGTTGCTGATAGCTAAAGTTTAACAAAAATTAACAAAATAAAAAAGTTTACTTCACAAAGGTGAAGTAAACTTAAAGGTAGCCTATTCTAAGAAATCCTTAAGACGCTTACTACGGCTTGGATGTCTTAATTTACGAAGTGCTTTTGCTTCAATTTGACGGATACGTTCTCTCGTTACGCCGAATACTTTTCCAACCTCTTCAAGCGTACGAGTTCGTCCATCATCTAAACCAAAACGAAGACGTAGAACATTTTCTTCACGATCTGTTAGTGTATCTAACACATCTTCTAACTGTTCTTTTAGCAATTCATACGCTGCATGGTCCGCAGGCGATGTTGCTTCTTGGTCTTCAATGAAATCACCTAAATGGGAGTCATCTTCTTCACCAATTGGTGTTTCAAGAGAAACTGGCTCCTGTGCAATTTTTAAAATTTCGCGTACTTTTTCTGGAGCAAGATCCATTTCTTCACCAATCTCTTCAGGAGATGGTTCGCGTCCTAAATCTTGTAATAATTGACGTTGTACACGAATTAACTTATTAATCGTTTCAACCATATGAACTGGGATACGAATTGTTCTTGCTTGGTCTGCAATCGCACGTGTAATTGCTTGGCGAATCCACCAAGTTGCATACGTACTAAATTTGAAACCTTTACGATAGTCGAACTTTTCAACCGCTTTAATTAGACCCATATTCCCTTCTTGGATTAAGTCTAAGAAAAGCATACCACGGCCCACGTAGCGCTTTGCAATACTTACTACAAGACGTAAGTTTGCTTCTGCAAGACGACGTTTCGCTTCTTCATCGCCTTCTTCAATACGCGTTGCAAGTCGAATTTCTTCTTCTGCAGATAGTAAATCTACACGACCAATTTCTTTTAAATACATACGAACAGGATCGTTGATTTTAACCCCTGGTGGTACACTTAAATCATTGAGGTCGAATTCTTCTTCCGATTTTGCTATTTGGCGATTATTAGGGCCTTCATCGTTGTCATTGTCGCCAACTAAGTCAATCCCTTGTTCACCTAAATATTCATAGTATTCATCCATTTGATCGGATTCAATTTCAAATCCATTCATGCGTTCTGCAATCTCTTCATATGTAAGAACGCCACGTTTTTTTCCGAGCTCAGTGAGTTGTTCTTTCACTTGCTCAAGGGTCATTTCAGTTTCAATTTGTTTAGAACGAGCTGGTTTGTCAGCCATCTGTTCCCCTCCTTACGCGAGATACAAACATTCATTATACTAAAAATTTATCAAAAAAGCTATTTTCTCGCTTTTTGATTTTGTAAATATGCTACATAATATTTAGCAGCCTCTACAGGATCTGTTTTTTCCATTTGTTTTATCTTGAAGATGATTTCCATCTTTTCAAGTTTTTCTTGATGACGTCTAAGCGTCTCCAAATGGCCTTGTAACACTTCTTCTGTGTATTCTGGATTAATAAATTCATCCGTCGAAATATCAGTAATAATATTTTTCAACTTTTCATCAGAGAGCCAACTTAAAAATGTTCCGACTGAAGGTTCATTTCCCTTTTCATAATATGCGTATAGTTCATATAAAATCCCTTTATGTTCTTCTGTATGAAAATCTTCTATGTGTGATTCCATACGAACGGCCACTTCTGGACTTTGCAACATATGGTAAATAATTTCTCTTTCTGCCCTTTCAAAACCTGTTAACTTCGGTTTTGTTTGAACAATTTGAGACGGCTTAGAAACCTGCTTTACTTGTTTTTGCTGTACCTTTTGTTCTTTGCGATATTGGTGCAATTGATTCAAAAGTGTTTCCATTGAATACGAAAATTCTTGCGATAATGACTTCAAATATGATTCTGCCTGCATCGCATCTTGTAACAACGATAACTCTTTTAAAACACTTTTCACATACTCTTCTTTGCCAGACTCATCTTGCAAATTTTTCCCTAAACGCAAATAATTTATTTTAAAACCAACAAAACTTATACTTGATTTCACAAGATTTTCAAAAGCAGTTGTCCCATATTGTTGCACATATTCATCAGGATCAAGCTTATCTGGCAAGGATGTAACTTTCACTTGGCAACCAACTTGCAACAATAATTGCCCGGCTTTCATCGTTGCTTCTCGCCCTGCTTTATCACCATCATAGCAAAGAACAACAGTTTCAACGTTACGTCGCAGAAGTTTTGCTTGTTCTTCAGTTAAAGCTGTCCCCATTGTCGCAACAGCTTCTTCCACACCACTTTTCACCGCAGCTAGTACGTCAGCATATCCTTCAAAAAGAACCACTTGTCCACGTTTTCTAATAAACGGCCTTGCTTGGTGGAAGTTATACAACAATTTACTTTTGTGAAAAATCGGTGTTTCTGGGCTATTTAAATATTTCGGAGTATCGTCTCCTAATGCCCTTCCACTAAACGCTATCACTTTACCTTGTAACGTATAGATCGGAAACATAACTCTTCCACGGAAGCGATCATAATGACTACCATCTTTCTCGCTTCTTATGAGAAGACCAGCTTGTTCCATACTAGACAGCGATAAACCTCTTTTTTGTAAAATTTTCGTCGCTGCATCCCAAGCAGGTGATGCATAACCAATTTCAAACTTCTCAATCATCTCTTTTGTAATACCACGTTTTAACAAATACGAAAGTGCTTCATTTCCTTCTTCTGTATTTACTAATAAATGGTGATAATACTTTTTCAAAAGTTCATGAGCCTGTTGCATGATGACAGTGTCATCAGATATGTCTTCTTGTTGTCCTTGCCCTGATGTATACTCTGCAACCGCAATTCCATTTCTTTCACCTAGCTTTTGAACAGCCTCGGTAAAAGCCAGTCCTTCCATTTTCATTAGAAAGGAAAATACATTTCCACCTTCTCCACATCCGAAGCAATGAAAAATTTGCTTATCAGATGAAACAGAAAATGAAGGAGAATTCTCACCATGAAACGGACAAAGGCCGAAATAGTTACGCCCCTGTTTTCTAAGTTGAACGTATTCACCAATCACTTCGACAATATCGGATGACGTCCGAATCTGTTCAACAACTTCTTCGGGAATTCTGTTCCCCATAACTCCATCTCCGTGTCGTATTTTGTATTCGATATAAATTAAAAAATTCCTTTATAATTCGACAATATTTTTTCTAAACTTATTAGAAAGTATTGTCGATCACGTTATCAAGCGATTTTGCAGACCTTTTCTGCGTAACTTCGCAGATACGTACCTACTATATAAAATTGTATCCATTTACTCATCTGTTACAAATGCATCTTCTTTGAAACAATACATATGCACTTTTTCACAAGAAGACTAGCAAGCGCCTTATCCTATGTGATTACGAGATCTGTTCCTTTTACAAGTTGATACATTTATAAATGTCATCTTGCGCTTTTTCAGCATCTACATAAATCCAAATTCCCTTGCCGCTTCCTTAAACGATGAGCATACGATGTGACAAACAAAATTTCGACATGAAATTTCGTCCCAACTTGCACAATTTTCAGCATTCACAGTATGTGCATTTGCATCAACTAATACCATATTGATGTTTTGCATATTTCTGTATTCTACATCCCTTCTGCGAATCCTTCCATAATGTGCGTTTTCTTGTATAGATTTTGTCGATTTAACGTAATTACATGTCTTTTCGTAAATCCTATCCCTAGTTTATTCTGAAAAATTAAAGTCTAAACGTAAAATATAGGTTTTTATCACAATTTTTTATTATAATATATTTTCTTCAACTACGCTACATATCCCTTTATTTTTTCATCTTCTATTTTAGGATAACGAAACCCTGCCTGTAACATAATAAAAAGAGGGAAGAATATAAGTATAACCACTCCGCTATCATCTATTACGAAATCAGCAGGCACTGCTTTTCTCACGAGCGAAAAAAGCACATTCACCTTTGGTAAATGTGCTAAAACATTTTTTGGTTTTGCACTGCATTCACAATAATGTTAGCTGTTTCTTCAATCGCTTTGTTCGATACATCAATTACTTGACAATTTATTTTACTAACTACATTCTCAAAGTGATCAATTTCTTCTTTAATACGATTAATATTGGCATATGTTGCACCGTCACTTAGTCCAAGTGATTTCAATCGCTCTTTTCGAATATGATTCAACTTTTCTGGTGTAATTTTCAAACCGAAGCATTTTTCTTTAGCCACTTGATATAATTCTTCAGGCGGATCTACTTCTGGTACGAGTGGTACATTGGCAACTTTCAAACGTTTGTTATGAGCTAAATATTGAGAAAGTGGCGTTTTTGATGTACGCGAAATCCCAATCAGCACGATATCTGCTTTCAAAATACCACGTGCATCTCTACCATCATCATATTTTACCGCAAACTCAATCGCTTCAATCTTTTTAAAGTATTCTTCATCTAATCTACGAACAACACCTGGCTCATATCTCGGCACTTGCCCTGTAATTTCTTCAATTTGATCGATCAGAGGCCCGATAATATCATATGCCTCTACACCTTCTTTTGCAGCCTCTGTCACTAAATACTGGCGCATGTCAGGTTTTACTAACGTAAAACAAATAAGCGCTTGATTGCTCTTAGCAATCGAAATCACTTCTTTTAACGTCCCTGTATCTTCTACATATGGTACACGTCTAATATCAGGAGCAAATGGGAATTGACCCATTGCTGCTCGAACAACCAAATCAGCCGTTTCTCCTACAGAGTCAGATACGACATATACGATTTTATTATCCATTACATTACCTCACTTTAAACAAATTACACTTATTCGTTATTTACTAAGTTTACAAACGCACGTGTAATATTTGTTTTTGTAATTCGCCCAACCACTTCTAAACCTTGTTTCGTATCTTTTACAACTGGCATCGCATCAATCTGTCTTTCTATTAATTCCATCGCAATATCATATAAAGAATCTTCTCTACGACACATTGCAATGTTTGGCATCCTTGTCATGATAATATTAACCGGAAGAGAGGTTAAATCCTGCTTTCCTAAGCTAGCTCGTAATAAATCTTTACGAGATACAACGCCAACTAATAGAGTCGATTGATCTACAACGAATAATGTACCTACATCCTCTAAAAACATAGTACAAATCGCATCGTATACTGATACATTTTTATCAATTACAACTGGTCTAGATTGATAATCTTGTACTTTAATTTTCTTAACAGCTTCAGATAATAGCTGTCCTCCAGTTTTACCCGTATAAAAATAACCTACGCGTGGACGTGCTTCTAAATAACCAGCCATCGTTAAAATTGCTAAGTCTGGTCTTAGCGTGGCACGTGTTAATCCCAATTGCGCAGCAATTGACTCCCCTGTAATAGGACCGTGATCTTTTACAATCTGAATGATATGTTCTTGTCGTTTATTCAGCTCTATGATAATCACCACCTTTAATGCACAACGAAAAAAGTTATACTATCTCTTAAATATTATATACTAAATATGCTATTCGAAAAAGAAAGGATGTAAAAAGGACCGTATACGGTCCCAAATTATATTTGAAACTTATCAAGTTGTTCTAAGAAACGTCTTGATTTCAAATAAATTCCGCAATATTCATCATAATATGTATTCAATACTAAACGCATTTGTTTTTTTGTACTATCCTTCACTGATACATTGCCAAGTCTATGTAAATCGAAGTGGTAGAAAAGACGTAATAATTTATGAACGGCTTCCCCCACTGGTATACGATACTGGTCTTGCTCAGCATGACGCGAGCACAGAAAACCGCCTTCCCTGACAGAGAAGGCGACAAAATCTGTTTCTTGATGACAAATCGCACATGTATCAAAGTACGGGCGCATCCCTAATACTGGAAGCATTTTCGTTTGATAAATTAATGATAATACTTCTGGATCAACACCCTCACACATATAATGCAACGTTTGATATAACATTTCAAATAAATATGGATTATGTTTTTTATCTTCCGTTGCTTTATCAGTTAACTCAACAATAAATGATGCATAAGCAGTTAAAAATATATCCTCGCGAATTTCTTTCATAGTTGAAATAATCTCGCCTTGTTGCAAAGTTCCAAGTCCAGATCCCATTTGAATAAGAAAATGCCCATGTGTCATAAGTTGCGAAACAGATGCTAACCGGCTTTTCGGTTTTTTCGCTCCTCTTGCCATCGCACTTACCTTACCCAATTCTCTTGAGAATATTGTAACAATCTTGTTCGTTTCTCCGTAATCTGTCGTACGGATAACGATGCCCTCAACTTTTTGAAACATGTTCGTCACCATCCAAGGTTTGAACAAAACGGGTCAAGAAATTGGAGAGTCTAGATGCGCTAGCTCCTCGTCATGTTGATCCATCTCATCGTTTACGTCTTTTTCCATTTCTTTCAAAAGCAAGTACGTCTCAATGCTTCCTGTTTTGGAGAAAAACTTCCAGGTAAAATCTAGCATAAGAATCCACCTTTCTCAATAAGCGTAGCCTATAAACCAATTTCCTTTGTTGTTATTAAATTGACCCATTTTGTCCATTTTCATGTGAGAAAAATTTTTCCTAATTTATCAAAACTCATAAAAACCAATAATCAGCGGATGAACAAAACATCCGCTGATTACAGCTTTACTCTATTTTAATACTCGTCTTCGCGGAAACCAAGGTCACGAAGCTGAGACATTTTATTACGCCAATCTTTTTGCACTTTTACCCATACTTCTAAAAATACTTTAGAACCAAGTAATGCTTCAATATCAAAACGCGCTCGCTTACCGACTTCTTTTAACATCTTCCCTTGTTTTCCGATAATAATCCCTTTTTGCGACGGACGTTCCACAACAATCGTTGCATTGATATAAACTGCCCCGCCTTCGCGTTTTTGAATTGCATCGATAACAACAGCCACAGAATGCGGCACTTCTTCACGTGTTAAATGTAGTACTTTCTCACGAATAAGCTCTGCAATAATAAATCTCTCCGGATGATCCGTTACTTGATTATCTGGGTAGTATTGTGGTCCTTCTGGTAAATACTTTTTAATTGTTCCAATTAGAGCTTCCACGTTATTACCGTCTAATGCAGAAATTGGTACAATCTCTGCAAAATCATGTAATTTGCGATATTGATCGATTAACTCTAATAATTGTTCTGGGTGAACTTGGTCAATTTTATTAATAACTAAAAATACTGGTTGTTTCGTTTCTTTTAACTTCTCAATGATGAATTCCTCACCACGACCAAATCCTTCGACCGCATTCACCATAAACAGAACGATATCAACTTCTTTTAATGTCGTTTGCGCCATCTTCACCATAAAGTCGCCTAGTTTATGTTTCGGTTTATGTATTCCTGGTGTATCAATGAAAATTACTTGTGAATCATTTTCTGTATATACGCCTTGAATTTTATTACGAGTTGTTTGTGGCTTATCACTCATAATAGCAATCTTTTGGCCGATAATACGATTTAAAAATGTAGATTTCCCAACATTCGGTCTGCCAATAATAGAGACAAAACCTGATTTATAACCTTTTCTATTCATGTAAATCCTCCGCTAAAAATGCTCCTGGTAACAATTCTCCGACTGTTGTCTCTTGAACGTCACCATGTAAATTTGATAGGTATACTTTTGTATCCTGTTTACATAATTCTACCATAACTTGTCGACATGCTCCACAAGGAGGTACTGGACGCTTTGTATCCGCCACAATTGCGATAGCTACAAACTCTTTATCTCCTTCAGAAACCGCCTTAAATAAAGCTGTTCTTTCTGCACAGTTACATAAACCATATGATGCATTCTCAACATTACATCCACGATATACTTTTCCATCCTGTGTTAATAATGCTGCACCTACTTGAAATTTAGAATATGGTACGTACGCTTGTTTACGCGCTTCGATTGCTTCTTGAATTAATTGTTTACTATTCATATTCCCGCATCCTTCCTGTTCACAACTGTGAATAGATACACTCTCTCATAAAAGGCCTTTACGGCACTTCCAAAGCTTAATAAAAGCTTTGGAATGCAACTATACCACATACGGTAAAAAGATAATAGCACCAATTATAACAGCTATTATCGCAAACAATAAAACCGCTCCCGCTGCGACATCCTTTGCAATTTTCGCAAACGGATGTATATCGGTAGTCGCTAAATCTACTGTTTTTTCCACAGCCGTATTTACCATCTCTAAACTCATTACAATTCCTATTATAATAAGTAGTACCATCCACTCTACCTTCGTAATATGGAAATAAAAGCCGCAGCATATAACAATGACTGCGGCTACATAATGAATTTTCATATTTCGTTCATGACGAAGACAAAAGAATACACCTGCTATAGCATATCCAAAACTATCTATAAGTTTTCCTTTTTTCATCGTCCTAATCCAAATGCTTCTAAAATTTCTTTTTGTCTTCCAAACATTTCTTTTTCATCCTCTTCTGTCATGTGGTCATAACCAAGCAAATGTAAAAATCCATGTAACGCTAAAAAGCCAAGTTCACGATCAAAAGAATGTCCATACTCTTCAGCTTGTTCTTTCGCTCTCGGAATAGAAATAATAAGGTCACCTAACATACGCGGCATTTCTGCGCCCACAATTTCCATTTCCCCTTCTCCCATTTCTTCCATAGCAAAGGAAATGACATCAGTAGGCTGATCTTTATCTCGGTAATCACGATTAATCTCGCGAATGCGTTCATTATCTACAAATGTCACTGATACCTCCGCACCATCCTCTATTTTTTCCATTTCAGCTGCTTTTCCTAATATCTCACGAATTAAATTCACATATTCCTCTTTCACTTCTTCTGTTTCATCAATGAAATCAATTAATAAACTCATTCTTTCTCCTTTTCTTCCGGTGGTTCCGGATATGTAATACGCGAATGGAAAATACCATTTAACGTTTCACATAACGTTTTTCCAACGATTTGTAGTTCCTTAAATGTCAAATCACATTCACTAAATTGCCCATCTTGCAGACGATCTTTAATAATACTTTGTACTAAATTATTAATTTGGTCTGGCGTTGGGTGATTCATAGAACGTACCGCCGCTTCAACACTATCAGCAATACCAACGATTGCCGATTCTTTAGAAGTTGCTTTTGATCCCGGATATCGGAACATCTCTTCTGTATATTTTTCTTTATCTTCTTTAATCGCTTTATAATAAAAATATTTAAGGAGCGTTGTACCATGATGTTGTCCAGCAATATCAATAATTTCTTGCGGTATATGATATTCTTCGAGCATTTTCACTCCATCTGTTACATGAGCAATGATAATATCTTTACTCGTCACAGGATCTAATTTATCATGCGGATTTTCAATTCCCATCTGGTTTTCAATAAAGAATTGCGGTTGTACTGTTTTTCCTACGTCATGATAATATGCCCCTACACGTGCTAATACACCATTTGCTCCAACAGCTTCACAAGCCGCCTCAGAGAGATTGGCTACCATTACACTATGATGATATGTTCCTGGCGCTTCTAACAAAATTCTACGCAAAAGTGGATGATTCGGACTTGATAGCTCCATAAGTTTCATGCTTGATACAATTCCAAGTCCACTTTCTAAATATGGTAATATTCCCATAGCCAGAACGGATGAGATAATTCCTGAAAGGGAAGCCATTAATAATTGCGTACCAATTTCAAGAGGTGAAAAATTCCCATTACGTAATAATAATAACGCCGCCAAGACGACTACATTTAAGATAGATACGAGTATACCAGCTTGCAAAATCATCGTACGGCGATTTTTTTCTCGTAAGAAAATACTCACTGATAATGAACTTAATAACACATAAATACCTACACTATAATTCAGTGTACTTGTTACTCCTTCATTAAACATAATACTTCCGCACACAGAAAAAATCATACTTGTTAAAAATACAAAGCGATCACCAATCATTAGTTTTACAAGTATTGTTCCCATCGCAACAGGGACGACATACGCAATTCCTGCATATTCAAGCTTTTGAAACAAACTAATAATTTTCATTAATACAATCGTGATAGACAAAATTGTAATATACGCTAAAATGTACGGTTTGTCCTCTCTTTTCCGCTGTAAAAATACTTCAAACTGTTTATGCATAAAGTATAGTAACACACCAATGAGCACCGCTAATCCAACATAAGGCTGAAAACTATTACCTTTCTCTAATAAACCGACTAATTTCAACTGATTATACATATCACTTGAAATTGTTTCACCTTCTCTAACAATAACTTGTCCTTGAAGAATATAAACAGGTGGAACTAAATCTTCTTCTGCTTTCTTCTTCTCTTTCGTTACAGCCGGATCATAGAAATAATTTGCTGTAATCGCATATGATCCTAGCGCATTCACAGCTTCTTTCAATCCGCTATTCACATTTAGGCTTTTCATTTCATTAACAAATCGCTCTTTCGCTGCCATTTCTTCGGACATTTTAATATTTCCACCCATGATAACGCTAACAGACGTTAAAGCCGCATTCTTTGCTAATTCTAATTGATCCGGTTCTGCATTAATAAAGTATAATAAATTCTCATCCGATAATTCCTTCGTTAAATTAGATGGCAACTTCTTCTTCAATTTTTCTAATTTATTAGCATCGGTCATCTTTTTTTGCTCTTCAGGTCCAGCAGCTTTCATCTCCTGAATTACTTCATTCACCTTAGCAAAAACATCATTTACAATATCTACTCTATTTTGTTTATATTCACTTCTATATGTATATTGATCCCCGACTTTTTGAGCGGCCTCTTGTTTTTTTCTTTCCGTTATAACCTTATCTTCAATTTTAATAGGAGAATGAATTGTTTTTTTCGCAATAGAATACATATCAACATCTAATTGCTCTGGTTTCACATTATTCATAAGTGCAAAAAACAGCACTGCTCCTAATAAAACGTAAGAAATCCAACTTAGTTTTTTCGAATGTTGTAAATTACGAAACCACTTAGAAATTTCTTGAGATCTTAACATGATTTCAATACCTTCTCCTCTCCAGAAATAAAGTGAAACTATTTATAGCTTTCATTTCTTTTAGGTAACATTTTATAAACCAGTACCTATAGTTTATTTCTCTTATCTTTTATGATAGTAAAAAATATGCTGTTCGCCAACCTTAATACAAAAAGAAATGATCCTGACAAATAGGATCATTCCATTTTATCATATGCCTCAATAATACGTTGTACCAGTGGATGCCTTACAACGTCCGTTTGTTCTAATGTAATGAATGAAAGACCTGATACACCAGATAAAATGTTAGAAGCTAGCGTAAGCCCTGATTTTACCCCTTTTGGTAAATCTACTTGTGAAGGATCCCCCGTAATAACCATTTTAGAACTAAAACCCAATCTTGTTAAAAACATTTTTATTTGTGCACCCGTTGTATTTTGCGCTTCATCTAAAATAACAAATGAATCATCGAGTGTACGCCCTCTCATATAAGCAAGAGGCGCGATTTCAATTACACCTCGCTCCATCATACGCTGTGTATATTCTTGTCCAAGAATATCATGCAGAGCATCATACAACGGACGTAAGTATGGATCTACCTTCTCTTTCAAATCACCTGGTAAAAACCCTAAACTTTCTCCAGCTTCTACAGCCGGTCTCGTTAAAATGATTTTCTTTACATACCCTTGTTTTAAAGCTCTTACAGCCATTACTACAGCTAAGTATGTTTTCCCAGTCCCAGCAGGTCCTATTCCAAATACAATATCATTTTTCTTCATTGCATGAATATATCTTCTTTGCCCCATTGTTTTTACACGAATGGATTTACCTTTTGCCGTTTTAAAGATTTCTTCTTCATATAACTCTTCAAATTGAGCAATTTTCCCTTGTTGTGCGAGCTGAATTGCATACGCAACATCTCTTTCTGTAATTGATACACCTTTTCGAATAACAACAAGTAATTGCTGTAAGATTTTTTCTACAAGTGTCACAGTTTCAACTGCTCCAGATGCATGAACAGTTTCACCTCTAGTTACAATCGATACATTCAGTTCCCGTTCAATTACTTTCAAATGAGCATCATTGACTCCAAAAAGAGCGATTGCTTCGTTAGTATTTTCCAATTGTTGGTTCATTTCTACTAATTGTTCTGCCATTACTCAGTCTCCTTGAATATCGGATTCGGATATTGGTTGTGGCTCTGCAATATTTTCAATCACAGTATAATGCAATGTGACTTTTAGTTGATCCGCCTCAACCTTTTTACTCAAAATCTTATCACTTACAATCATAGCATGTTCATCCAATTTTTTCTTTAGTTCTTTTTCAGCCATTTCTTTTGCTACTTTCATTGCCTGTTTTTCTGTATATTCTCGATTTGCCTCTTCCTCTTCCCGCACTATATCTTTTTGGTATGCAATCGGTAGTGTAAAACCAAACAATTTCACATCATGCTTTACACTTTCCGTACGAGAGCGTTTATACTTATCATGTTGAAATCCCCATATTTTTATTTTTGCACTCCCAAACGTAAGGTAATGCTCATTATATGCATTGCCAGTATATACTTGGAATTGTGTCTTTAGCGGCACATTCACAGTAGATGTATACCAAGTTTCTCCATATACAATACCTTTCGCCGAAACAATTGTCGGACTCTCCTCATTACCGTATATCCCTGATACGAGAAGCTGCCCTTTTTCTACATGATCATTTTTTAGAACGACTGGTTTTCCTACTTCAACAAATGTTTTTGTAACAATCGCTTCTTTTTTTGCCACTAAATTTTGTGGCTTTTGTTCTTTTTCTTTTTTCGGCTCGTTTTTTTCAACAATTTTAAAATGGTACGTCGTTCCTCTTATTTCTAATCCTGCCCAAGTAATCGCATTAATATTGTCTGTCAAATGACGTTGTACATCTTCTACACTAGGCATTTGAAATTGCAATTTTCCTTTTTTAATACCCATTTTGTCCAATTCTTTCATTAATATATATTCTGTTTCAGGTTTCGCTCCTGAAATTTCAATCTTCCAAACCATATTCGATAATGCGATCATACCAAAAAAGAAAATTAAAAAACCAATTAAGAATCCACTATTCTTAATTAGACGCTTATTCCAAAAAGGGAAACCGTAACGCCCAATAAAATATAGTTTACATTCATTTTTTCTATAAATTGGCTTTATTTTTTTCACATCTCGTAATAGCATACAAAAAACTAACGTTTCTTCAGCAATTTTCTTAACGTCCCAAACTAATAATTTCCTACGCACACATTCATTAACAAATCGTTCCGCTCCTCTACCTTCAATTCGTACCTTTACATATCCAAGCCACTTTATAAACCATTTATTTTTCATCTACCACCTTCACTACCTTTCCAAAAGTAGACACTCTACTTTTCACTTTAATTAGCAAAATAGCTCGTACGAAAATGAAATAAAGAGTTTTATTTTCCATAAATAGCGGGCTAAACTAAATAGTAGGGTCAAATCATTAGAATAAAGAAGAAAAACTTCACATACGGAAGTTTCCCTTACTTCTCTTTCTTTTCGTCTTCTAAAAACGTCACTTGTTCAATTATCCCTTCAAGCAAAAGTTCTTCTGGAAGGATTGTTTTAATAACAAAGGACTGCCCCTTAATTAATAACTGACCATGCTTTAGCAATAATCTTACTTCTTTATCTGAAAACACTAATAAACCTCGATGATTTTCTATATAGATATGCACTTGCCCAACAAGCGTGATCCGAGGTAGATCCATTAGCACATCCACTGGCAGGTCTATTTGCTTCGTTAACCAATTCTTCATTTGTTCTAATTTTTTCATCCCAAAAGACCCCCTCTCATCCCATATGTATGAAAAAAGAGCTTGTAATATCACGTCCAAACTGAAAAAAAGCATAAAAAAACGTCTCATACGAAATGAGACGTTTTTTTATGCTAATAGCTGGATAACCAGCTTATTCACAAGCGATCCGTCTGTTTTACCTTTTACTTTCGGCATAACAGCAGTCATCACCTTACCCATATCTGCTTTAGAAGTCGCACCAACTTCAGAAATAACTTGTTTGATTACATCAACTAGCTCTTCTTCAGTTAATTGCTCCGGCAAATATGCGCTTAAAATCTGAATTTCACTTTGCAGTTTATTAACAAGGTCTTCACGACCAGCTTTTTTAAATTCAAGGAGGGAGTCCTTATGCTGTTTTACTTCACGAGCTAAAACTGTTAGTTCCTCTTCTTCAGTAAGAGTATGCTGTAGTTTAATACCTTCATTTTGTAAAGCAGCCTTAACCATACGAATGACGGTTAATTTTTCTTTTTGTTTATTCTTCATCGCTTGTTTCATATCATCGTTTAAACGACCGAGAAGACTCATAACTTACACCCTCTCTTAGAATTTACGCTTTCTTGCCGCTTCAGATTTCTTCTTACGTTTTACACTTGGTTTTTCATAAAACTCGCGCTTTCTTGCTTCAGCAAGTGTACCAGTTTTAGAAACCGATCTTTTAAAACGGCGAAGTGCATCCTCCAAAGACTCGTTTTTACGAACGACTGTTTTTGACATTCTCTTTCCCTCCCTCCGAAACATCACACTTACATACTAACTCCAGCATGCAAAAAGAAACACTTCTTCAGCATGTCTTTTACGATTATAATACATTTTATCACTTCAGGTCAACTATTTGGCAGAATAAAAGAAGAATAGATGCTCTTCCTTTTTAAAAAACTATGTAGATAGCTGTTATCCTTTCACCTAAAGACAACTACATTTTTGTGATGACACCTTTTTTCATGCAGGAATGTACGAAACAACTATTCATTTCGTATATTTTCAGTACTTAACTTCTCCACTAAAAAGAAAGCATGCAAATCGTTTCCATTTGCATGCTTTTTATCACGCTATTTGCCCTGCCATCCGATTGGTGAGGACTGATAATCAGCGAGGGATACCCTACTGATTAAAGTTTCACTTTATGCGCTTGCTGATTCTTTTTTCACATCATCTTCAAGAACACGAACAAATTGCGCTTCATTATATGGATAACCAGCTTTCGTAATTTTTACTTTCACTAGTTTACCAATTAATTCTTCTGATCCTTCAAATACAATTTTCAAGTAGTTATCTGTATAACCTACATATAACCCTTCGCGGTCGCCCTCTTTGAATTGCTCTTCCGGAATGATTTCAAGTACTTCGCCTTCAAACTGTGACGCATACTCTTTCGCTAATTGATTAGATAGTTCAATTAAACGGTGAACACGATCGTTCTTTACATCTTCAGGAACTTGATCTTCCATGCGCGCTGCAGGTGTTCCTGTACGTTTTGAGTAAGGGAATACATGTAACTCAGAGAAGCGATTCTCTTTAATGAAATTGTATGTTTCCATGAATTCTTCTTCCGTTTCACCTGGGAAACCAACGATTACGTCCGATGTAATCGCAAGACCTGGTAACGCTTCTTTCAAACGATCTAAACGCTCTTGGAAAAATTCCATCGTATACTTACGACGCATACGTTTTAATACTGTATTAGATCCAGATTGCAACGGAATGTGTAAGTGACGTACAACTACTTCAGACTTATCTAACACTTCAATTACTTCATCTGAAATCTGACTCGCTTCAATAGAAGAAATACGAAGACGTTTTAATCCGCTTACTTCCGCTTCCATATCACGAAGTAATCCAGCTAAGTTATAATCTTTAATATCTTCACCGTACCCACCTGTATGAATACCTGTTAATACGATTTCTTTATAGCCTGCATCTACTAATTGCTGTGCTTGTTTAATAACTTCTTTCCCATCACGAGAACGCATTAAACCACGCGCCCAAGGAATAATACAGAATGTACAGAAGTTATTACAACCTTCTTGTATTTTTAAAGATGCACGTGTACGATCCGTGAAGTAAGGTACATCTAGTTCTTCGTATACACGTGTTTTCATAATGTTGCGGACAGCATTAATTGGCTGACGCTCTTTGCGGAATTCTTCGATGTATCCTAACATCTTTTCACGATCTTGTGTACCGACTACAATATCTACACCTGGAATCGCCATAATTTCTGCTGGAGATGTTTGCGCATAACATCCAGTTACACAAATAACCGCATCCGGGTTTTGACGAACAGCACGTCTTATAACTTGACGACTTTTTTTATCTCCCGTATTCGTTACTGTACACGTATTAATAACGTATACATCAGCTTTCTTTTCATATTCAGTTCTTTCATATCCACCTTGTTTAAACAATTGCCAAATGGCTTCTGTTTCATAGTGGTTTACTTTACAACCTAACGTATGGAACGCAACAGTTGACATTGATCATCACCCCATCAATTCAAAATGATACGAAGCAGCACTTAACGCGTATAACGGCGCCGTTTCTGTTCTTAAAATTCTTGGTCCTAAACTACATGGTACAAATTTATGTTCACGAAGCGCTGTAATCTCTTCTTCAGCTAAACCGCCTTCTGGGCCAAATACAATCAATAGCTTTTGACCTGGTTTCATCGTCGTTAAAGCTTTCGCAAAGTTAGATTTCTCGCCTTGTTTTGCTTCCTCTTCGTAAGCAACAAGACAAACATCATACTCACCACTCATCGAAAGCAATTGTTTAAATGATGCCGGAGCATGTACTTCTGGAACTTCACTTCTATGTGATTGTTCCGCAGCTTCTTTCACAATTTTTCTTAAACGCTCAACTTTTTTATCAGCTTTTTTCGCATCCCATTTTACGATAGAGCGAGATGCTTGAAATGGTAAGAATGCAGCCGCCCCAAGCTCAGTTCCTTTTTGGAAAATTAACTCGAGCTTGTCTCCTTTCGGCAGTCCACTTGCAATCGTCACGAAAACAGGAAGTTCACTTGACGTCTCTACCCATTCTACAATAGCCGTATTAATAAATTCACTGGTAATTTCATCAATTGAACATATGGCTGTTTTTCCGTTTACACAGCAATAAATGTGATCACCAGCTGACATACGCATCACTCTTGCGATATGATGTACGTCATCACCTACAATGCGAATACTTGTCTCATTTACATATTTCTCTTCTACAAAATAACGTTGCATATAATCACCTTAGTAGAGTTTCGTTCCTTTCGTAAGTGTTGACTTACGAAAAGAACGAAACGTTATCATTTTTCATATAACAAACGGCAAGTCCCTCACCTTATAGTGAGAGACTCCCCTTTTCATTATAGACTAAAATCTATATTACGCATTTCGTGCAATAATTGCTACCCAATCTTCCATTCGTAACACTTCTTCAATTGTAAATCCGGCCTTTTCTAACGCTTCAGAAATTACTTTTTCCTTCGCAGCAATAATGCCCGATGTAATAAATAATCCACCTGACTTCACAACTCTCGCTGCATCTTCAGGGAATAATAGAATAATTTCTGCTAATAAGTTAGCTACGATTAAATCAACAGGACCTTCAATGCCTTCTAAAAGACTATTTTGTCCAACAGACACGATATCATCTGTTTTATTTAAACGTACATTCATTTCTGCACTTTCAACTGCAACCGGATCTAAATCATACGCTTGAACAGAAGACGCACCTAATTTTGCTGCTGCAATACTAAGTACACCAGAACCTGTTCCTACATCAATGACAGTGTCACCTGGCTGAACTGTTTTCTCTAAAGCACGAATACACATCGTTGTTGTTGGATGAGTTCCTGTTCCAAACGCCATACCTGGATCTAATTCAATAATTTTTTCTTCCGGAGAAGACGGTGTATATTCTTCCCACGTCGGCACAATTGTGAATGTATCAGAAATTTGTACTGGATGGTAATATTTTTTCCAAGCAGTAGCCCAATCTTCTTCATTGACTTCGTTAACGGTAATATTTCCAGTACCAATTTCGATGTCGTAAGATGGAAGCACATCAATAGATGATTTTACACCTGCAATCGTTTCATGTAAAGAATCCGTTTGCGGGAAATATGCTTTTATTAATACACCTTCCGCCGGATATTCATCTGGGTTCAATGCATAAATTTCACCGTATTGTTGCTCGCGCTCTTTCGTCAACTCTGCTGGATCCTCAATCGCAACTCCACTAGCACCAGCTTCATGTAAAATATGAGAGACAGCTTCTACTGCTTCTTCTGTTGTATGAATACTAATTTCTGACCATTTCACAATTTACCAACTCCATTTTTTATTTCCATTATTCCCCTTTGAAAGCACGTTTAAGCTTTCCAAATAAACTATCATCCTGCTCTTCTTGTCCCGCAAATTCACGCAATAAATCTTTTTGATGTGAAGTTAATTTCGTCGGTACAACAACACGAACGACTACATATTGATCTCCTTGACCGTATCCACGTACGTTCGGAGCACCTTTCCCTTTTAAGCGAAATTCTGTTCCTGTTTGTGTGCCTGCTGGAATTTTCAGCTTCACTTTCCCATGAACAGTAGGAACTTCCACTTCAGCACCAAGTGCCATTTGCGCGAATGTTAATGGCATTTCGCAAATAATGTGATCTCCTTCACGTTCAAAGAATTCATGATCTCTTACATGAACAACAACATATAAATCTCCTGCCGGTCCGCCATTTACGCCCGCTTCACCTTTTCCAGATACACGGATTTGTTGACCATTATCGATACCTGCTGGAATTTTAACGTTGATTTTTTTACGTTTACGTACTTTACCAGAACCGTGGCATGTCGTACATTTTTCTTTAATCATTTGACCAGTTCCTGAACAATGACCACAAGCTTGACGGTTTACGATACGACCAAATGGTGTATTTTGTTCTACACTTACTTGCCCTGATCCTGAGCAATGTTTACATGTTTCTTTTGAAGTTCCTGGTTTTGCCCCGCTACCTTTACAAGTATCACATGGATCTTCTACTGGAATCTCGACATTTAATTCTTTACCAAAAATAGCTTCTTCAAAATCTAAAGTGACTTGATATTGTAAGTCAGCACCTTGGCGCGGAGCATTTGGATCACGACGTCTGCCGCCACCGCCGCCAAAGAATGAACTAAAGATATCTTCAAAACCGAAACCACCGCCGAAGTCTCCTCCGCCGCCAAAGCCACCGAAGCCTTGATTAGCACCAGCATGACCAAATTGATCATATTGCGCGCGCTTTTGATCGTCGCTTAACACTTCGTATGCTTCTTGTACTTCTTTAAACTTTTCAATTGCATTTTCTTCTTTACTTACGTCTGGATGGTATTTTTTAGCCAAACGACGATACGCTTTTTTTATTTCATCTTTTGAAGCACCCTTGCTAAGTCCAAGGACCTCATAATAGTCTCGTTTACTCATAAATTTACAACCCCCGAATCTTTCACATAAACGTAATTTTAACACCGAAAGAAAGTGCTTTGCAACAAAGTTTCCTCACTTACAGTATGCAAAGTAAAAAACTTAAGAACCTCACACTTTTCTTCTCATTCGTGAAAAAAGCCAAAGTCAAGGCACGCTTGACTTTGACTTTTTGTCATCTTACTTATTATGTTTACAGTTGAATTACTTGTCTTCTTTTACTTCTTCAAACTCAGCGTCAACTACATTGTCTTTCTTAGCGCCAGCATCTTGTGCTCCTTGCGCACCTTCTGCTTGCCCTGCAGCAGCTTGAGCTTGCTCGTATAATTTAACAGTTAATTGTTGTACGATTTCTTGTAAAGCGTCTTTTTTCGCACGGATTTCCTCAAGCTCGTTCTTTTCGATCGCAGCTTGTAATGCTTCTTTCGCTTCTGTTGCTTTCGTAACTTCAGCAGCATCCACTTTACCTTCTAAGTCTTTTACAACTTTATCTGTTTGGAATACAAGTTGGTCAGCTTCGTTACGAAGTTCAACTTCTTCCTTACGTTTTTGATCAGCGTCAGCGTTTGCTTCTGCTTCTTTTACCATACGATCTACTTCTTCATCAGAAAGACCTGAAGAAGATTGGATTGTAATAGCTTGTTCTTTGCTTGTTCCTAGATCTTTCGCACGTACGTTAACGATACCGTTCGCATCAATATCGAATGTTACTTCGATTTGTGGAATACCACGTGGTGCTGGTGGGATATCTGTTAATTGGAAACGTCCTAACGTTTTGTTGTCAGCTGACATTGGACGCTCACCTTGTAATACATGAATATCTACTGCTGGTTGGTTATCAGCAGCTGTTGAGAATACTTGTGACTTACTTGTTGGAATTGTAGTGTTGCGCTCAATTAATTTCGTGAACACGCCACCCATAGTTTCAATACCTAAAGAAAGTGGAGTTACGTCTAATAATAGTACGCCTTCTACATCACCAGTAAGTACGCCACCTTGAACTGCAGCACCTAATGCTACAACTTCATCAGGGTTTACACCTTTATATGGTTCTTTACCAGTTTCACGTTTAATAGCTTCTTGTACAGCTGGGATACGAGTAGAACCACCAACAAGGATAACGCGATCTAATTCACTTGCAGATAGACCAGCATCTTTTAAAGCACGACGAGTTGGCTCTAATGTTCTTTCAACAAGGTTTGCTGAAAGCTCTTCGAATTTCGCTCTTGTTAATGTTAATTCTAAATGTAATGGACCAGCAGCTCCAGCACTAATGAATGGTAATGAAATTTGTGTTTGTGTTACACCTGAAAGATCTTTTTTCGCTTTTTCAGCTGCATCTTTCAAACGTTGAAGTGCCATTTTATCTTGGCTTAAATCAATGTTATTTTCTTTTTTGAACTCAGCCACTAAGTGATCGATGATAACTTGGTCAAAGTCATCTCCACCAAGACGGTTGTCACCAGCAGTTGAAATAACTTCGAACGTTCCATCTGCTAACTCAAGGATAGATACGTCAAATGTACCGCCACCTAAGTCATATACTAAGATTTTTTGCTCTTCATCTTGTTTTTCTAAACCGTAAGCAAGGGCTGCTGCTGTTGGTTCGTTAATGATACGCTCAACTTCTAAACCGGCGATACGACCAGCATCTTTTGTTGCTTGACGTTCTGCATCGTTGAAGTATGCAGGTACTGTAATAACAGCTTTCGTTACTGTTTCACCTAAGTATGCTTCAGCAGAAGCTTTTAAGTTTTGTAAAATGATTGCAGAAATTTCTTGAGGTGTATATTCTTTACCTTCGATTTCTACTTTGTAGTCTGTACCCATATGACGTTTAACAGACATGATTGTATTTGGGTTTGTAATTGCTTGACGCTTTGCTACTTCCCCAACTTGACGTTCTTCATTTTTGAAAGCTACAACAGAAGGTGTTGTACGGTTTCCTTCTGGATTTGGGATAACCTTTGGTTCTCCACCTTCCATAACAGCTACACAAGAGTTTGTTGTACCTAAGTCAATACCGATAATTTTACTCATGGCGAATCCTCCTACTTTTATGTAAATTATTGATTTACTTTTACCATCGATGGGCGAATTACACGGTCTTTTAATTTATAACCTTTTTGGAATTCTTCCACAACCGCGTTTGATTCAAATTCGCTGTCTTCTACTTGCATAACAGCTTGGTGTTCATGAGGATCAAACTGTTTACCAACAGCTTCAATCGCTTCTACACCTTCTTTTGTCATCGCTTCTAACAATTGACGATATACCATTTCCATCCCTTGTAATAAGGACTTCATTTGCTCATCAGTTGCTTCCACTTGCATCGCTCTTTCAAAATTATCAAGAGCTGGCAAAATATCTGAAACAAGACTTTGTGCTCTATATTTTTCAGCAGCCTGTTTATCCATTTGAACACGGCGCTTATAATTTTCAAAATCTGCTTGTAGACGTAGCATACGGCCTTCTGTTTCCGTCAGTTTCGCTTGCAATTCATCTACCTTTTCTTGTAAAAGAGCAGCCTCACTTTTTTCTTCAACAGTTTCTTCGCTGTTTTCAGATGTTACGGCTTCTTCAACTTTTGCTTCTTTTACTTCTTCTTTCATTTCTTCTACAACTTGTTCGTTACGCTCTTCCACAATTTTCACCTCCTTAAAAGGTATTAGGTATCATGCATAGCATGATTACCTAAGCATAGTTATATATTACACACAGCGATGTATTGTTCATCACTTGAGCGCATGTATTCTTCTTTATTTTTTTAGTCCATCTGTAATTTGCCTTGTAAATAACTGTAACAAACTAATTACCCGAGAGTATTGCATTCTTGTCGGACCTAAAATAGCAATTGTTCCAAGCTGTTCTTCTCCAATCGAATATGTTGCAGAAATTAAACTACAATCTTCCATGGCTGTCGCAGAGTTTTCCCTACCAATTTTCACTTGAATACCTACTTGTTTATGACGCAAAATGTCATAAAACTCAGCTTCATTATCAATCATCGTCAGCAAGGATCTTACTTTGTGAATGTCATGGAACTCTGGTTGCGAAAGCATATTTGCTTTTCCCCCAAAGTATATCTTTTCCGATAAAGGAACTTGAAATGTACCATCTAACATTTTTATTGCACTATCGTAGTTATGAACATACCCGCGCAATACCGTAACAATCTCTTTAAAGATTTTATTATGGAGTTCCAACATTGGTACGCCTGATAGCTTTTCATTTAAAATATTAACCATTTTTTCTAAATCTGATAAATCAACAGATTCCGGAACGGTAATCGTTTTGCTTTGTACATGCCCTGTATCCGTTACAATAATAGCGACTGCAGTTTGACGATCAAGCGGTACAATTTGTACGTTTTTAAGTTTATTTGTGCTTAACTTCGGTCCAAGAACAATGGCCGTATAATTCGTAAGCTCTGATAAAATTTGAGCCGATTGCTGCGCAATCTTTTCCGCTTCAAAAATTCTTTCAGCAAATAAATCTTTAATTTGTACAATTTCATCGTTCGGTAAGTTTTGCGGCGCTAAAAGATGATCTACATAAAATCGGTATCCTTTTTCAGAAGGAACACGTCCAGAAGAACTATGTGTTTTTTCAATAAATCCTAGTTCCTCTAAATCAGCCATTTCATTTCGAATAGTAGCTGAACTAAATGTAATTTCATCTTTCTTAGCCAGCGTCCTTGACCCAACAGGTTGCGCTGATCCAATAAAGTCATCAATAATTGTTTGTAAAATTAAGAGCTGACGTTCCGTAAGCATCTCATCATCACCTCTGTTAGCACTCTTTGTCTTCGAGTGCTAAATCTATTAATAACTTACCAAAATTGACATTCAATTGTCAACGGAAACGTCACGAAATAATGAAACTTTTTCACGTTAATGGAATATTTAATTAGTCAATCAAAAATGATTGGAATACTTCATTCCCTAATAATTTTCCTTTTCGTGTTAAACGAACATATCCATCGCTCTCTTCAAGCAATCCTTGTTCTTGGTTGTTTTGTAACTGCTTCGCGAAAACTTGATCCATCTCCATATTAAATTTCTTTTGAAACGCTATTTTAGATACACCTTTTGTTTTTCGAAGCCCTAAGAACAACTCTTCTTCCATTCTTTCTTTCTCCGTCACCACGTGAACATCTAAATACGGAAATCCGGTTTCATCAATTTTATTGAAGTATTGCTTGAGCGGTCCCACATTTTGAATACGTTCTCCATTTACATAACTATGCGCCCCAGCTCCAAATCCATAATACTCTTCATTATTCCAGTATGTGAGATTATGTCTACTTTCATTATCACCTTTTGAGAAATTACTAATTTCATACTGGCTATAGCCATGTTTCTCCATTTCATCCATTACCATTTCGTACATTTTCGCTTCATGGTCTTCACCTGGAAGTCTTAATTTCCCTTTATTCATTAAGTTATAAAATACCGTTTTCGGTTCCACAATTAATGAATATGCCGAGAAATGTTGTACACCAAGCGTAAAAGCAATGTCTAATGTTTCTTTTACATCTTCTATCGTCTGCCCTGGCAGAGCATAAATAATATCTACATTTATATTTTTAAAGCCTACTTCCTGCGCTTCTCTAATTGCTACAAACGCATCTTCTCTCGTATGCTTACGTCCAATTTTCTCAAGCAATTCATCTCGAAATGTTTGCACACCAAAACTAATTCGGTTTACTCCACCTTCTAGTAACACATTTAACTTCTCTTTCGGCAAATCACCCGGGTTCGCTTCAAATGTTAATTCACAATTCGGGGCAAACGGACGTAAACGACGATTTATAATATCTAATAATTTCTTTGTTTGCTCCATGTTTAATGCTGTCGGAGTTCCTCCACCAACAAAAATCGTTTTCATACTATCAAACGGTACTTTTTGAACTGTATTTATAATTTCTTTCTCTAAATACTCTAAATATTGATCGACTGGCTGGCGTTCAATAAACACTTTATTAAAATCACAATAGTGACAAATATGCTGACAAAACGGAATATGAATATATGCAGCTTGCACCAAAAATAACTCCTACCTTTCTAAAAAGAAAACCTCCGCGCTCGGGAGGCTTCCTTTACTTCTCTAACGTATTACGAATTTGTTCCATTCGCATTTTTCCCCAATCATACATCATTTCAACGATTGGTAAAAGCGACATGCCTAATTCGGTCATATAATATTCCACTCGCGGAGGAATCTCTGGGTATACCGTTCGATCAACAATCCCATCTTCCATTAACTCTTTTAATTGGTTTGACAAAACTTTATGAGAAATGCTTGGAAATAATCGTTGTAATTCACTAAAACGATGAGGCCCTTCCACACCAAGATGCCACAATATTACAACTTTCCACTTTCCACTAATAATAGAAAGCGTCAATTCCTTTTCACAATTAAAATTGCCATTTTGTATTTTTTCTTGAATATCTTTTCGAATATTTTCGGACATTAACAAACTCCTAACTCTATATGAATTAAAAAGCTCTCTCACTATTGTAATTGAGAGAAGCTACGTTGTCTAAAAAGTAATGATATAAAAAAGAAGCCGTATAAAACGACTTCTTTTTTATATCAATTCACATGAAATAACAATCAATTATTAGTTGTCATCCATTTTCAGTACAGCCATGAATGCTTCTTGCGGTACTTCTACAGAACCAACAGACTTCATACGCTTTTTACCCTCTTTTTGCTTATCAAGAAGTTTACGCTTACGAGAAATGTCACCACCGTAACATTTCGCAAGTACGTTTTTACGCATCGCTTTAATTGTAGAACGGGCTACAACTTTGTTTCCGATCGTCGCTTGAATTGGTACTTCGAACTGCTGTCTTGGAATTAAATCTTTTAATTTTTCTACAATCACTTTACCACGGTCATACGCTGAATCACGGTGTACGATAAATGATAGGGCATCGACTTGTTCATTATTTAAAAGAATATCCATTTTCACAAGCTTAGATGGTTTGTAGCCAATTAACTCGTAATCAAATGATGCATATCCTTTTGTGTTTGATTTCAATTGATCGAAGAAATCATATACGATTTCTGATAACGGGATTTCATATGTTAATGTAACACGTGTTTCATCTAAATATTGCATATCAATAAACGTTCCACGTTTACCTTGGCAAATTTCCATTACAGCTCCAACATAGTCATTTGGAACCATAATTGAAGCCTTCACAAACGGCTCTTCTACACGATCGATAGACTGTGGATCTGGCATATTAGATGGGTTATCAACAATAACATCTTCACCATTTGTTAAATAAACTTTATAAATAACGCTTGGCGCCGTTGTAATTAAGTCAATTTTAAATTCACGTTCAATACGCTCTTGAATGATTTCCATGTGAAGAAGTCCTAAGAAACCACAACGGAAACCAAATCCTAGCGCTTGAGATGTTTCTGGTTCAAACTCAAGAGCAGAATCATTTAACTCTAATTTTTCTAACGCATCACGTAAATCATTGTAACGTGCAGAATCAATCGGATATAAACCACAGAATACCATTGGGTTTAATTTACGGTAACCTGCTAACGGCTCTGCCGCTGGACGTTTCGCGTGTGTAATCGTATCACCAACGCGTGTGTCACCAACATTTTTAATCGATGCTGCTAAGAAACCTACATCACCTACTGTTAACTCATCACGTTGCGTAGTTTTCGGTGTGAATACACCTACTTCTGTTACTTCAAACTCTTTTCCAGTTGCCATCATACGTACTTTATCGCCAACTTTTACTGTTCCGTTAACAACACGAATATATGCAATTACACCGCGGTATGGATCATATAAAGAGTCAAAAATCATACATTGTAACGGCTCTTCTGAATCTCCTGTTGGTGCTGGTACTTTTTCAACGATTTGTTCTAAAATCTCTTCGATACCAATCCCAGCTTTTGCAGAAGCAAGTACAGCTTCTGATGCATCTAAACCGATTACATCTTCTACCTCTTGGCGTACACGCTCTGGGTCTGCACTTGGTAAGTCGATTTTATTAATAACTGGTAAAATCTCTAAATTGTTATCAAGCGCTAAGTATACGTTTGCTAACGTTTGCGCTTCAATACCTTGCGCTGCATCTACTACAAGAATCGCACCTTCACAAGCCGCTAAACTACGAGATACTTCGTACGTAAAGTCGACGTGTCCTGGTGTATCAATTAAGTGAAGAATATATTCTTCACCGTCTTTTGCTTTATAGTTTAACTGTACTGCGTTTAATTTAATTGTAATACCACGCTCACGCTCTAAATCCATAGAGTCAAGCAACTGAGCTTTCATTTCACGTTGTGTTAACGCGTTTGTTTTCTCTAAAATACGGTCTGCTAACGTTGACTTTCCGTGGTCAATATGAGCAATGATAGAGAAGTTACGAATTTTGGACTGTCTTTTTGCTCTTTCTTCTTTGTTCATCTATGTTCTCAACTCCTAATAGTCTCGCCAATATACACTAGCACTGATTATATCAATAGAGCAGCAAAGATTCAATGAAAACTCGTGCTGCTTACAATACAAATCATTCTATCTATATCTTATGCGAACAAACCATAAGAGACAAACCTTTTTCAAATTAAAAAACGGCTGTCTTACAAATCTGTAAAACAACCGTCCCCCGTTTGACTCTTAACTAAAAATTTCTCTTACTTTCCCGACAACTATGTCTGTTCCAAACTTTGTTATTTCATAGGCGACACTTGCTATCGCCATACCCATTCCTTCTACAACATTAAAACTTCTTAAGCTTTCTAATTGTTTTTGTTTTTCAGTAGCGGAAAACGAACCCTCCAAAATTTCTGATTCAGCAGCCTCACCTTTTGTTCCTGTCATATGTGCGATTTGTTCATACGACATTTGCTGATAACCTTTCATACTTTTCAAACCGTAATTAGCAAGTGCCACCCCTGCTATCATCATAAGTAAGCATATGGCCGCACTACATATACATAAAAGCGAAAAGCGACTTAAAGGATTATCCTCTCTTCCCATCAATGTGTGTATGCTCCTGTATTATCTTGGTCAATTTGATGATGCAGTGCTGCATTTAAACCACTTGCTATTACATTTGCCATATCCTCTATAAAGGCATCCACTTCTTTCGGAGTCACCATTAAATTATGGCCTAGAGGAGATAACACTTCATAAATTAATTTCCTCTTCTCTTCATCCTCCAGTGTACCTACAGCACCTAAAAACATATTTCGGCTCTTTTCATCCGGCATATCTTCTTCTGTTAATTTTTTCTTTTCTCCAAATGAAAAACCAGCCGGCAACAAAGATCGGGAAGGTTTGTTACCTTCTTTCATCTCCCGGCCAAAATGTTTCAAAATAAAATCAATTGTATCGCTTGTAATCGAAACGGCATCCACCACAGTCGGAACACCAATTGCGATAACAGGAATTCCTAATGTTTCTTTACTGAGTTCCTTACGTTTATTCCCAACACCCGATCCCGGATGAATTCCTGTATCAGAAATTTGTATCGTACTATTTACCCTTTCAATCGAACGAGCAGCTAATGCATCAATTGCAATAACAAAGTCTGGCTTTGTCTTCTCAATGATTCCATAAATGACATCGCTCGTTTCAATTCCTGTAATTCCCATTACCCCCGGCCGAATCGCACTAACAGGCCTAAATCCTTCTTCTACACTTTCAGGCTGCAATTGAAACAAATGTCTCGTTACTAATACATTTTCTACAACTATTGGTCCAAGCGCATCGGGCGTTACATTCCAATTTCCAAGACCAACAATTAAACAACTCGCTTCTTTCGTAACGCCAACCTCTTCTAAGAAATACGAAAATTCTTTTGCAAAAATACGCTCTACTTTTTGTTGTAGCTCTGTATCTTGTTGACGTATACCTTGTACTTCAAGCGTTAAATAATTTCCAGGTTTTTTACCCATCGATTCAGAGGCAACTTCATCAATCGTTACTTTCGTAATGGTAATACCTTCTTCTTCCCTCTCTTTTACAATAACTCCTTGTATTCCTTGTTGCTCTTCTTGACGCTCTTGCAACATTTGATGTGCCTCTACAGCAAGGTCCGTTCTAACACTATACTTACTTAAATCTAATGGTTCTTTCATCGTATCTCCTCCGTAATTCATAGTAAATATCGTTAGATTTCCCAAAGTTATATAAGGTCATTCTTTCCTTTACGTGAAATTTCATGGATATACTATTGCAATTCTCTTCACCGTTTGATAGAATATCACTTGTTCTATGTTATGAATCGAGTCATTCGATTGCACCAGGGAGGTGAAAAGTATGGCAAACATCAAATCTGCTATCAAACGCGCTAAACTTAGCGAAGAGCGTCGTGCACATAACGCTTCTATCAAGTCTGACATGCGTTCTGCTGTTAAAACTGTTGAAGCTTTAGTTACTAATAACGATCTTGAAAATGCTAAAGAAGCTTTCAAAACTGCTTCTAAAAAACTTGACAAAGCAGCTCGTAAAGGTCTTATCCACCAAAACGCTGCAGCTCGTCAAAAATCTCGCTTAGCGAAACAAGTAAACGCGTAAGGCGTTTAAAAAACGATCCATTTGGATCGTTTTTTTATATACAAAAAAGTTCACTTGCTAAGCACGTGAACTTTTTTGTTTCATCACATATGATTTAACCGCATTAAGAAAAACTCAAGTACAAGTTTCTTATCCATTTTTCCCGTTTTCATACTATAATCAGCTTCCGCTAATTCTATAATTACTTTTTTTAATTCTTCAAAAGAGAAAAACTTCGTTTGATTCATCGCTAACTTTACACGATATGGATGCACACCAATATGAGACGCAATTTGATTCTGCCCATAACCACGCTGCTGTAACTCTTTCACTTGATGCAACAAACGGAATTGACTTACTAATAATGCAAGTAATTTAATAGGTTCCTCCTGCTGCGTAAATAATCCATCCAAAATTTGCATCGCACCCGCGATATCCTTTTTCACCACTTTTTCTGTCAAAGCAAACACATTTTGTTCAACTGATTTTGGCACAAGCTCTGCAACGAGTTTCGGTGTAATCTCTCCGCCCATACCGACATATAACGTTAACTTGTCCATTTCCTTCGCCAACATCGTTACATTGCTTCCTACAAGCTCTAACAACAAACTAACAGCTGCATGATCAATATGTACATGCACTTCATCTGCACGAGCAACAATCCACTTCTGAACATCTTGCACTTGCATTGCGTTCGCTTCTATTACATCCGCTGTTTTCTTTAATAGTTTTGTAATTTTTTTTCGTTCATCAAGCTTTTCGTAAGGCGCAACAAAAACAAGAATAGAAAACGGAGAAGGCTCCCCAATATATTCTTCTAAAATTTTTATATTTTGTTCTAACTTTTCTTTTTGTGAAGTTAAAAATAGTGGTGATTTTATTAATAGTACTTTACGCTCTCCGAAAAAAGGAAGTGTACGTGCATCCTCAACCACATCTTCTAAATACGCTTCTTCTAAATCATATGTCACGACATTAAACTCGCGATCTTCCTCTTCAAGCGCTTCTGTTGTAATAAGCTTTATCGTTTCATTTATAAAAAACGCTTCCGTTCCATACAGTAAATACAACGGAGCAAACTGCTTCTTTTTAATTTTTTTATGTATATCACTCATACTTTTTCCTACTCCCTAACTTGGCAATATATATTTATACTAATGCCCTAGCTATTGTTTTACAAGTACAAAGGAACAGGCTGTATAACCCGTCCCTTTATTTATATTAAACGCCACGCAATAAGCCCCGGGTTTCTTATTGGTGTGCGGTAATCACCTTCCCTTTATTATTCACAATAAAAATTCGAGTATAAGTGCCAACTGTTAACATGGTTGGAAACAAAAAATTAACGTTACTTCATGATCTAAAAGTAGTAAAAACGCTCTATTTCTCTTCACATGGAAATTGTAGATTTTTTTCTGACAATATTTTATACTAAAGTGGAATGTTGGGGAGGGATTCTAAATGAATGATTTTGAACAAAATGTTCAAAGTAAACGCAATGACGCTATTGATTCAGGGGTAGGATTTATCGTCTCATTTGGTTTTTTCGCAACACTTTTCATCATTGCAACTGTTATTAAATTTATTGGTTCTTAAAGACTGCTGCTTACTGGCAGTCTTCTTTTTTATTGATTATGTGTTTCATCATATGTGATTTTGCTAAGAAAGGTTCCGTTTTCCCCTTTAAAAACATAGGAAATAGCACCTTGCTTATCCGTACGCCATATTTCAATTCCTCTCTTCTCAAAACGCTCTATAACTTCCTTATGAGGGTGCCCATACCTATTACGCTCACCGACAGAAATAATCGCTATATTAGGCTGTACAGCGCCTAGAAAAGGCATTATAGATGACGTTTTACTCCCATGATGAGCAACCTTTAAAACATCTGCCCGTAACTCTGGATACGTAGCTACTAAAAACTTCTCTCCTTCTTCTTCTAAATCACCTGTAAACAACCACGTTAATCCTCCTATTTTCGCCCACATTACAATTGAAGCGTTATTTTCACTGCTCTCCTTTCCTGTTGGCGCTAATACGAAAAATTCCGCTCCATTTATACTCCAACTTTCTCCTTCTCTCACTTCTCTTATTTTCACTTCCTTTTCTAACGCTTGTTTCTTTACTACTTTTTCTAATTCCGCATCTTGTTCCTTTCGGCCAAATACGACTTCTTTTACGGTTATATTTGATAATAACTCTTGCGCAGCACCTATATGATCCGCATCTCCATGCGTCACGATTAATTTATCGATTTTTTTAATACCTTCCTTTTGTAAATAAGGAATCAAAATATCATTTCCGACAGAAAATTCATGCTTTTTCCGTTGCCATTCTTCCTTGTTTACACGAATTGTTCCACCAGTATCAATGAGGTAAATCTCTTTATCGTATGGGAGACGAATTAATATCGCATCTCCCTGTCCAACATCAAGAAATGTAACACTTCCGCTTTCCCGAAAATACGGATATATATAATGACATGTACTAATAAAAAGAAATATCCCCGAAGCTACACACATAATTCCTTTCGGCATTCGCCTTTCCCAAACCATCAATATACTAATCATACTAACGCAATATAGGGCAACAAGAAGTATAGGTGTTTGCCCGAAATTAAGTCTGGTAAATGGTAAACTTTCACAATAACTTAAAACATTATTAGAAAGATTCAAACCCATTGATAGTACATTCGCAAGTCCTTTTGCAAAAAACGGCATAATCGGTATACATATCAAAATAACGATACTACACGGCAATACAATGAGGGATAAAAACGGAACGTATAGGATATTAAGAAAAATACTATATGGAGAAAAATAACCGAAGTGATATAACAAAATTGGGGTACTAACAAGTTGTGAAATAAAAGAAATATAAACAGAATTTCGAATCAATCCATTACTACTCTCTAGTAAAAGCGGGGCAGATAACAGTAAAGCAAAACTACCAACGAAAGAAAACTGAAAACCAATATTAAACAGAAGATACGGATCAAATATAAGCATACATATAGCTGTTATACTTAAAGCATCTAAGCTAGATAAACGAATAGAGCACATAAAAGCAATTAACATTAACACTCCTGTTATAGAAGCTCTTATAACAGACGGTGACGCTCCTGCTAAAATCATATATAGAGGAATACAGAAGATAAGACATACTGTTGCTACCTCCCTCGTCACACCACTTCTCAGCAAAATAAAATACACGATCACCATTAACAATACGATATGTGAACCTGAAATCGCCAACAAATGTACAAGACCAAATTGTTGATATTGCTCTTCAACTTCAAAAGTCATTTGTTGTCTATCACCAAATACTAACGCATTTATAAAAGCACCTGATTGTTCTGGAAACATTTCTGTAACGCCCGAGATTGCTTGCTGTCTCAACAGAAGAATCCATTGCACGAGTGACAACGATGTTTTATGGCATTCAGAAATATATGTAGCTTCCAATATGAAATGAATATTTTGCTTATACAAATAATCACGATAATTAAATCCATGAAAATTCCGAGCTATTGGTGGGTCTTTCCTCTCACCTTCGAATACACATGATACTCCTGCATGTAATTTTCGTAGTTGTTTCTTTTCTGAGGCTGATTTAATTTTGTAACTTAACTGCACTATATTTTCATTCTGATCTTTAACTTGAAATGATAGGCGATCCCCGTTAATAAGAGGTGTATTGTGTATCACTCCTCTTGTAGATTCGTAGGATTCTCCTAGAGGCTTGTTTTGCCCTTGAACATACATAGTGTACATAGCACCGCTAAAACACGCTACCATACAATAAAGAAAGGCTTTACGCGAAGTACGATACAAACAAAAGAAAACATATAGAACGAGACAACAAGTCAGCAATAAAACCGAAGAGGAGAAGGCAATTGCAATCCCTATTATAAATGAGATTGCAACATATCCCCATTGTCCTTGCAACTCATACTCACTCCTTATAGCATCATTTTTGCTTTCGTGAATACATGCTGTAATTCTTCCATTGATAAGTTCTCTTTTTCTAAAGATGCGAATAGTTCTTTTAACTCCATATGACGCTTTTGATCCTCTAATGCTGCAATATCATATTCTAGCGGAACGTGTTTCACTGTTACATTCGCTTTTTCAAATAACTCTATGGCATATGGATGATTTTTATAATCCTGCGCATAATAAACTGCTGTAATACCGCTTTGAATAATTGCCTTACAGCATTGTAAACAAGGAAAATGCGTAACATAAATTTCCGCTTCCTCCGTTTTCACACCAAACTTTGCACATTGTAATAAAGCATTCATTTCTGCATGAATTGTACGAACACAATGATTATCAATAACGTAGCATCCATCATCTATACAATGTACGCCACCTTTAATTGAACCATTATATCCACCAGCAATAATTCGTTTATCACGAACGATTGTCGCCCCTACTGCAAGCCTTGTACATGTACTACGTAAAGATAGCAAATGGCTTTGCGTCATAAAATATTGATCCCATGAAATTCGTTCCATATTCTTCACCTACTTTTTTGTCTACTTGTAGTGTAGCGAATGAAGAAAAACTTCGTCAATCTTTTACGGAATAATAATTTGATCTTTTATCTTTTCCAAAGACTTCACACCAATCCCGTCAATCTCTAACAAATCTTCTATTTTCTGAAACGGACCATGTTCCTCTCGATATTTCAAAATACTTTCCGCTTTCCGAGAACCGATACCTGTAATTTTTTCAAGTTGTTCTTTAGAAGCTGCATTTATTTGAACTTTGCCCTCTCCCTTTGAAACAGCAGCTACTTCTTGCGCTTGTTCGTTTTTATTCGGTACGTAAAGAATCATTTGGTCTTGTACCATTTTTGCTAAATTCACCTTCATCCTATCTGCCTCGGGCAAAAAACCACCTGCCTTTTCAATGGCATCCTTGACCCGGTCCCCTTCTTTCATTTCATACACTCCCTCTTTAACAACAGCCCCTTTCATATCAATTACAATTATTTTTTTCTGCTGCTTTATATCCGATATTTTCGGTTTACTTTTTTTGTCTATCTCTTTCACTTGCTCATCCGTTGCAATGACTGACCGCTCTGTATGCTCGTTCGGTTTCCAGAAAAGAAGAAAAAGTACAGTTCCCATAATAGCTACTAATCCTAACCATTTCTTTGGAAAATCCCACATCATTTTTCACCTCTAATCATAATTTTATAACATCATTCATATTGTTTAGGAGAAAGCTGTTACGAAGGAGGGATGAAACATTGAACATAGGAATTATAGGGACAGGAAACATGGGGAATATACTAATCGATGCATTTTTAGAAACCCGTGCTGTCAAACCTTCGTGCCTTACAATCATTAATCGAACGCCCGCCAAAGCATATCATATAAAGGAAAAATACCCTTCTGTTCATATAGCCAAAACTATTGATGAGGTAATTGAACGATCACATCTTATTTTTATTTGCGTAAAGCCGATAGATATATACCCGATCCTACAAAAATACGCTGAACATTTTTCTGATGAAAAGTGCTTAGTTTCTATCACAAGTCCAATATCCCCATCACAATTAGAGACACTTGTACCTTGCCATGTTGCCCGTATTATTCCGAGCATTACAAACCGCGCCCTATCTGGCGCATCACTATTTACATTCGGAAGTAAATGTTCTGAAGAGTGGCAACAAAAACTATTTCGTCTATTCAAAAACATTTCTACTCCCCTTGTAATAGAAGAAGATATAACGCGCGTTTCATCTGATATAGCAAGCTGCGGCCCTGCATTCTTTAGTTATTTATTACAATGTTTCATTAACGCTGCTGTAGATAAAACAAATATTACACATGAAGAAGCCACTACTTTAGTAAGTGAAATGGTCGTCGGAATGGGTAAACTACTCGAAAAAGGGATTTTCACATTGCCTACTTTACAAGAAAAAGTATGTGTTAAAGGCGGCGTTACAGGAGAAGGTATTCGTGTTTTAGAAGAACATGTTGGGGATATGTTTCACAAATTAATCGAGCGGACACACGAAAAATTTGATGAAGATTTAAAATGCGTTGATCAGCAATTCAATAAACACACATAATAAATACGCCATCGTCATTCCAAATCCTTTTTATAAATACTTAATTTTTTTACATTGCAACTTCACTTAAACTAGTATTTTCACAATTCACGTATAACACCTTCTAATTATGCTAGAACGAAAATTACATCTTCTTTACAAAACAAAAGCAACCTTCTCGGTTGCTTTTGTTTTATCCGTTTTTCTTCGCCATGAAGAAAATACGCTCTGTTTGTTCTGTAACTTCAAGTCGTTCAAAGTCACCAGTTACGCGAAGCACTGTAAAACCAGCTTCTTCAAGCCATTTCGTTAACTCTTCAACCGGATATGCACGTTGCACGTGACATTCGTCAAAACGATGGTACACATCTTCCTCCGGATCTTGAACAAAGAATGTTAAATCATGTTCTACACTATTTGATTCTTCACCAGGGAAGCAATTCCAAATAAGAGATATTTCTTCTCCATTCACTGTGTATGTTTCATTTTGAAATACATGATGTATTTTATATAAAGAATGTACATCAAATAAAAACAAACCATCTTGACGTAAATGATGAAACACTCTTCGAAATGTTTCTTGCACTCCATCTTCTTGCAATACATAGTTTAATGAATCACAAAAGATCGTTACACAGTCAAACTCACCCGGAACATCAAGCTCTCGCATGTCTTGTTGGTAAAAAGGAATAAAATATCCTTCCCCGCCTAGTTTTTGCTGAGCAACTGCTAACATTTCTTCTGAAAGATCGACACCAATTACATCGTAACCTTTTTGTACAAGCGGAAGTGTTACATTACCAGTACCGCATGCTACATCAAGAATCTTAGCCTCTTTCATATCCGCTTGCTGCAAGCTTTCCTCTGTGAATTCTACCCATTTATCATAAGGGACATCATTCATTAGTTCGTCGTACAACAATGCAAATTGTTCGTAATTCATTGGCCTAGCTCTTCTGTAATATCTTCACGCGGCACATCGCCCCATAGACGTTCTAAATTATAGTGATTACGCTCATCTTTATGGAATACATGAGCAACTACATCTCCAAGGTCAACTAATACCCAGCGCGCTTCGTCAAAACCTTCCATACGTTGTACGTCGATTTGGAACTCGTGTGCTTTTGCTTTAATTTCACGTGCAATTGCTTGTACTTGCTTATCTGAGTTACCGTGACAAATAATGAAATAATCTGCAATTGGTGAAATACCTTGCATATTTAGGACAACCATATCTTCTGCTCTCTTATCATCAGCTGCTTTTGCCGCTAATACTAATAAATCTTTATCTTTCATTTACTCATTTCCTCCTTGATAACTGCGTTGTATGTTTGGAATGTTAATGGATAAATCGTTTGATCTTTTTCCATTAAAAATTGAATTGTTCTCTTTAACGCAAATAATAAAGCTTGATTTATATCCGTATATGCGAGTTTACGAGCTTCCTCCACTCCTGGAAACTTTCGACCAGGCTCAATGTAATCCGCTACATAAATTACTTTATCTAACATCGTCATTTTCTCATGACCACTTGTATGATATGTAATAGCTTGCAGGATTTCAGGATCCGTAATGCCTACTTCTTTTTCTACTAAGTATGCCCCAACAGGTGCATGCCATAACTCTTTGTTGTAACAAAGTAAATCTTTCGGCAAATCTTCACTTTTAATGATCTCTTCCATCTCTGAAATCGCTCTACACTTCGCATAATCATGGAATATAGCTGCAACTTCAGCCTTTTTTTCATCCACACCGTATAACTTAGCAAGTTCAATTGCTGTTTCCATTACACCAATTGTGTGTATATAACGCTTTTCATGCATTTGTTGTTTGACAATATGAAGTGCTTTCTCACGATTCATACAACCCATTCCTCTCGATATATACCTGTACTTTTTCAGGAAGTAAATATTTGCATGTTTTCTTCTCTTTATATCTCTCACGTAATAAAGATGAAGAAACTGCAAACTCCGGAATTTCCACTGTGGTGATAGGATAAGGTGTATGCAATGTATAACCAGGTCTTGCAACCCCAACAAACGTTACAAGATCAAGTAACGCCTCAATGTTATACCACTTCGGTAAATACTCAACCATATCTCCACCAATAATAAAGTGAAACTGCACATCCGGATGCTTCTTCGTCAATTGTAGCATAGTGTCATACGTATAAGATGGGCCCTTCCTGCTTAGCTCTTCTAAACAAATAGAAAAATGTTCCTCTGCCTCAGTCGCAAGCTCTAACATTTGTAAACGACTTTCTACACTTGTAATATTTCGCCCTTGTTTATGCGGCGGAATTTGGTTCGGTAAGAACCATACTTCTTCTAAATTCAAAGCGTGATATACTTCATTTGCAATTAGCAAATGTCCATAATGTGGCGGATCAAATGTACCACCAATGATGCCAATTTTTCTCAAAAGAAACGCCCCTTCCTTTTACGTACAGCAACTCTCTTCGGTTAGGAATGAAGAGAGTTGCTATTAATAAAAGTTCAATTGGTTTCGCTCTCTACATCATTACGCATCAACGATAAAAATAGCGCATGCTAATCTTTTTATCGAGGAAGCTTAATTTGTTTATTTTCTCTTGACTCTTTGTATAAAACGATTGTGCTTCCAATTACTTGAACGATTTCAGCACGTGCACCTTTTGCAAGTTCTTCTGCAACTTCACGGCGATCGAATTCACAGTTTTGTAGCACACTTACTTTAAATAACTCACGAGCTTCTAAAGTATCTGCGATTTGTTTAATCATATTTTCATTTACTCCGCCTTTTCCTACTTGAAAAATCGGTGTTAAATGATGTGCTTGTGCACGTAAAAATCTTTTTTGTTTTCCTGTTAACATATATGTTAGCCTCCAAGCTTTCTTATAACTAATTGTTTCATTCGTTCGATATTTGGCGCGCGGCCCGTCCACATTTCAAATGCAAGTGCCCCTTGATAAACAAACATATCAATACCATTTTGAATGATTGCACCTTGCTCTTTCGCCTCACATAAAATTTTCGTTTCAAATGGATTATAAATTATATCTGATACAATCGTTCCTTTTTTTAACGAAGAAATTTGTAATGGCGTATGTTCGACGCGTGGATGCATACCTATTGTTGTCGTCTGAATGATAATATCATAATTTCCTTGTTCTTCTGTTGCCTTTTCTAATGATAAAGCAACAGAATGAACAGTAGCCGTACATGCAGCAATAAGTTCTTTCGCCTTATCTACTGTACGATTAGCTACATCAATCTCTTTCACACCTACATCCGCAAGAGAAAAATAAATCGCTCGACTAGCACCACCTGCGCCAAGCAATAAAATACGTTTCTCTTGAAGTGGTTCACTACTAATAGACTGCAGTGCTCGGACAAAACCAATCCCGTCTGTATTGTAGCCAATCAACTTTCCATCCTTATGAACCACTGTATTTACTGCACCAATTTGTTTTGCTAGCGGGTCAATCTCATCCAAACAATCCATAATCGCAACTTTGTGCGGAGTTGTTACATTAAATCCTGAAATACCTAATGCTTTTAAACCTCGTACTGCTTCCCCTAGCTCTTCCTCTTTAACAAGAAAGGCATGATAATGGGCATCCATATTCAAGTGTTCAAATGCATCGTTATGCATAACGGGTGATAATGAATGTCCAATTGGATTTCCGATTACGCCATATAATTGTTTCATAAATCCCTCTCCATATTAAATTAAAGATTTACGCAATGAAACACTTACTCCTTTTGGTACGTGTGCAACAATTTTTGCTCCCGGTTCGTTCACAGTAACCCATCCTAATCCAGAGAATACAACATCCGTTTTTGGTTCACGAATATTAAACTCGTATTTCACTAGCTCCGGCATATTTTCTAATTCTTCTGGTGTTGGCGGGCTTAGTAAATCTCCAACATGATTTTTATACAATTCATCTGCTTTCTCAAGCTTTGTACGATGGATTGTTAAACGATTTGAGAAGTGACAAGTAAATGCACGACGTCCGCCACTTACATAATCAAAACGTGCCAGTCCACTAAAGAACAATGTTTGTTCTTCATTTAATTGGAACACCATCGGCTTAATTTCTTTTGTTGGTGTAATAAGCTTTAAGCTTTGTTTTCCAACATAGTGAGCCATTTGATGGTGGTTAATAATACCTGGCGTGTCATATAAAGAAGATTCTTCATCTAATGGAATATCAATTAAATCAAGCGTTGTTCCTGGGAAATGAGATGTTGTAATTACATTTTCAGTCTCATCACTAAATTCTTTAATCATACGATTAATAAATGTTGATTTCCCTACATTTGTACATCCAACAACGTAAACATCTTTTCCACCGCGGTAATACTCAATTGCATCTGCCAGCTCAGCAATTCCTTGTCCCTTCGCTGCACTGATTAAAAAGACATCCTCTGGCTTTAATCCTAGCTGCTTTGCACTATAGCGCATCCAATGCTTTACTTTATCATGTTTTACTGACTTAGGAATTAAATCCGCTTTATTTCCAACAAGTAATACTTTATTATTTCCTACGAAACGATGTAAGCCAGGTAACCAGCTACCATTAAAGTCAAAAATATCTACAATCTTAACTACTAACGCATCCGATTTTCCAATTCCGTTTAGAATACGTAGGAAATCATCATCTGTTAATGATACATCTTGAATTTCGTTATAATGTTTTAAACGAAAACAGCGTTGGCAAATAACTTGTTCTTTTTCTAAAGATGAGGCAGGAGCATATCCCACTTCATTTTTATCTTCTGTTTGAATTTCTACACCGCAACCAATACATTTAATTGTTTCAGTCAAACTTTATTCCTCCCAGTTAATTAAACCTTTTTTCTTCATATTTCTCATAATTCTTCGTTCAATTTTTCGATTAAAGCGCGTTACTAATCCGTCCGTTTGTGCTACCGGTACAACTAAAATTGTGTGAAGTCCTACTCGATTTCCACCTAGCACATCCGTTAGTAACTGATCCCCAATTACTACAACTTCATCTGGCTGCAACTGCATCTCTTGTATCGCACGCTTAAACGCACGAACAAATGGCTTACGTGCACTATGAATAAATGGAATACCTAATGGATCAGCAAAGTCTTTCACTCGTTGCTCATTATTATTTGAAACGACCGTTACTTGAATGCCTTGCTCTTTCATTTTCAAAAACCATTCTTCAAGTTGTGGCGTTGCATTTGGACGATCCCATTCAATTAAAGTGTTATCTAAATCAGTAATAACGCCTTTAATACCACGCTTTTTCAAATCTTCTGGTTGAACATGATATACATTTTTTACGTATTCATTTGGTAAAAATAGTTTCAATTTCTTTCACCTCTTTGAGGAGTTTTCATAAAAATTTTTCGACAACATATTTCGATATATGACCTGTGGATAAAATTGTACACATTTTCCACATTAATTTTTCAATCAATTTGGAATTTACTAACAATCTATACACATTTTATCCACCTAGGTATGTGGATAACCACTCGTTTGTGACTGTCATATTTTTTTGGTACATTAAATGCAACAACGAATCAATCCTTATATTATTAGGAGGTGACTCACCTTGAAAACAAAACATATGGAACAGTTATCTACTGAGTTACTCACTGAGTCTTATTATAAAGCAAAAGAACTAAAATTAAATCCCGACTTCATTTTACTTATAAAACAAGAAATTATTAGACGCTCATTAGAGGACAAGCTTGTCAAATCGTCTTGATTACATATAAAGTGAAACTTTAATTAGCTAACTTGTAAAAAGAGCCATCCTGCGATGGCTCTCGAATAAACAAGTACTCCCATCTAGGGAATTTCATCATTAAGCATCTTTGTCCATAACTCTTGCTTACAGTTATAAAATCTTTTTTATTTATGAGCCAATCGAGTAGCAATTTTTTCACCAAGGCGAAGCTCTTGTCCACTCTTTAATTGCTGCACTACTCTTATCATATCTTTTTCAAACAATAACACAACTGTTGAACCGAATGTAAAGTATGCCATTTCTTCACCTTTTTGAACAACGTCTCTTTCATGCAGCAGCTCAATACTATTAACAAACATAGCTCCTACTTTTACAAGCGCCATATGCTCACCGTCACTATTCACTTCTGTAACAGAGCGATAATTTTTTGACAACGGTTCTTTCCCGTACTCCATACCAGCTGCATTTACCGGATATGATTTTCTACCGAGTACAAATCTTTCAGACACAGAACCAGAAAGCGGACTATGAATACGATGATAATGACTTGGGCTTAAATAAATAACCATGTATGTACCACCTGCATATCGCTGTGCACGCTCTTCATTACCTAGCATATCCACAATCGAATAACGCTTTCCTTTAATATCAAATGTTTTTGTGTCCTCAATAGGACCGTGGTCAGCAAAAACACCATCAACAGGACTAACGATACTCGATGCATCTGTATCAATACTACGCTTTCCTTCTTTTAGCTTACGCGTAAATAATTCATGCAATGTTCTATATTCCTTCAAACCCTTTTCCATCTCATCTTGATTAATTTGAAAAACTTTCGCATACGATGGAATAATGATAGAGCTCAAACGAGATTGTGCAAATTTACGTAATATATAAGAAGTAAAACGACCATTTGTAAGTTCGATCATAAGTCGATATAATGTACGTCGCAAATTGCGAAACCTCCTAATCAGTCTATAACTTTAGTTTCCCCTTCTTTTCCTTCTATATCATATGTAAAATTGGTTCTTATTCCCACATATCCTATAGAACCGCTATATTATACATGCGGAAAACTAAGTATGGTATTATTCTTAAATTGTTTAGCACCCTCTAATATTACAGATAGAATCCGTCATTTTCAACAGTGAACATGGATTTCTTCTGAACACAACCCTTTTTCTTTCCTGATTTCCAAAAAGAAAAGCAGCCCATTTTAAAATACGGCTGCTTGCAATATACATTATTCTTTCGCTTTTTTCTCTTTCTCTGCTCTTACAAATTCATGGAACATTTTCATTAAAGCGCGCTTTTCAATTCTTGATACGTAGCTTCTGGAAATACCGAGTGCCTTTGCAATCTCTCGTTGCGTTTTCTCCTTATCAAGCCCCAGTCCAAAACGCTTCACGATAACTTCTTTCTCTCGTTCGTCTAAAATATCGATATACTCTTTAATCTTTTCTAACTCCATACTAAGCTGGATCATATCAATTACATCTTCAGACTCTGATTTTAATATATCAATAAGCGATATCTCATTCCCCTCTTTATCTTGCCCGATCGGGTCATGAAGTGAAACGTCCTTTTTCGTCTTCTTCAGTACACGTAAATGCATCAAAATTTCATTTTCAATACAACGTGCTGCATACGTCGCAAGTTTTGTGCCTTTCCCTGCCGAATAGCTCTCGATCGCTTTAATAAGCCCGATTGTACCAATCGAAATTAAATCTTCTGCATCTTCCCCTGTGTTTTCAAATTTCTTAACGATATGAGCTACAAGCCGTAAATTATGTTCAATTAACAAATTCCTCGCTTGAGCATCACCTTGCTCCATTAACTCTAAGTACTTTCTCTCATCGTCTGATGATAACGGCTGCGGAAACGCATTATTCTTCACATAAGAAACAAAGACAAACACTTCTCGAACCATATATCCAATTGCGGCGAATAGACTCAAACCTTTCACCTCCGCCAAAATAGTGGTCTTTACTAAGTGTATGTGGGCGTGAGGTTGTTTGTGTCTGTACAGTTTATTTATAAAACTCAACACTTCCAATATTTAAAATATTTTATTGTTATATTATAATTATATAAACTATTAGTTATATATGAATATGCTTTTAAAGGGGACACTATTCATGCTTACATTAGATCGATTATTAAATGTAACAATTTATTTAGGGGTATTTTTACTTTTCATTTCGTTCATTACTTTTGTTATTAAGAGAGGGCCTGATTTATTATTTTTTCAATTTGGAATTTCTTTGTTTTTTGGAGCTCAAATTATAATTGGAATGAAATTTCTTCATAACTATGGTTTCTCCTTTCACTCAAAACTAGAACTACTTATCTTTATTTTCTATGTAATTGGATTTATTACATGTATACTATTGTTCTTTCACTTTCAAAATCACTATCGAATTTTTTTATTAATTTGTAGTTTTTTATTTTTAACTGGATCCAATTATTACTTTAAAGAAACATTAAAGTTTAGTGAAAAAATTCCAAAGCAACATAAAACTTTTTTAAGTACAAAAGAAGAAGACTCTTTCCCAAAAGAAGTCCGTAAATTTTCTGAGGATTACAACAACATAATAAAGAATGATTTTTATGAAATACCGATGATTCCCACTGAATTACAGATTACAAGCAAAAAAGATTCTTCCCATAGTACATCTTTCTTAGTTGAACTTCATAATAGCGAGAATGAAATTACTGATGATTCTGTACAATTAACTCCATCAGACCGTTTTTATATACTGTTAAATACACAAAAAACAAAAATATCAAAAATAGTATATGAAGGGCAAAATTTTTTCACATTAACAGTCACACTAAAGGCTCTTAATTTACAGCAAGAACCAGAAATTCATAATATGTTTTTAGAAATAGATAAACGTAGAGCAATGAATCTTCTTCATTTCGAAATTAAAGCCCATTCTAAAGAATGGAAAATAACATTTAAAAGTGATAGCTCTCCTTCCAATCTTCCTATCACATTTACTTTTGAAAAACGAACAGGCAAATTATAAAAATAAAAAGAGTTATTTTCTTTAAAAAATAACTCTTTTTATTTTACTTGCTCCAAATTTTCTCCCCAGTATGCGCATCAATATAACGAATTTCTCGATTATGGTCGAAGGATTCTTTATAATTTTCATCCGTTGTTTGTTTATACAGTAACTCGTAGTTCGTTTCCTCTACATCATTCTCTAAAAACCATTCTAAATGAACTCGCATGGCGCCTCTGTATATTTCTAACGCTTTTTCCTTTGTTACTTTTGGTGTTGTTTCATATGTGAATAATTCTTTTATAATATTGCTAGATTCTCCTGAATAATGCATCACAGCACCATTCTCTGTATTAATATTGATCATAATATATTTTCCCTCTACATGAATATTATTTACATATATTGAAAAGGAGAATCTCTCAATTCTATCTTCCGCTTCTTCACGTTCTTCCCAAAGACGTAAATATTGTGTGACATCTAGAATAACTTGTTCCAAAAATTGAAGTGCTTTTTGTAAACATTCCTCTCTAGACAGTATTTGCTTTACTTCTTTATCGTCCGTCAGTTTTATAAAACCAGTTAATTCATTCGTAGATTTATCATTCATAATGCAAACAAAATTATTATATTTTAACATCGGTAAATGCTTCTTAAAAAATTCATTCATTTGTATATTTTTTCAAAAATACATTTGCAATCTCTCTTGCTTTCTTTTCCTCTATCGCTTCCTTATCACTCGAAAAATAATTTTTATCATCTATCCTAAACTCTATTAAATTACCAGTATGGCTATTCAACGTAATTTGTATCGTTCTCTCCTCATCCTCTTTATGCTCCCACCATAATAGATGATACGGGTCATCTACGCCTTCTTGATCGTCTACTACAAGCCTATAATCATCTGAAATGTCAATCATATGAGCCACTTGCTCTTTTCTTTCTTTATCTTTTTGATTCATCATACTGCTCTCTTTATTACAATTTAAGGTAATTATAACAAACACAACCAAAAAAATATAAACAAAAAAGACTAGAGATGATATTATCCCCTTTAGGTAGACAGTGTGAAAAAGACCATGTATACACATGGATGTTACACTATTACTTGGAGGGGATTTTTCATGGCTAAAAAAGGTACAACATTTAATACATACTCAAATGAGATAAAGGTATCAGCTGTTCAAAGTTATTTAAACGGTGAGGGAAGCTACGATATGATAGCGGAGAAATATCAGATTAGAAGCTCTACACAACTTAAAAATTGGGTGAAAAAGTATAAAGAATGTGGTGAAATTACAGATACTCGTGGAAAAAATAGTGAAATGAAAGGTATACCAAACCCTTTAAAAGGCAAACGGATTCATTTTAAAACTGTTGAAGAAGAGCGTGACTACTATAAGGCTCAGGTTGAATATTTAAAAAAGCAGTATCCAAATCTGTAAATGGAGGCGTACTAAAATATAAAGAACGATATCATATCATTGAATTACTAAAGAGAAAATATCCTGTTATATGGCTTACTAATTTTGCGAATGTACATCGCTCAAGTTACTATAAGTGGGTTCATACAAAAAGTGTGAACAACACGCGACTAGAATCCGATAAACGATTAAAAAAGGTAATTCAATCTATTCACGTAAAGCACAAAGAATATGGTTATCCACGTATGAAAATCGCTTTACAAGAAGAGGGTTATTTTATAAATCACAAAAAAGTATATCGATTAATGAGTGCGCTCAACATTCAGTCTATTATTCGGAAGAAGCGTCGCTTCTTTAAAGGGAATTATTCTAATACTTTTCCAAATGTTTTAAACCGTGAATTCAAAGATCGCCAGCAAAATGAAGCGCTTGTTACAGACATTACCTACCTACGATTTCAAGAGGGCTTCCGCTATCTTTCTGTTGTACAAGATATTTATAATAACGAAGTTGTTTCTTGGAAAATTTCCAAGCGTAATGATAATGAACTTGTATTAGATACAATTGAAATGCTGGCACAAAAAAGAGATGTGCGTGGAACCATTCTCCATTCAGATCAGGGATTCCAGTACACATCTCATGCCTACAACAAACGACTTTTAGATTTAGGTATCATTGGCAGCCACTCTCGCAAAGGAAACTACCATGATAATGCCTGTATCGAGTCATTTTTCTCCCATTTTAAATCGGAGATGTTGTATTTGAATCATTTTAAAACAGAAGCGGATTTAATACAAGCAATTGAAGAATATATTTATTTTTATAACTATAAACGTTTCCAAAAACGACTCAACCATCGAGCTCCGATAGAATATCGAATCTCGATGGCTGCTTAGTCTTTTTAATATTGTCTACTTGACAGGGATAAGACCAAGATATCTCTAGTCTTCTACTTCGTCTCACGGTGTAGCGTTACTCGCTTTAATCGTGGACAATATTTTTTTAGTTCGATGCGCTCTGGATTGTTTCGTTTATTTTTTTTAGAAATATAATTACGATCACCGCACTCTGTACAAGCTAATGTAATATTTACACGCATATATAATTCTCCTTTCTTTTAAAGATCGCAAACTAAAACGTAATGATTACGATTTAAATATTATATAACTTCATTCTATTTGTCAATTGCAAAAAAAGACAAGAAGCTGAAACAATTAGTTCATACGAAATTCACACGAATCTATTACTATAGGAATTGTACATAGTGAACTTATTAACAATCACGTTTATTTATATAGAATTTTACTCGAAAGGAGCTGAAATTATGAAAACTAAATATCGTTTTATGATCTCATCATTTGCCGCTTGCGCTTATATGCTTTGGTATTTAGTATAATAACAACCTCACTTGTAAATAGGAAAAGGTGTGTATATAAATGGAATATAATCAATCAACAGTTAACTACTGGAAAGCTTTTGTACTACCATATACATTTGCTTTAGAAGAGTTAAAAACTAAATTTGAAATTATGAACCGGGAAGCTCAATTTTTAGAGGATTACAACCCGTTTGAACATATAAAAACAAGATTAAAACAGCCTGAAAGTATTATTAAAAAGCTTGAGCGTAAAAATTTATTACCGACAGTTGAAAATGCACAAACGCATTTACAAGACATCATCGGCATTCGTATTACATGTTGCTTCGTAGAAGATATCTATCATTTAAAAAATGTCATTCAAAAACGTGAAGATATGGAAATCATAGAAGTAAAAGATTATATTGCTAACCCAAAACAAAATGGCTATAAAAGTTTACACATGATTATTAAATATCCTTTATCACTGAATTCTGGTACAAAAGAAGTCTTTGCAGAAATTCAATTACGTACGCTTGCAATGGACTTTTGGGCAAGTTTAGAACATAAACTTTACTATAAATATGAAGGGAAAATACCTGAGTATTTAAAAGATGAACTACATGATGCAGCGATGAAAGCTGAAGATCTTGATAATAAAATGGCAACCATTCGCCAAGATATTGATGATATCGAAGCATGCTCAAATCAAATTATGTTACCACTATAAAAAAGGGTTCTCGCCAATGAGAACCTTTTTAATTTCACTATTTACAGACAGGAAGACTCCCTGATTAAAGTTTCAATTTATTTCTTCCCTATCGTGCGAACCTCTTCAATTTTCCATCCATCCTCTTCTTTTCCAAGCGCATACTGTACTTTCTTCTGAAGAGTGACTTCTCCCTCTATTTCCTTTTCCTTTGTTTCAACAACAACATACCCTGCTTTACTAGCTTTTATGTCTATATGTTCCAATTCAATTTTCTTATTTCCCTTTTGAAAAGCTGCTTCTTTTTGCGTTTTTAAATCCTCAGCACTAGGCATCTTCTTTGAAAATAACTCCATATGTTCAGCAAGATTCTTTTCATTTGTCGTCCGTACAAATTTCTCTATCACATCTTGAATCTTTTTCTCTTCTTCTTTCGTTATTTGTACCTTTTCTTCAGCTTTTGTAGTAGTAGCTTTTTGTTCTATCTTATTCTCTTTGGATTGACATCCAACTAGCAATAATACACCTATTAGAAGGGATCCTATCCCTCTGAAAAAAGCCCTCATCTTCCCATCTCCTAAAAAGAAAAGTGAGGCATTTCGCCTCACTTTCATTTATAATTAGCGTCTTCCTTTATTCGGATCGCCACCGCCAACGATATCAAAGACACGTTTAGCGATATTTGTATTCTCTTGAACGCCAGAGAACAAGTATTTACCAGGGCCAAATGCATATACGTTTACATCTTCTCCTGTATGACCACCTGTTGTCCATCCTGTAACCGAACGCTTATTGAAAATATCTTCAATCGCATTATCAATCTTTGTTACATCTTTTGAAGGAGCAATATCATTTACCGCTTTAATTTCTTCTGGTGTTAATTGTAAATCAATATATTTTTTCAATGTTTCTTCTACATTTTCACCTTTTGCAATCTCATTTGCCATAAAGTCTGGTGTGCGTTTTGCAGCTTTAATTGGATCTACTTTAAAGTTATACTCGCCATTTGCCCCTAAAGATAACCCGCCAGTAGCGTGGTCTGCCGTTGCAATAACTAACGTATTTTTATCTTTTTTCGCAAATTCAATCGCAGCTTTAAATGCTTTTTCAAAGTCTTCCATTTCACTCATTGCACCAACGATATCATTATCATGTCCTGCCCAGTCAATTTGGCTTCCTTCAACCATTAAGAAGAAACCTTTTTTATTTTTGTTCAAACGCTCAATTGCTGCATTTGTCATTTCTTCTAATGAAGGTGTTTTATCAGTACGATCAATCATTTTATCTAAACCACCTGGTGCAAATAAACCAAGGATTTGATCATTTTTATCATTTAACAATTGATTTCGATCTGTTACGTAGCTATAACCAGATTTCTTAAACTCTTCTGTAAGATTGCGATTTTTTCTAACAAAGTTTTTTACGCCGCCGCCAAGCATAACATCTACTTTATGCTTCCCTTTTACTTTCTCATCAAAATAATCATTTGCAATTGCGTCCATATTTTTACGACTAATATCATGCGCACCGAAAGCAGCTGGTGTGGCATGTGTAATTTCAGAAGTAGCAACGAGTCCCGTTGATTTCCCCTTTTCTTTCGCTTGTTCAAGAACAGTTTTCACTTCTGCTTTATCGTTATCAACTGCAATTGCCGCATTATATGTTTTAATTCCTGCTGACATAGCTGTTGCTGCTGATGCAGAGTCTGTGATATTTTCATGTTCATCTTCTGGATATGTCTTTTGTGTTCCTACAAGATGTTTATCAAACTCTGTAGATTCCATCTCAAAAGTTTTTGGATTATCTTTCATATAACGGTGAGCCGTCATATATGAAGGGCCCATACCATCCCCAATTAATACAATGACATTTTTAATCTTTGCATTGCTTCCGCTCTCATCTGCACTCACTTCACTAGAACGTGTAAAATTCCATGTTGCTACCGAAGTAACTGCTAACGACGCCACAACTGCAAATGGCCATGCTTTTTTCACAAACTTTTTCACTGTCTTGTCCCCCTAATTAGGTTATTCATTTCCCACTACCAAATTTAATAGAATACTGTTAAGAGAAAATTAGTTATATGTAAATTTTTTGTTAACTTATGTAAATATCAGTTATAATTTGTATAACTTTGTCTTTTCATATCAACCATCTTCCCCTTTACAATTAAAATATAAACAAGTTGGATTTCATTTAACGTAAATCTCTTATTTAACATTTTCAATCTACTTTCATCAAAATTAATAGAAATGTGGTGAGCATTTATGAAAACAATACAGCTAGATGAATCTTTTATTTTTGATCTACTCGACCTTTGTAAAGCTGTTGGATGGTTACAAGAGAAAACATTTATGAAAGAACAATTCGAAATGTACTTTTCTCTTGGTACACTTATCGGTTATATGCATGACAATAAACTGATTGCAACTGGAGGAGTATTTCCTTTTAAAGATAGTTTTTCTACTATTGGCATGTTAATCGTCCATCCTGATTTTCAAGGCCAGGGCATCGGGCGAACTTTGCTAAATCATTGCTTAGCACACACTCACCCAAAACAACCAATTGCACTTATTGCAACAGAAGCTGGCGAGCCTCTTTATACATCATGCGGATTTAAAACAGTAACAACGATTCATCGTTTTGAGAAACAAACTACTAAAACACGTATTACTCATACGCAACAAGTGAAAGAACAAGATCTTGTCTCACTTATTTCTCTCGATCAAATTACAACTGGTACTAATCGTTCCTTACTTTATTCATCGCTATTACCAAGAACGAGCCACTCTTTTAAAATTGAGAGAAATAACTGTATAGAAGCTTTTTCCTTATGTATACAAAAAGGAAATATATTATGCGTCACTCCACTTATCGCAAAGCAAGGGAAGGATGCTATTCAATTATTCAAGAAAATCTGTGAATGTTGGAGTGGCACAGTAAGGATTGATGTCCCACATTCACAATTTTCATTTCGTAAATTTCTTCAAACAGAAAAATTCCAAGAAACGCTCCTTTCACCTCTTATGATAAAAAATGGTAGCCAACTTCCTGGAAATCGTAATATGCTATTTGCTATGATAGATACAGCGTTATGTTAGAAAGGGGACACCTCATTGAAGCGATTTAGCTATTTTATGGTAGGTTGTCTTACTCTTACACTATTAGTAGGATGTAGTGCAGCAGAAAAGCCAGTAGAACAAGTAAAACAAGTTAAAAATACACTTACAGCGAAACTAGCTACCGAGGAAAAGATGGTGGAAATAGATGGTCAAACCATTTACTTTAAGCAGATTGGTAACGAAAAGCCACCTTTACTTATGATCCATGGATTTGGAGGATCATCAGATGGTTTTCAAAAGATTTCCTCAGACTTAGCAAAAGATCATACAATTATTTCTGTAGATGCTTTAGGATTCGGACGCTCATCTAAACCGATGGATTTTTATTATTCTTTCCCAACCCATGCAAATTTGTATTATAAATTAATGAAAAAACTAGGTTATGATTCGTTTGCGATACTAGGACACTCAATGGGCGGAGAAATCTCCCTTAATTTAACCTATTTATATCCTGAAGCCGTTACCCACCTTATTTTAACTGATGCTACAGGTGGTCCTCATACACTCGTTAATAAACAAGGGTCACCAAAACCACAATTGTCGACCGATTTAAATACCGTTTCTGCTATTGCAGATTATGATGAGAGCAAAGTGAAATTTAAACGTAACGATGAAGAGCATTACAATAAAATGAAATTATGGCCGAGACGTCTTCAAATCAATGCAAATGAAATACAACAACCAACCTTAATTATATGGGGAAGAAATGATAGTAGCGTTTCTTGGAAAGAAGGAGAAACGTATCATCAATTCTTAAAAAATAGTACTTTCCATATTATCGAAAAAGGTTATCATGCACCATTTCGTCAAGAACCACAAGAATTTTTAGGTTATGTAAAAGAATTCTTTAAGGACAATCCAATAAAAGTTGAAAAATAACATAAGCGGGTATCTCATTTTGAGATACCCGCTTTCATATATTAAGCAGCTTGCTTTTGGCGTTTTTGAGTTTTTGAACCTAATACTTTCGGAATAACGAAACCATCTATTCCAAATTTACCAGCATTCATACCAGAAACTAGAACGAACATCGATAGAATAAGCATTTCAGGATTCACACCAATTGACCCACTAAACATATAGGAAAAGTTCATTACAAGACCGAAAAAGACCGCTGTTTTTGTTAAACAGCCTACAATTAAACCAATTCCGACTAAAATTTCTCCCCACGTTACAAGTGTATTAAATAGATCAACGTTTGGAATTGCGAAATCTTGTAAAAATGATGCCCACCAAGATTGAACAGCCGGTTGTGCTCCTTTAGATTTTTCAATTGCACCTTGTAAATAACCAGTTGCATCGAATCCTTTTCCTTGTAGTTTACCGATTCCAGCCATTAACCATGTGTAACCAAGATACACTCGAATTACCGCTAACACAAAAGAAACAGCTTTGTTTTCTCTTAAAAATTGAATAACCATATCTTCCTCCTAAAGTTGTAATTAAGTTAGTTACATATAATATAATAACATTAGTTACTTATTTTTCAAATGTTAATTATGAATAATTCGTGACATGTGTATGAAACATTAAATACTAACGTTTATATAGTAACTTTTATTACCTGTAAAAACTTGAACATATCATACCATAGGTGATAATCATTTTCATTGAAAAAAATGTAAAAAAAATGTGAGTTAAATGTGAAACACGTTTATTCGAATATAGAATAAACGTGTTTCACACTACTTATATAATCGAAATGTATGTGTCTCTTTATCAATTAACCGCGCTTCTTCAAAAGCCTCTCCTAACGTTTTTTCATGGCTAATAAGCCCGTAAAATAAGCGTATTGTAAACATAAGTGCCGCATTCCCATCTACATAATCTATCGATCCAATATAAGATTCCGCCCCACTACGTAAGAAAGATTCTGCCAGTTTTCTCTCCCCTAACGTACACCCGCTATTTACAATATGTGTATTATGCAATTTTGCATATTTATAAATTTCTGCTGTACCAAAGTATCCCCTCGGTTCATTTTGTTCATATATATCTTCACCTAACTCTTCCATCACAAACTTTCCTTCCTCACCATGAAAGCAAAGGACAACATAATCGATATCATTATATAAACCCTTTCCAGAAAGAATATCGATGAACTCTTTCGGTCTACCAATCCAGTATGTTATAACTTTTGCCCCAAAATATTCAAGTGATGCCCGGATTGATTGCGCCTCTAAATCAGAATTAAAGCCAACTACTAGTGCAACATTCAACATACACCCTCCATCCTATCATTAGATCTCATCCATCAAACTTTCAAGCGATACATCCATTTCATATATACCCGTTTCTTGCAAAAAATCAGCTCTAGTTAAAACGGCTTTCTGTAAATATTGCCTATATGCTGTAATTGTCCCATCGTGAGATACAATGCAAATTCTTTCAGCGCCTATCTCATAACACCAACGAAGAAATTCATCTACTATTTGCCGAAAACGATTCTGTGAAATAGTATTTATACCTCCCGTCCATAACTGCTTATTTGTACTTTTCTCTATCGAAAAATGTGGAAATAAATTTGTTATTATCCCCTGATCTACTATGTGGTCACATAGTAATGTTTTCGCTCCTTCCCGATAAGGAAAAATACGTGGGGATACAGATGGATGGACGATTTTTTGACAAGCTCTCTTCTCACTCCATATTGTCGTCGTTTGTAAAGTTCTAAGTGTAGGGCTAGCAATTAATATATCCGTTTCTTGCAATGGCACATTGCATTGAAGTAATTTAGCCTGATTCCTTCCTTCATCCGTTAATGGTGGATGAAGCACTTGTAGACTTGATGGCAAATCTTTTGTATGTTTTCCTTCACCGTGCCGAACAAAGATAAGTTTCATACCCATCCTCCTCTCACTATGAAATCCTCTTACATATTTCTTCCCTATTTAATCCTTTATTCCTGCTATATACAAAACCGATATGTAAAAAAGATTTGACACAACAAATTGAAAAAAATTACAATTGTATATGTAAAATACTTTTTACAAGAGAAAGGAGAAGCATACATATGAAATGGATAACCATCTTAATTGGCATGATTATATGGGGATATATAAACGGATTTTTTAGCAGTGATAAAACTGCTAATCCTTGGATTACAGATGATGAACGTGAAACAAAAATTAAGCAGAAATCAATTATTGCAAGCTGGTCTGGTATTTTTATGTTTTGTACCATTAATCTCTTAAACAAATGGTTAGGTATAGAAACGAGTAATACATCACCTTACTTACCAACTTCTGTCGCAACTATTTTAAAAGAAAATGTAGAGTTACAAATTTTATCTATGCTATTTATTACGTATGGCATATTTTACGTATACTATCGAAGAAAACTAAGTGCTTAACTTTTTATCTCATGATTATCCTCCTAAATGGTTATAGTAATTAGGACAAGATGAAAGGAGCGATAGAAAAATGAGTAACTCGAATGATTTTTTAGATACACTGCATGAAAAACAAGCAAAAGATGAACAAAATAGAAAACGTCAGGGGAACGGAAACCCAGCGAAAAAGAAGCCAAATAAAACACATAAATAACATTAAAAAATGTGCCTAAAATGATCTTTTAGGCACATTTTTTATTCTTCTTTCACCGATATAACATTTTCCCAATTCCATTTCTCGTAATACCACTCTGGTACATCTATATTTTCAATCCACTTCATTTCATGCTTTCCATCTTTATGAGCAAGCCATACATCTGCTTTCTTACGGTCTGAACGTATCCATATTAATTGCTTACTCTTCTTCATGAAGATCGGGTGGTAATCCCCTTGCTTATTAGTTTGCTTTGTGATTTGATGCTGCGCATTACTTGTACTATCAACTTCATATAAAGATGGTAGTGGCCTTTTTTCTGGCGGAGTTTCTATCCCTGCCTCTTTTGCTCGTGAAACGATAATCACTTTATCGTTCTTCCATGCAAAATCCCAATCAACATATCCTTGTGGCGTAAATGTGTTCTGCTGAAGTGCTGGCAGTTCTTTTACTTTTAAATGTTTATTCTCTAACGCAACTCTTCCGCTCCCTTCAATATAAGCCAATATATTTTTTGATGGTGCCCATTGAAACCATTGTGCGTTTAATAACATTTGATCTACTTTTTCAAACCGACTGCCATCTGCACGAACTAAGCAAAGCGTATTACTATCAGCTGACCATGAAGCTGTCGGTACTGCTAAAAATGAAATCCACTTTTGATCTGGTGACCACTTAAAGCCACTTGCAACTAGCGCTAGAAAATCATCATGTTCATTTGGCAATGCATACAAATGCTTCATTTTGTGAGGATTCATATGTGCATCTTTTTGCACTTCATATAGCTGAGCCCCTGTCCATCCTGTTGGAAGTAAGTGCGCTTCTGAGGATACAAGAAAGTTCTTTCCATCGGGGTACCATGCATAATCACCTACACCAGCCGATACATTTTCAAAATCTGCATTCTTTTTTTGGACATCAAACGTATTTAATGTGTTCATAAATATAAATGCAATAGTATTCTCTGTCGGTGACCATTGATAATTTGATACTTCAGATTGAAATGGTCTAACTTTCTTTCCATCTTCCAGTCGGTACAATTCCAAAGTGTTTTGCTTCTTTCCTTTAGCATAGGCAATCCATTTTCCATTATGAGACCACTTCGGTCCTGTTATGTACTCACCTTTTGTTATTTGTTTTTCTTTTTCATCAACTTTAATCCAAAGGTCATGATGACGAATAAAAGCAACTTTCGCCCCATTATGTTCCGCACTAGCACTAAAAATTGAAGATATAAAAATGAATAAACCCACACTACTACTCACGATAATTTTTTTCATACGTTCCTCCATTCTCCTTATAGCATTCCTCATATTCCGCTTACTATATGCGAATTTCACTCCTTATTAATTGCAGAATTGTTGTGGATTTATCCCCAATAAGAATGGGCCTTCCTCGCTGAATATTAGTCATTCGACATAATCCCAAAAAATTCCCCAAGAAATTTTTAATTCAAAGAGGATTAGTATGAATTATGTCGAAAATATAGTTTAGCCAACATTCGATTTTATATTTTACGATAAAAATGTAAGATAACTTTTCGGAATATTGACACTCTTTATTAGGGGGAGTTTCAATGAAAAAAACTGCATCTACACTATTAAGTATGGCGCTCGTCTTTTCTAGTTTTGGAGCTTTAAGCGCACATGCTGAATCGCTGCAAAAGGAAAAGCAATTTAGCCCACAGTTAAAAGCAAATATTGAACAATGGGGAGAAAATAAAATTGCGCAAAATGTTGAAACAAAAACATCAAAAGAAATTTCAGTCATTGTAGAATTGCAACATGCTCCACTCGCTTCACAAAGTAACATTCAGCATGCTCCAGATTTACAAAATAATAATGCACAGTCTTATCATGCCGAGCTTAAAAAAGCACAAGAAGATACGACTAAGAAAATAAAAGAAAAAGCACCTGGTACAAAAATTAAAGAAGTGTATAATACGTTATTTTCCGGATTCTCTATTTCAGTTCCTGGAGATCAAATTACCGCTCTTGCTTCTTTACCCGAAGTAAAAGCAGTCTACCCGAACTTAACATATAAATTACATGAAACATCAAAAAGCACTACTAATGAAGAAGCACCAAATATTGGCGGACCGACAATTGGTGCAACTGAAGCATGGAATTTAAAAGACCCATCTGGCAAACCGCTTGATGGAAAAGATATGAAAGTAGCGATTATCGACTCTGGTGTAGACTATACACATCCTGACTTAAAAGCAAATTATATCGGTGGATATGACACAGTTGATGAAGATAACGATCCAATGGATGGTAACGTACATGGTACTCATGTAGCTGGAATTATTGCTGGTAACGGAAAAATTAAAGGCGTTGCTCCAAATGCTTCTATTCTAGCCTATCGTGTAATGAATAATGGTGGAACTGGTACAACAGAAGATATTATTCAAGGTATTGAACGAGCAATCCAAGACGGTGCTGACGTTTTAAATTTATCTCTTGGACAAAGCTTAAATACACCTGATCAGCCTGTAACATTAACATTAGAACGTGCAGCAAAACTTGGGGTTACTGCAGTTGTTTCAAATGGAAATGATGGCCCACACCCTTGGTCTGTTGATGCACCTGGAAATGCAAGCAGCGTTAGATCAGTTGGAGCATCTACTGTTTCTATCCCGTTTCCAACGTTCCAAGTAGCTGGTTCCAGCAAAACATATCAAGGGTTACCGTTATCAAAGTACGATTTCCCAATAGGAAATGATTCCCCTCTTGTATACGTTGGCTATGGTAATCCAAGTGATTATGCAAAACAAGATGTGAAAGGGAAATTTGCACTTGTTTTACAAGGTACTTCTAGTACGTTAGTAAAAGCAGAACAAGCGAAACAAGCTGGTGCAGTTGGTGTACTATTAATTTCTACAGAAAAAGAAATTAATATTATGCCAGAATATTTTATGCGTGAAAATCTAGATCTTCCTGTTATGCAGTTATCAAATGCAAATGGTGAAGAATTAAAAAACTTAATTACAAAACGTAAGAAAAATATAAACATTGGCCAACCAAATCCAACTGAACTGATTGCTAACTTTAGTTCTAGAGGTCCATCACAAGGAAGTTGGCTTATAAAACCAGATATAATTGCACCTGGCGTACAAATTACTAGTACAGTACCGAGAGGCGGCTATGAATCTCATAATGGTACAAGTATGGCTGCACCTCGAGTAGCTGGAGCGGTTGCTCTATTGCGTCAAATGCACCCTGATTGGACGACAGAGCAATTAAAAGCATCCCTTGCCAATACAGCAAAAACTTTTAAAGATGTAAATGAAAATACGTATCCTATTATGACACAAGGGTCTGGTTTAATTAACATTCCGAAAGCAGCTCAAACAGATGTATTAGTAAAGCTGAACAATATCAGCTTCGGTCTTATTAAGCCAAACAGTGGTAAAGTAAAACTGACGCAAAATATTACGTTACAAAATCTTTCTAATAAAAAGAAAAGCTTTTCAACTCGTGTAGAATTACTAGATGCAAATACAAAAACAAAAGTAAAAACTTCTGTGCCTTCATCGATTAGCACACAGCCGAATAGTAGTACTGAAAAACCATTGACTATTACTGTCGATAGCTCATTACCACAAGGTGTATATACTGGAAATGTATACGTAAAAGAGCAAGGATTAAAAGAAGAAATTCGAATTCCATTTACATTTAGTATCGACCCTAAAGATTACAAGCGTATAGATGGACTCGAAATTATTAATTCTACTTTCAGTCCAAATGGCGATAACCTATTAGATGATAATCTTATCAATTACTATTTAGTTGCTCCAGTCGAAGATGTAACGTTACACGCTAACTTAGTTACAAAAGAACGCGTGACATACCAAGGAATGATTTATCAAGGTAAAAATGAAACAGCAGGTTATAAACCGTTCAAATGGAATGGTACCAAAGTAGATGGATCACCACTAGCGGATGGTTTATATCAAATTGAAGCTGTTGCTTCTAATTCTGGCGGGGAAACGAAACAAACAGCGGCTGTATTTATTGACCGAACTGCACCGAAATTGACGCATGAAGTGGATCAAGAAAATCTCGTAATTAGAGGGAAAGTTGACGATATTCTACTAGATTGGATGACAGAATCTGGTTGGGTAGCACCTGGAATTCCAGTGAGACTACAGTATGAAATCAACGGAAATGATGTATGGGAACAAGCATTCCTGAACCCTTGGGAGAAAAGCTATGACATTTATTTAGATCGTACTCAATTACAAGAAGGTAAAAATACAATTCACATTGTAGCAACAGATGCAGCTGGAAATACATCTAATTTAAATGTTGATTTAGATGTGAAATAAAAAATTATTGTTGACAATTTTTTTAATATAGTTTTATAATACAAAACATAGTTTAGTTGAACGAATTATATATCGGCTTTGAAGGAATACCAGTAGCGACTTATATCCCTGTCTCAGAGAACTGATGGTTGGTGCAAATCAGTACATATACAAGCGTGAATTACAATTCTGGAGCTTCTTTCCCGTAATGCTTTTTATGCATGAAGAGAAAGACGGATCTTTCCGTTATCTTAAAGTGAGTGGTAAACAATTACTTGTTTACAAATAGGGTGGTACCGCGATTTTTATCGTCCCTATCGGATTTTCCGATAGGGACTTTTTTGCGTCCATCCTTTTACATAATTTCATAATATACGCGTTGAAAGAATCGCAGTAGTATCTTATATCCCTGTTACAGAGAGCTAATGGTCGGTGGAAATTAGCACATATATAAGTATGAATTACAATTCTGGAGCTTCTTTTTCGTAATGCTTATAGGCATGAAGGAAAAGACGGAGTTTTTCCGTTATCATTAATTGAGATGTAAGTATATTTTCACTTACAAATAGGGTGGTACCGCGATTCTTTCGCCCCTATCGGATTTTCCGATAGGGGATTTTTCTATTTCTTACAGAAACAAATGTTAAATAATTCCGAATCTTATGATAAAATTTTATAAGCGCTTACAATTTTGAAAGGGGGTGATACAAGCTATACGAAACCGATACTTAATTTTATTAAAAAAAGGAGGATGTCTAAATGACAAAGAAAACAAAAATTCCATCGCATTTAAAACCATTCGTATCCACACAGCATTATGATCAATACACACCGGTGAATCACGCTGTGTGGCGTTACATTATGAGACAAAATCATAGTTTCTTAAAAGACGTTGCTCATCCAGCCTATGTGAACGGATTACAATCATCTGGTATTAATATAGATGCAATTCCAAAAGTAGAAGAAATGAATGAGTGTTTAGCACCAAGCGGCTGGGGTGCTGTAACGATTGACGGGCTTATTCCTGGCGTAGCCTTCTTCGATTTTCAAGGACACGGATTATTACCAATCGCAACAGATATTCGCAAAGTAGAAAACATCGAGTATACACCTGCTCCAGATATTGTACACGAAGCTGCAGGCCACGCACCAATTTTACTTGATCCTACATATGCAAAGTATGTAAAACGCTTTGGGCAAATTGGAGCAAAAGCTTTCTCTACAAAAGAAGAACATGATGCGTTTGAAGCTGTTCGTACATTAACAATCGTAAAAGAAAGTCCAACTTCTACACCTGAAGAAGTTGCAGCTGCTGAAAATGCTGTAATTGAAAAACAAAACTTAGTTTCTGGCTTATCAGAAGCGGAACAAATTTCAAGGCTTTTCTGGTGGACAGTAGAATATGGCTTAATCGGAAGTATAGAGGATCCAAAGATATATGGCGCTGGTCTCCTTTCCTCTGTAGGCGAAAGCAAACATTGCTTAACTGACGCTGTAGAAAAGGTTCCATTTTCTATAGAAGCATGTACTGGAACAACTTATGATGTAACAAAAATGCAACCTCAACTATTTGTTTGTGAATCCTTTGAAGAACTAACAGAAGCACTTGAAAAGTTTTCTGAAACAATGGCCTTTAAAACAGGTGGTAAAGAAGGATTAGAAAAAGCAATTCGTTCTGAAAACTATGCAACTGCTGAGCTAAGTAGTGGGCTACAAATTACTGGTACATTCAATGAGACAATTAAAAACGATGCAGGTGAAGTGATTTACATGCGTACAAATTCGCCAACTGCATTAGCCATTCATAATAAACAACTAGCGGATCATTCTACCTCTGTACACAGTGATGGTTTTGGAACACCGATTGGGTTACTTACTGAAAATATTGCATTAGAAAATTGTACAGATGAACAATTACAATCATTAGGAATTACAATTGGAAATAAAACATCATTTACTTTTGCAAGTGGCATCCATGTAAATGGAACGGTAACAGCAATTCAAAAAAATGATAAAAAGATTGCTCTTATCTCCTTTATCGATTGTACCGTTACTTATAAAGAATGTTTATTATTTGATGCTTCATGGGGTGCTTTTGATATGGCTGTTGGCTCAACAATTACTTCTGTATTCCCAGGAGCTGCAGATGCGGCATCATTTTTCCCTGCTGATGAAGAAATAGAAGCAACTCCAACACCTCTTACATTAACTGAACTAGATCGTATGTATCAAACAGTTCGTGATATTCGAAATGAAGGTATTTTACACGAAGCTCATATCGAACAGCTAGTGGCAATTCAAGAGGTATTAAATAAATTTTATGCGAAAGAATGGCTGCTTCGCCTTGAAATATTAGAATTGCTTTTAGAGCATAACAAAGGGCATGAAACTTCCGCAGCTTTATTACAACAACTTTCTACTTTTACAACTAACGAAGCTGTAACACGTCTTATTAACAATGGTCTTGCACTATTACCTGTAAAGGATGTGAAAAATGATGCTACGATTAACTGAGGAAGAAGTTCAAGAGGAATTATTGACAGTAGATAAATGGATGATAAAAGATGAAAAATGGATTGAACGAAAATATATGTTTTCCGACTACTTAAAAGGAGTCGAATTTGTGTCTGAAGTCGCCAAACTATCAGAAGAACATAATCACCATCCATTTATCCTTATCCAGTATAAAGCAGTCATTATTACTTTGTCCTCTTGGAATGCAAAAGGTTTAACGAAACTCGATTTTGAGCTTGCGAAGCAATTTGATAAACTATTTGTCCAAAATGAAAAAGCCATTATAAGAAAGTAAAAAGGAGAAGCCTTTATTAGGCTTCTCCTTTTATTTTGAAATGAATACAATGTCCAAATGAATCCTCTACTTGTAATATTCCATCTTTGTACGTAGCAATCTTGCCAATATTTTTTAAGCTTTCACATACTTGCTCTTTTTGTTTTTCATCCGCTAATACAATTGTGAAATATTTCAAGCCAACGGAATTTGGCATTTGCGGTGGTATTCCTTCACCTTGCCACGTATTTAAACCGATATGGTGATGATAGCCACCTGCCGATACAAACAACGCGCCATTACGAGCTGGGATTGTCACTTCAAAACCAAGACCATCCACATAGAAACGTTTTGCTTCTTCTAAATCAGCTACATGGAAATGAATATGTCCCATCACAGTACCAGCTGGAAATCCATTCCACGCACTTCCTTGCTGTAATAATTCTTCGCCAGCTAACGGATTACTAACAAATGGTAGTTCTCCATTCTCATCACGCCAAACTTCTTTTTGACGATCATGATAAATTTCAATCCCGTTTCCATCTGGATCAGCTAAATAAAGGGCTTCACTAAAGTAATGGTCGGCTCCGCCGTGCAGTGGATATACCATTTCTACAAGATGACGAAGAATATTCGCTAAATCTTGTCTACTCGGTAATAAAATTGCGTAATGATATAACCCCGTTCTCCCTCTTTGCTTTGGTAAGGCTTCTTTCTTTTCTTCAATGATAAGGAGTGGTTCGTTATTTTCATTCCCAAATGTAACGACCATTTCATCTTCTTTTAATACTTTCATACTTAGTACTTCTGTATAAAACTCTAGTGATTTCTTTACATTTGATACATATAAATGAACAACATCAAGTGTTGTGTCGGGATGAAGTTGAAAACTCATCTTGTTAGCCCCCATTTCATTTAGTTCTTCTTTGACATTTTCTCTTTTAAGAAATTATCTACAAAACCGTCTGCTTTCGCAACAAATAAGTAAGCACCCATCGCTAACAATGCAAGCTCTAATTCGAAGCCAGGATTTTTTCCATCTCCTAATAAACCAGCTGACCACTTTACTTTTATGATTGCTCCAACCATAACAAGTGCAAATAATAATCCAATATATCTTACACCTAAACCTAGAATTAATAATAGACCACCAACTACTTCTGCTATTGCTACACCGTATGCAAGTCCTCCTGGTAAACCAATGCTTGTGAACCACCCTGCAATATTGTCAATCCCCGATTGGAATTTTGTTAAACCGTGCATAAAGAACGTTACCCCTAACACGATACGAATAATTAAGTTACCAATATGTTGATTCATTTCTTTCTCTCCTTTATAGTTTTCTTATACAAAACTTTTATTTACATTACAAAACATACACTAATTTTTTTTATTCGTCAATTCATTTTCACTGGGAAAAAATATATTTTTTTTGCTATGATACAAATAGTTGTTTACAAAAAAGGAGCTTGATTTTATGAATATTGGTTCTGCAATACGTGAAATTCGTCAACGTAGAGGCATAACAATCGCACAAATTTGTGAGGGAACAGGTCTTTCTAAAGGATTTATGAGTCAGGTTGAAAATAATAAAACATCACCATCTATCTCAACTTTAGAAACAATTTCCAATTTCTTAAACGTTCCCCTTCCCTATTTATTATTAGAACAAAAAGATCGGTTGAAAGTTGTTAAAAAAGTAGAGCGTAAATACAGTGTATACGGAAAAGATGAACAAAGAATTGAGCATGTTGCAGAGCAAGGTGGCCTTCGTCTCAATCTTGTAGAAATTCCTGCTGGGTTTCCGAAAGAAAACACACCAAATGCGCATGAAGGGGAAGAATGTCACCTTGTATTACGCGGAAAACTAGAAGTTCAACATGGGGAAGATATTGCAATTGTAGAAGAAGGTGATTCTTTCTCCTGGAATGCATGTGTTCCTCATATCGTTCGTAATATAGGGGAAGAAACTGCGTTATTACTCATCTCTAGTCATGCAGAAAATCGAAAACGTGTTTATTAAATAAAAAAGAAGCCTGCAAATCAGGCTTCTTTTTTATCCCCTTATAACTCCATAGCTTGTCCCAACTAGTACAGTCTTTTCGTCTTGATTGCGATAAACTGACTCGATTGAAACCTTTTTGTATCCTTCCATCTGTTCAATATTTGTTAAAGTTAATTCACAAGTGATCGTATCTCCTGTAAAAACTGGTCTAATAAACTCACTTACTAATTCTCTTGCTATGTAATGTAATTCTTCTCCTACTTTCGTTCCAATGCTAGCAGTCAATAAACCATGAACCATTAAACGTCCATTTTCATCATATTCCATATGATGTCTACCTTTATCTCCTGTAATATTTGCAAATTCAAAAACCTCTTCTTCAGTAAATCTTCTTTCGTATTTAAATACATCCCCAACTTTTATACTCATTTTTATCCCCCTAATAATAAACAGAATTTTCTTTCATTTTATCATAAAATGAGTCTTAGTTCAGTTTATATTATTAAAATATCGGGCTTTTTCCATGCTACTTTTTCTCTTTATCGGTGCCCATCTTTTTTTGCTATTTGATACCCATAGTACGCACATGTTCCATTTCTCGATAACTCTCTCACCTCAAAACCACAACTTCTATAAAAATCAAAATTACTCGCGGATGTATGTGCAAACCAGTCGCCATGTGGCAATTTTTGCAAACAAAGAGCGACAAGTTTCTTGCCTAATCCCTTCCCTCTATACTCATATTTCACAACTAAATTTACTATGTTCGCGACCATGATTCCATCAGAAATGACCCTAACCATCGCAACCATCTCTTCTTCATCCCATATCGTAAATGCCCATGTTGAATTTTCAAATGCTATCGTAAATTTTTCAATTTGCCAAGAAGGGATATTATCATTGCTCCAACCGGCATCTTCGAATAAGGTTTTAATTGCATATGCAGGTACACCATTCGTTCCCTCGCGAATAATAAGTCCATTATGATAAATGTACATGTAATCCCCCCTTTATTTTTATATACCATTCTTCAAAAGATGCAATTTACCTTTTTTCACCCAACTCGCTTAATGGAATAAACGAGAACATCCATCCCATGAAATGAAGTTGTCTTCTCATAACTAAGCCCAGTTTTTCTAGCAACAAAGATGGAGGCGGGGTGGTCCGGATTAATAAGAGAAATTAACTTATTCATTCGTAACGCTTGGAAGCCATAGTCTCGAAATGCTGCCGCTGCTTCTTTCGCATACCCTTTTCCCCAATACTGAGGCAATAGCCAATAACCAATTTCAATTTCCTCTTTTCCATCTATTTGCTGCTTTACTAATCCTGCATGACCAATTCGTATTCCCGTTTCCTTTTCAATCAATACAAATAAACCGAGACCGTTTTTATAGCTAGGAATCACCCATTCCTCCAAACTTTTTTTACATTGCATATATGTTTTTAACGTCCCATTTCCAATATAGCGCATTACCTTCTCATTTCCCCATAGTGAAGCGTAGAACTGTAAATCATCCATTGTATATTTGCGAATTTGTAAACGATCTGTATGAAACATGTCTGCACTCCTTCCCACGAATTTGTACTTACCTACACGATCATGTTTTGGATATATACTAAATGTTACTATCCATTATAAATGAACAAACGTTAAAATACAGAATATTCAATTCACGAAGAATAAAAAAAGCAGTAGACAAATATTGTCTACTGCATCCATATCATAACTAGCATAAAGAAAACTACAATTGAGGGGGGTGTAGGATTTTCAAATATACTAGATACTTATCCCGTTCTAACGGGCGGTAAACTTTTCAATTATATGAAAGTGAAAAGTTTACCGCACATAAGAACTTTTGCGGTTATTAAGAGAGCACTGTTAAATACTCAAATACACGCTGTGCTTTTTCTCCACCCATTCGTGCATGCTGAAGAAGGGAAATACCATGTGGACCAGATGCACGTAATGCTTCTGGTTGTGCTACCAAAATAGCTTGTACAACTTCTAATTCACCAAGCATAGCAGCCGCGAAAATATCCATTCGAGCGCCCTTTTCTAATAAATAAAGCGCAATATCTTTACGACCTACATGTGCCGCTGCTCCTAACGCACTTTCCCAATCTGATCCTCCCCAATTGTAAGAGGCATGAAGTAAGCTTGGCGATTCAGCCAACAGTTCTTGTACTTTTTCTAAATCTCCGTGAGCTGCCATAACAAATTCCCTTATTAACTGAGTGGTAATAATACATTGTTCTGTTCGCATCTTGCTCCTCCTTTAGAAATTCGTTTCGGTGTAAAAAATGGCTTGTCGCTTCCTTGAAAAATATCTACCTCGATGCCAAACACACGTTGAAACATTTCATGACATAACACTTCTTCTGGTATACCGTCATACTGAAGCTTCCCTCGCTTTAACACGAGTAAACGATCGCTATATTGAGCCGCTTGGTTAATATCATGTAAAACCATTACAATTGTCATACCAAACTCCTCGTTTAACCGTTTCACAAGTTCCATTACTTCCAACTGATGCACGATATCTAAAAAGGTTGTTGGCTCATCCAATAATAAGACATTTGTACGTTGTGCTAGCGTCATTGCAATCCAGGCTCGTTGTCTTTCTCCTCCTGATAAAGATTGTAAAAGGCGATATTCATACCCTTCAAGATTTGTAACAGACAATGCCCAATCAACAATTTCTTCATCTTCTTTATTTAAGTGATATCTCCATGATTTATGAGGACCTCTTCCAAATTCAATTAATTCTTTCACTGTTAAATCTAATTGATGATCATGCATTTGTGGTAACATCGCTAATTGCTTCGCTACATCGGCACTTTTCATCGTATGAATACTTTTTCCATCTAAAATGATATCTCCTTCGCTTTGTTTAAGTAGCCTTGCCATTAAACGAAGCAAAGTAGATTTCCCCGATCCATTCGGTCCAATTAAACTAACAACCTCTCCAGCTTTAATTTGTACATTCATATTTTGCATTTGAAATCTTTCAGAATGTGCGTAAAACACTTTGTTAACGGAAATCACTCTGTTTCCCTCCCCTATGAATTAAATATAAGAAGAACGGACCGCCTAAGAAGGATAATAAAATACCAACAGGCAATTCAATTGGATCGAACCAACTCCGAGCTATCGCATCCGCGAAAACAAGTAATATTCCTCCGCCAAGACATGATAATGGCAGTAAATATTTATAGTCATTTCCAACTAATAAACGTAATATATGTGGTACGACAAGACCGACAAATCCAATAAGACCAGAAACACTAACTGCAATGCCAGCTAATAACGTACTTACTACTATTAAATAAAAGCGGCTTCTCTCCACGTTATGACCTAATAACTTCGACATTTCATCTCCTAGCATTAACACTCGAATATGCTTAATACCAAAGAAGGCTAATATAATAGCGAATATTGCATAATAAACAATCATGTTTAAATGTGCCCAGCTTACACCACCAATGCCGCCCGCTAACCACGGTAACACAGATTGTACTTTGTCACTATGTAATAACATTAGCGCTGACGTCGCTGCACCAATTAACGCATTGATTGATACACCTACTAAGACAATTCTTGAAGGCGGTGCCCCTTTTTGCCATGATAAAGCATAAATAACCATCGCCGTTATGAAAGCCCCTAAAAATGCCCCGAGCGGTAAAAAAGCCATATGCTGAGGAAATAAAATCATAATTACAATTGCTACAAGTCCTGCTCCAGATGAAACGCCGAGAATACCAGGATCGGCAAGAGGGTTTCTCATAACCCCTTGCAGCAATGCACCAGATACCGCTAAACATGTTCCTACTATAAATCCAACGAGCACTCTCGGTATACGAAGGTCCCATACAATTCGATGAACTGTCGACCCCTCATCTTGTATACCTATTAGAATATCTCGTAAAGAAAAGGACAAACTTCCTGCGAAAAGACCATAAAAAAGACCTAGAATGGTTAATACTCCTAAAGTAACTGCTATTATCCATCTTTTTTTCGCAAAAGGATGTTCCTTTTCCCTCACAACTTCACTACTTTCCATACTTATCATTTCCTTACATCTTGTATACTTTTATACATAAAATCCATCGCTTCTGTGACTTTTGTTCCAGGGTTTGATCCGAATAAGTCAGGTGGTAAAATAACTACGCGGTTTTGCTTTACTGCATTTAAGTTTTTCCACGCTTCATTTTTCATCATTTCGCCTTCAAATGCTTTTTTAACGCTATTTGGATCTCCATGTGTAATTAAATAAATCACATCTGGATTCGCCTCAATAATACGTTCTACACTTAGCTGCGCATATTGCGGATATTCCTTCATTTCTGGAAAATCAGCTGCAATATTTTTCCCACCTGTTTTTTCTAAAATATCACCTGATAAAGATGTTGGTAATGCTGCTAAATAAGTACCCGGTGCTCCATACACTAGCAATGCTTTCACATCACTCTTTTTCTCATATGTCTTCATTTGATCCGTAATTTTTTTGTTAAGTTCTTTCGCTTTATCTTGTTCCTTCATTATCGTTCCATACAGTTCAATATTCTTTTGAATATCTTGTACGGAATTCGCAGAAGAAATCATTACTTTCGTCCCTTGGCCTTCAACCGTTGGAATGTTCTTTTGGAATCCATTGTTAGCAATAAGTACATCCGGCTTTAAGCTAGCAATCTGCTCAAAATTTGGCTGATGCGCATTTCCAATTACTTGTACTTTCTTTACATCCTCTGGAAGAGTTATTTTTGCATCCGGACGACCTACTATTTTCCCGCCTAAAGCGTGAATAATATTCATGTCTCCCATACTTAATGTTGCAAAACTCTCTGGCACTTTATCGAATGTTACCTTTCTTCCTGACAGATCGGTAACTTCAATTTCCTCTTTTCCTTTTTCTGTTTTTGTTGCAGACGCTTTTTCGTCTCCTTTTGCACTGCAACCTATTAATAAGAAAAAAATTGATAAAATCGCTGTGAATAGCGTAATAGATTTTTTCATTCTTTCACCTCTAACTGATAATGATAATCATTAACCACTATTCTACTTTAATTGATAAGGATTATCATTGTCAATATAAACCGCATACATTTTCTAGAAAAAACAAAAAGCGTTACAAAAAAGATTTCTTCTTTTTGCAACGCTCTATTTATCTATATTATTCACATTCGCTTCCCTCTAACTCGTCTTGCATCACTTTCACACGCTGAAAGAAAAAGAAGGATAAGCTTAAAAATATAACGATGCTCCCCATCATAACAAAAGGTTGTATTGTTTCTTTTGCTTCATTCGGAATCAATAAGCCAACCATTAACAATGTACTTACAGCGAGAAGAATTTGTCCGAAACGAGTATAATCTTCTATTTTTTCTTGTAATTTTTTCATTATATTCTCACTCCTCCATTTAACTGTATCATATTCTATTACACTTAAAGACAAGTAAATACAGCCATTCTGGGAGATGTTTTCCAAAAGAAAAAGAGCCGCTTTATGGCGGCTCTTTCATAACCATTACTCACCTTTATATGCTTTCATATAAATTTCTTTCAGCTCTGAAATGAGAGGGAGCTTTGGATTAGCTGTTGTACATTGATCTTCAAAAGCTCTTTCTGCCAATAATCCAACAACCTCTTCAAATTGGTCTTTAGCAACCCCTTGTCCTGCAATACTCATGTTTATATTTAATTTTTTTCCAAGTTCAATAATTGCTTGGACAAGTGATTCCACACCTTCTGCCACCGAACTTGCTGGAAGTCCGAGCATTCTCGCAATATGTGCATAGCGTTCATCAGCTACAAAGTGCTCATATTTTGGGAACAACGCGTGTTTTCTTGGCTTAATAGCATTATAGCGAACTACGTGTGGCATAAGTATTGCATTCGCACGCCCATGCGGAATATGGAATTCCGGTCCAATTTTATGTGCTAAACTGTGATTAATACCTAGAAAAGCATTGGCAAATGCCATTCCTGCGATTGCAGAAGCATTATGCATTTTTTCTCGTGCTTCTTCATCATTTCCATCTTTAAATGCTCTTGGTAAATATTTAAATACGAGATCAATGGCCTTTAATGCTAATCCATCTGTATAGTCATTTGCTAAAACAGACACATACGCCTCAATTGCATGCGTTAATACGTCCATCCCAGTATCAGCTGTTACATGTGGTGGTACTGTCATTACAAATTGCGGATCAACAATTGCTACATCTGGTGTTAATTCATAATCTGCGAGTGGATACTTTATATTATTTTTCTTATCTGTAATAACCGCGAATGGTGTCACTTCTGATCCTGTTCCTGATGTTGTTGGAATGGCAACAAATTGTGCCTTACTCCCTAATTCCGGATATTTACATGTACGTTTTCTTATATCTAAAAACTTCTGTTTAATCCCATAGAATGTTGTTTCTGGATGCTCATAGAAAAGCCACATCCCTTTCGCTGCATCCATAGCTGATCCACCACCCAGTGCAATAATTACATCTGGCTGAAAACTTCTCATCATTTCCGCACCTTTAAACACAGTTTCATCTGATGGGTCTGGCTCAACCTCAAAGAAAACTTCTACTTTCACATCATTTGCATGTTTACGTAAATAATGCGCGACCGTATCTACATATCCGTGCTCAACCATTCCTGGATCCGTTACAATAAACGCACGTGAAATGTTAGGCATATTTGCTAAATATGCTGTCGCATGTTTTTCAAAATAAATTTTTGGTGGTAATTTGAACCACTGCATATTCTTTTTTCTATTTGCCAACCTTTTTATATTTAATAAATGCGTCGCTGTTACATTTTGAGAAACCGAGTTTTTCCCGTAGGAACCGCAGCCAAGCGTAAGTGATGGAATAAATCCATTATATATGTCACCGATTCCACCTTGTGATGAAGGGGCATTTACAATAAGGCGGCAAGCTTTCATACGTAATCCAAATTGCTTTTGCACTTCTTTATTTACAGAATGGATAACTGCTGAATGTCCTAAACCACCAAGGTTTAACATTTCTTCGCAATATGTAAATCCTTCTTCTAATGAATTTGCTTTTACACAAGCTAATACTGGACTCAATTTCTCACGAGATAGTGGATATGCTGCTCCGATACCTTGTATTTCAGCTACAAGCATTTTTGTATTTTCAGGCACATTAATTCCAACTAATGCGGCAATATACTGTGCGGATTTCCCTACAATATCACTATTTACCGCACATGTATTTTCATTAATAACAAGTTTTTCTAATTTTCTTCTCTCTTCCTCTGTTACAAAGTAGCAATCATTTGCAATCATTTCTGCTTTCACAGCATCATAAATTTCCTTATCTATAATGATTGCTTGTTCTGATGCACAAATCATGCCGTTATCAAATGTTTTGGATAAAATCAAATCATTAACTGCTCGTTTTATATGCGCTGATTTCTCTATATAACATGGTACATTACCAGGACCTACACCTAGCGCTGGTTTTCCAGTAGAATAAGCTGATTTCACCATACCTGCTCCTCCAGTGGCCAAAACAAGCGCAACATCTTCATGATTCATTAATTGTTTCGTTGCTTCAACAGAAGGTTTTTCAATCCACTGAATACAATATTTTGGTGCCCCCGCCTTCACTGCTGCATCATATACTGTTTTCGCCGCTGCAATGGAACATTTTTGTGCGGAAGGATGAAATGCGAAAATAATTGGATTTCTCGTTTTTATCGCAATCAATGCTTTAAACATCGTTGTCGATGTTGGATTCGTTACTGGCGTTACCCCAGCTACTACACCGACCGGTTCCGCAATTTCTATTATTTCTTCATGAGGATCTTCGTGAATAATCCCTACTGTTTTATCTTTCTTTATACTATGCCAAATATATTCAGTAGCAAAAATATTTTTAATACATTTATCTTCGTATACACCACGACCTGTTTCTTCAACAGCCAACTTCGCAAGTGGCATATGTTGATCAACACCTGCTAATGCCATTTCATGAACAATGTTGTCAATTTGCTCTTGTGTAAAACTTTCTAATGCTTGTAAAGCCTTTCGACCGTTATTCACTAACGTATCAACCATCTCTTTTACTTCCTGCATTTCATTTACAACTTTCTCTTTGACTACCATGTAAATTCCTCCTATTCTGCTATCTTGGACTAAATAAGACCCTATAGGTCATAATGAGTCCCGATTAGCGCAAAAAAAATAGAGTTGCTTTCCTACATGAACCTCATTATTTGTGAAACATTTCACAAGTTTGTTCGTGAGTAACATTTCATGAACTTAATATACATGAAATGATTTCATTTGTGCATGTCTATTTTGTGAAATATTTCACAAAATATCATAATAAAAATGCACTGCCTATATGAGCAGTGCATTTTTATTATGATAACGCTTTTGCTAAATCTTCAATTAAATCTTCGCCGTCTTCAATACCAACAGAAATTCGAATTAATGTATCTGTAATTCCTAATTCTTTGCGACGATCAGCTGGGATTGATGCATGTGTCATTTGAGATGGAATAGAAATTAAACTTTCTACTGCTCCTAAACTTTCAGCAAGTGTAAAGTATTGTAATTTCTCAAGTACTTTATTTAACGTTTCTTCGCTATCTACATCAAATGAGATAATAGCACCAAATCCATTTGCTTGTTCTGTTGCAAGTTCATGGTTTTGATGTGACTCAAGGCCTGGGTAATATACTTTATTTACTTTTGGATGGTTATTTAAAAACTCCGCAATAGCGCGTGAATTCGTTTCATGCTCTTCCATTCGAATTCCTAATGTTTTTAAACCACGAAGTAGTAAGAAGCTATCTTGTGGACCAAGAATGCCTCCTGTTGAATTTTGTACAAAGTGAAGGTCTTCTGCTAATTGCTGGCTATTTACAACTACTAGACCTGCAACTACGTCACTATGACCTCCTAAATATTTCGTTGCACTATGAAGTACAATGTCTGCTCCTAAAGAAATCGGTGACTGCCAATATGGCGTCATGAATGTGTTATCAATAATTGTTAATAAATCTTTCGCTTTTGCAAGAGTAGATATTTTCTTAATATCAGTAATTTTCAGTAATGGGTTCGTTGGTGTTTCCACGTAAATCGCTTTCGTATTTGGACGAATCGCTTCTTCAACTTCCTCTAATTTTGTTGTATCTACAAATGTATGCTCAATACCGAAGCGGTTTAATACTTTCGTAATAACGCGGTACGTTCCACCATACACATCATCTGTTAAAATAACGTGGTCACCTTTTGAGAACAGCATAATTGTAGCTGTAATAGCAGCCATTCCTGAACCGAATGCAAAACCAGCATGACCGTTTTCTAATACAGCAATCATTTCTTCTAAAGCTGCACGTGTTGGGTTGCCTGTACGTGAATATTCATATCCTTGATGCTTACCAACTGCTTCTTGTTTGTACGTACTTGTTTGATAAATCGGTACATTTACAGATCCAGTTGAAGGTTCTCCTATGCGAATACCATGAATTAACTTTGTCTTTGCTCTCATTTTTTATTCCCATCCTTTGTATATGTCTTTACTTAAATAGCGCTCACTACTATCAGGAAAAATCGTTACAATATTTGTACCTGGCGCCGCTTTCTCTGCTTCAAGTAAACTTGCATGAAATGCTGCTCCGGAAGAGCTCCCAACGAGCAGTCCTTCTTTTTGCGCTAATTCCTTTACTCTTAAAAATGCATTTCGATCAGAAATTGTATGAATTCCATCAAAATAAGATGTTTTCAAAAATGGCGGGATAAATTCAAGGCCAATCCCTTCTGTTTCATGCGAGCCAGATTTACCACCATTTAAAATAGAGCCTTCTGGTTCGACAATAACCGTTTTTATATCTATATTTTTTTCTTTCAAATAAGATGCAGTCCCCATGAATGTACCACCAGTTCCTGCTCCTGCAACAAATATGTTAATCTCTCCGTTAAGTGCCGACCAAAGTTCAGGACCTAGTGTTTTGAAATATGCACGCGGGTTTGCTTCATTCGCAAACTGACTTGGAGAGTATGAATTCGGTATTTCATTTACTAACTCTTTCGCTTTTGCAATCGCACCGGTCATTCCTTGCTCAGTCGGCGTATGCACGACCGTTGCGCCTAGTGCTTTCATTAATTCTTGTTTTTCAATACTAAATTTCTCTGGTACACAAACAATAACGTGTAAATCATGTTGTAACGCTGCAAGTGCCAGTCCAATACCAGTATTTCCAGCAGTCGGTTCAATAATTGTTCCACCCTGGGTTACAAGCCCTTTTTCTAGCGCATCTTCGATTAATTCTCTTCCTAGCCGGTCCTTAACGCTTCCACCTGGGTTATAAAATTCAAGCTTTGCAAATAAACGAACCCCTTCCGGAAGTGAAAAACGAGTAATTTCTACAATTGGTGTATGACCAATTAACTCATGAACTCCACGATATATATTCATCGTGTTCTCCCCCTTATTTGCCAATAAAGAAAAGGCAACTGTATGTATTTTCTTTATATGAGACAGTTGCCTTTTTGTTACATTACTTTAACTCTTCTAGTACTTTTACGATAAAGTTTGTAGAATGAAGAGCTGCTTGATCTAAAAATTGATCAAATGAAACATTTGATTCTTTACCAGCAATATCAGAAAGTGCACGAATAATAACAAATGGGACCTCATATTGGTGGCATACTTGCGCAACAGCTGCTGCTTCCATTTCTACTGCATAAAGATCTTCAAATTTATCACGAATTGCTGCAACGCGGTTCGGATCACTCATAAATGAATCGCCTGTTGCAATCATACCTTTTACAACTTGAATATTTTCTTCTGCCTGCATACATTTCTCAGCTAATGTAACTAACGCTTCATCCGCCTTGAATCCCGGCGGCATTCCTGGTACTTGACCATACTCATAGTTAAATGCTGTTACATCTACGTCATGATGACGAACTTCTGTTGAAATAACGACATCTCCTACATTTAGAGAATGATGGAATCCACCAGCTGAACCAGTATTAATTACTTTTTCAGGCTTATATCTTTCTAATAAAATTGTCGTTGACATCGCTGCATTTACTTTACCAATACCAGACTTTAACAGGATTACTTCATGTCCTGCTAATTGTCCTTTCGTAAATTCACAACCCGCAACCGTTTCTGTTTCTGCTTGTTCTAATTTGTCACGTAAAATACGTACTTCTTCTTCCATTGCTCCAATTACAGCAATTCTCAATCTAATCCCTCTTTCTATTGCTTAGTTGCCTCCATTACCCAAACGAAATGATTTAATCTCGTAAACGTTACATGGAAGCCATTGTTTTCAAAAATAGACTGCATGACTGGAATACGTGTATAGTATTCCGTTTGCAAATCATTTGCTAACTGATGAAAACCTCTTTGTTTTGCTGTTTCAACAGTTTTATCATATGCATCTTGATCTGCAAATATCGTATCAGCAAACACTATTTTACCACCTTTGTTTAGCAATTGACTATACTTCGCAATTGCTACATTTTTTTCATCATCTGTTAAATGATGAAATGCATAGGTGCTTACTATGGTATCAATTGAATTTGGGACTTCAAATGAAAGAAAATCACCTTCTGTAATGGAAAACTCTTGCGGCAATTTCTCTTTTGCAATCATGCGCATTTCACGTGACGGCTCTATACCGTAAACTGTGCGGCCAGCAAGTAATAATTTATTTGTTAAATTACCAGTACCAACACCAAATTCTAATACATTACCAAATGACTTGTTAACTACATCCTCTAGAATGTCCTCATAATGGGCGAAAACTTCTTTATATTGTATATCTTCGCCTTGTACAAATGAATCGTACGTATGAGCCCACTCATCAAATAAACCATTAAATTCTGTACCCATAAAAATCCCCCTTTTTCTTATCGGTTTTATCAGTATGATATTCCCTCTTTCTAAAAATGTCAATTGAAATGTACATGGTATTTCCTTCTTTTCTTTGTTACACTATAGTTGATTACATAGGAGAGGGGCCGTCTTCATGTCATTTACCTTTGAAATGTTAGAAGATAAAGTAGAATTTTTTGAAGCGGGAGACTTAGCTTCTTTAGAACGAAAAATTAGTGAACAAATTGATAATAATAAAGCACTTATGCTTGAAGTTCATCACATCTCACATCAAATGGTTATGGATCCTGAAAGCAAAAGACCGTATTATAGCGCGGTTGTTCATTTTAAATTAAAAAAATTGCGTTAACAAAAAAGAGAAGCTCCTAAGGAGCCTCTCTTTTTTAGTTTAGAGTTTGAACAAGTACTGGTTTCCAGCCCTCATTCTCTACCCAATCAATATTTACATAATATCTTTTACCTGATTGTTTATCTTGTACGTTACCGTAAGCTTTATTTTTACCGTTATTTCCGATTCGATGAATAACTAATTGCTCTACTGGAACGTCAATTGCAGCTGAAATTGCTTGGTTCATCTCATTCCAATCTGCTGTACCTTTTTTAAACGTCATCGCAGGTGTTGCACCTTGCTCTGTACCTACTGGCTTCCAAGAAGATTTCGTATAAGCGTCAGTTGCCTTTGGCTGTGTTTTTTCAGCTGGTACTTTCTCGTTAGCTTTCGCTTCTTCCTCAGCTTTTTTCTGTTCTTCTTCAGCCTTTAGCTTCTCTTCTTCTTCTTTCTTCTTAGCTTCTGCCATCTCTTGCTCGTTCTTCTTCGTCTCTTCTTTTCCTTTAGCTTTCTCAGATTTATTCTCTTTCGTTGTTTGCTGAGATACTTTTTTGTCCCTAGGAGACGCTTCTTCTTTTCTTTCAGGAACAAACAATTGATATGATACAATAGCTACTAATATTAATACAATTGCGATTGCAATATTTAAAACACCGTTTTGACGACGTTTTTGTTGTTTCTGTTGGAATCTAGATCCTCCTGCCATTCTTCAAACCTCCATGCAGTTTTTCATACTTGCTATTGTAACATTAAATCTAGAAAGGTTGAACATTTACAATAATATTTTCATGAAATGAAAACATTTCACTATGAATTGCAAGATTACTTTTCCTTCTCTAATCGATAGATTGATTCTACGATAGCTTTGAAAATAGGTGTAACTTTATTTACATTGCTATTCGTTTCTATATCCACGACAACTAAAGCGTATCTTGGATTTTCATATGGAAAGTAACCTGCAAACCAACGATTCTCTTTCGTCCCTTTTCCTGTTTGTGCTGTCCCAGATTTTCCAGCGACACTTAGTGGTAACGACCTGAATGCGGCTCCTGTTCCTTTCTCCGTTGTTACAACGCTCCTTAATAACTGTTGTAATGTTTTCACTGTTTCATACGGAAGCTGCTTTCCACCTAATGCATGGTTTTCAAATGTATAAAAGTCTGTTCCATTTTTATACATTATTTTTTCAACAGCTTTTACTTCCATTTTTTCTCCATCCCTAGCAATTGTCGCCATCATATTGGCAATCGCTAGAGGTGACATGCGTACATCTTTCTGTCCAATTGCTGTTTGTGCTACCGCTTTTTTACTATTCTTATTCCCTTCATTCCCCCAAATCGTAACACTCTTCTCCTCTGGCATTTGCTCAAAATGAGTTGTATGAAATACAGAGCCTCTCCATCCAACCTTATCAGCGGCTCCTAAAGCTGCTACGTAAGTTTCTAACACCATCTTATCCTTTTGTATTAACTCGTTACCTAACTCTGAAAATGTCCTATTACAGCTTCTAGCAAAGCTCTCTTTAAAACTAAGTGTCCCCATCATAATTTGCGGGTGGTCTTCACCATATAAATCTTTATTACAATTAAATCTGCGATTAAAAACATTTCCATTTTGATCAATTATTGCCGCTGCAACTATTGTTTTAAAAACAGAACCAGGGAAATGTGGTGTTAACATTTGATTTTCAAGTGTAGTTTTATATAGCCTTTCATCTTTCACCTGTACAGATGGTTTACTGACCATCGCTAAAATTTCATTTTTCTTTACATCAAGTAACACTAATCCCCCTTTCTTTATTTCGCTTGCTTCAACTACTTCTTCTGCTTTTCGCTGTAACTCGTTATGTAAAGTAGTTTGAATCTTCACTGGGTAAAACGGATTTCCAGGCGACGTATATTTCGCTTGTTTTCCAAAAATCGGTTCTCCTTGCCGATCCACCTGATACAATACTTTCGTCTCTCCATCGGTCAAAAGAAACTCATCAAATGATTGTTGCAATCCTGAAATACCAATTGGCGTTTGCTTTGAAATTTTTCTTACTTCTCCGTATCGTTTTTGAAATTCTCGTTCATTCTCACCCACATTGCCAATTAAATGATTCACCCTGCCAGTTTGCCGTAAACGAACTTCAGCTGCTACAATACCTAATACATTTAATTGATTTACCTTCTCCATCTGCTCGCGTGCCAATCGAAATGGTCCATCTCCCCTTTGCATGATAAATGCACTTTTCTTATCTTTCATTTGACTTTCAATCTCTTGTCTCGACACACCAATGATATGCGCAATTTTCTCTAACATGTCATTTTTTATTTGTAGAAATGGAAAAACAATTAAAACGGGGTACTTTTTCTCGCCTATTTCCTTACCGTTTCGATCTATAAAATGACCTCGTCCATCATCTACCGTAATGGATTGTGTCCGTTGTGTAACACTTTTTTCAATTAAATTAATCTTACGATCCGCAAATGACTCTGTATCTATAATTTGTATTTGAATTAAACGACAAAATAAGATAAACATGACACTTATAAAACAAATTAGAACAATTATAATTCTCCGGTTTATTTTCATACAAAAACACCTCGTCTACTATAGTTTGGACGGAGTGTTTCATCTTTTATACAAATAAAAAATCACTCGCTTTTACACGAGTGATTTTCAATTATTTTACAGAGATAATCTCTACTTGCATTTCTCCACCTGGAGTTTGGATTGCTACCTTCTCACCAATTTGCTTACCTAATAAGCTTTTTGCGATTGGAGAATCGTTAGAAATTCTTCCTTCAAATGGGTCTGCTTCTGCGCTACCTACAATTGTGTAAGCTTCTTCATCTCCATCTGGTAATTCTTTAAATGTTACTGTTTTACCTAATGTAACAACTGTAGATTCTTCACCGTTATCTGTGATGATAACTGCGTTACGAATCATGTTTTCTAATTGTGTAATACGTCCTTCTACGAACGCTTGCTCATCTTTTGCTGCATCGTACTCAGAGTTCTCAGAAAGATCTCCGAAGCTACGTGCAATCTTAATGCGCTCTACAACCTCTTTACGTTTTACCGTTTTTAAATCCTCAAGTTCGTTCTCTAGCTTTTGCTTACCCTCTTGCGTCATAGGGTATGTTTTTTCTGTTGCCATATTTTCCACTCCTTTTATATACCAATCCCCCGAAAAAAAGAGGAGTTCCATATGAAAACTCCCCCGCTTATATGTAGAGCGGAGGTTTCTAGCACGCCTGTACTAGCGGAGTTGTCACATACAACCCCGTATTCCCAATTCTTCTTTATATAAAGAAGATATGTATGGAAAGTTGATATAAATATGCCCTCACCTATATATAGATGAGGTTGCATGTTTCATTGTATTCGATAGGAAGGGAAAAAATCCCTTCCTACCGTATATCTTTTACTATGCTATTACAAATTTACTTTTTGTTCAAGAATTGTTGCAATTTTTGTAACCATAATATCAATTGCAACATGGTTTTGTCCACCTTCTGGGATAATAATATCCGCAAATTTCTTAGAAGGCTCAATAAATTGATTGTGCATTGGACGTACAACATTTACGTATTGATCAATAACTGAATCCATCGTACGACCGCGTTCTTTAATATCACGCTGCATGCGGCGTAAAATACGAAGATCTGCATCTGTATCAACGAATAGCTTAATGTCCATTAACTCACAAAGACGTGGGTCTTCTAAAATAAGAATTCCTTCTAAAATGATTACATCTTTCGGCTCAACTGGAATAATTTCTTCTGAACGCGTATGCAATGTATAGTCATATACAGGCTTATCAATTTGCTCATATGCAAGCAACTGCTGCAAATGTTCAATTAACAGATCATTATCAAACGCAAGCGGATGATCATAATTTGTTTTTAAACGCTCTTCCATTGGTAAATGGCTTTGATCTTTGTAATAATAATCTTGCTCTAAGATTAAAATAGAATGACCTTTAAAATGGTCAAAAATCGCTTTCGTTACACTCGTTTTACCTGATCCCGAACCACCAGCAATTCCAATTACAACAGGCTTATTCGTCCCCATTCGACTACCACTCTTTCTTATTGAAGTATGCTTTTGCGCATCATATTATTCACATACACTCGTTGATCCACTTTGAATTTCACGATTTGCAACGGATGTCTCGCTGCATCTAATTCGTTTCCATCCTCATCCCAAATTTTCTCCACCGTTTGCGTAAAGTTTTCTATTTCTGGTCCAAAGAACTCCACTTCATGTCCTGGTTTGAAATGATTACGTTGCTCAATCGTTACGATGCCCGTTTCTTCATTATAATCTAACACTAAACCAGCGAAATCATACGTTGTTTTCTTACTATGATTTCCAAACATTTGCTCTTGATGTCCTGGAACCCCTTCAAAGAATGCAGGAGCTGTATCACGATTTGCACATTTATCCAGCTCATCTAACCATTCTTGTTTAAACTCAAAGTTATCAGGATCCGCACAATATGCATCAATTACTTTACGATATACTGTCGCTACAGTCGCTACGTAATGGATTGATTTCATACGTCCTTCAACCTTTAAACTATCAATTCCAATTTCAATCATTTTCGGAATTGATAAAATTAAATTTAAGTCTTTTGGACTCATTGCAAAGTGAGCATCTTCTTCTTGGAATAAAGGAAGCTCTTTTGCATCTTTATGTTGTGATACTGTTTGAACTAAATCATAGTCCCAGCGACAAGATTGACAACAACCACCACGGTTAGAATCACGCGCTGTCATATGGTTACTTAATGTACATCTTCCTGAATATGCGATACACATTGCACCATGGACGAATGCTTCAATTTCAATATCCACTTTTTCTTTAATCTCTTTCATCTCTTCATAGCTTGCTTCACGAGCTAATACAAGACGATGTAAACCTTCTTCTTTCCAATACTGTGCTGCTTTCCAGTTGGATAGTGATTGTTGTGTACTTAAATGCACCTCAACAGAAGGTGCTACACGTTTACACGTCTCAATAATAAGCGGATCAGCAACGATAATTCCCGTTACGCCAGCTTTTTCAATCCCTTTTAAATATTCCTCTAGCCCGTCCATATTTTCATTATGCGCAAAGATATTTGTTGTTACATATATTTTTGCTCCATATTTCTTTGCAAATTCCACACCTTCTGCCATTTCTTCCAGTGTAAAGTTACCTGCATTCGAACGAAGACCAAATTCTTGTCCACCTAAATATACAGCATCTGCCCCGTAATGGATAGCTACTTTTAATTTTTCTAAGTTACCCGCAGGGATTAACAGTTCAGGTTTCTTCACAATAACGCGTTTGCCATCGATCACTCGTGAAATTTCTTGTACAGTCATTTCCTACACCCTCCTCGTTTAGTAAACCGTCTCTTTAAAGAAGAATCCTGTATCTAACGGACGATTTACCGGTTGCATTTCTTCTATCTCTTTATATAAATCGTCTTTCACGTCATAATACGCATCACGATCTTCTACACATAAATCAATTGCTTTACGATATTTCTTCGTTACCTCAATAATGTATTCAGAGCTTTTTAGTACACCATCAACTTTTAAGCTATCGATTTCAGCATCAATTAGCTCTTCTAACTCATCAATGAAACAAATATCGTTTGGACTCATAATGTGAGTACCATTTTCATCTTCATAAATTGGATATTTATTGTTACGCTCTGGGTCATATAAGAACATATTCTCTTCATATTTTTTCTTTTCAATGTCAAGATGACGTCCTTGATACTCAAAGTAGTTTCCTACTAATGAACGCTTCGATTGGAACATACAAGTCATACCGTGAATTTGTACTTCAAGTTCCACTTCAGCATTTTCTTTTAATTCAACAATTTCATCTAAGCTAAGCTCACGAGCTAATACAGCACGTTTTGCTCCTCTTTGTCCCCAGTAGTTACAAGTAAACCAGTTTGTTGCAGTTGTTTCTGTATTCCAGTGCAGTTGCATATTTGGTGCAACTTCGCGAACCGCCATCAATACCGCTGGATCTCCGAAAACAATTGCATCTACATGTACTTCGTTTAAAAATGCAACATAATCTGTTAAGTCTTCAACTTTATCATTGTGGAACATCGCGTTCATTGCTACGTATACTTTTACACCATTTTCATGTGCAATCTTCACAGCTTGTTTCACATCTTCACGTGAAAATTCCCCTGCTAAACGTAAACCAAACTTTTGCTCACCGATCATTACCGCATCTGCTCCTGCTTTCGCAAGAGGTTCGATATCCGCCACTGCTTTTGGCGTTACTAACAATTCAGGTTTCTTCATACCTTGGTCACCCTCTCTTTTTACTAACAGCTACTCCATCACCAATTGGAAAAATCGTTGTATCATATCCTTCATGGTTCATAAGCCATTCATTGTACGTCTTAATACGACGGATTAAACCACGTGTACGTCTGTTTTCAATTTTCTCCTTAGTCGTTACAAGGCCATGGTACATAACATTATCTGAAATAATTACGCCACCAGGATTTAATAACGGTTCATATAAGTCAAAAAAGCGACGATATTGTCCTTTTGCTGCATCAATAAAAATAACATCAAATGTTCCATGTTCTTCTACTTGCTCGCCTGTTTCTAACGCATCACCGTAAATAACGGAAATACGCTCTTTAACTGGTGAACGTTCTATATATTCAAGTGCTTTTTCATATCGCTCGCGATTGCGCTCAACTGTCACAATGCGAGAATTTGGAATAGCTTGCATCATACGAATACTAGAATAGCCAATTGCTGTACCAAGCTCTAAAATGCTTTTTGGTCCAATTAAACGTAAAAATTGCAACATAAATTCCATTCCAAGTCGATCCATAATCGGCACATGTTTTTCTTTCGCATAGTCTTCCATTTCAAGAATTAATTTATCTTTCGGATCAATAAATGATAATAGGTACTCGTTAACTGCATCCTCCATAATGGTCCTCCTTATTTACATGGAGAAGTGCCTCTATGACGTCTTTTCACACATAGAATGCAATAAAAATACAAGCCAGCTTTACCCTTAGCTTGTACGTCCCGTTTTGATATTAAAAACGATTCTTCTGCCAGTTTTTAACCCGATATATTTTACCACAAAAAAGAGGGATGTGCGACCTTTTTCGCTATCCCTCCCCATTTCACTGTTTTTTCGTAATGTATTTTTGCTTTAATGCATTATGCTCTTCCAATGTTTTCGCATAGTACACTTCACCAGTTGGTGCAGCTAAGAAATAATAATAAACTGTTTGAGCAGGCTCTAACGCCGCTTCCACTGAATGTTTACCAGAGTTTGCAATCGGACCAACTGGCAATCCTTTTACAACATACGTATTATACGGTGAGTTTATCTTTAAATCCTCGTATAATACACGCTGCTTATGCTTTCCAAGTGCATATAATACCGTTGGATCCGTTTGCAGAGGCATACCCTTTGCTAAACGATTATAAAAGACACTAGAGATTTTTTGACGATCTGTAAAGCCTGTTGCCTCTTCTTCAATAAGTGAAGATAATGTTAAAAGCTGATGAACATCCCAGTTTTTCGCTTTCATTTTCGCCTCGTTTTGAACGATGATTGCATTCGTCTTCTCAAGCATAGAAATTACAATTTCTTCTAACGTCGTATCTTTTTTATAGAAAGAGTACGTCGCAGGATATAAATAACCTTCTAATGGATATTTAATATTGCTATCAAAGATTTTATCCGTTAACAACTTCGGATACTTTTGCTGCATTTTTTGAATAAACGCTTTATCGTTTAATTGACGTACGACATCATCTTTATTCCACTTTAATTCATTTGCAACCGTTTCTGCAATTTCAGTTACTTGTGCACCTTCTTTTATCGTCACTTTATAAAGAGCTGGACGATGTACGTTACCCGATGACATTTGTTCAATAACATCTTTCGCACTCATTGAAGGATTTAATAAATATGTACCCGCTTGTAAATTTTTAGATTTAGCCTTTGTATAAAAACTAAAAACTGTACCGTTTTTCACAGCACCTTTTTCTTCTAAAATCTCACCAATTTTACTAGTAGATGATCCCTTTGGAATTTCTACTTCAATCTCTTTTTTATTCCCGCTATCAACTGGTCCTAATGCGAATGAAATATACGCATAGACTGAACCACAAACTAAAAGCAGTGCAATAATCGAAAATAAAAAAATGCGTCTACGCTTCTTTTTCACTTGATTCTCTACCAAAACTCTTCCTCCTTATTCAATTGTAGGCCATATGTACATCTTTCTATACAACACAATGAAAAATCACAATAAACTTACCTATCATTTTTGACAGATACTTTATTTTTCTACAATCCGTCTCATTATACTACAAAGGATTACGCAGTTTCGACAAAAAATCTTTCATTTTACATATAAAGTGAAACTTTAATCAGTGGGGGTTTTCTTCATCCCCCACTGATTATCAGCCCTCACCAATCGGACTTTAATGGGCAGCCCGCCCCCCACCTAACTTCTTTGCTTTCGCTGAATTTTGAGGTGAGGGTCTTACTGCCCATTAAAGCGGGATAAAAAAAGATGGACGATATATCGTCCATCTTTTCAGTACTTATTATTCAGCTTCTTGCTCATCAGCTAGAGTGTTGAACATTTCTTGTACCATTTCCCACTCTTCTTCAGATTCGATTGGAAGTAAAGTTCCGCCCTCTTCTTCGTTTTGCTCATAAGCCATTGCATCATAAATTTGGTCTCCATCTTCGTCTACTTCACCGATTGGAGAGAAGACTACGTATGATTTTTTGCCAAATTTTTCAGCGTCAAAAGTGAAAATAATTTCACATAAATGTTCGTTACCTTTTTCGTCTACAATTGTAATTTGATTTTCTTCCATTTTGGTCACCTCTTATTTACTATCTAAAAATCCTTGTAAGATTACGACTGCAGCCATCTTATCAATTACTTGCTTTCGCTTCTTACGGCTTACATCGGCTGAAATGAGCAGACGTTCCGCTGCCATCGTTGACAAACGCTCGTCCCACATTACAACGTCTAATTGTAACAGCTCTCGTAGGTTTTCTGCAAATTGTTGGCATGCTTCACCACGCGGGCCAATTGTACCATTCATATTTTTAGGTAAACCTACTACTATCTTGTCCACATCGTACTGTTTTACTAACTCAGAAATGCGGTCAAAACCAAATTGACCTCGTTCTTCGTTAATCTTGATTGTTTCAAGTCCTTGCGCTGTCCAACCCATTTCGTCGCTAATTGCAACTCCGACTGTTTTTGTACCTACATCTAAACCTAATATCCGCATAAATTACTCCTCACGATGATGTTTCAAGTAAGACTTCACAAGCTCTTCAATTAATTCATCACGTTCAAGCTTGCGAATGATGCTTCGTGCATCTTTATGGCGAGGTATGTATGCTGGGTCTCCACTTAATAAGTAACCGACGATTTGGTTAATCGGATTATAGCCTTTTTCTTGAAGTGCATCATACACAGTTAAAAGTACATCATTTACATGGACACTCTGTTTTTCATCTTGAATGCTAAACTTCATTGTTTTATCAAAACCGTCCATTTCAAGCACCTCACTTATATAGTAAGTATAGGGAGAAGAACTTCTCCTCTCCCTACCATTGTACACTACTATCTCTTTATTTTGAAACAGATTTAACGTACTCTTGTACAAATGCTAAAGCTTCCTCAACTTGCGCTGGGTTTTTACCGCCCGCTTGTGCCATATCAGGACGGCCACCACCGCCACCGCCACAACGAGAAGCTACTTCTTTCACAAGTTTACCAGCATGGTATCCTTGGCTAATTAAATCTTTTGTTACGCCAGCTAAGATGTTTACTTTATCATCATTTACAGACGCTAATACGACAACTGCAGATTGTAATTTATTTTTTAGGTCATCCATCATCGTACGTAAGTTGTTCATATCTGCAACATTTACTTTTGCCGCTAATACATTCACGCCATCAACTGTCATTACTGAATCAGTTAAGTTTCCAGCTTCAATGTTACTTAATTTTGCTGCAAGAGATTCGTTTTCTTTTTGAAGTTGTTTTACTTCAGCAAATAAACCATCTACTCTTGTTAAAATATCTTTCGGATTTGTTTTCATTTTTCCTGCTGCTTCTTTTAATAAACCTACTTGATCGTTCATTAATTCGTATGCAGACTTACCAGTTACCGCCTCAATACGACGAGTTCCTGCACCGATACCAGACTCAGCAACGATTTTGAAAATACCGATAGAAGCTGTGTTATCAACGTGACAACCACCGCAAAGCTCTAAGCTGTAATCGCCAACTTGTACAACGCGTACAACATCACCGTATTTTTCACCGAATAATGCCATTGCACCCATTTCTTTCGCTTCTTCGATTGCTTTTTGAGAAATCTCAACATCAATACTTTCCCAAATTTTCTCGTTTACGATACGCTCAATTTTTTCTAATTCGTCAGCTTGTACTTGACCGAAGTGAGAGAAGTCAAAGCGTAAACGTTCAGAAGTTACAAGAGAACCTGCTTGGTTAACGTGCGTTCCAAGTACATCTTTCAAAGCTTGGTGTAGTAAGTGAGTTGCTGTATGGTTTTTCACAACGCTACCACGGTTTTTCGTATCGATAATAGCTTTCACAGCTGCATCTTTCGTTAATGTACCTTCTTCAACAACAACTTTGTGCAAGTTTTGGCCGTTTGGTGCTTTTTGTACGTCTTTTACAAGAACTTTCACACCGTCAGCAAGAAGGTAACCACGGTCTGCAATTTGTCCACCGCTCTCAGCATAGAATGGTGTTACATCAAGCATTAATTGTCCTTCTTCACCAGCTTGTAAGCTGTCTGTGTATTCGCCGTTTTTCACAAGTGCAACAACGTTACTTTCTGTCGCTACTGTACCGTAACCAACGAATTCGCTCGCTACTTTCACTTCTCCAAGGACACCACCTTGAACTTGCATAGAATCAACGTCTTGACGAGCAGCACGTGCGCGCTCACGTTGTTTTTCCATTTCATTTTCAAAGCCTTCATGATCAACTGTCATACCAGCTTCTTCTGCATATTCTTCTGTTAATTCAATTGGGAAACCGTATGTGTCATATAGACGGAACGCATCTACTCCAGAAATAACAGTTGTTTTTTCTTCTTTTGCTTTTGCGATAACTTCAGCTAAAATTGCTTCACCATCATGAAGTGTTTCGTGGAAACGCTCTTCTTCATTTTTCACAACTTTTGCGATGAAATCTTTCTTTTCAAGTACTTCTGGATAGAAGTCTTTCATTACTTCTCCAACAACCGGTACTAATTCAAACATGAACGGACGGTTGATGTTTAATTTCTTAGAGTAACGAACAGCACGGCGTAATAAACGACGTAATACATAACCACGGCCTTCGTTAGATGGAAGAGCACCGTCACCAACAGCGAATGTTACTGTACGGATATGGTCAGCGATTACTTTAAACGCCATATCTTTTTCTAAGTCACCATTACGATATTTCTCGCCTGAGATTGTTTCTGTTGCACCAATCATTGGCATGAATAAGTCTGTGTCAAAGTTTGTAGGCACATCTTGAACGATAGATGTCATACGCTCTAGACCCATCCCTGTATCGATGTTTTTCTTAGGAAGTGGTGTATATGAACCATCTGGATTATGATTAAATTGAGAGAATACAAGGTTCCATACTTCTAAGTAACGCTCGTTTTCTCCGCCTGGATATAATTCTGGATCACTAAAGTCATTACCGTAAGCTTCTCCGCGGTCATAGAAAATCTCTGTATTCGGTCCACTTGGTCCTTCACCGATATCCCAGAAGTTTTCTTCTAAACGGATGATGCGCTCTTTTGGAACGCCCATTTTCTCATTCCAAATTGTGAATGCTTCTTCATCTTCTGGATGGATTGTAACTGATAGTAATTCTTTATCGAATCCGATCCACTTGTCGCTCGTTAAGAACTCCCAAGCCCAAGTAATTGCTTCTTCTTTAAAGTAATCACCGATTGAGAAGTTTCCTAACATTTCAAAGAATGTATGGTGACGAGCTGTTTTCCCTACGTTTTCAATATCGTTTGTACGAATTGATTTTTGAGCATTTGTAATACGTGGATTTTGCGGGATCACACGTCCATCAAAATATTTTTTTAATGTTGCTACACCACTATTAATCCATAAAAGAGATGGATCCTCATGTGGAACTAGTGATGCACTAGGTTCTACTGCATGCCCTTTTTCTTGGAAAAAGTCTAAAAACATTTGACGAATTTGTGCGCCTGTTAGTTGTTTCATTGTATTTTCCTCCTTAAATATAAAAAACTCCCGCCCCTATAAAAGGGACGAGAGTTAACTCGCGATACCACCCTAATTATGAATTGATTACTATACAAATCAATTCATCACCTCATGGTGCCGTAACGTGGCAAGACGGCAGTGATTAGCTGCTCTCAGGATTAGCTTTCTGTTACCCTTCATTTAAAGCTTCTTTCAGCCATATGGAAGCTTCTCTCTATAAATGGACTGTAACGTACTTGTTCCGTCATTGATTTAATGTATTATATGACTAAATATAATAGACTTCTCTTAAGTTTGTCAATGTAGATAATCATTTATATTATATCAATTCCTTATTAATCATAGCTATTCTACTATTCATTCTTAACAGCCTTTTCATATATTATGCGTGTATTACTAAATTGTACTACCTCCATGAGCTTTTCTGAATATTTTATTTTTATTACAATTAAATTATCAATAATAAAGGAGCGATTATAATGACAACCTTATTGAACAGAGCTAAAAATATGTTAACGACTGACGAAACGATATTATTTTACGTGGCCTGTTCATTAGATATATATTTATCGTTCCGTTGCAAGACCAGGACTGTTAATTTTAACGAACAAACGGCTCTTCTTTTACGGACCAGATGTAAGCAAGAACCCATTATTTGAGGAGTACTCTTTCGAAAAAATTTCTGACCTAAAAGAACAAAATCGCCTTTTCAGCAATCAAATTATATTTATGTATGATAATGAATGGAAAAAATAAAACATATTCAAACAAATGATGTAAGCTCTCTCGTTCAACAAATAAACGAGCAGCTCTCTAAATAAGGAAAGCCCTCTATTTTTATAAATAGAGGGCTTTCCTATTACGCATCTTCTTTTTTCCAAAGAGGCCTTACATGAACGATTACTGTACGAATGACCGCTAAAACAGGAACTGATATTAATAATCCTACAATTCCGGCCACTTCTCCCCCAACTAATAATGCAAGCATAATAATAACAGGATGCATGCGAAGCGACTTACCAACGATATAAGGGGATAAAATATTACTTTCAACGAATTGTAAAATAGCAATTGTAATCCCCGCTTTAATAAGTAAACTCGTTGATATAGTTGCCGCAATCATTAATGTCGGAATTGCCCCTAAAATAGGACCAAAATACGGTATTATATCTGTCACCCCAATAATAATCCCGAGTAACAATGGATATTTCATACCGATAAACCAAAAGGAAAGTGCAGATACGCCCCCTAATATTAAGCAAACAAATAATTGTCCTCGAATATAACTCCCAAGTGATTTATCAATTTCTTTCGCCAGCATTTGCCCCGTATTACGCCACTTACTTGGGACTAATTTCCAAAAGATATGATAAAACTCACCGTAATCTTTTAATATGTAAAATACAATGAACGGAATTAAGAAAATAATGAGTAACGAATCGAGTACACCACGAGCTGTGCTCATCACTTTATTTAAAAGTGCTTGTATCTTTGTTTCTACTCCAACAAAAATTTGTTTCACCTTTTCATGAATAAAGGACGGGAAATTCGCTGTTTGTTCCGTAACGCCATCCATCCAAGAATCATACATTTTTGTAAACTGCGGGAATTGTTCATTGATTTCTTGTAATTGCTTAATTACAACTGGCGTTCCTTTATAAATGCCATAACCAATTCCGCCAAAGAAAAGGATGTAAATGAGCAAAATAGCGAGTGTACGCGGCATCCCTTCCTTATGAATTTTTTCAATTAAAGGATGCAATAAATACGCAATAAAACAAGCAATAAGAAACGGTGTAATGGCCACTTTAAATACAAAAATAATCGGTGCCCATAGCGGCTTAATTTTTAGAAAGACGAGCAAACAAAGAAATACAAGTAATAATAATCCTAAACGATATATCCAAATAATTTTAAGATTCTTCACACGAAAAACCTCCTCCACCCTTATTTTGAAAATAAATAGGGTAGGTTATGTGCGAAAGTTTTAAAATCTTTTCATGTAGACCATACTGTTTTGTAAAGACGTACATATACATAACATAACAAGGACAACCACCCCTGAGAATGCAGCGTGAAACAATATAATCAGGAGGGCTCATAATGGTTTTATCTATGCTCGTATTATCAGCACTTTTTATGATTCTTGAATGGGTTTGTATCGGGTTTGGTATTTGGAAAGGTTTCTTTATTCGTTCCTCACGAAAAGAAAGAGCGAAGCAATTATTTCATTACGGCATGCTTGGCGTTGGATGTTACGGCCTATCTTATCTCTTCTCTGAAATCGGACTTTTATATTTGCATACAAATGCATAAAAAACTCCCTTGATGAAGGGAGTTTTTTTATGCTTATAAATAAGATTTAATCATTTTACGTGCTTTTTTCATATTGCGTTTTGAGAACATATCTTGTTTGCGAGCATATTGATATGCTGCCGCTCCAACACCTAATGCGATTAATGAATTGCGTAGATTCAAAGTAAATCCCCCTTTTCGTTATCCGATTGTTCTTTCATTCTCATCAAATAAATCATCAAGAGAGCTTAATGAACCATCTTCTTCTACTTGATGCGTATGGATTTTCCCTTTTGAAACCGATAATTCGATATAACAATTCCAGCAATAAAATTGGTTGACACCTATTTTTCCAATGTCTTTCCCTTTGCAATTTGGACAAATGAACATATGGCTTTCATCTCCTTACAGTCTCCCGGATTCTATTCGCCATTATGTCCAAACTGCATTCATTTATACATCGCTGGAGCCTTTCAACGTTATACGTTTGAAAGTTTCACTATATAATTTCACCTTGTTACATGAAATCATACGGTGAAATGTTTTCCACGTCCATTTCTTCGCCATTTACTGTTACCATCTGCACTTCTCCTTGTGATTCTTGCAATCGACTAGCTAAAGTCGTTTGACGCATTGCATCATCAAGGCGATTTATACCAGACTGGAAAGCGGCTTCCTCGCCGCAAATAATAAGGAACTTCTTACTTCTTGTAATACCTGTATAAATTAGATTACGACGTAACATACGATTGTAACTTTTTACTATCGGCATAATCACAATCGGAAACTCACTACCTTGCGATTTATGAATCGAACAGCAATAGGCATGCGTAATTTGATTTAAATCTGGCTTTGTATACGTTACTTCAATTCCATCAAATGAAACAATAATCATATCTTGTTGCTCAACGTTCTCTTTCGCATAAAACACCGAAACAATTTCGCCGATATCACCATTAAACACTTGGCTCTCCGGCTGATTAACGAGCTGCAATACTTTATCGCCTCGTCGGTATACAACATCACCGTAAGCAATTTCTTTACTTTTTTCCCTTTTCGGATTAAACACTTCTTGTAACGCTTCGTTTAGTACATTAATGCCGGCAGGTCCACGATACATCGGAGCCAATACTTGTACATCTCTTGCGCTAAACCCTTTTGTCTTAGCATTCTCACAAACCTTCTTAACAACCTCAACAATTTGAGCTCCTGTACAACCGATAAATGAACGATCTTTTTGGTTTTGCGCTAAATCTGGTGGAAGCGTTCCATTTTTTATCGCATGGGCAAGTTGAATAACTGATGAGCCTTCCGCTTGACGATAAATTTCAGTAAGCTTTACCGTTGGAACTGCACCTGCATTCAATAAATCTTTCAATACTTGACCAGGTCCTACAGATGGTAATTGATCTTCATCGCCTACAACGATAACTTGAATGCTAGTCGGCAATGACTTAAACAGCTGATTTGCAAGCCAAATGTCAACCATTGAAAATTCATCAATAATGAGCAATTTCCCTTGTACCGGATCCGTTTCATTACGTTGGAAAGACCCTTCTGGCGTCCAGCCAAGTAAGCGGTGAATTGTACAAGCTGGAAGCCCTGTTGATTCACTCATTCGCTTCGCTGCTCTTCCTGTTGGAGCCGTTAATAATATCGGAAATGGATTATCATCACTGTATTCATTCGGATTTAACGATAGCCCGTGAAGTGACGCATACATTTCAACAATTCCTTTAATAACTGTTGTTTTCCCTGTTCCTGGTCCACCTGTTAATAACATCATCGGTTTATGAAGCGCCGTTTGAATTGCTTCTTGCTGAAATGGTGCATACTGCACATTCAGTTGTTCTTCAATTTCACCTAACGTCTTTAACACTTCTGCTTCAGGAAATGAAGGTGTTTCCTCTTGATTCATAAGCCTACGAATAGACTTTACAACACCTTTTTCAGAGTAGAATAACGATGCTAAATATATCCGTTCTTCTTCTATGATGACCTTCCCTTCACTTTGCATCATTTCAATGCAACTTGTAATGTCTTCCTCTGTCACTCTTCCTTCTTGATTATTTAAAAGTGACATCGTTTCTCTTACAAGTTGATCTTTTCCCATATAAACATGGCCAAGCTGCAATGATACATTTTCTAACGTATAAAAACATCCCGCACGTACACGATCATCATGATTACCCGATATCCCTAACGCACGTCCTATATCATCCGCTCTTCCAAATCCAATGCCATCCACTTCTTCAATAAGCTGATATGGATTATTACGAATTACTTCTAATGTCATCTCTTTATATTGCTGATAAATTTTAATAGAAAGCTTCGTTCCAAAACCGTAACCATTTAAAAAGCTCATTACTTTCTCTAGCCCTTGATGTTCAACAATTGTCTCATATATTTCCTGCGCTTTTTGTTTGTTAACAACACCATTTAACGCGTCAGGATCATCCATAATTTTAGAAATAGCATGTTCCCCAAGATGGTCCACAATTTTTTCAGCTGTACGCTTTCCTATCCCTTTAAATAAATCACTCGCTAAATATTGCACCATACCAGCTTTTGTTTGCGGCAATTCTTTCTTAAACGTTTCAACTAAATATTGTTTCCCATACTTCGGATGGTCTTTAAAATGGCCTGTCAATGTAAACACTTCATCTTCATGCATGCGGGGAAAATGACCGTTTATCATTACTTTTTTTTCGTCGTACGTTTCATTCGTTTCAATGACTTTCATACTGACAACGGAATAGAGGTTTTCTTCGTTGTGGAAAATGGTATGAAGAACTTGAGCTTTTATAAACTTTTTCTCTTCTTCAAACAAATCCATTGCATGTTGATTTCCCATCTTTCCTCTCCTTTCCGGTTTCGTTTCAATTTAATGAGCAGTACATCCCCCACCTCTTTAGATGAGGGATAACTACCCATTAAAACTATATTTTCATCTTATTCAGCTTCTTGCTCTAATAAACGAACTCCATTACCAGCTAAAAAGTGATCTGGCTGAATTTCAGTTGCTTTCTTAAATAAAGCAAGAGCCTTCTCGTTATTTTCTTCAAATACGTACGCAACGCCTAAATTATAATACGCATCCGCATGCTCTTCATCCATTTCTAATACCTTTTCAAAATAAGGTTTCGCTTCTTGAATATGTTCTAGTCGCGCAAAGCAAAGTCCACACTGAAACACAGCTTCTACATCATTTTCATCTAATTCTGTTGCTCTTTGTAAAAACGGCAGTGCAAGACGATCATTTCCAAGTTGCACATGCGTAATACCTAACATAAATGTTACATCCGCTGATTGTAAGCCAGCTTGCATCGCTTGTTCAAATACAGCTTTAGCTTCTGCAAATTGCTCTTGACCGTAATATACATTACCTAATCCATAATAAGCAGCCGCAGATTTATCATCTAGCTCTAATGCACGTTTATAAAATAAAATCGCTCTCTCACTGTCACCTAGTACATCTAATAAGTTTGCAAAATTAATGTATCCAAGCGCATCTTTCGGATTTTCTTCGATTGCTTCTGTGAAATTTTTAGCAGCTTCTTCCCAGTTTCCTTCTTGCATATATTGAATACCTGTTTCAAGTTTGTTTGACATGTCCTTCACCTCTACAACAAATTATAACAAAGAATGTATTTTCCAAGCGAACGAAAATTCGCTTTATGTAAAAGAAACCTCTAACCGCGAATCGGCAGAGGCTTCTCGTTTTACCCTAAATAATCCAATTTCTTACCGCTACGGTACACTTCATCAATTGTAGCACCGCCTAAGCACTCATCTCCATCATAGAAAACAACTGCTTGTCCTGGTGTAATTGCACGAATTGGCTCGTCACAAAGAATGCGAACTGTATTTTCATCAACGATTTGAACCGTTACTTTATTGTCTTCTTGACGATAACGGAATTTCGCTGTGCACTTAAATTCTTTTTCTTTCGCTTTATTACTTACCCAGCCGATATTCGTAGCAATAACTTCATCACCATATAGAAGTTCGTTATGGAATCCTTGATCAACATACAAAATGTTTTCTTTTAAGTTTTTCCCAACAGCAAACCACGGATCACCGTTACCACCAATACCAAGGCCATGACGTTGTCCAATTGTATAGTACATTAAACCGTCATGCTTTCCTTTCACTTCGCCAGATAATGTTTGCATCACACCTGGTTGTGCTGGTAAATAGTTACTTAAGAAATCTTTAAAGTTACGCTCACCAATGAAGCAAATACCAGTACTATCTTTCTTCGCCGCTGTCGCTAAACCAGCTTCTTTCGCCATTTCACGAATTTGTGGTTTCTTCAGTTCACCAAGCGGGAACATTGTTTTTGATAATTGCTCTTGGCTTAATTGATTTAAGAAATACGTTTGGTCTTTATTATCATCAACGCCGCGAAGCATTTTATATTCGCCGTCCATATAAGCAACGCGTGCATAATGACCTGTTGCTACATAATCAGCACCAAGCGCAATGGCATGCTCTAAAAATGCTTTAAATTTAATTTCTTTATTACACATTACATCTGGGTTTGGTGTACGACCAGCTCGGTATTCATCTAAGAAGTACGTAAATACTTTATCCCAGTATTGTTTTTCAAAGTTTACTGCATAATACGGAATACCAATTTGGTTACACACTTCAATTACATCATTGTAATCTTCTGTTGCTGTGCAGACACCATTCTCATCTGTATCATCCCAGTTTTTCATAAAAATTCCAATTACATCATAACCTTGCTCTTTTAATAAAAGAGCTGCTACAGATGAATCGACGCCACCGGACATCCCGATGACAACGCGTGTTCCTTGAGGTAGTTTGTTCATCATGTCACCTCCCATGCTAATTTTGTGTTAATCGCTTCACGATTTTCACTGTTTCGTACGCCGCTTTCTCAATTTGCTCTTTCGTATTTCCAAGTCCGAAACTAAAGCGTACGGATGAACGTATTTGATCGGAGTCTTTTCCGAACATCGCTACTAATACATGTGATGGATCAATCGAACCAGCTGTACAAGCCGAACCACTTGACACTGCAATGCCAGCTAAGTCTAAGTTCACAAGAAACGGTTCAATGTTCATTCCTGTAAAACTAATATTAAGCACATGTGGTAAGCGATATTCTAAGTTTCCGTTTACCTCGAAAGTAATATCTTCATTTTTGAAGACAGATACCATTATATCTTTAAACTCTTCATATTGGGCATTTTTTTGCTCACGAGTTTTTTCAGCTATAAGAATTGCATGCTGAAGCCCAGCAATACTAGGCACATTTTCCGTACCAGCACGGCGTTTTCTTTCTTGCTCCCCGCCTATTAATAACGGTTCAAATTTCACATCTGCACCAGCGTATAGGAATCCGACACCTTTTGGCCCGTTAATTTTATGAGCTGAAATCGATAATAAATCAATACCAAACTCTTTCACATCAATTTCTACTAAACCGTAAGCTTGTACCGCATCTGTATGAAAATAAGCTTGATGCTCTTTTAACAACTTACCTATTTCCGCAATTGGTTGCATCGTCCCAACTTCATTATTCCCAAACATAACGGATACGAGAATTGTCTCTTCCGTTAATGCCTTTTGTATGTCAGAAACTTGAACGCGCCCTGTTTCATCAACAGGTAAATATGTCACTTCAAACCCTTCACGCTCTAACAATTCACACGTATGCAAAATCGCATGATGTTCAATTTGCGTCGTTATAATATGGTTACCTTTATGACGGTTCGCACGTGCTACACCGATAAGCGCTAAATTATCAGCTTCTGTACCACCGCTCGTAAATATAATTTCATTCGGATTCGCATGAATGCTACGTGCACATGCGCGTCTTGCCTCATCTACTGCATGGCGCGTTTGACGTCCATAAAAGTGAATACTAGACGGGTTTCCGAATGTTTCTGTCATATATGGAATCATCTTTTCGACCACTTCTGGGTGAGTCGGAGATGTCGCAGCATGATCTAAGTAAATGCGTTCCATTAAATCTCCTTCTTTCCAAATCGTTTCACAAGGAATTAAATGTAAAACATATAGCCCCCGTGATTTTCTTCCTCATAACGCACTAAATCTTCTAACGTTGTACTATCTAACACTTCTTGCACCGCATCACGAACACGCATCCATAATTGGCGTTGTGCTGGTTCTTCTTCTTCTATCATTTCTACAACACTAATTGGACCCTCTAATACACGGATTACATCCCCAGCTGTAATGTTAGCTGGCTGATCTGATAATACATATCCACCATATGCTCCGCGCGTACTCTTTACTAGACGAGCGTTACGAAGCGGTGAAATTAATTGCTCTAAGTAATGTTCCGATAAATCATGTGCCTGCGCAATTGATTTTAAGGAAATTGGACCTTCACCAAACTTTTTTGCAAGATCGATCATAATTGTTAAGCCGTAACGGCCTTTCGTTGAAATCTTCATCTATTTTGCACCTCTTTTCAAATTTTCACTTCTATTGGTTATATCTTATTTATAAAAGAACACAATTTAAAATCCTATGAAATTATAGCATAATATAGTATTATAAGAAATTTCAACTTGTGTATCAAAATGATAACATAAAATCACATTGAAAAACTCGGAAATTATTACAATTGATAGAAAAATGAAAATATTTATATTCATTTTTCCCACAAAACAGCATCCTATTTCAAATTCCACTAAAAAAAATGATACGATAGAAAGAGATTATACTTTAAGGGAGACGGTAAAAATGAAACAACCACTCGCACATCGAATGCGCCCTACAAATATTCAAGAAATTATCGGCCAACAACATTTAGTTGGTGAAGGAAAGATTTTATGGCGAATGGTCCAAGCAAATCATTTTCAATCTATGATTTTATATGGCCCTCCAGGCACTGGAAAAACATCCATTGCGAGCGCAATTGCAGGCAGTACCGGAACCCCTTTTCGCCTATTAAATGCTGTTACTCATAATAAAAAAGATATGGAAGTTGTCGTACAAGAAGCAAAGATGCATCGACACCTCGTTTTAATTTTAGATGAAGTACACCGTCTAGATAAAGCAAAACAGGATTTTCTATTACCCCATTTAGAAAGCGGACTTCTTACCTTAATTGGGGCAACGACGAGTAATCCGTTCCATGCTATTAATTCTGCTATTCGAAGTCGTTGTCAAATCTTCGAATTACATGCATTAACAGAAGATGATCTTTTAATTGGCTTAAAACGAGCACTTGAAGATAAAGAAAAAGGTCTTGGAGAATATGATGTAACGGTTACGCCTGAAGCATTAAATCACTTTGCAAATGCATCAGGCGGAGATATGCGTTCCGCTTATAATGCACTTGAGCTAGCTGTTTTATCTAGCTTTACAACGGATGACAAAGCTGCGGAAATTACACTAGAAATCGCAGAAGAATGCTTGCAAAAAAAGAGCTTCGTTCATGACAAAGGTGGAGATGCTCATTATGACGTATTATCAGCATTTCAAAAATCGGTGCGCGGAAGTGATGTAAATGCAGCACTTCATTATTTAGCACGCCTTATTGAAGCGGGTGATTTGCAAAGCATTGGTAGACGTCTTCTTATTATGGCATATGAAGATATCGGACTTGCTAGCCCACAAGCCGGACCACGTACACTAGCAGCCATAGAATCAGCTGAACGAGTTGGATTCCCAGAGGCACGCATACCACTTGCAAATGCCGTTATCGAGCTTTGCCTATCACCAAAATCAAACTCAGCTTATAAAGCACTTGATGCTGCATTACACGATTTACGGAACGGTCAAACAGGCGACATCCCAGGTCATTTAAAAGATAGTCATTACAAAGGCGCAGAATCACTTGGAAGAGGCATTGGATACTTATACCCACACGACCATCCAAATGGTTGGGTACAGCAACAATACTTACCTGATAAAATAAAAAACAAACAATATTATAAACCGAAAACGACAGGGAAATTTGAGCAAGCACTTTCTACTGTATATGAAAGATTACGAAGTTCGAATAAAACGAAAAATAAAGGGTAACATAAGCGAAAACGTCACCATTATGGAGGCTTCGCTTATGAAAACACGTCAAGATGCATGGACAAAAGAAGACGATCTCCTTTTAGCAGAAACTGTTTTACGACATATTCGCAGCGGCAGTACACAAATAAAAGCATTTGATGAGGTCGGCGATACATTAAACCGTACTTCAGCCGCTTGCGGATTTAGATGGAATGCTGAAGTAAGGCCGAATTACGAAGATGCGGTGCAACTTGCAAAAAAACAACGTAAAGAATTAAAGCGTTCTGAAGCAAAAATAGAAAAAGAGCATTTCACGAAAACGAAACAACTCGTAATCGATGCTGAGTTTTCAGAAGATGTTATGCCAAACAAGCAGGATCTTACAATGCAAAATGTCATCTCGTTTTTGCAAAACTTAGAGCATACCAACCCTTCACTCGCAAAGTTACAAACTGAAAATGAAGTATTACAAGCTCAGCTCACGACTTTGAAAAAAACGAATCATGAACTGGAAGCAAAATTAGCGGTACTCTCAAAAAAACAACAAGCAATCGAAGAAGATTATGCAATGCTTGTTAGAATTATGGACCGTGCTCGAAAACTCGTTTCAGTTGAAGAACAAGAAGAACAGATTGCTCCCATTTTCAAGACAGATCAAAATGGAAATTTAGATATTATATATTCTGCAGAGAATTAAAAACAGGGACGTCACTTATTTGACTGAGTGACGTCCCTTTTTGTTTCTTTGCTGGAGAGTATAGTATGTATGTACCGGTAAATGAAATTATATCAACGATTTTTCAAATATATCTATCGTAACTCAAAATATATCAACGATTTTTTTAATATATCGACGATTCGACAAGGAATATCGATTTACCGACAAAAATTGACGAAATATCCCTCCCTATCATACAAGAAAACTCTCAATATAAATCGGATATTTTTTACTAAAATGTTATTATAAACATATATACCTTTAAAGGGAGCTAGTTACTATTTCATTAATAATCTTCAAAATCACTCTTGGCCTTCTCGTCCTAACTTTAGCTCTTTTCACCATTAACAGTTTAAAAAAGACGTCCGCCTATAAATCTGATAGATATGATTATTACTTACTAGCTTTGCTTACATTTGAACTAGTAGTAATGCAAATATCCCTATTTCTTTAATACATATAAAAAAGCATATATCCAAAATGGATATATGCTTTTCTTTTATTCTTGCCCTACACGTTTCACTTCTACATTTTTAATGCGTTCACGTACAACGTGACTTGCCATAATTAAGCCTGCCACAGATGGTACGAATGCATTTGATGAAGGCGGTAATTTCGCTTTACGAATTTTTGCATTTTCGTCTGGTACGATTTCTTTACGTACTTCTTCACGAATTACGATTGGGTTTTCGTCAGAGAAGACAACTTTTACACCTTTTTTAATACCCTCTTTACGAAGTTTCGTACGAATTACTTTCGCAATTGGATCTGTATGTGTTTTAGAGATGTCCGCAATACGGAAACGAGTTGGATCCATTTTATTTGCTGCACCCATACTTGAGATAATTTTAATTTTACGACGTAAACATTGTTTAATTAAATGGATTTTGAACGTAATCGTATCAGATGCATCCACTACGAAGTCTAAACCGTATTTAAAGAACTCTTCATATGTTTCATCTGTATAAAACATTTCTAGTCCAATTACTTCACACTCTGGGTTAATATCTGCGATACGCTCTTTCATTAATTCTACTTTTGAACGTCCTACAGTAGATACTAAAGCGTGAATTTGACGGTTTACATTTGTAATATCTACAACGTCTTTATCAACTAATACAAGACGTCCAACGCCAGAACGCGCTAACGCTTCAGCTGCAAAAGAACCTACGCCGCCAATTCCTAAGATACCGACTGTACTATTTTTTAATATTTCAAGTCCTTCTTTACCGAAGGCTAATTCATTACGTGAAAATTGATGTAACATTCAGCTCTACACTCCTATTACAAAAATGGTCTACCATGTATTCTAGCGTTTTTCCGACTATTTGTATAGAAAAAGTTATAGAATTCCTAAAAATACATATTTCGAAAATGAAGACATAATGTAAACCGACTTTTATTTCTTCCTAAATACACGTTTAAAAAGGAGGATTCAGAGAACCAAGCAGATCGAGGCGCTCAAGCCAGGAGGAGCGCAGTGTAGTGGTTACTACTCGAGCACCGGACTGGCGAAGCAACGACGAGATGCGCCTGCCCTCTGAACCGGACTTTTTAAACAACCCTTTCAATATACGTTTAAAAGGAGGATTTAGAGAACCGAGCAGATCGAGGCACGTATGCTAGGAGGAGCGCAGTGTAGGAGTACTACTCGAGCACCGGACTAGCATACGTAAAGATGAGATGCGACAGTTATCTAAACCGGACTTTTTAAACAACCTCTCAAAAAAAGTCTAGATGGTATTAGTATAACCATCTAGACCCTATTCTTACTTCTCTTCTTTTAAGCTTAATTTTAAGTTTAACTCTTCAAGCTGTGCTTCTGCAACTGGGCTTGGAGCTTCTGTTAATAAGCAGCTTGCGCTTGCTGTTTTCGGGAATGCAATTGTGTCGCGAAGGTTCGTACGTCCTGCAAGTAACATAACAAGACGGTCTAAACCTAATGCGATACCGCCGTGTGGTGGCGTACCGTATTCGAATGCTTCTAATAAGAATCCGAATTGCTCTTGTGCTTCTTCTTTTGAGAATCCAAGTGCTTTGAACATTTTTTCTTGTACGTCACGCTCATAAATACGAAGTGATCCACCACCAAGCTCATAACCGTTTAATACAAGGTCATATGCTTGTGCACGTGCTTTTTCCGGAGCTGTTTCTAATAGCTCCACGTCTTCACGGAATGGCATTGTGAATGGGTGGTGAGCTGCGAAGTAACGATCTGCATCTTCATCGTACTCAAGAAGTGGCCAGTCCGTTACCCATAGGAAGTTATATTTACTTTCGTCAATTAACTCCAGCTCTTTACCTAGACGTAAACGAAGTGCACCTAAGCTATCTGCAACAACGCTCTTCTTATCTGCTACGAATAGTAATAAGTCACCAGCAGTAGCTTCTAATGTGCTCATTAACACATTTGCATCTTCTTCACCGAAGAATTTCGCAATCGGTCCTTTTAAGCCGTCTTCTTCAACTTTAAGCCAAGCTAAACCTTTTGCACCGTAGACTTTCACGAATTCAGTTAATGCATCGATATCTTTACGAGAGTATTTGCTCGCAGCGCCTTTTGCATTAATTGCTTTTACTTGTCCGCCGCTTTCTACAGCACTTGTAAATACTTTAAAGCCACAACCTGCTGCAAACTCAGATAAGTCTGTTAGTTCCATTTCAAAGCGTGTATCTGGCTTATCAGAACCGTAGCGAGCCATTGCATCAGCATATTTCATACGAGGGAATGGTGCACTCACTTCTACACCTTTTGCATCCTTCATAACTTTCGTCATCATGCGCTCCATCATATCTAAAATTTCATCTTGTGTTAAGAATGAAGCTTCGATATCGATTTGCGTGAATTCAGGTTGACGGTCTGCACGTAAATCTTCGTCACGGAAACAGCGTGCTACTTGATAGTAACGCTCAAATCCACCGACCATAAGAAGCTGTTTAAATAGCTGTGGAGACTGTGGTAACGCATAGAATTCACCGTCATGTACACGACTTGGTACTAAATAGTCACGAGCTCCTTCTGGCGTGCTCTTCGTTAAAATTGGTGTTTCTACTTCTAAGAACTCTTCTGTATCTAAGAAATTACGAATTGTTTTTGTTACGTCATGACGCATTTTGAATGTATTGAACATTACAGGACGACGTAAGTCTAAATAACGATATTTTAAACGCACATCTTCTGATGCATCTGTATCATCAGCAATAATGATTGGCGTTGTTTTCGCTGCATTTAATACGTTCACTTTCGTTGCTTGTACTTCAATACGACCAGTTGCCATATTGTCATTAATCGCACCTTCACCACGCTCAACAACTGTACCTTCTACGTGTAATACGTATTCGCTACGAATTGTTTCTGCTACTTCTAGTGCTTCTTTTGATGTTTCTGGGTTAAATACAACTTGTACAATACCTGTACGGTCACGTAAGTCGATAAAGATTAATCCACCTAAATCACGGCGTTTTTGTACCCAACCTTTTAATTGAACTGTTTGTCCAACTGCTTCTACTGTTACTTTTCCACATGCATGTGTTCTTTCAGCCACTGTAAGTTCCCCCTATATTAATTTCTCTGCTACGTATGAAGTAAATACATCTAATGCTACTTCTTCTTGTTCGCCTGTTGCCATATCTTTTAAGTTAATGATGCCTTTATCTAGCTCATCTTCCCCTAATACAGCTACAAATTTCGCTTTTAGACGATCTGCTGATTTAAATTGTGCTTTCATTTTGCGGTCTAAGTAATCTTTTTCAACTGATAATCCAGCTTTACGAAGATCGAACGCAACTTTTGCAGCATGGTCTTTCGCTTTTTCACCAAGCGCTACAACGTAACAATCAATGCTATGTTCAATTGGTAATTCAATATTTTCAGCTTTTAGCGCCATAATTAAACGTTCAATACTCATCGCAAAACCGATACCTGGCATTTCTGGTCCACCGATTTCTTGTACAAGTCCGTTATAACGGCCACCACCGCTTAATGTAGTGATCGCACCGAAACCTTCTGCCTCACTCATAATTTCAAATACAGTGTGTTGGTAGTAGTCTAAACCACGTACTAAGTTCGGATCTTTTTCAAACGGAACATCCATCATCGTTAATAGCTCTTGAACTTTTTCGTAGTATACTGCTGAATCTTCGTTTAAGTATTCTGTAATAGATGGTGCTGTTCCCATTAATTCATGGTTACGGTCCTTCTTACAATCTAAAATACGAAGAGGGTTCTTTTCTAAACGAGATTGACAGTCAGAACAGAACTCACCGATACGTGGCTCAAAGTGTGCGATTAACGCATCACGGTGCGCTTGACGGCTCGCCGCATCACCTAAGCTGTTTAATACAACTTTAATATTTTTTAAGCCCATGCCGCGGTAAAACTCTACAGCAAGCGCAATTACTTCTGCATCAATTGCAGGATCGTTACTACCGATTGCTTCAATACCAAATTGTACGAATTGACGATAGCGACCTGCTTGTGGTCTTTCGTAACGGAACATTTGACCGATATAGTATAATTTCGTTGGTTGTGTTGCGTCACCGAACATTTTGTTTTCAACGTAAGAACGTACAACAGGTGCAGTACCTTCTGGACGTAATGTTAAACTACGCTCTCCACGGTCTTGGAATGAGTACATTTCTTTTTGTACGATATCTGTCGTATCACCAACACCACGTAAAAATAGCTCAGTGTGTTCAAAAATTGGTGTACGAATTTCTTTATAATTGTAACGACGGCAAATTTCGCGTGCTTGCCCTTCGATATACTGCCATAACTCAACAGTGCCTGGAAGAATATCTTGCGTTCCGCGTGGGATTTGAATAGACATATTCAGTTCCTCCTCAAATTGTTTTAATCTTAATAAAAATAAAAAAACTCCCGCCTCTACTGTTTGAACAGTAGGGACGAGAGTATTATACCCGTGGTGCCACCCTAATTGAAGCACGTATGCTTCCACTTTTTTAATAACGCTTAAATGTGCGTTCATCCCTACTAAGCGTATATGCCGTTCAAGTTGAAACCTCTAGAGTGTCATTCAATCAGTCATCATGTAGAAATGTTTTCAGCCTAAGACATTTCTTCTCTTTCCATGTGTGTCTCATTTACTCTTCTCTATCAACGGTTATATTCATATGTAAATATAAAATTACTATACGTTTGTTCAGTAGGATTGTCAAGTGCTCTAAGAGCGTTCAATCTGCTTCTTTAGACGCTTTACATCTTGAAGAGAAATCCCAAACTCAGAAGCAAGCTCCATCGAAGTATTGTTTTGCTCTTTTGAAATAAAATCATGAAAATTCACGTTAAACAGTTGATTTGCACCATTTGTAACAGAATGCCCTTTTTCATTCATACGCATACGTATATCCCTCACATTCAATATGGATGTTTTACTTTTTATTGTTCCATATTGATTAAAGAGTTATACATAAACGAAAAAGCTATTAATTCCAAAGAAATCCATGGGGGTTATTGCCCACAAATAACGGGATAAATGAACAAAACATACAACAATGTATAAAAAAGAGAGGATTGTATTATCCTCTCTTCTTAAGCAAGACTATTTGCTTTCCACAATTAAGGTCACCGGACCATCATTGATTAAAGAAACATCCATCATTGCTCCAAACTTCCCTGTTTCTACATGCAATCCTTGCTTACGTACTTCCTCATTAAAGAAATCGTATAAACGCTCTGCATAGTCAGGTTTGGCAGCATCCATAAAGTTTGGACGTCTTCCCTTGCGGCAATCTCCGTATAATGTGAATTGCGAAATTGATAGAACTTGTCCTTCTACATCAAGTACAGAATGATTCATCTTTCCGCTCTCATCTTCAAAAATACGTAAGTTCGCAATTTTTTCTGCAATGTAAGTTGCATCTTTTTCTGTATCTTCATGCGTAATGCCAACTAGTAATGTTAAACCGAACGGAATTTGTCCTACGATCTCACCGTCTACTGTGACAGACGCTTCTTTTGATCGTTGTAAAACAACTCTCATCTTTTCTACACTCCCTATTAATGCATCATGCGTCGTACTGCATAAATTTCTGGAACACGTTTAATGCGTTCTACTACTTTTTTCAAGTGCTGTAAGTTACGAATAGAGATTGACATATTAATTGTCGCCATCTTATTACGGTCACTTCTACCAGAAACTGCTGAAATGTACGTTTTCGTCTCTGTAACAGCTTGTAATACTTCGTTTAATAAACCACGGCGATCGTAACCTGAAATTTCAATATCAACGTTATACTCAATTTCTTTTTCAGGACTGCCTTCCCACTCTACTTCTAATAAACGTTCTATAGCTTCCTCTGTATGAACATTTACACAATCACGGCGGTGAATTGATACGCCTCGACCTTTCGTAATATATCCAACGATATCATCACCAGGTACTGGGTTACAGCATTTTGATAAGCGAATTAATAAATTATCCGCACCGCTCACTTTAACGCCAGAATCCCATTTTCGAATTTTCATCGGTTTACGAACTTCTTTAACTTCAACAATCTCTTCTTCTTCACGTTGCTTACGGAACTTGTCCGTTAGTCGCGTAACAATTTGTGATGCAGTAATGCCATTATATCCAACTGCTGCAAACATATCTTCTTCATTTGCAAAGTTGAATTTTTCAGCAACACGTTTTAAATTGTCAGGAGCTAACACTTCTTTCATCTCATACTCTAGGCTACGCACTTCTTTCTCAACAAGTTCACGGCCTTTTTCCATATTTTCATCTCTACGTTGCTTCTTAAAGAATTGACGTATTTTGTTTTTTGCATGAGATGTTTGAGCTAGTTTCACCCAATCTTGACTTGGTCCATACGAATGTTTCGATGTTAAAATTTCAATGATGTCACCTGTTTTTAATTTATAATCAAGCGTCACCATTTTCCCGTTTACTTTTGCACCAATTGTTTTATTCCCAATCTCTGAATGCACGCGATATGCAAAGTCAATTGGAACAGATCCAAGTGGCAATTCCATTACATCGCCTTTCGGTGTAAAGACGAATACCATGTCAGAGAATAAATCAATTTTTAACGACTCCATAAACTCTTCTGCATTAGAAGCTTCATTTTGCCATTCTAATATTTGACGGAACCATGTAAGTTTCTTCTCTAATGTGCCTGTTGTTTCTGCTGTTTTTCCTTCTTTATACGCCCAGTGTGCCGCGATCCCGAATTCTGCAATCTCATGCATTTCTTTCGTACGAATTTGCACTTCAAGTGGATCACCTTTCGGTCCAATTACAGTCGTATGAAGAGATTGATATAGATTTGCTTTCGGCATTGCAATATAATCTTTAAAACGACCTGGCATCGGCTTCCAGCACGTATGAATAATTCCAAGTACTGCATAACAATCTTTAATACTATTTACAACGACACGTACAGCTAATAAATCGTAAATTTCATTGAACTGTTTATTTTGCAGTGCCATTTTACGATAAATGCTGTAAATATGTTTTGGTCTTCCAGAAATTTCAGGTTGAATTGCAACTTCGTCTAATTTCTCACGAATACCAGTCATTACTTCGTCTAAATACTCTTCACGTTCTGCACGTTTACGCTTCATTAAATTTACAATACGATAATATTGCTGTGGATTTAAGTAGCGAAGTGACGTATCCTCTAGCTCCCATTTAATAGTACTAATTCCGAGTCTATGTGCTAAAGGTGCAAAGATTTCTAACGTTTCATTCGCAATGCGACGCTGCTTCTCTTGAGGCAAATGTTTCAGTGTACGCATGTTATGAAGACGGTCAGCTAGTTTAATTAAAATAACTCGAATATCTTGAGCCATTGCAATAAACATTTTGCGATGGTTTTCTGCTTGTTGTTGCTCATGAGATTTATATTTAATCTTTCCGAGCTTTGTCACACCATCAACAAGCATAGCAATTTCTTTATTAAATTCCCGTTCAATATCTTCTAATGTAATCTCTGTATCTTCTACTACATCATGTAAGAAACCTGCCGATACTGTAGCTGGATCCATGTGTAAATCAACTAAAATACCTGCAACTTGAATTGGATGAATAATGTACGGTTCACCCGATTTTCTGTATTGTTCGCTATGCGCATCGCGTGCATATTCATAGGCACGTGCTACTAGCTCAATATCTTCATCTACTAAATATTGACTTGCTTTCTCGAGTACCTGTTCAGCTGTTAGTACCTGCTCATTTGCCATCGAATCACCTTTTATTGAAAATTGACTTTATCTTTAATTAAATAGAATAAATTATATTCTATCATTATAACCCAATGATTGTGAATTGTGAAAAGGAAAAGATTTTACTGACATTTCACCATAATTTTTTGTTCAATTATACAAAAGTACCCGCTCCTCTCCAAGAGATTCACGGGTACTTTTTATCACCGTAGTTTTACTATATAGTGATTAGTATTTTTCTAATACTAATACATCGTAACCATCTAACATTTTACGACCATCTAAGTAAGTAAGTTCTACTAAGAATGCAATTCCTGCTACAACTCCGCCTAGCTCTTCAACTAACTTAATTGTCGCTTCAATTGTTCCGCCTGTAGCTAATAAGTCATCTGTAATTAATACGCGTTGACCTGGCTTAATTGCATCTTTATGGATTGTTAAAACATCTTTACCATATTCTTTACCGTAGTCAACTGTAATTACTTCACGTGGTAATTTTCCTAATTTACGAACTGGCGCAAATCCTACTTCTAACGCATAAGAAACTGGGCAACCGATAATGAAACCACGAGCTTCTGGTCCTACTACAAGATCGATGTCTCTCTCTTTTGCATACTCAACGATTGCATCTGTTGCTGCTTTGTATGCTTTACCGTCGTTCATTAACGGTGTAATGTCTTTAAACACAATACCTTCTTTTGGATAATCCGGTACAATTGCGATATGTTGCTTGAAATCCATATTTCTGAATCCTCCTCAGATCTAAAAGGTTTGTAAATACAAATCCTTTACCCTAACTGTTCTACTTCTTTATGATTACGAATCGTTTCAAACCATGTATATAGTTGCTGATATGTGCTATAAACCAATTCTTTTTCTAATTGTAAGTGGTTCATTTTCTCACGATATGTGTTCGATTCAATTAAATCACGCTTTTGTTTTTTGTCTGCCATAAAAATGACGCCATCTTTTATTGTAACAAATTCTAACTCAAAAAACACCTGTGTCATGAAATTTACTGTATCTTTTGACCAACCTTTATGTTGGCATAGTTGCGCTCCATATTGTCTTAAAGAAAATGGTGCTTTTTGGCTCAAGAAAGAATAGTACCATTTAAAGTGTTCTCTCGTTGGAACAGTACTAAATAAATGATTATTCTCTTGATAAAATAGTGTATAAATTCGCGATGGGAACCCAACTTTAAATAGCTCTCGTAATTCATCTGTTCCTTTTGGTAAATCAAGGAACACGACGTATTGATCATCTAACTGCGTAACTTCTGATGCATGCATCATATACTCTTTATAGTCTTCTAAAGAAAATTTATTCAATACCTCTTCAGAAAAATACACCATTTTTATCTTTTCTTTTGGAAGTTCTGCTACATTCGCTTCTACGTTACGCATACTGCGCCAATCAAATAATTGCCATGCCTCTACAGCAATATCTTGCACCATTAATTGCGGCTTCTTAAAATTATTCCATTCATTGATAGACGCTTCCCCGATTACAGATACCTTTGCAACTGGAGAAATTTCTTTCGCATACGCGCCAAAACCAAATCCAATTGTATCCAGTGTCGCTTGTCCATCACGAAGAGCCATTTTTAAATGTGAACCGTCTGATCCAATTGCACGAATACTTTCTAAATCTGCATCTTTCACTGCAATACGTGGCTTTGGATTTCCAACACCAAATGGCGCTAACTTTTGCATATCTTCAATTGCTGCAAGTGTTACATCCTCCACTTTACAAAAGACATCAACAGCTGTAATTGGAATAAAGTCTTCTTCTGTTAAAATTGTATCTGCTTGTTCATTTAAGCGGCGGCGTAATTCATCTACATCATTCATATGTAGCGTCATTCCCGCTGCCATCGGATGCCCCCCGAAGTGTGGTAATAACTCTCTACAATCTGACAAGTTTGCAAACAAATCAAATCCTGCAATACTACGTGCTGAACCTTTCGCTGTTTCTTTCACAGGATCAATGCTTAATACAATCGTCGGACGATAAAAACGTTCAACTAATTTAGAAGCGACAATTCCAATGACACCCGGATTCCATCCTTCTTTTGCAAGCACTAACACTTTATTTTCTTCAGGCGGGAAATTATTTTCCACTTCAGCGATAGCTTCTTCTGTAATTTGCTTTACAATATCTTTTCGCAATTTGTTCAACTCATCAATTTCTTCAGCAAGCTCTTTCGCTTCTTCTGGATCCTCTGATAATAAAAGATGTACAGCTGGCGTAGCATCTTCTAAACGTCCAACAGCATTAATACGAGGTGCAATTGAGAAGCCAATACTCTCTTCTGTAATTTCACTTTGCGAAACGTTAGCAACTTTAAATAGCGCCTTTAGTCCGATATTTTTCGTCATGCGCATATGTTTTAGACCACGCTTCACTAGCAATCTATTTTCACCGTGAAGTGATACTAAATCGGCTACTGTACCAATTACTGCAATTTCTAATAAATGTTCTGGTACACGGCCTAATAGTGCATGTGCAACTTTAAACGCAACACCTACACCAGCTAAATAGTGAAACGGATACACACCGCCATCTAATTTCGGATGAATAATCGCAAGTGCTTCTGGCAATTCCGGTGGTGGCTCATGGTGATCCGTAATAATAAGATCTATCCCAATTTCCTTCGCTACCTTCGCTTCGTGTACCGCTGCGATACCAGTATCGACAGTAATAATTAGTGAGAATCCTGCGCTATGCGCCCAACGGAATGCTTCTTCGTTTGGTCCATAACCTTCTGTAAAACGGTTTGGGATATAAAATTCTACGTCTGCACCTAATTCTTGCAAGGCAAGATATAAAACAGTCGTACTACTTACTCCGTCCGCATCGTAGTCACCAAATATTAATATTTGCTCTCCATTTTGAACCGCCTTATTTACACGCTCTACCGTTCTATCCATTCCTTCTAATAAAAATGGATCATGAAATTCTTGATTTTCTGTATTTAAAAAATCTAAAATCTTATCTTCTGTATCTAATCCTCTGCCGAGGAATAACGAAACGACAAGTGGTGATAATTGTAATTTACTTGCTAATTCACTCACTCGCTCGCCATTATATTCTTTTTCTTTCCAACGCGTCTTCGGTTGTAACACGAAATCACCCCTTAACCTGTTCATTATACAAGACAGATTAAGGGGTGACAATATAATGCAAACTACGATGCAATATCTATATACTAAAATGTTACTAATGTTTAATTTGGAGAATACGGATTTATATGTACAAACACATTTTGTACGTTATCTTGCTTCATAAGCGTTTCTTTTACATGCTTTCCAATGCGGTGCCCTTCTTCTACAGTAATGTATGGATCTACAGAAACTTTAATATCAACAATAACGTAATGACCATGCTCCCTTGCATATAAAGAACCAATTTTTTTCACACCATCTATTTGAAGTACGGCTTCTCTAAGCGGAATAACATCTTCCTCATGAAGAACATGATCAAGCGTTGCATGAATTGCTTCTGCCCCAATACTCCACGCCATTTTTGCAACAAGAAGTGAAACAAATAATCCTGCAATTGGATCGGCATATACAAGCCAATCTAACCCGAACTTATCACCCATAATCGCTGCACAAATACCGATTAAAGCTGCAATTGAAGAAAATACATCCGAACGGTGCTCATATGCATTTGCAATAATTGCATCACTATTTACTCTCTTCCCTAATCGGAATTTATATTGAAACATTCCCTCTTTCACGATAATTGAAAGAACAACAGCAAAAATCGTAATTCCTTTCGGTGGTTCTAGTTCTTGAGAAAAAGCTTTTATAGACGAAATCGCTATCTCGATTCCCACAATAAATAATAATACTGCAACAATAATCGCTGAAATCGATTCCGCTTTACCATGACCATACGGATGATCTTCATCGGGCGGCTGCTTTGCTGCTCGCAATCCAAACAGTACAGCTAGTGAACCAATTACATCTGACGCAGAATGCACCGCATCCGCTAATAGCGCTTTACTGTTCCCAATATAACCAATTACCGCCTTTACAATCGCTAATATAATATTACCAACGATCCCGACAATAGCACCAAACTCGGCCTGTTTAAAACGTTCATCTTTTTCCATAATTAAAATCCCTTCTTTTCTTAACCTATCTTTTTATTGTAACAAAAACAGCGATAACATCCCCACTTTCTTCCATTTCACATTTTAAAAGTTGCTATCTTATTGTATCCACAAACGAAAAAAGAGATGCCTCATAAAGAGACATCATCTTTTTTATACTTGCGGTTCAGATTCTACTTTCTCAACCTTTTTCTTGTTTTTGCCCTTTTTCAAACGACGGTTTTCAAGCATTAACCAAATTTGAGAAGCAACGAAAACAGAAGAATACGTACCTACAACTAATCCGACAAGTAATGCAAATGAGAAGTTACGTAGTGACTCACTACCGAAGATAAGTAACGCAATTACCGGGAATAACACTGTTAATACGGTGTTAATGGAACGACCAAGCGTTTGACGAATACTTGCATTTACGATCTCTTCTAAGTCTTTTATATCGCGAACTCGTTTTTTCTGTTTGTATAATTCACGGTTTCTATCAAATGTAACAATAGAGTCATTAATAGAATAACCGATGATTGTTAACACTGCAGCGATAAACGTTAAGTCTACCTCTAATTGGAAAATACTAAATATAACAACCATAACGAATGCGTCATGTAATAATGCAAGTACTGCAGATAATGCGTACGTAAATCTGAATCGAATACTTACGTATAAAATGATAACCGCAGAAGCTATTAATACTGCGATAAACGCATTTCTTGCAATTTCTTTCCCAATTGTCGGTGAAACTGTACTTACGTTTGGATCTGTACCATATTTATCGTGGAAGAATGTTTTTGTTTTCGCAATTTCATCTTTTGATAGAACACCTAATGTACGAACTGCGAATCCTTTATTGTCCTCTCCAGTCGGTACAATATTTTCTTCCTTCACATCAATTTTCAATTCTTTAAAATCTTTATGAACATCAGAAACAGTAACTGCTTGTTTTGATTGCAAGTCGATACGTGTACCACTCGCAAAGTCAATACCAAGATTCAATTTGAAAATTGGTAAAATAATTGCACCTGCAATTACAACTACAATCGAGAAAACAAGGAATTTATGACCGATATTTACGAAGTTAATACGATCAAATCTTGTCGGTGGATGTACTACACCTTTTGTTAATGGAATAATATCCTTTTGTTTCACACCAAAGTATCCTGGTTTCTTATCGAAGTAACGGCTCTTTACAAGTAGACTTAGTAAGAAACGAGTACCGAATACGTTCGTAATGAAACCGACTAAAATACTTACGATTAAACTTGTTGCGAACCCTTTTACAGAGCTATTACCATAAACGAATAATACACCAGCTGCTGCAAGTGTTGTAATGTTCGCATCTAAAATCGTTGCTAATGAACGATGGTTACCAGCACGGAATGCTGACATCATTGACTTACCAATTTTCAGCTCTTCTTTCAGTCTCTCGTACGTAATAATATTCGCATCAACTGCGATACCTACCCCGAGCACTAACGCCGCAATACCTGGCAACGTAAGCACTGCATGCATCCAGTTAAAGACAAGTAATGTAACGAAAATGTATAGACCTAACATAATAACCGCTACAATTCCTGGTAAACGGTAGAATACAAGCATAAATAAGAAAATAAGAGCGATACCAATCGCACTAGCGAAAATTGTTTGTTCTAACGCTTGTTGACCAAATTTCGCTCCAACAGATGTTGAATACATTTCTTTTAAATCAACAGGAAGTGCACCTGCATTTAATAAAGATGAAAGTTGCTTCGCACTTTCAACTGTGAAGTTTCCACCTACGATAGATACTTCAGCTTGATTAAACACTTGGCTTACTGTTGCTGCTGATAAGAACTTCGGATTTGGTTTTGCAGATTCTGCTTTGTACGAATCTTTTCCTTCTTCAAAATCAAGCCAAATTACCATTAAATTCGTTGGTGGTGGCATTTTTGAAATTTTTTCAGTTACTTCACGGAATTTTTCAGCGCTCTTTAGTGTAAGACCTACGCTCGCACGGCCTTGCTCATCAAATGTTTGTTTTGCTCCGCCGCCTTTTAAATCCGTTCCGTCCATAAGAAGGTTGTCATCTACATCACGAAATGTTAATTTCGCTTGTGTTGACAACATCTCACGTGCTTTTTGCTGATCTTGTACACCAGCAAGCTGTACACGAATTCGATCTTGTCCTTCAATTTGAATGTTCGGCTCACTTACACCGAGTACATTGACACGATTTTCAAGAGCACCTACTGTACTTACAAGTGCCTCTCGGTCAATTTTATCACCTTTTTTGGCTGGTTTTACTTCATACAGAATTTCAAAACCACCGCGAAGGTCTAGTCCTAGACTAATTCCTTTTGCTATGTCTTTTCCTGCCGCACCAATTACTCCACCGATTAATAAAACGATGAGGAAAAAGGCGGCAATTCTCGTACCACGCTTTGCCATATGTACCCTCTTTCCGCTACTAACACTTCAAATAAATCTCTTACGATTCACTTTCACACGTGTGCATACGCCTAGTTAGTAGACTTCCTTTCTATAATTTTGCTAGTTCCTCACTAGCTGTGTCGGTAAGTTTTTCACAATACCTACACTTTCATTATTTATTTTCTCTCTTCACTACCCCCTTTATATATAATCTTAGACATAATTATTTCCTCTTTATCAATACCTATCATTATACTGCAAAAGGAAGAACAAACCAATTGCAGTCGGTTATTTATTTTCATATTCATCAAATGACCAAAGTGGCGCTTGATATGCTTCAACCGTTAAATAAGTCATATATTCATTAGCACTTACTGTTAATACGTCATTAACTAATTCATACAATCTAACATCGCTGTCTATCTTCTTCCACTTTTTCACTTTAAGAAACTTCCAAATGTCATCATCTGTTACTCGGTCATAACCGAACATGTGAAACTCTTCTACTTTACTTTCTAAAACGACTTGTAACTGTCCGCGGTATGATTCTACCAAAGCCTCTCTATCTAACATACATAACATCTCCTTCTTATTTCAGCACGAAAAGTCGCTTTTAATCCCGCTCTAATGGACAGCAATAACTACTTTCAAGAGCACTCTCTTAAATGCTTGTCATTCTTGTCTCGTACGTGCATATAAATTATTGTAAATCATTCCACTGATTTTGAGAAGGTAGGAGAAGACCATGACGAGACAAAGCTTTTTAAAAGGCGCATTTATTTTAATGATTGCCGGCTTTATTACCAAAATACTAGGATTTATTAATCGTATTGTAATGGCACGTATTTTAGGAGAAGAAGGCGTTGGCCTTTATATGATGGCTGTCCCTACATTTATTCTAGCAATTACATTAACACAAATTGGTCTTCCTGTCGCAATCGCAAAATTTGTAGCAGAAGCGGAAGCTGTAAACGATAAACAAAGAGTAAAAAAAATATTAACAGTATCATTAGCTGTTACATCTGTTATTAGTATCATTTTAACAATTGGAATTATGCTCCTCACACCTATTTTAGCAAAAACATTATTAACTGACGAACGAACGTACTATCCATTAATGGCCATTTTACCTGTCGTTCCTGTTATTGCTGTTTCTTCTGTTTTACGCGGTTATTTCCAAGGGAAGCAAAATATGAAACCTAGCGCTTACGCCCAAGTTATAGAGCAAGTTGTCCGCATTACAATTATCGCTATATGCATTCAATTATTTTTACCTTATGGCGTAGAATATGCAGCAGCTGGCGCTATGTTATCAGCCGTTCTCGGTGAAGTTGCATCATTATTATTTTTACTCACTTTATTCCAGCGCGAAAAACATTTATCTATACGCTCTGGATTTTTCACTACTGTAAAGGAAAGCAAGCGGACATTTTATTCTCTTATGGATATTGCACTTCCAACTACAGGAAGTCGCTTAATCGGTTCCGTTTCCTATTTTTTTGAACCTATCGTCGTTATGCAAAGCTTAGCGATTGCCGGCGTTGCCGCTTCCGTCGCAACTCAGCAATACGGTATATTAAACGGTTATGCCTTCCCGCTCTTATCACTGCCAGCCTTTATTACATACGCTCTTTCTACAGCACTCGTTCCATCTATTAGTGAAGCAATGGCCAAAAGACAACATAAATTAGTAGAACACCGCTTGCAACAAGCTCTGCGCATCTCATTAATTACTGGCGGCTGGTCAGTTGTTATATTATACGTATTTGCTTCTCCTGTTTTAACTCTTATGTATGGATCGGACAGTGCAACAGCATTCATCCAGCTCCTTGCACCTTGCTTTTTATTTCATTATTTCCAAAGTCCACTTACCTCTGTTTTACAAGCTTTAAACTTAGCACGCGCGGCCATGATGAATACATTTATTGGCGCAGTCGTGAAATTAATCGTTATTTTTGTACTAGCTTCAAGGCCAGAGTTTCAAATGATGGGGGTTGCCCTTGCAATTGCAGCAAATATAGTAACAGTAACATTTCTTCATTACGCTACCGTTTTAAAGAAAATTACATTTACCATTTACGCAAAAGACTACATTTTCGGCGGACTTGCCATCGGTATTGCAGGCTCCTTCGGTTTTTACCTTCATAAGTATATGATTTTCTCTCATTCACTTGGCATACAAACATTATGGGAAATTACTTTAACCACACTCGTTTATATTGTGCTCCTCTTCATTTTCAAACTCATTCGAAAAGAAGAGTTAAGCCGTCTTCCTATTATTCGAAAGCTTTCATTTTTGAAGTGAACGGGCTTACTATGTCGTATAGTAAGCCTCTAGCTTTCTTTCGAATCAACAAAAAATTCTCCATTTTGAAAGCTGCAATATAAAATTTTTGTTGTATCGTTATAACCTAAGTTTTTTAATTTCCCAATAAGCCATTCATCTGTATGCTCAATCATTTGTAAATGACTAGATTGAATTTCTCCATCAATAATAAGCGGAAGAGTAAACTGTAATGCATCCTGTTTACCTTTTTGTTTTTGAAAAACAGATAACTTCCCAGATGGTTCTAAAATAGCATATTCTACATCCCTAATATCTCCGACTCCCTGCTCCCTTAATTGCATCATTAAATCATCTATATTATATCGCTGGTTTCTCATCTTTTTTTCATCAATTTTTCCAGCATTAATAATAATCGCTGGTTCTCCTTCTATCAAATGTCGAAATCGTTGAAACTTTAATGAAATGACTGACAAAATGATTTGTATACACATAAGAAAGGTCATCGGAACTAATTGATGCCAAAGTGATTTGTCGGTATTTTCAATTGCTACTACAGCCATTTCACCAAGCATAATAAATACGACTAAATCTAATACACTTAATTCTCCTATCTCACGTTTACCCATAAGGCGAAAGATAATTAAAATGATAATATACAAAAGCGTGGTCCGGCCAATTACCGATATCCATTCCATTTCTACATCTCCTTTTTCACATATAGGCTCCCCTTTAAAAAAGAAACTAGTCTAACTTAGGCAAAAGGAAAATATGCTTGTATTAAAAAGGGGGAATGTATAAATGGATGGAACGAAAAAATTATCAACTGCAATCGGCTTCGGTATCGTTACCCTATTAATTCTCGCAACAGTTACTAGCATGATTATGGCTCTTTTATTAAAGTTTACAGATATGAATGAAGGCACATTAGCTGTTACTATTTTTATACTAGCTCTTTTATCTATGCTCATATCCGGATTTGCTGCTGGTAAAAAAGCACAAGGAAAAGGTTGGCTAGTAGGCTTCACTACAGGACTTACATTCACCACACTTGTTTTTCTAGTTAACTATTTAGGCTTCTCTCAAACTTTATCGAACTCACAGTTACTTTACCAATTAGCCTTAATGGGTGCGAGTACACTCGGTGGTATTTTCGGTGTAAATATGTCCAAACAAAACAACTAAAAAAGGCCCTGCACATTTCATGCAGGGCCTTCCTCATTAGTTTTTCACAACTTCACGAATCGCATTGCGATCGAAAGTTAAGTGTGAACCACCAGATTTAATAACGATTTTCGTATCATCTACTGATTCGATTGTACCGTGTAAACCACCGATTGTTACGATAGCATCACCTTTTGCTAACTCACTTTGCATTTGAGCAACTGCTTTTTGACGTTTTTGTTGCGGGCGAATTAATAAGAAATAGAAAATCGCAAACATCGCAACGATCATAACGATATTCATCATACCTGGATTCATCTTTTGTTCCTCCTTTTAAATTATGTATTAGAAGTTTTTAGCATTCGGTTTATTAAAGCCATACTGTTCAAAGAACTCTTCGCGGAAATCGCCAAGACGGTCTTCACGAATAGCTTGTCTCACCTGCTCCATTAAGTTTAACAGAAAATGCAGGTTGTGATAAGACGTTAAACGAATTCCGAACGTTTCATCACATTTCATTAAGTGACGAATGTACGCACGAGAGTAATTTTTACATGTATAGCAATCACAATTCGGATCAAGCGGACCGAAGTCTCTTGCGAATTTCGCATTTTTTACAACTAGACGGCCTTCACTTGTCATACATGTACCATTTCGAGCGATACGAGTTGGAAGTACGCAGTCAAACATATCAATACCACGAATTGCACCATCGATTAACGAGTCAGGAGAACCTACTCCCATTAAATAACGTGGCTTATTATCTGGAAGAAGCGGCGTTGTAAATTCAAGTACACGGTTCATAATATCTTTCGGCTCACCTACAGATAAACCACCTACAGCGTAACCAGGGAAGTCCATTGAAACAAGGTCTTTTGCACTTTGGCGACGAAGCTCTTCGAACTCTCCGCCCTGTACAATACCGAATAAACCTTGATCTTGTGGACGTTCATGCGCTTTTAAACAACGCTCTGCCCAGCGGCTTGTACGCTCTACAGACTTCTTCATATATTCAAAAGTTGCTGGGAATGGAGGACATTCATCAAATGCCATCATAATATCTGATCCTAATGCATTTTGAATTTCCATCGCTTTTTCTGGTGATAAGAATAATTTATCTCCATTTAAGTGATTACGGAAGTGAACGCCTTCCTCTTCAATACGACGGAAGTCACTTAAACTGAATACTTGGAAACCACCAGAGTCCGTTAAGATTGCACGATCCCAGTTCATAAATTTATGCAAACCGCCTGCTTCACGAATAATTTCGTGACCTGGGCGTAGCCATAAATGATACGTATTACTTAAAATAATGCCAGAATCCATTGCTTTTAATTCTTCTGGTGACATTGTCTTAACTGTTGCAAGTGTACCAACTGGCATAAATGTTGGTGTATCAAATGAACCGTGCGGCGTATGTACACGTCCTAAACGCGCACCCGTTTGTTTACAAGTTTTAATAAATTCATAACGAATTGCTGTCATAATTTACTCCTTTTATTTGTTTCCCATTTTAGCGTGAGACGCAACGAACATTGCATCACCAAAGCTAAAGAAACGATATTTTTCTTTTACTGCTTCATTATAAGCATGAAGTACATTATCTCTGTTTGCAAATGCACTTACAAGCATAATTAATGTTGATTTCGGTAAATGGAAGTTTGTAATTAAACCATCAATTGCTTTAAATTCGTAACCTGGGTACATAAAAATGTCTGTCCAGCCAGAAGCAGCACAAAGCTTGCCTTCATGATCTGTCGCAATTGTTTCTAACGTACGAGTTGAAGTCGTACCTACCGTAATAATACGTCCACCACTCTCTTTCACACGATTTAACAATGCTGCTGTCTCTTCAGACATATGGTAATATTCTGCGTGCATATGGTGTTCTTCAATCGTATCGGCAGAAACTGGTCTAAATGTTCCAAGCCCTACGTGAAGTGTAATGAAAGCTAACTCGACGCCTTTTTGTTTTAACTTCTCTAGTAACTCTTCTGTAAAGTGAAGTCCTGCTGTCGGCGCTGCTGCTGAACCGATTTCTTTCGCATATACTGTTTGATAGCGATCGCGATCTTCTAGCGTCTCTTTAATATATGGAGGAAGTGGCATTTCTCCAAGTTCATCTAAAATTTCATAGAAGATGCCGTCATATGAAAATTCAAGCTGACGTCCACCTTGATCTGCAGTTCCTGTACAAGTTGCTTTTAATTTCCCTTCGCCAAAAGAGATAACAGTTCCTTCTTTTACACGTTTCGCTGGCTTAACAAGCGTTTCCCACTTATCGCCTTCTTCTTGTTTTAGTAGAAGCACTTCAATGTGCGCGCCTGTATCTTCTTTCACACCGTGCAAACGAGCTGGCATTACTTTCGTTTCATTTAAAACTAAGCAATCCCCCTCATGTAAGTAAGAAAGAATGTCAGTAAAATGTTTATGCTCAATATCGCCTGTTTCACGGTCTAACACCATTAATCTTGATGTTTCACGTTCTTCTAATGGGACTTGTGCAATAAGTTCTTCTGGTAAATGAAAATCAAACAGATTAATATCCATAACTATATCCACCTATTTCTTATTTGAATCGATTTATTATATACATAATAAAAGATAATATAATACTTAACACAATACATGTAATGATAGGAAAATAAAAGGTAACGTTTCCTTTTTTCACAAAAATATCGCCTGGAAGCCTTCCAATGAACTTCCAAGCTAATCCAACAACGATGAGTAAGATACCTGCTGTAATAAGCAATTTTGGCATCTCCGTCATATTTTTGGCATCTCCATTCCGAAATGCTCATATGCAAGTGGCGTTACAATTCGGCCTCTTGGCGTTCGTTGTAAAAAGCCTATTTGTAATAAATACGGCTCATACACATCTTCAATCGTATGAGATTCTTCTCCAATCGTTGCGGAAACCGTTTCTAGCCCAACTGGGCCCCCACGGAATTTCTCAATAATACCAAGCAATAATTTATGATCGATGTGATCTAGACCTAATTTATCTACTTGCAGTAGTTCTAACGCCATTTGTGTAATTTCCATTGTAACTGTTCCGTTACCACGAACTTGTGCAAAATCTCGTACACGTCGTAATAAACGATTCGCAATACGAGGCGTACCACGAGCACGTCTTGCAATTTCTAGTGCAGCTAACGAATCAATTTCAACTTCAAACACTTCTGCTGTACGTTCAACAATCGCAGAAAGCTGATCTACTGTGTAATACTCTAATCTTGAAAGTACCCCGAAACGATCACGTAGCGGCGCTGATAATGCTCCCGCACGTGTTGTTGCTCCAACTAATGTAAATGGAGGTAAATCTAAACGTACAGACCGTGCTGACGGGCCTTTTCCAATTACAATATCAAGGCAAAAATCTTCCATCGCAGGATATAGTACTTCTTCAATTGATCTATGCAAACGATGAATCTCATCAATAAATAATACATCCCCTGGCTGAAGCGATGTTAATACGGCCGCTAAATCTCCTGGTCTTTCAATTGCTGGACCTGAAGTTGTTCTAACATTTACGCCCATTTCATTGGCAATAATATTCGCAAGCGTCGTTTTACCCAGTCCTGGCGGTCCATATAGAAGCACGTGATCTAACGTTTCTTCACGCATTTTCGCTGCTTCAATAAACACTTCTAAATTATGTTTCGCTTTATCTTGGCCAATATACTGACGGAGCGTCTGTGGCCGTAATGAATACTCTAAATCCGCATCTTCATATGCAGATTCCCCTGAAAGGAGACGTTCGTCCATTATACTCACCTCTTACCATTTAGTAAAAGACTAAGTGCCTTTTTAATATACTGATCCGTCGTTAATGATTCTTTTAATAGCTCTGGTACAACGCGAGAAACTTCTCGTTCTGCGTATCCAAGTGCGCGCAGAGCTTCCAGCGCCTCATCAAGCTCAGCTGATGAACCTTTCTTCTCATCAAAACGTTCTTCGTCTGAGAATAAATCAACAAATGCATCTGGTACAACGTCTGCTAGTTTTCCTTTTAAATCTAAAATCATTTGGCGCGCTGTTTTCTTTCCGACTCCCGGGAACTTCACTAAAAACTTCTCGTCTTCATGTTCAATTGCTTGAACGACCTGGCCTGTTTGACCAGAAGCTAATATCGCAAGAGCGCCTTTTGGTCCAATGCCAGACACACCTAACAACTTTGTAAATAATAAACGCTCTTCACGTGTTTTAAACCCGTAAAGTGCCATAATATCTTCTCTCACATAATGATATGTATAGACACGGATTTCTTGCTTACTTCTTTGAAATACATACGGATTCGGTGTGAAAATTTGATAACCAATTCCATTATGATCAATTACGACATATTCCGGCCCTACATACTCCACGTAACCTGTAACATATTCAAACAAAATACGATCTCTCCCTCTTAAATCATGTATTCCATTTTAACATATTTAATGATAGAAAAGCGAGACTACCCCAACAAATGTTCTCTATTTGAAACTTCTGTTATTTTCCATTGACAGAAAGCATAAAGCACCTTAATATACAGAGGTCGATAATGATTATCAATACTAATTAAAGGGGTTACATCAGGATGAAACAGAAGCTATTTATTTTATTTACTATTATGCTAGTTGTTCTTTCTATCGTTGGCTGTTCTTCTCAAAAAGAAGAAGCAAAAACAAAAGAACAACCGAAAACAAAAGTTGTAAAACACGCTAAAGGGGAAGCGACAATTCCAGTAAATCCAAAGAGAATTGTTGACTTATCTGGATCAACAGAAGAATTATTACTTCTTGGACACAAACCTGTTGGTACAGCAAATACATATAAAGATAAAATCCAAAATCATTTAACAGAGAAATTAGATGGCGTAAAAGCAGTGGGTTGGTACTGGGCACCTAAAGTTGATTTAGAAGCTGTTACTGCTTTAAAACCAGACTTAATTATTTTAAATAATCGTCAATTGAAGATTTATGACCAATTAGAAAAGGTTGCACCGACAGTTGTTTTAGAAACAAACTTAGAAGACTGGCGCGGTAAGTTTAAAGAAGTAGGTAAACTATTTGACGAAGAAAAGAAAGCAGACAAATGGATTGCAGATTATGATAAAAAAGCAGACTCTCTATCTAAAAAAATTAAAGAAAAAACAAAAGATGAGAACTTTATGTTCGTCGCAGTTACACCACAAAACTTCCGCGTATACGGTAGCTTCGGATACGGTGACATCATCTTTAACGACTTAAAACTTCCAGCAACAAAAGGCACAGATTTAAAACAAACGATGGCGCAAGTATCGCTAGAAGGTCTTGTTGCATTCCAACCTGATCAAATGTTTATAGTAAACTTTGGCGGCGAAGCTGATAAAGTTTACGAAGACTACAAAAACAGTGCCGTCTGGAAAGACAATAAAGCTGTGAAAAACAATCATGTATATGAAGTATCAAACGAAATCTTCAATACGAAAGCTTTCAATCCAATCGGAAAAGATATGCTAATCGATGAAATCGCAAAACAAATTTTAGATAAAAACAAGTAAAAAAAGCAGCTCACCATGAGCTGCTTTTTTTCTTATTTTGCACTGCATATTGTTTCATTTTTTCAATCGTCTTCACAAAACCTTCTTTTGATTTAATTCGAATACCACGCTTCAATTTCGCGCGCTCATAACTCTCAAGCTTTTTCATATCAATTTGGAAGAAGGAATGAATCGCATTATCACTTTTCGGTACACCTTTAAAAATTTGTAATATCCCTTCCTCTGACACACCAAAATAACCACTCGTCTTTAATAACGGAGAAATATCATCAACTTTCTTTTGTAGTACGATTTGTACATCATCACGATCAACGAGCTGCCATTCTTTATACTGCTGTAAAAACTTTTCTAAATCCGCCACTTTTTCTGTAAAGATTTCCTCACTTACTTCTCCATCAACATACATACGCTCTAATAAAATTGTAACTTCCGGCTCTTTTTCTGTTATTTTTGGTACTGGCCCTTCCGCCTTCACATTCGTTTCATAAAAGAAACAAAACATCATAACGAAAGCTTGCATCGCAATCAGTATCCATCTCATTTCCGTTCACCTCTTTTAGGCAAGATCAAACTTTCATTAGTAGTTTTTCCGGAAATGGGGGTTTTATCCCTAATTCATAGATTACTCTCATTAAGACTTATAGAGTGCAATGATTTCTACCTATTTCGAAACGTATTGATTACGTGAAAACTTTTTTATATCTTTATTTGATTGTACCGTCGCTATATAAACCCCAATTAATACGATTATCATCCCAACTATTTGTCGCCACGTAACAGCTGCTCCATACAATACAACTGATATACCAGTAGCCACAATAGGAGTTAAATTTAAATACATACTCGCTTTGCTTGCACCTAGTTCTTCTACCCCTTTATTAAACACGATATATCCAACTAACGTCCCGCATACGACCATATACAACATTTCTATCCATCCCTGTAAAGAGAGCGTCACAACCTTTCCCCATCCATCTTCATATAGAGAAAGGCCTGCTAAAAACACAGTACCCAATACCGTCATACTCATTGTAGTTAACAAAGAGGAGACACCACTCATAACTTTTTTTCCTGTTAAGCTATATAACACCCCACAGGTTAAAGCAGCTATAAATAAAAGATCTCCCTTATTAAACGACAAAGACATAAGTATATTCATTGAACCACCCGTAATAACAACTATTACACCGACAAGAGACAAAGTTAAACTTATTCCGACTTTTATACTCCAAGACTCTTTAAAAAACAATATCGCTCCCAATGTTACAAAAACGGGCATTGTAGCAATAATAAGCGAGCCATTCAGAGTGGAAGTATAGTTAAGACCCATAAAGAAAAAAACATTGTAGCCAAAAATACCTGTTAACGATACGAATAACAGTCCTTTCCAATTCTTTAATAACAAACTTGTATTCCACTCAGATTTCATAAACACTATGCCTATTAGAATACAACCCGCTAAACCAAAACGAATTGTTGCCGCAGTAATCGGTGGAATTTCAGTAATAACATGCTCTGCTGTTGCAAAAGACCCACCCCAAAATAAAGGAACAAGTAACATAATGATATACATACGATTTATTTTTTTCATTTTTATTACCCCTTTCAAGTAAATAAGTTTAAAAGTTTAAACTCGTTTACTTGTTAGTTAAAAAAAATTAATAATTTGATTCTATTGCTTGAAGTAAATCCTTCACCTGTTTTAAAAATTCTCCGGCTATTATAGAATAAAAAATTTCTTTTCCATGTCGATCCGCTACAATTAGTTCTGCTTGTCTTAAAATTTTCAAATGATGCGAAACAGCTGGTCTAGAAATCCCCATTTTATCTGTTATTTGCGTTACATTCATCTGTTTGTTTTCTAATAACAGCATAATAATTTGCTGACGATTTTCATCTCCTAACGCCTGAAATATAGGTGTTACGACCTGAAATTTCTCTAATACAACTTCTGTATTTCTACATTCAAAATTCTCCATATCCTATTCATCCCAACCTTTTATATATAAAAACATGTAATATATTACCATTAAATAGTAACTCTTTCATATACACTTGTAAATAACTTTATTTTCCGACTTTTACTCCAATAAAAAAAGGAAGATTGGATTCCTCCATTCTTCCCATTACATTCATATAAAATGAAAGACGCCTGCAAAGCAGGCGTCTTGATGCGTTTACGGCGAGAGACCAGGCGACCACATTCGCGTGTTTAGCACTTAAGCATATCTCTCGTCTTACGTAAATTAGCTCATCGCTTTGCTAATATAACATTAATAAAGTATAAGTGCAACATGTTTATAAAAAATATTTTATTTCCTCTTTCATCCAAATGAATTATATGTAAATTATAAATTGATAAATGCAATATATATGTTACAATCAATATAACAGCGAAATCATAATAAACAGGAGATGGCTATTGTGAAAAAAATAAAGGATGAACGTCTCATTCTGCAAACATTAAAAAACGTACGTATTGCCTTCCTTTTTCAGTCACTTGGTATAATTGGAATTTTAGGCTATATTGGATTCACTGAAGGAATAGATCAAATTACGAAATCTCCATTATGGCTATTATTTATTCTTACGAGTATCGTACTTAGTTATTTACAGTTAAGCGTTTCAATTGATGTAGAAGAAAACGAAAAGGAGATAAAGTTAACTCCTTATTACAAAATTGTTTTACGCTCTCTTATTGTAGGAATCGTTATGACTATTATTTATATCATTTTCAGTCCAGAAAGACCCCTGTTTGAGGCTATTTTAACAGGTGGTATTCTCTTCATTTGCTTTCTAGTTTCTTATTCCGTTAGTTATTTCATTAAAAAACGTCGTTTACAAGATGACGATGAATAAAGAGGAAGGGCTCCCCCTTCCTCTTTTGTTTTGCTATCGCATAGTACCAGTTAAACCGTAACGGATGTCTCGGAACATATTTGTTATGTCACGATTGAAATCGTTTGTAACTGTACCGTTACGTAGTCGTGTACTCATTGCATCGACACGAGTAAACATGTCATTTCTTACAGAAACATATACGTTTCTGTTTCCAACTTCATTTGCAACGGCTTGACGAACTTCATTTGCAAGCGCTGTTTCATTCGATACTGGATTACGTGGTTTTACTGCAATCGCTACATCATTTCCATATACAACTGTAGACACACGGTCTACGTTATTCATACGTTTCACTCGATTTGTTATTTTTTCTGCTGTTTTACCATCATTGTTAATGTATGAATTGTTCATTGTAATATTACGTGTTGGATGCGGATTAGCAATTTGACCATTGTAATTTACATCGCGGTAATAATTGTTATATCCTGTACCGTTACGACCATTTCTATATGTTACATAATCTGTATAACGATCGTTACGCGTTACATTATCACGATATTGGTGTGTATCATTATAAGATGTACGCTCGTAATTGTAGTTACGTCCATCCATTGCATTGTTATCTTTTGGTGTACCACATGCAGCTAATGCACTGGTAACTAACAAAGAAGCAGCAATCACTTTTACTTTCGTATTCAATACAAAAACCCCCTCTGTTAGAATGAGCTTCTCTTCTGAAAAGCTCCCTCTTATGATGAGTAACAGAGAAGGTTTTTACACTGTTAATATTTCACTGGGAATTTTCTAACATCCGATGTAAATCTTCCTGTTTCAGAACGACTCTACATACAAAAAAGGTGGAATAATCCCACCTTTTTTTAAACTTCTTCTTCATCCTCTTCTTCTGAAACTGGCTCCCCAAATACATTTGGTGGATCTGGTTGGTAATACATCGTTCCTGGCTGTGGTGCATATGCCGATTGAGTTGGTTGATAATATAAAGGATTCGCGTATTGCGGCCCTCCAGGTTGTGGACTGTATAGCCTACTCTCTCCCCCACACCCACAATCTTCCTCTCCTTGCACGAGCGGTGGCATATTATTATCCATTGGCATCATATTTGGATTTGGCATAGACGTGTACTGCGGTCCAAATGGCGCACCTTGCTGATACGGCATCTGATATGGATTTGGTTGTTGATAATACGGATTCGGCGGCATCATAGGTTGTTGGTATGGCATTTGATATGGCATCATATTCGGTGGTTGATTATTATCCATAATCGGCATCATGTTTGGCATTTGATTGTTATCCATGATCGGCATCATGTTTGGCATTTGATTGTTATCCATGATCGGCATCATGTTTGGTATTTGATTGTTATCCATAATCGGCATGATATTCGGTGGTTGGTTATTATCCATGATTGGCATGATATTCGGTGGTTGGTTATTATCCATGATTGGCATGATATTCGGTGGTTGGTTATTATCCATGATTGGCATGATATTCGGTGGTTGGTTATTATCCATAATCGGCATGATATTCGGTGGTTGGTTATTATCCATAATCGGCATGATATTCGGTGGTTGGTTATTATCCATGATTGGCATGATATTCGGTGGTTGGTTATTATCCATAATCGGCATCATGTTCGGTGGTTGGTTATTATCCATGATTGGCATGATATTCGGTGGTTGGTTATTATCCATAATCGGCATCATGTTCGGCACTTGAATATTTGGCGGTATTACTTGCGGAATCACTACATTTTCTTTTGATACATTTGGTGACACTATATTTCCTACATTTTCTTTCTTCACTTGCGGTGACACTATATTCCCTACATTTTCTTTCTTTACTTGTGGTGACACTATATTCCCTACATTTTCTTTCTTCACTTGTGGTGATACGATGTTTCCTACATTTTCTTTTTTCACTTGCGGTGATACGATATTCCCTACATTTTCTTTCTTTACTTGCGGTGATACGATATTCCCTACATTTTCTTTCTTTACTTGCGGTGATACGATATTCCCTACATTTTCTTTCTTTACTTGCGGTGATACGATATTCCCTACATTTTCTTTCTTTACTTGCGGTGATACGATATTCCCTACATTTTCTTTCTTTACTTGCGGTGATACGATGTTATTTTTTTTCGTTTGCGGAGAAATGACGTTATTAGGTTTCATCTTATTAATTTGAGGAGCAATTAACTCGCTTCCTTTTTTAATTACATCTGAAATTTTATATTCTTTTTTCGCTTTTATTGGTGGTTGCGGCGGCTGTGGTAATACATTTACCGAGAATTTTGTGTTTTCTTTCTCCGCTGGTTTTTGTTTTTCTATAACAGGTGGTTTTTGAATAACAGACGGTTTCTCAACTGGTTTTTCTATTTGAATTGGTTTTTCTTTTTGCACTTCTTTTTGCACTTCTTTTTGCACTTCTTTTTGTGGCTTTACCTGTATTTCCTTTTGCGGTGTCACTTGCATTTCCTTCTGTGGTTTTACCTGTACTTCTTTTTGTGGCTTTACTTGCATCTCTTTCTGCGGTTTTATTTGCACTTCTTTTTGTGTTTGTTGCATAGCTGGCTGCTGTGTAATTGGTGCTGATTGATACGTAACCTCTTCCTCATCTTCTATTCCAAGCGGCGTTGGCGTTGCTGCAAATTCTTTTTGTTGCACTTCTTTTACGTATTGTTTTGGAGGTGCTGAGCCTGCTCCAGCCTGCTGTTTTACATGAACGCTGTTTGATGGCACTTTAATTTTCATACCTGGCATAATTAAATCTGGATTACTAAGTTGTGTATTTGTTTTTTTCAACGTATCAAAATCCACTCCGTACTTTTTCGCAATTTTCCAAAGGGTATCCCCTTTTTGCACGATATGAATTTTCAAATTTTCCCCCTCCTGTATAACTTATCTATAAGTAACAAATCTCATGAAGTAACCCTTTCTAAATAACGTTAACTTCTTTTCACTTGTATCACTTCTTCGATTTTCAATATCATTAGAAGCGGAATAAGTATAAGATAATCGCAATGATTTCTTCAAAACAATGTATGCCCATTTTGTTCTCGTTATGATTATATGTACGAAAAAAAGCAACGGGAATCCGCTGCTTTACACACGCTCTAACATACGATTTAATGCAAGAACTGCCTCTTCAGTCACTTGTTTATCTACGCTAATAACGTTAATTACTTCTCCTCTTTCTATCATTTCAAGTGCCCATAATAAGTGCGGCAAATCAATTCGGTTCATCGTTAAACACGGACACATAAATGGATTAAGTGAAACAATTTCTTTATCTGGATGTTGTTGAATAATTCGGTTCACTAAATTCATTTCTGTACCAATCGCCCATTTACTTCCAGATGGAGCCGCTTCAATCATATCAATAATATATTTCGTTGAACCTGCATAATCCGAAGCAGCTACAACTTCGTAGCAACATTCTGGATGTACAATAATGTTCATGTCCGGATGATTTTTCCGTACGTTCTCAATGTTTTTCACTGTAAAGTTTTGATGAACAGAACAATGTCCTTTCCATAAAATCACTTGAATTTCTTCTATATCTCCATCGTACTCTAATGAATCTGTATGCGGGTCCCATACTGCCATTTTATCTAACGGGATACCTAAATCGTACGCTGTATTTCTTCCTAAATGTTGGTCCGGTAAAAAGACAAGGCGCTCTTTTTGTGTAAACGCCCAAGATACCATTTGTTTTGCATTAGAGGAAGTTACTGTCGCTCCGCCATTTCGACCGCAAAACGCTTTAATTGCAGCTGTAGAGTTAACATACGTTAACGGAATCATCGTATCTCCAAATAATTTTGTGAGCTCTTTCCACGCTCTTTCTGTTTGTTCGATATCTGCCATATCTGCCATCGAACAACCTGCACGCATATCTGGCAGAATAACGATTTGATCATCTGTCGTTAACATATCTGCTGTTTCTGCCATAAAGTGTACACCGCAAAATACAATATATTTTGCTTCTTTATTACTCGCTGCAACTTGCGCAAGCTGAAGTGAATCTCCTGCTGCATCAGAAAATTGTACCACTTCATCTTTTTGATAATGATGGCCTGGAATAAATAGTGTTTTCCCCATTTTTTCTTTAATCTCACGAACACGCTTTTCCATATCTTCTGTTGTCATCGTGTAATAATGCTCTGGTAACATCGTTTCAATCGGTTGCACTTTTTCTAAAATACTCATATCCCTTTCTCCCCCTCTAAGCCACTTTCCTTACGCCTCTATGTTAAAACTAATATCAAATGCTTTCACTGAATGTGTTAACGCTCCAAGTGAAATATAATCTACCCCTGTTTTTCCGTATTTCGATAAATCTTCAATCGTAATACCTCCTGATGCTTCCGTAACGATAGCACTTGGTACAATCTTGGAAAACTCCCGAATCTCTTCTGGCGTACGGTTATCAAACATAATAATATCTGCACCAGCAGCTACAGCTTCTTTTACTTGCTCTTCTGTTTCTGTTTCCACTTCTACTTTCACCATATGTCCTAACTTTTCTTTCACCGATGTAACAGCTTTCGTAATAGAACCAGCAAAAGCAATATGATTATCTTTAATCATGACACCATCATATAAACCGAAACGGTGATTAAATCCGCCTCCGCACACGACTGCATACTTATCAAACATACGTAGCCCTGGCATCGTTTTTCGCGTATCACAAATACGTGTATGGCTACTACCTAAGGCACGAACAGCCTCGTATGTCATTGTAGCTATCCCGCTCATACGCTGGATAACGTTTAATATAACGCGCTCTGCCGTTAATAACGATGCAATTGGTCCTTGGACAGTTGCAATTATTTCGCCTTTTTCTACAAAATCTCCATCTTTTTTATGAAGCTCAACTTCAATTCTCTCATCAATAAATTTAAACCCTTCTTCAATGACTAAACGTCCCGCAAAGACCCCTGTATCCTTCGCAAGAAACGTTCCTTTTGAAAGTAAATTGTCTGGAAAAATAAGCTGAGATGTTACATCTCTTTCTCCTATATCTTCTAGAAAAAATCGATTTAATGCTTCTTTAACCTTTATCGTATTCATAAAGCCCCTCTTCCTCTCATTACACAAGTTGTAGTTTTCTTTTCACTCGAACGATTTCTTTTTTTACGCTATTTCTATGTGGATAATCACTTCGATAATGGCCACCAATGCTTTCTTCTCTTTGCAAAGCTGATACGACGATAAGCTCACAGACTGTTAACATATTAATAATCGTTATCTCTTCATTTGTAAGAGCATCATGTTGCAATATCATATTTCGAACACCGTACTTACTAAACCATCTCTTTGCATAAGATAAACTTTGCTCCGTTCGCACAATCCCAACATATTTCATCATGCATTCTTGTATTTCTTCTTTCGCCGGCAAATGATTCAAAACGATAAACTTCCTTTCCTTCTCAGCAAAGTTGTTCAATCTGTCTTTTGCCGCTTTCGTTAAAAGATGCTGTCCTATTCTTTTTCCAAACACAAGACCTTCTAATAACGAATTACTTGCTAATCTATTTGCTCCATGAACACCGTTACAGGCTACTTCACCGACCGCATATAAATTTGGAATGGGCGTCTCCCCATCACAGTTCGTTTTCACGCCGCCCATATGAAAATGAGCACCAGGTACGACCGGAATGCGTTTTTGAGTTATATCAACACCATTCTTTTTACACAATGCTGATACAGTTGGAAAACGCTCTTCAAAATTTTGGATAGACTCGATATTCAAATACACTTTTTCACCCGCCAAAAGCTGTTCATGAATCGCTCTTGCCACTACATCACGCGGCGCGAGATCGTGATCATGGTGTATATCCATCATAAAACGCTGCCCTTTTCCATTTATAAGGACAGCTCCTTCACCACGGACAGCTTCAGAAACGAGGCCACAGCATCGCCCGCCCGCGTATAACATTGTTGGATGAAATTGTACAAACTCTAAATCTACGAGCTCTCCGCCTGCACGGTATACCATTGCAAGTCCATCACCCGTAATTGTCGTATCGTTTGAAGTAAAGGCGTATAAACCTCCAATTCCACCTGTTGCTAACACTGTATAATCTGCAACGTAACGCTTCAGCTTGCCGTCACTATTTCGCGTTAAAACTCCAGCACATTTATCATTTTCTATAATAAAATCGAGCACCATTTCCTGTTCCACTACCGTAACGTGCGGAGCTACTTCTTGAATGAAATGCTCTAATAAATTCTTCCCTGTTGCATCGCCGCCTGCATGTAAAATACGACGCTTTCGATGTGCACCTTCTTTTCCAAGATGAGGACCCGTTTCATCTCCATCAAATTTCATTCCATTTTCAATGAGATGATTCATTTCTTTCGGTCCTTCCTCGACTAAATAACGGACCACATCTTCATTGTTATAATGACACCCTGCTACTAACGTATCTTCAAAATGATCATTTGGATTGTCATATGTAGCAACCGCTGCGGCAATTCCACCTTGCGCTAAATATGTATTATTATTACGGTTCGTTTCCTTTGTGATAATAATCACATTCTTTTCGTGACAAATCTCTTTCGCAACACGAAGTGCCGCAACGCCACTTCCAATAATTAAGACATCTGCACTTGGCATAATTGTTGCCTCCTACTTTACACTTTTCAACTGTCTTGACACCTATATTTACATAGTTTTAAAATAATGACAAGAGTTTTTTTATAATTCTTATTTTCACTACCATTTAAAAAATAAAAGAAATGTAACTCTTACTAGAGAGAGGAACTTACATGATGATATATCTTGACTATGCAGCTACTACACCTATGAGCGTGGAAGCATTACAAACATATATGAAAGCAGCATCGCAATACTTCGGAAATGAGCAAAGTTTACATGACATTGGAGGAACAGCCTCTTCTTTATTACAAGTTTGCAGAAAAACATTCGCTGACATGATTGGTGGAAAAGAACAAGGGGTATTCTTCACAAGCAGCGGCTCAGAATCTAACTATCTTGCGATTCAATCTCTTCTAAATGCCCGAAATAAGAAGCATATTATTACGACACCTATGGAACATGCATCCATTCGAAGTTATTTTCAATCCTTACAATCACAAGGGTATACAATTACTGAAATTCCTGTTGATACAGATGGACTAATTCATTTAGATGATTTAGAAACAGCTATTACAGAGAATACTGTTCTGGCAAGTATACAGCACGGAAACTCTGAAATTGGAACCGTTCAAAACATCGCAGAGATTGGGGCACTTTTAAAAAAATATAACGTTTTATTTCATTCAGATTGTGTGCAAACATTTGGTAAACTTCCTATCAATGTTTTTGAGATGGGGATTGATAGTCTTTCTGTTTCAGCACATAAAATATATGGACCGAAGGGGGTTGGCGCTTGCTATATAAATCCGCAAGTTCGCTGGACACAAATATTTCCGGGGACTTCTCATGAAAAAGGATTTCGTCCAGGTACAGTAAACGTTCCTGGCATCGCATCTTTTTTAACAGCTGCTGAGAATATATTAAAAAATCAACAGGAAGAAAGCTTACGTTTTAAAGAGTTACGATCCTACTTTTTAGAGCGATTACAAGCACTTCCTCTAGAAATTGAAGTAGAAGGTCATTCTACTTCTTGTTTACCACATATTATTGGGGTTACAATAAAAGGACTAGAAGGTCAATATACAATGCTAGAATGTAATCGCCGCGGTATTGCCATTTCTACCGGAAGTGCTTGCCAAGTCGGTAAACAAGAACCTTCGAAAACAATGCTTGCAATTGGAAAAACGTATGAAGAGGCAAAACAATATGTCCGCTTCTCTTTCGGGCAACAAACAACGAAAGATCAAATTGATACTACTATTCATGCACTACACACAATTGGAAATCAATTTTATAGAGGTGTTAAATCATAATGAAACAAAATGACCAAAAAAAGATTTTAGGTGAAGAAAGACGACAGCTTATCCTTCAGTGGCTTCTCGCTGCAAATGAGCCGTTATCTGGGAATGAACTATCGAAGAAGACAAACGTAAGTAGGCAAGTTATCGTGCAAGATATTTCCTTACTTAAAGCACGAAACGAACCAATTATTGCAACTGCTCAAGGCTATTTATATTTAAAACCACAAGAGAAACAGCAAGCTTTCGAACGCGTAATTGTATGCCAACATAAGCCAGCAGAAGTACGTCAAGAACTTACAATGCTTGTTGACCACGGCATCACGATTAAAGATGTAAAGGTTGAGCATCCTGTATACGGTGACTTAACAGCATCCATCATGGTAAGCAATCGCTTTGATGTAGAGCAATATTTACAAAAAATCGAAAACACAAATGCTTCCTATCTTTCGCAACTAACGGATGGTATTCACTTACATACAATTGAGGCAGATTCAAAAGAAAAGTTAGATGCAGCTTGCGAGGCACTAGATAAAGCAGGATTTCTCGTTTATTAATGTAAAGCACAGAGTTTTTATCATTCTCTGTGCTTTTTTAGTGATATACTATTGTAATCAATTGTAAAGGGGATCAACTATGGGAATTAAACTCGTTCACTTTAGCATTGGCAAACCGAAACAAATGAAATATAGCGAAGATAAAGAAATGATTACCGGTATATGTAAAGAACTTACCGAAGAAGCTTTCCTATCAAAAGATGGCTTCCTTGATGATGATGTAGCAGATTTAAAACACCACGGTGGACCTGATCGCGCAGTTTGTGTGTACCCACACGAGCATTACGCACTATGGGAAGAAGAATTTCAAACTACGCTTCCAGCTTCCGCATTTGGCGAAAACATTACCGTAACAAATATGTTAGAGCGTGATGTTTGCATTGGAGATACATATCAACTAGGTGAAGCAATCATTCAGGTCACACAAGCAAGAGTACCTTGTAGCACTATTTCAAAACGTCTCGGTATTCCTGGCATACTGCCGCGCATTGTAGCAACCGGATTTACTGGCTACCTATGCCGCGTTCTTCAAGAAGGTACTGTACGTAAAGATTCAAAAATTACATTACTAGAACGTCAACCGAGCAATGTTTCTGTTTTGTTCTCTAACGAAATTTATTTTCATAATAGAAAAGATAAATATAGCATTGAAAAGATTCTTGCTGTTCCAGAACTAGCCGATGTTTGGCGTGGTCAGTTAGAAGAGCGTCTTGTGAAGTTAAAATAAAGAATCCCACCAGGTAAAACAGTATTGAGTCCATCATACCAGATGGACTCTTTTTATTTTCTCTTCCTTTACGTCCAAACATATAAAAATATATTTCATATTATATATGGACAACCTTTAACCCTTATATATGAAGGGAGTGATTAGTTATGGCAGATTACTTCTTAAAAAATGGAAAAAAATATTATAAGAAAAATGATCGTCCATGTAATTCTTCAAATTCAGATTCAAATAACTGTTTTATACAGAACTATACTATTTTCGGTACGGAAGATACCCCTCAAGATCTTGATATAACAACTGGAATTCCTCGAACTGTATTTGAAAACTTCACTAAAAATCATAATAAGACACTTATTAAATTTAGTTTCAGTCCTGCATTTGCAACAACGATTCGATTAACAATTGCAAGATTAAACCATCGCTCTCCACTTACATTTACCTTAACACCAGGAGATATTAAAACATTTTTAGTAGAAGATGTTGAGAGTATTACTTTCTCAGATACTGTAGCTCCATCTACCCTTAATCTATTCATACAACAAACGAATTGTATTTGCTGCAGTAATTCAAACAATGATGAATCCTATTATTATAATAGTTGTAATGATGCGTACTAAAAACACGACAAAAGAGTTACCTATTCCTAACAGAAAGCCGTCCTAAAATCTCTTTTAGGACGGCTTCTTTATTTTGCTAGCTTAATTACATCACCTACTTCAATAGAATCGATAGCTTACTCTGCCTCAAACCGATAAACAGCTTTTCATTTCAAACAAGTTTAACAACAGCTCCCCTCTTACAACCAATAAGAAGAATAACTCCCAAGCACAGTCACAGAAAAGCCGAGTGCTTCAAGCTCCATGGTTACACCTGGCAATAATACATCATCATATGCTTTATCGACATCGATCAAGAAAAAGTAATTTCCAAGACCTGTTTTCATCGGACGCGATTCGATTTTTGATAAGTTTAATTTTCTCCATGCAAAAGCTGATAACACTTGATATAGCGCTCCTGCATAATCAGCGGGTAACGTTATCATAAGCGTCGTTTTCTCCCCTCGGTTTTCTCCGTTATTTGGGAGTATGGCTTTCTTTTTCTTATGGAGCACGAGGAAGCGTGTATGATTATTTTTATGCGTATGAATGCTACGTCTTACGATTGTTAATCCATATTTTTCTGCAGCTGCTTCATTTGCAATGGCAGCAATTTTTTCTTCATGGTGTTCTTTCACATATTGCGCAGCTGCACTTGTTGATGTCATATCTCGGACAGTTACCCCTTTTAACTCTTCATTTAAAAATTTATGACATTGCGCAATAGCGTGTGGATGAGAATGCACTGCATATACTTCTTCCCACACTTCTGCATACTGCGGATGTACAAGTAGGTGCTGCTGAATGGGTACTGTAATTTCTCCTACAATAGAAAGCGGCTGCTCATGTACTAGGTAATCAACTGTTATATTCACTGAGCCTTCTATGGCATTTTCTAGTGGTACCACTGCATAATCTACATTTCCATTTGCAGCTGCATCCATACAATCCGGAATCGTTCGATACGGTACATGCTCTGCTTCCGGAAAAAAACGACTCACCGCCATATTTGTAAATGTTGCTTCTGGTCCTAAATATCCTACTCGAATCATCGTCTTTTCCCCTCTTTTTCGTTTTCTTACTGTTATACCATAATTTTTTATATTCTTCTATGTAAATTTCGAATATTTAAAAAAGACTAGCATGCGCTAGTCTAAATGTTTCCTATATTCTCTTTGAGCAAAAAAGAAATAAACGATGCATGCAGCGATATAAAATAGAATAAACAAGCCTACTTTTCTTAATGAACCATCCATAAAGAGCGTATTATGAAACGTATATAACGCAACTGCACTATGCATACTCCCAACTAGAATTGGCGCAAAAAATAGCATACATAATTGCCAACGAGAAATTTTCCATACTTCTTCCTTCGTCATTCCAAGTTTAGAGAGTGCACCATACTGCTTTCGGTCCGATGCAATATTATGGAACCATTTAAAATACACGATACTACATGAAGTAAGAAAGAATAATATACTAATAAATGAGCCTACAAATAGAGTAATATCGCCGCCTTCTTTCATATTTACATATAACTCCATATTGCTTCGAAATGCATTATTATCTTGTTTCATATGTTTCCGTAAATCTTCATTTAATCTCTTCGTCTTTTCGATATTTGGTAATGTGTAGCCTCTATATATCATTTTTTCAGAATCAGGAACCTGATTTGCTATACTATCAAAATCTTCATCATTCATAACGAAGAACAGACCATTAATGTACGAAGGATGATGGTTAAATTGAACCCCTTCTTTCTGACCGTTAAATACGAATTGATATGGTTGATTCATTACTTGCAATTGAATCTCTTTTTGATTATATACATTCGAATTATTGTATTTATTATAATAAACGAGTGTCACTGTACCTTTTTTAGGACGATACGTTTTCTGTTTTTGTTTCCTCGCTTCTTGGTTATATTCACTTTCTTTTATAAGCGGTACTATTGTTGTTTCTCCCTTATTAGATTGAAAGGATGCATACACTCCAACAAAACTTATATATTGAAAATCATCATACTCATATTGATGCAGTAATTTTTCAACCGCACCTTCCTCAAAGACTTCATGAGTAGAAATACCTTTTTCTATGTACGAAAACGAGTGTACCCCTCCAGTTCGCCACATATCTTGCATGCTAGAAAAATATAAGAACACTGTACCTGTTGCTGTAACTACAAACGTCGTTGCCATTGACATTAGAAAGAAAAAGCGACCATTTTCCTTCATTCGATGTGATAATTGATTCACTATAAATAAATACGGATATGTATACATAATCTTTTTATTTCGTTTTATTATTTCTAATATTTGAGCAGTGCCGTATGTAAAAGAAAAATACGTTCCGAAAGAGACAAGTATAGACACAGGGAAAAAATAGAACGCTATCGTTAGTATGGTCGCTTGTAACGCTAACGCATATCCTATACCTAAACAAATAAATCCGAATATACAAAGCCACATTGATGTTTTCTTCTCTTTTTTATCTGCTCGAAATTCTTTCAATAACCGAATGATTTTTATATTCCATATACGTAAAGCACTTATAAATGATAAGACAAAAAATACGACCATATAAGCAATAAACGTTCCCCCGATTGCTCTCACGTCAAATATGACAGGCAGTTCTTTCGGAAGCCCCAGTAACATACTAAACACCATGAAGAAGAGCTTTAAAAAGATCATACCAAGCCCAATACCGAAAATATTAGCAAATACCCCGATTAATATTTGCTCGGTCATAATTACTCCTATTACGTTAGATTTCGTTGCTCCCATTAACATGTATAATCCTAGTTCTTTCTTACGTGCCTCTATGAAAATAGAAGTAGAGTACAAAATAAATATGACGAAAAAAGAAATGATTATAATATTACATATAATAAGTCCCCAGCGTACGTTTTGATACCACATCGTCTCCTGCATATACGGATGTACAATGACAGACATGTATGCAAAAGACGCAAATATTGCAAAACAACTACTTAAGAAAAACACTTTATAATTACGCCAATTTCCTTTTATATTTTGCAGCGCTAGTTGCCGAATGTTCATCTATCGTCCTCCTATAACTTACTACATAGGCAAAAAGCTAGAGATTTCTCTAGCTTTTCACGTGTTTCAAATATCCTCTTTGCGCGATTATAAAGTAAATCGCAGAAGCTACAATGTATGCTCCAATTACAATCGCACCTGATTTCCATAAATCGAGATAAAGCATTTTCCCTAACGTATGAAGAGCAAATCCACTATGAATGGCACCAATTAAAATTGGGATAAAGAAGATAACACCCATTTGTCGAATTGCAATTTTACGAATTTCTTTATCTGTCATACCGATTCTCTTTAACGATTTAAATTGAATACGATCTTGTTCTTTATCGTTAAACCATTTAAAGTATGTCATACTACAAGCGAAGAAGAAGAACAGTACAGCTACAAAGAAACCAATAAACATTGTAATTGCTCCTGATTCTCTTATATTTTTATAAGCGAACACTGAGTTATGCAATTCCTCTTGCTTATCTGGTGCAACTTCCTTTTTCAAATCTAACACAAGGTCTTCTGTACTTTTCCAGTCTTCTATATAATAACCGTAATATTTCGTCTTTTCTTCATCCGGTACGAGCTTTGCGTATTTCTCAAAATCTTGATCATTTACAATGAGATATTCACTATCATTAAAAACAGAAAATGAAGTTGGCTTATTTAATTGAACAGATTGCGTTTGTCCGTTAATTTTAATTTCATACGGTTTCGAACGATCTATCTTCATCATATCGTTCGCCATATCCATTATAACCATCGTTGCACTACCTGGTGCATTATGAACTTCTCTAACTTGCTCTCTCTTTTGTTTACGTACTTCAGCGTTATATTCTTTTTCTGAAACAATCGCCATTGGCATCTCATGTTCACTGTTAAACATCGTGATTTTTTGAGTTCCAGGAAGTTTTACGTACGTTACTTCTCGCGCTTCTTCAAATCCGTGTTTTTTTATTAATTCTTTTGTTTTTCCTTCTTTGATGACATTATGCGTATGTATTCCTTTTTCCTCATACGAAATAGCATGCGGGGTACTAGTTACTGTCTTATAGCTCATATCTTCAAAGAATACATACAGTGTACCGACTGCTGAAGATACAACCGCCGTAATGATAGAAATTACAAATAGAAAACGAGCATTATCTTTCATTTTATAAATAAGATTGCTAAGTACGAACATATTTGGATATGTATAAAAAGATTTTTTTCGTTTTTGTAACGCCTTTAATACGACTGTACTACCTTGTGTAAACAGCAAATAAGTTCCGCCTATCGTCAGCCCTACAATCGGTAAAAACAGAATGATAAAATTCATAAATGTTACTTGGAAGCTAAGTACATATGCAACAATAATACATCCTATACCAACTACGCATAACCATGTAAATGCAAAAGGCTCTACTTTTTGTTTTCTTGCTTCTCTTAATAAATCGATAATTTGCAAGCGTCCTACTGTCCAAACGCTAAACAATGATAGGATTAAAAATAGAATAAAGTATACACCTGCTGTAATCAAAACCGCTTTACTATTCCATACGAGTGGAAGTGTTTTATCTATTTTCAATATTACGCTTAATGCTTGGAAGAATAATTTTGAACAAAGCATGCCAAGCCCAATACCTACTACAATGGCAATACTACCTAACATCAGTTGCTCTAATATAATCATTCGGCCGAGCTGCGATTTCGTTCCGCCTATTAATGTTAATAGACCAAACTCTTTTTTCCTTGCTCGTAAAAATGTTGAATTTGCATATAAAATAAAGAGTGCTGAGAAGATGACTACAATATAATTCATCGATTCTAATCCTTTTGAAATCATCTGCCTCATACTAATATTACCGCTTACGACATCCGGATGATAAATGAAGGAAGCATACATAAAAAATACGACAATCGATAAACAACTACTTATAAGAAACGCTTTATAGTTACGCCAATTTCCTTTTACGTTATTAAGCACGAGCTGGCGAAAGTTCATGATATTCTCCTCCTAGCATCGCAAGTACGTCCAGAATTTCTTGGAAAAAGGCTTGTTTCGTTCTTCCTTTATGTATTTCCGAGAAAATTTCTCCATCACGTATGAAAAGGATACGTTCACAATAACTAGCCGCTACCGGATCATGCGTTACCATTGCAATTGTCACTTTCTTTTGTTCATGTAAGTCTTGCAACGCGCTCATTAATGATTTTGCTGACTTCGAATCTAAGTTTCCAGTAGGCTCATCCGCTAAAATTAAAGTCGGTTCATGAATGATCGCTCTCGCAGCTGCTGCACGTTGTTGTTGCCCGCCTGATACTTCATATACTTTTTTATTTAAAATTTCTTCGATATTTAAAAACTTTGCAATCTCAAGCACTTTTGCATCAATCTCATTTACAGATTTCTTCGCCATTACAAGCGGCAAAATAATATTTTCTTTAATCGATAACGTATCAAGTAAGTTAAAATCTTGGAAGATGAATCCTAAATGTGTACGGCGAAACTCTGCTAGTTTTGCAGCACGCATTTGATTAATTTCTTCGCCATTTACAAGCACATGACCTGAAGTTTGCTTATCAATTGTTGCTAATAAATTTAAAAGCGTTGTTTTCCCGCTTCCTGAAGGACCCATAATCCCTACAAATTCCCCTTCTTCTATTTTAAAATTTATATCGTTTAAAGCAGTCGTCGCTACTGAACCTTTTGATTGATACACCTTCGTTAATCCTTTTACTTCAAGAACACTCATTTCTAATCCCCCTATGTGTTTTCTTCTTACATTTACTATAAGAAAAATAAGAAAAAGAAACGAGCGATTTCCCTTACAAAACGTTTTGTTATCTTACAGTTTTGTCATTTTTCTCATTAATGTATGATATTCTTCATCTTTTGCAAATTGGAACGTGAATGTTGTCCCTTCCCCTTCAGCTGATTGTACATAAATACCGTGATGTAAATTATCGCAAATTTCCTTCGTAATATATAAGCCCATTCCGGTTGCTTCTCTCGTTTTACGGCCATTTATCCCCGTAAAGAATGGATCAAATATACGCTTTACATCTTGCTCTGGAATACCGATTCCATTGTCCTTAATATGTAATAACACTTTTTGATCTTTCTCTTCAATTTGAAATTGAATTTCCTTTTTCTCTGCTTCTGAAATTTTCGTATACTTAATTGCATTTACAACGATTTGACCTATAGCAATACTGAGCCATTTTCTATCAGATGCAACCATACAAATATCTTCCTCAAACATTACTTTCGGAAATACAGACGATTGAATAAAGGATTTTCGATTTTCATTAATAATACCTCGAATGATATCTATCACATTTACTACTTCTACTTTATAATCTTTCGCAAACTGCTCTAACCTTGCCATATGTAACGCTAAATCTAAACCATTTAGTATACGGTTATTTTCTTCACGAATACTTTCAACTGTTGCTCTTGCTTCACGATGCTCCTTACCAAACTTCTGTAATAGCAATTCTACAACCGATACTGGTGTTTTCATTTGATGAATCCATTGGTTCATAAATATCATTTGCTGTTGTTCTTTCGCATGTTGTTTATGAACTTCATTCATATATTGCTGTCTCAATAGCGTAAACGATTCAACGACCATCTCTTGCTCTGACGTATAAGAAGTATCAATAAGTAAAGAGTCATGTAATGTATTTCCGCCAGTAACATACTTTTCGATCCTCTTTAAAAACACACTTCGTTTTCGGTAATCGTAAATGAGGTATACAGTAAATACGACTGTCCCTAATAAGAGTCCATATAACCACGTACTCCAGTCAATTGATCTTTTGTCCAAAAGATTTTGCAACTGCAAAACGAGCCCAAATAGACAGAGGCTAACAATATAAGAAAGAAGTAAAGAAAAGCGGTCCATGAGGTAATTTTTAACCTTCATGCCCTTCGCCCCACTCTGTAAGAAGCGCATAACCATATCCACGTTTCGTTACAATTGCATTTTTAATGCCTAGCTCCTCTAGTTTCTTCCTTACACGTTTTACATTTACGGTTAATGTATTATCATCGACAAAAGCTACCTCATCCCAGAGGGCTTCTAACAGTTCTTCGCGCGTTACATATTGATTTGCTTGTTTCATTAAACACTCTAATAAATAAAATTCATTTTTTGTCAGTTCTGTTTGTTGCCCTTGCCACTCAACAACATGTTGGGACGGAAATAACAACAGTCCATTTACACCTAAACAATCACTTTCTGCCGCAGAAGCATATTCACCATACCCACGCCGAAGTGCACTTTTCACCTTAGCCATTACAATATCTAAATGGAATGGCTTCGTAATGTAATCATCTCCACCATTTTCAATTGCCATTACTTGATCCATTTCTCCTGTTCTTGCAGAAACAAAAATAATTGGTGCATTGGATACAGTGCGGATTTGGCGACACCAATAAAAACCATCAAAATACGGTAAATTAATATCAAGTAACACGAGATGTGGATTTACTTTCACGAACTCATCTTTTATATGTTGTAAATCACTTGCTCTAAATGACTGATAGCCATACCTTTCTAAATGCTCTTCTAATATTCCCGCGATTTTTTCATCGTCTTCTACAATTAATATTTTATACATGTTCATTTTCTCCCCATAAGAAATTCTTCCAAAAACCACTCCTTGTTCTATTATAAATTGAAAATTTAATTAGTGGGTATTTTTTCCTATACGAATCAGACATTTATAACAAAAAAAGACTGCCATATTTCGGCAGTCTTAGTCGATAAATTCAAATTCATATTCAAGAATTTTTACAATATCTCCGTCTTTCGCACCACGTGCACGAAGAGCTTCATCAATACCCATTCCGCGCATTTGACGAGCGAAACGACGTACAGATTCATCACGTGAGAAGTCTGTCATCTTGAATGTTTTCTCGATATCGTAACCAGAGATAACAAACGTGCCATCACTTTCACGTGTAATTTCAAATTTAACACCTTCAGTCTCAAGTTTGTACATTACACTTGTATCAGACTCATCCGCAACTTCATGTATTGGGAATTCTGGTGTTGTTTCTATTAAGTTCGCTACTTCAAACAGTAAGTCACGAACCCCTTGTTTCGTTACAGCTGAGATTGGGAAGATTTTTACTTCGTCCCCCACTTTCTCTTTAAACGCTTGTAAGTTTTCTTCTGCATCTGGCATATCCATTTTGTTTGCAACAACAACTTGTGGACGCTCTGTTAAGCGAAGATTGTATTCTTTTAATTCATTATTAATCGTTACGTAATCTTCATATGGATCACGGCCTTCTAAACCAGACATATCAACAACATGCACGATTACACGTGTACGCTCGATATGACGTAAGAATTGGTGTCCAAGTCCGACGCCAGCATGTGCACCTTCAATTAGTCCAGGAAGGTCAGCCATAACGAAGCTGCGGTTATCACCAGTTTCAACAACACCAAGATTTGGAACGATTGTTGTGAAGTGATACTCTGCAATTTTCGGACGTGCTGATGATACGACAGATAATAATGTAGATTTACCTACACTTGGGAATCCAACAAGTCCAACGTCTGCTAGTACTTTAAGTTCTAGAATGACATCACGCTCTTGACCTGGTTCCCCGTTCTCAGCGATTTCTGGCGCTGGATTCGTAGCTGTTGCGAAACGTGAGTTACCACGGCCACCGCGACCACCTTTTGCAATTACAGCAGTTTGTCCATGCGTTACTAAATCGGCAAGAATTTGACCAGTTTTTTCATCTTTTACTACGGTTCCTGGCGGAACCTTTACAAGTAAATCTTCAGATTTACGTCCGTGTTGCCCCTTACTCATCCCGTGCTGACCGCGATCAGCTTTGAAATGACGTTGGTAGCGGAAGTCCATTAATGTACGTAAGCCTTCCTCAACAACGAAAACAACATCTGCACCTTTACCACCGTCGCCACCTGCTGGGCCACCTTTTGGAACATACTTCTCACGACGATACGCAACCATTCCGTTACCACCGTCGCCACCTTTTACATATATCTTGACCTGATCTACAAACATTATTTCACCACACTTTTTTCAATTGGTTGTAATATAACTGAGACTTCTTCGTCTCGCACTGTATAAGAAATGGAATACCATTTATTGTTTTGGTTCGCAAGCCAATTCTGTAGTTCTTCTACACTCGTTAGCTTACCACGAAAATCAAAAAAGAAACGAGCATTCTCCGCGTCACATTCAATTGTGATACAAACATAATTTTCAACATATACGTCTAAACTATGCTGAAGCATTGAGAAAAATTGATTCGTCCATGTACATACAGTCTCATCTAAGTGAGATAAGTTATGTAATTTCCCTAATACTTCGTACTCCAATAAGCACGGCTGCTGTTTCCAATTATATGTTAAAATCCACTCTGAAAATAAAGGCATTGATAGCCCCATCAGATTGGATTCTTGTCTCGCTTCTTGGACAAAACGATCGATGAGACTATGAATTTCTTCCACTTTTCCAAGGGAAAGGTTTCCTTTCACCATCTGCATACGATTGAGCCAATCATGTCTTGAATGGCGCAATGCATCTATAATTGTCCATTTTTCATTCATTTAGATACCCCTTAATATAGAAAAACTCTAACCTGCACTCAGGTTAGAGTTTTCCGTGAGTTCTTATGCTTCTTGAGCAACAGGATATACGCTCACTTGTTTGCGGTCACGGCCAAGACGCTCGAAGCGTACTACGCCGTCAACTTTCGCGTATAAAGTGTCATCGCCACCACGACCAACGTTAACACCTGGATAAATTTTTGTACCGCGTTGACGGTAAAGAATTGAACCACCTGAAACCGTTTGACCATCTGCGCGTTTAGCACCAAGACGTTTTGACTGAGAGTCACGACCGTTCTTTGTACTACCTACACCTTTCTTAGATGCGAAAAACTGAAGATCTAATCTTAACATACGTTACACCTCCTGCACTTTTTCTATTAAACGGATATACTTTCCGTAATCAAGTTCGATCGTCTTAAGCGAAACAACCAATCCTTCTAAAAGTATCTGTGCTTTTTCCATTGTATGAACGTCTAAATCATTAGGCAATTCATACGTTAAGAATCCGCCATCACTTCCGAGTTCAATAGTTGCCTGCACATTACAAAGTTCTTCCACTGCATTTATAGAACCAAACACAACCGCTGTAGTTCCAGCACAGACAAGGTCTTGTCCATGTGGCGCATAATCGGCATGTCCAGTCATTTTAAATGATTGGATACTTCCTAATTTCGTGCGACTTATCGTAATTTTAATCATGTTAACCAGAATTAAGCGTTGATAGCTTCAACAACTAGCTTAGTGTAAGGTTGACGATGACCTTGTTTCTTACGATTGTTCTTTTTCGCTTTGTATTTGAAAACGATAATTTTCTTAGCGCGACCTTGTTTTTCAACTTTCGCAGTAACTGTTGCACCTTCTACAACTGGGCTACCAACTTTAACGTTTTCGCCACCAACGAAAAGAACTTTGTCAAAAGTAACAGTTTCACCAGCTTCAACATCTAATTTTTCAATGTAGATTGCTTGACCAGCTTCAACTTTAATTTGTTTTCCACCTGTTTCGATAATTGCGTACATACTTGCACCTCCTCTTAATTACTAAGACTCGCCAAAAACGAGGTAGACATAAATGCCTTTAGGGAACCTGTCTTGTGCGGTTGTAGCATATAGCCGTTTAGGTGCTATAAACTATAACATAAAGATGTTACCATAATTCATTGACTATTGTCAATGAAACTTCTACTAACTATTTTTTCCGTTCTATAATTTCTTTTTTACTTCCAAAACGGATAATAGCGTACTTTTCGATCATATCATCTTTGAAATAAATTTCAAATGGAATATTTTTTTGTAATTCTTTTTGCAAAAATTGTTTTTGCAGTTCTTTAGGTGCAGCGATTAATACAGCCTCATCTTCTATATTACCATATGTAATTAACTCTCTCTCTAACTCATACGCAATTGTTTCATATGACATCACATAACCCGTCGCTTTGCACGGTACACACTCTTCTAGTAGTACGTCGCGTAAAGAATGTTTTTTACGTTTACGTGTCATCTCTAAAATCCCTAACTCTGTAAACCCAAGCACTCTTGTATATGTGCGATCATTTTGCATAGCAGCGATGAGACATTCTCTTATCTTTTCTTTATCTTCTCTTCTTTTCATATTAATGAAATCAATTAATATCATACCACCGATATCACGCAGTCTTAATTGACGTGCAATCTCTTCAGCTGCCAATTCATTTGTACGAAGGACTGTATCTTGTAAATTCTGTTTTCCAGTAAACTTGCCCGTATTCACATCAATTACAGTCATCGTCTCCATTTGTTCCACAATTAAATAAGCACCATTCGGGAGCCACACTATCTTTTGAAGTGCTTTCTCGATCTCACGCTCTATTCCAAAATGGCTAAACATTGAAGATTTTTCATTATAAAAAGATACTTTTTCTCCCCCAATTTTTTCTTCTAATTCTTTTACTATACTTCTTGTATCTACAACTACTTTTTCAATCGTTTCAATTGGATTCTCTTGAAATACACGATCTAAAAAGGTGGCCGGTCGATGAAGTAGTAACGGCGCCTTTACTTGGCCCTCTTTTCTTTTTAATTCTTCATATAACTGTTGTAACTTTTGCATTTCAGCTTGTATTTCTTCAATTTCCCCTTTTTCAGAAGCAGAGCGGAATATATACCCTCCTGTCCCTTCTACTTCAATTTGGAGTAGTTGTTGCCTTCTTTTATTATTTTTTATTTTCCGAGAAACCGCACGCATTTCATCATATGGCATATAAACGACATATTTCCCGGTAAATTCTATATTCGCTGTCAATTTCGGTCCTTTCGTATCAATTGCCTCTTTCACAACTTGTACGAGTACCGCTTGCCCTTCATGTATACGATAAGAAGACGGTACATCATCGTATGAAAGATACGCATGTTTTTCTAAACCGATATTTACAAAAGCTGCGTTCATTCCAGCAATCGTTCTTACGATACGTCCAACATAAATGTGCCCAACAATCTCTTGTTCTTCATTTCGCTTCCATAAAAACTCAACAATTTTTTTCTTCTCTTCAATTGCAACGCGTTTTTCCGATCCAGCGTAGTTCATATATAACGTTTTCAAAATTCTTTCCTCACTTTATAATCATCTTTGCTTTTACAATAATAAAAGGTTAGTGCTATCGTCAACACTAACCGATTAATTCTTCGACAGATGAAGTTGTTCGTTTTTCAGTAAAATACGCATAGAGCAGTTCATTTTCATCCAATGTGTAATGTTCTTTATATTTCCCACGGACGATAATAGAGTGCTTATACCCTCTACGAAATTTTGTGAATATCTTATATAAATGATCTTCTGATTGCACTTCAATAGGTGCAATCTTTTCAATTCCTCTTTTGTTCCCATAATAACGTTCTAATAAAAAACGCATAAAGGCATACCGTCTTTGTTTCCACTCTTGATATAACGACACAGCTAAAAATATGAGTAGCACCCACATCATAATATTGTTACTATTCCAAAGTAACTGCCACACTAGTATTACACTAAAAAAAACACATGATAATTTCATCATCTTTTCATGTGCCTGTAAATAAGGAAAACGATATGATAATACGTTAAACAATACTTTCCCACCATCAAGCGGCCAAATAGGCAGTAAATTAAACGCTAAAATAATTATATTATTCCACATAAAGAAATAATATAAATCCGCATGAAGCCAACCAGCTTCAAACAACATATAGCCTACCGCCATCATCCAAATATGTTGAATAGGTCCTGCAATTACGACAACGAGCTCTTCTTTCAATGATTTATTCCCATGCTCCTCGAGCTCAGCTACACCACCAAACGGTAAAAGTTCAATCTTTTTAATACGCCAATTATAATACGCCGCTGCAAAAGCATGCCCAAGTTCATGGATAAGAACGATACAAAACAACAGTAGCAACTCTTTAAAACGAGCCGTAAAAATACCAATGACAATAATAACCCAAAACAATGGATGCACTGAAATTTTCGTTAAAACATCTCTATATTTAATCAAACGAAATCACCTGAATCGGATCAATAAATTTTTCATTCTTTTTTATAGCAAAATAAAACTTACCATTTTTATTATTTGCATCATTATTTACCGTTCCAATTTTTTGTTTCTTTGAAACGTAATCATATAATTTCACTGACATATCATTTAAGTTTGCATACCATGACTCCGTGCCGTCTGCATGTTGAATTTGAACTGTATTACCAAGTTCCTCCTTCTTTCCTGCAAAAACAACTAGCCCTTCATTTACTGACTCAACAGTTGCATTTGTAGCGGTTTGGACAAATACACCTTGGCCATTTTTTTGAAACCCTTGCATTACCTTTCCGGAAGCAGGAATCGCATAATCTTTTTGCTGAATAGTTCCTTCTTTTTTCTCATTTGGCGAATAAAATACGAGAGGTTTTCCAAACTGCTTTTCGTACCATTTCGCTACAGTAGCAAACTGAAACTCTTCTTTCATCACTTTTTCTGTAACAGCTTTAGCACCGTCAAAAGAAGAGGGTGCATTCTTATATAAAATAGCGACAGAAAGAACTAATATTGCTGATAATAAAACTTTGAAGAAAAACACTTCTTTTCGAAATAAAGGATGAATTCCCTTTTCTCCATCCTCAATAAATACTGTTTCATTATCAAAATTCCCTCCAGCGAAATACTGCTCTTCCTCCATCCTTTCTTGCTCTGCCTTCCTTTTCGCAATCCGTTTTTTAATTTCTTCTACACGTCTATTCTTCATACTGTCTCCTTTCCTTCAATAAGCTAATTTAAATAGAAACAGTTGTATACAGTTTGTACATATGTATGAGCTAGGAAAGGAAGATATTCGTATGAAGAAAAAAGAAAGCACTCCGCAAATATGCGAAGTGCTTTTAACGGATTCCAAAGAAGTTTTTCACCTTGGTAAATACCGATACCTTTTCTTGTTCAAATGCTTGTAATGGGACATTCTCGCCCAACAAACGTCTTGCAATATTACGATAAGCTAACGCTGCTTTTCCGGTCGGTTGCAACGCTACAGGTTCACCTGTATTTGTAGCACGAATAACCTCATCATCATCTTCAACAACACCAAGAAGCTCGATTGACAATGTACGTACGATTTCATCAACATCTAACATATCCTGTTCATGAAGCATATGACTACGCACACGATTAATAACAAGTTTCGGTGGTTCAATATCCTCTTTTTCTAAAAGCCCGATAATACGATCCGCATCGCGCATTGAGGATACTTCTGGCGTCGTAACAACAATTGCTTTATCCGCACCAGCTACCGCGTTTTTAAATCCCTGCTCAATCCCCGCAGGACAATCAATTAATATGTAATCATAATCTTGACGTAATACTTGTATTAATTCATCCATTTGTTCAGGTGTTACCGCTGATTTATCACTCGTTTGTGCTGCAGGTAATAAATAAAGATCATCAAAACGTTTATCTTTAATAAGAGCCTGAGGTAAACGACAACGCCCTTCAACGACATCAACAAGATCAAATACAATACGATTTTCCAGCCCCATTACTACGTCTAAGTTGCGAAGACCGATATCTGTGTCAATTAAGCACACTTTCTTTCCAGATAACGCTAGGGCTGTACCAATGTTCGCAGACGTTGTAGTTTTACCTACACCGCCTTTTCCAGATGTAATTACTATTGCCTCTCCCACAGCTATACAATTCCCCTTTCTAACTTTGTTAAATTAGGTCTAAGATGAGTGAGAAGTTGCAGTCGATCGACAACAATGTGATTGTTCTCATTAATATACGCACATTCTGCCGCCTCCGCTCCGTCTTCTTTCTCTTCCGGAGCCCGCATTGCCACATCACTAATTCGAAGTTGCATCGGGTTCATAACAGATGCAGCAATTACAGCATCCGAATCCCCATAATACCCAGCATGTGCAATTCCTCTTAATGATCCTACGACAAAAATATTCCCCCCAGCGATAACCGTTCCGCCTGGATTAACATCTCCAATTAACAATAAATTTCCTTTTACATGTAAAACTTGTCCAGAGCGAACAATTTTGGAAATAGGGACAATTTCTGTTTCTTCTTTCCAAGCTATTGCTTCCGCTTTAGTTATAACATCACTTTCAATTGAATCCACAACAAGATTCTTTTTATTACGAATTAACGTACGAATCTCTTCTTGTTGGACTTCTGTTAAATAACGATTTCCCACTTTCACATGCACTTCAATTAAAGAGCGCCCATCACCATCATAGTAATGTGTAGAAAGCTTTTCATCCAGCTCTTTCAGTAACTCAGAGAATGAACAACAATCATCTAAATGAAGTGTTATTCCGTCTTTTGTCCCTTTTATTATTACATTTTGTTGCTTTTTTTCTTCCACTAAAGTTCACCCCACCGATTCAATTCGACATAAAATTAGAAAATCCTTTTTTCTTTTTCTTCCATCGCTTTTGAAAGACGCACTAAATATCGTCTCAGTGGGAAACAAACTATCAATAAGAAAATTGCATTTAGCAATAAAGTAGACAGGAGACGATCTGTGAAAAAGACATACGCCGACATATGAGTACGTCCTAACAAAGTTAAAAATCCATACACATAATACTCTAATGCTACTATGCTAGCTAGTACGATAGAAGCAACAATAAATAAATTCAATTGTAATATCTTCATCACACTATAAACTAAATAAGCTAAAATCGGATACGCAAATATATATATACCGACAAGTTCTGTGTATACAGTATCAAATAAGAAACCAAATAAAAGTCCGTAATAAATCCCTTGGACCGGACTATAGTACACAGTAACAAAACATAAAACAATGATAAAGAAATGAGGTGCTGCTATACTATTTTTCCAAAAAACCTCTGTTGGAACAATAGTAGCAAACATATTTTCAAATAGAAAAACAAAAAGGAGCAAAAGAGGAAGAGCTGCTCTTTTTAGAATCTTCATCATCTCTTCTCCCCCTCCTATTCTAATGGCGCTGAAGGCGTTTCGCGTTTCGCAACCGTAATATGCTCTACGTCATTCAAATCAGCGGCAGGTTTTACATAAGCTGTTTTTGTTAAACCGTATGGATCTGGCTGAACATCAACGATTTTTCCAATTACAAGACCTCTTGGGAAAATATCACCGAGTCCAGATGTTACTACTAGTTGATCGGGTTTTACACCTGCATCAGAGCCAATCTTTGTAAAAAGAAGCAAGTGCTTTTCTTTGTCGTAACCTTCAATCAATCCAAAGATTTTCTCATTTCCTTGTACGATAGCAGAAACACGATTTGTTCGGCTCATAGAGCTTAGCAACTCTACTGATGATGTAAACTGAGATACACTTTTCACTCGTCCAACTAAACCTTGTGAAGTTACTACAGCCATATCTTTTTTAATTCCTTGCTGTGCCCCTTTATCAATTCCAACTAGATCGTACCATTTATCCGGGTTACGAGAAACGACAGTAGCTGGAATTTCAGTATATTGGCTATTCAACTCTTTTTTACCCGTTAACTCTTGTAACTTCTTGTTATCATCTTCTAATTGTTTTACTTTCCCTGATAGACCTGCATAATTATCTAATTTTGCTTTTAATTCTTTATTCTCTTCATACGTGCGCTTTACATCCTCTACATTTTCGAAGAATCCAGCTACGTATTTCGCTGGCTTTTGGAATACACGTTCTACAACACCGACAGTGTCTTTAACAAACTGCTCTGGCCATGTTAAACTGTTCCGTTCTTTCAATGAGATTCCAATCAATGCCACGAGAAGAATAATACTAACTAACAAAACAATTAATCTTTTGTTTAAGAAAAACTGTGGCACGTTCACACCCTCTTAATTTCATTGATTTTTATTTTGCAATATTATCGAGCAGCAGTTTTGAAAAGATCGATATTGTCTAATGCTTTACCCGTTCCAATTGCTACGCAATCTAATGGGTCTTCTGCAACAAGAACTGGCATATTTGTTTCTTCGCTAATCACTTTATCTAAGTTACGTAGTAATGCTCCGCCACCTGTTAATACGATACCACGGTCCATAATGTCTGCCGCTAATTCAGGTGGAGTTTTCTCTAACGTATTTTTAACAGATTCTACAATTGCATCTACTGTATCTTTTAATGCATCTGCAATTTCTTCTGGTTGAATTAGTACTGTTTTTGGTAAACCACTTACTAAATCACGACCGCGAATTTCCATAGGCTCGATACCTTCTGGCTCGCCTGCAGAACCGATTTCTAATTTTAATGCTTCAGCTGTTCTTTCACCAATCATTAAGTTGTAGCTTTTCTTAATGTACTGAATGATTGAATCGTCCATATCATCACCAGCAACACGAACTGATTGACTTGTTACAATACCACCTAAAGAAATGATCGCAACTTCTGTTGTACCGCCACCGATATCAACAACCATGCTACCAGTTGGTTCCCAAACAGGTAAGTTTGCACCAATTGCTGCTGCAAATGGTTCTTCGATTGGATAAGCATCACGTGCGCCCGCTTGACGAGTCGCATCGATTACTGCACGTCTTTCTACAGCTGTAATACCAGAAGGTACACATACCATTACGTAAGGCTTACGTGAGAAGAATCCATTTGATTTTTGAGCTTGTTGAATGTAATATTTCATCATTGTTGCTGTCGTTTCGTAATCAGCAATTACACCGTCTTTCATCGGGCGAAGTGCCACAACGTTTCCTGGTGTACGACCAATCATTTGTTTTGCATCGCTACCTACAGCAACGATTTGTTTCGTATCAGTTTGTAACGCTACTACTGAAGGTTCACGTAAAACTACACCTTTTCCTTTTACATATACAAGCGTGTTCGCAGTTCCTAAATCTATTCCAAGATCGCGAGTAAAGCCACCAAATCCAAACATATTATTTATCTTCCTTTCTTGTTTTCACGGACTCATTTTTTCTTACTTTATATTATAAAAACAGTACGTTTTTTATATCTTTATCCTTTTTGTAGATAAATTTCTACAAAAAACTCATAAATCACATTATAAAACAAAATAAGTAAAAAGCATAGTCTTAAATATGACCTTTTTCCTTTAAACTCACGAATTTATGGTCGCCTATTATAATATGGTCAAGCACTTCAATTCCGATAATCCGGCCGCATTCTACTAAGCGTTTTGTTACTTCAATATCTTCTCGGCTAGGCGTTGGGTCTCCTGAGGGATGGTTATGAAGACATATGATAGAGGCTGCTGCACGGCGGAACGCTTCTTTAAAAACTTCCCTTGGATGTACAATTGATGTGTTTAAGCTTCCAATGAAAATTGTTTGCCTATGTATAACTTGATTTTTTGTGTTCAAATATAAACATACAAAATGCTCCTGCTGCAGAAAGCGCATTTCTTCCATCATATATCTCGCGCAATCTTCTGGGCTTCGAATGCTATATCTATTTTGATATTCTAAACGCACCATTCTTCTACCGAGTTCAAACGCAGCTATAAGCTGGGTTGCCTTCGCAACCCCAACACCATGTATACTGACAAGCTCCTCTAACGTTGCATCTTTCAACATACGTAAACCGTCAAAATGATGTAGAATTTTATCTGATAACTTTAAAACTGTTTCTTCCTTAGAACCTGTTCTGAGTAACACTGCAAGAAGCTCCCGATTCGATAAACTTCCAGCTCCTTCTAACAATAAACGCTCCCGTGGCTGTTCTTCTTTAACAACATCACGAATACCGTTCATTTCTCCACCCCTTTTATTTGTTTTCTCAAAGAAAATCCCATGCAATTTTACGCATGGGTTACATCAATATTAAATTGTTTTAATTCCCGAACAAGACGTGAAATTGGTAACCCGACTACACTATAGTAGTCCCCTTGAATATATTGAACAAAAATAGACCCTTTACCTTGAATGCCATAACTTCCAGCTTTATCAAGAGGCTCTTTTGATGCAACGTATGCGTCAATTTCTTCTTCTGTTAATTCCCAAAACGTAACTTCTGTACGCTCGTAAAAAGTGACCGTTTTCTCTTTTGCTATAATTGCAACACCCGTATATACTTCATGTGTTTTCCCTGATAATAATTGCAACATTTCTTTCGCTTCCGCCTCATTAGAAGGCTTTCCAAGAATACGCGATTCATATGTAACAATTGTGTCTGCACCTAACACAATATAATCACCGTTATTTTCTGCTACTGCAGATGCTTTTTGCAGAGCAAGGGACATAACAATATCAGAAGGTGAGGAATACGCACCAATCGTTTCTTCTACTTCACTTACAATGATTTCAAATGGTACACCCGCTAACTCAAGTAATTCCTTCCTGCGAGGTGATCCTGAAGCTAAAATAATTTTTCTCATATTTTCTCCTTCCTTTCTCACATGAAGCAGAATCATTTACATCAATCGTATCAAAGGAATAGTTTGTCCACAAATGAAAGAAATATTATTTTCTCTAAACAAAAGAATATTTCTTTACTAGCATACGATTATATTCCTGCCATAGAGAAAGCACTTTGCTCTAAATTCAAAAGAAAAGAAAGAAGTACCTATACTTCTTCCCTCGTCATTTCATTATCCTATCATTTTGCCTTTTGTGAAACAATTTTTTCATATGAAAGCATACCGTCAATAATAACTTGATTTAATTTCGCCAAAGATTCCTTATCACCTTTTCCATCCTTCGCTGTTTGCACAGCTACTGACGTATACATATACAATTTCTTTGCTTCTTCTTGCTTCATACTTTTCCCTTCTTTTTCGATCGCTTTCCACTCTTTTTCAATCGCACCTATATCTTTCGCATTACTTTTCCCACTACCTTGTACGCTAGAAGCATATTTTGCTAAATGAGTATATAATGGCTGTACTTTTGTTAAAAACGACCCAACTTCTTTATTATCTTTTAGTAACGCTTTATCTGTTATATCCCAATCCTTTTTCAATACGGAAACATTATCATTTTTATACTGCGTCATTAATTGGTTTATGCCTTGTTCATCGCTAGCAATACCAACAACTAATGCATACTTATCACCGCTCGGTTTTAAAGCTGCAACGCCTCCATTACCTTTCCACTCTTCAAGAGCGGCCTGTCCCTTTTCTTCAGAAGAATAAATTCCTCCTTGAACAAAAAATAATTTCATTGGATTTAATGACGTTCCTGTCTGCGCTTTTTGTTTTTCCTCTTTTTGTGCTGGTGTTTGTTCTGCCGTTCCACCTACCTTTGATTCTTCATTTTGCACCTGCTTTGAAGCTGTTACTTCGCTTCCCCCTGTCGCACCTTGTCCTTTCAGTAACTGTAGCATTCCCATCCCAAACACCGTACCAATAATAATCGCAGTTGCAACGATTGCAATTAACGTATTGCTCCACTTCTTTCGTTTTTTTTCCGTAGACATTACTTTCGTTTTTTGAAACGGAACAACGTTTTTCGGTCTTTCACTTTCTACTACCATCCATTCAAATTCATCTTTCTTCTTCTCCTCATACTTCGCTTCTGTTCCATTCACTTTCACTGAGATTGTTCGTGATTGCTTGTCCATACACTCACACCTCACCTCTTATCGTTGTCCGCATCATATCATATTCATTGCACAAAAAAACGAGATATTTGTCAGAAGAATTCGCCAAATAACCCTATATATTTATCTTATATGTATGCATTTGACTTCATTTGTAGAACAAAAAAACTAGATAGCAAAGACTATCTAGTTTTTCTCGCGAATATATTTTCGAACTTCCGAAATGAAGTAAAGAGAACCTGTTATGATAAAAACATCATTTTCTCCAATCATTTCAATCTTCTTATCAATTGCTTCTTTCCAATTTTCAAAAACTAACTTTGATTCTTTCTTTGAATACGACGCAAGCTCGCCTGCTGAAATCGCGCGATCAAAGGCGAATGTTGTAAAAACAATTTCATCGGCGATGGTTTCTAATTGACCTACCATATTATGCAATTGTTTATCACCAAGAGCAGTAAATAAAACTATTACATTTTTATCTTTGTAATGTGATTCTACCGTTTTTACAAGGCTTTCAATACCTTCTGGGTTATGAGCACCATCTATAATAATATCTGGATTACTTTGCAGTTTTTCAAAGCGCCCAACCCAATACGCTTCCTGTAATCCCGTTCTTATTTCTTCTTCCTCAATTAAAAATGATAAGTATGTTTTTACATACATGACTGCCATAAGTGCAAGTGCTGCGTTTCCTACTTGATGGCTGCCTTTCATTGAGATGCGTACATCTTCAAAAGAGGCAAAAGGACAAGTGAAATCGAACTGTTCTCCATCTTCGCTAGACTGTTTATGTAACGCTATAAAATGGTTACCCATCTCATATAAGTTTGCACGATTTTCCTTTGCAACTTTTTGAATGACTTGCAACGCTTCCTCATCTTGCACACCAGTAATAACCGGAACACCAGACTTAATAATCCCCGCCTTTTCATATGCAATTTCTCCTATTGTATTTCCTAAAATATGCATATGATCATGGCCGATATTTGTAATAATCGTGAGAACAGGATGAATCACATTCGTAGAATCAAAGCGCCCTCCAAGCCCTGTTTCAAATAAAACAACATCACAGAAATTAACTTTACCGAAATAACAAATTGCCATAACAGTAATAATTTCAAACTCGGTCGCTTCCCCTAAATCCGTCTCATCTAGCTTTTCAACGACTGGCTTTACCATCTTTACAAGTTCAGTAATCTCTTCATCTGCAATTGGTGTGCCGTTCACACTAATACGTTCGTTAAATGTCTCAATATAAGGGGAGGTAAATGTCCCTACCTTATATTTTGCGTCTTCTAACATGTAGCGCATATATGTTAACGTTGAACCTTTTCCATTTGTACCAGCAAGATGAACACATTTTATGTGACGTTCTGGATTTCCGAGTTCTTCTAGCATCCATCTCATTCTTTCTAATCCTGGTTTAATACCAAACTTCAATCGGCTATGAATCCACCCTATCGCTTCTTCGTATGTATGTATCACGTATGCTTTCCCCTTTCAAAAGACAACCTTCATACTCCTATTATACGCAAAGAAAAGAGACTCACCAATATAGTGAGTCTCTAAAAAGCATTTTATTTCTCAAGATCTGCTAGACGTTGGCGAACTGCTTCGCGTTTTTCTAGGTAATCTTGCTCTTTCGCACGCTCTCCTTCAATAACTGCTGCAGGAGCTTTTGCTACGAAACCTTGGTTTGAAAGTTTCTTCTGTACACGTTCTACTTCTTTGTCGAACTTCTCAAGTTCTTTCTCAAGACGCGCTTTCTCTTCATCAAGATTGATAAGATCAGCTAACGGTAAGAATAACTCTGCACCTGTTACGATTGCAGTCATTGCTTTTTCTGGCGCTTGTAAGTCCGTTTGAATTGTTAATTCGCTCGGGTTACAGAAACGCTCAATGTAAGAGCTGTTTTTCGTAAGTTGAGCAAGTACAGCCTCGTCTTTTGCTTTAATTTGCATTTGAACTTTTTTGCTCATTGGCGTATTAACTTCTGCACGGATGTTACGAACAGAGCGAATGATATCAACTAGAAGGTGCATTTCTGCTGCAGCTTCTGTATCTTGTAAATCTTCGCGAACTGTTGGCCACGCTGCTACTGTAATAGATTCGCCTTCGTGCGGTAAATGTTGCCAAATCTTCTCTGTTACGAATGGCATGAATGGGTGTAATAGACGCATTGTTTGGTCTAATACGTAAGCTAAAATAGAACGAGTTGTTTTCTTAGCTGCTTCATCTTCACCGTATAGAGGAAGTTTCGCCATTTCAATGTACCAGTCACAGAAATCGTCCCAAATGAAGTTGTATAATGAACGACCAGCTTCACCGAACTCATATTTATCCATGTTACGTGTTACGCTTTCGATTGTTTCATTTAAACGAGTTAAAATCCACTTATCTGCAACTGATTTTTCACCAGTTAAATCGATTTCTTCATACTTCATATCATCCATGTTCATTAATACGAAACGTGATGCATTCCAAATTTTATTAATGAAGTTCCAAGTAGATTCTACTTTTTCCATGCTGAAACGTAAGTCTTGACCTGGGGCACTTCCCGTTGATAAGAAGAAACGCATTGCATCTGCACCGTACTTCTCGATAACTTCCATTGGGTCAATACCGTTACCAAGAGATTTACTCATTTTACGTCCTTGCTCATCACGAACTAAACCGTGAATTAATACATCTTTAAATGGACGCTCGCCTGTAAACTCTAAACCTTGGAAAATCATACGAGATACCCAGAAGAAGATGATGTCATAACCCGTTACTAGTGCATCTGTTGAATAGTAACGTTTGAAATCTGCTGCATCTTCATTTGGCCAACCAAGTGTTGAGAATGGCCATAGTGCTGAACTGAACCATGTATCAAGTACGTCGTTATCTTGATTCCAGTTTTCAATATCTGCTGGTGCTTCTGTACCTACGTATACTTCACCAGTTTCTTTATGATACCAAGCTGGAATGCGGTGTCCCCACCATAATTGACGAGAGATACACCAGTCGTGAATGTTTTCCATCCAACGTAAATATGTGTTTTCGAAACGCTCTGGTACGAACGTTACTTTCTCTTCTTCTTTTTGCTGAAGTGCTACTGCCTTCTCAGCAAGTGGAGCCATTTTTACGAACCATTGTGTTGATAAGTAAGGCTCAACAACTGCACCACTACGCTCACTATGACCTACTGAATGCATATGAGGCTCGATTTCTACTAATACGCCCGCTTCTTGTAAATCTTTTACTAACGCTTTACGGCATTCGAAACGATCCATGCCGTTATACTTACCAGCTTTTTCGTTCATCGATCCATCTTCGTTCATTACTAAGATACGTGGTAAGTCATGACGGTTACCTACTTCAAAGTCATTTGGGTCATGAGCTGGTGTAATTTTTACAACGCCTGTTCCGAAATCTTTTTCTACATACTCATCAGCAATAATCGGAATCTCACGGCCTACGATTGGAAGTGTAACTGTTTTTCCGATTAAATGCTTGTAACGATCGTCTTCTGGATGAACCGCTACTGCTGTATCACCAAGCATCGTTTCTGGACGAGTTGTTGCAATACGAATATGACCAGAACCATCTGTTAATGGATAGTTCATATGGTAGAATGCACCTTGAACTTCTTTATGAATTACTTCAATATCAGAAAGAGCTGTGCGTGTTGCTGGATCCCAGTTGATAATATATTCACCGCGGTAAATTAAGCCTTTTTCGTATAATTGAACGAATACTTTATTAACCGCATCAGATAAACCTTCGTCTAATGTGAAACGTTCACGAGAATAGTCTAGTCCTAAACCAACTTTCCCCCATTGTTGACGAATGTGAGAAGCGTATTCTTCTTTCCACTCCCAAGCTTTTTCAAGGAATTTCTCACGGCCAAGATCGTAACGTGAAATACCTTCTTCACGAAGTTTTCCTTCTACTTTCGCTTGTGTTGCGATACCCGCATGGTCCATTCCTGGAAGCCATAATACATCGTAACCTTGCATACGCTTCGTACGAGTTAAAATATCTTGAAGAGTTGTATCCCAAGCGTGACCTAAGTGTAACTTACCAGTTACGTTCGGAGGTGGAATTACAATTGTATAAGGTTGCTTCTTCTCGTCTCCTGTTGCTTCAAAATATTTGCCTTCTAGCCACCACTGATAAAGGCCTTCTTCAACGGACATATGATCATATTTAGTTGGTAAATTCTTTTCCGTATTTGACATTATTTTCCCTCCTTAAAATAAAAAATGCCCCTCATCCAAAAAGGACGAGGGACATCGCGGTACCACCTTTATTTACAAACAAATTCAGAATTTGCTTATACTCTTAATTTGATAACGGACAAATCCGTCTTTTCCTAATAAGAACTATTCCGTTCAGAAAAGATGCTCCAGGGCTACCTTCTAACATAACTATCTAGAGAATCTCCCAGCTAATGATTCTCCTCTCTGAAGACGTTTCTTGTTATACTCTTCCCCTTCAAGGCATTTATATGATTGTTAATTATTATATACAATAGTGTAAAAAACGAAACCTTATTCGTCAAGATAAATTTAAGACTACGAATTTTTTGAAGCACAAAAAAGATAAGTAGAGGATGCTACTTATCTTTTTACCCGTTCCCCTGCTGGGCAGCTTGTAATTGCGAAAGGAAATATTCTATATTGCTAACGAGCCAATGCGCTTGTTGCAAACTCTTTACTCCGAGAAGTTCATTTTCCTCATTACGGCTCTCTCTTCTTTTTTTATAAGACTGAATTTGCCGAATAAATTGCGATGGATACGTCATGTACGCAAACATGAGTAGTTGCTCTTCTTTCGTAAAAGGGAAATTTTTTTGATACATTTGATACCATTCAAACCGATCACTTCGCGCAATTGGATATGTGTTTAACGACCGAGAATAGAACCCTACAATATCTTGCACTGGTGTTGCAAACTTCGATTTTTCTAAACTAATGAAATAGCCATTCCGTTCATAATCAAATAAAAAATGATTAAGTGATACGTTGCCATGCACAAAAGTAATACGTGTTTTTTCTTTTTCTTTCATCGCATCGTTCCACTCTTTTAATTGCTTCGTTGCAAACTCACGCGCTCTCATTACATGATGATAGTACGTACAATATTGCAATTCAAACGGAGACATATACCATTTCGCTTCCGATTCTACAAGAAACTCTTCTAACATCTCACCATCGTTTTCCCAGCGATCGGATATATTCGTATAATGTTTCTCTAAATCTTCTTCTGTATACGTTTCTTCTTTTACCGTTTTTTGATGCAACGTTCCGAGAGTCTGAAACATTTTATGGTATTGATCATTATCCTCGCCGTTTCCTTCCGCACGTTCTAACCACGGCATTAAATAATAGTTATACGTACCATCACTTAAAATATAATTTCCATCCGTCGCATGGTATATAGGTACATAATTTGAGAAACCTTTCTCTTTCAAAAATTGAATATGGTGCAGAAAGTTATTCCGCTCTAACTTCCTGCCTTCTATTTTCTTGAGCGCATATGGACCTTGATTCGTATAAATTTTCGTTACACTTCCGTGCTCTTCCATATGCTGCGTATCCAATTTATATTGCCTTACAATGGGTTCATAGCGATTTCGTAATTCCATATCCATACGAATAACCCTTTCTATTCAAAACATAGCCTTCAGAAAAACAAGTGAGTGAAACCACTCACTTATTTCGTTTTTGCTCTTGAAACAGGAATATAAATAATTTGTCCTGTAGTTAAATATATGTCTTCTGTTTGATTGACACGGTATAAGTTTTGTACAGACGTTTCATAACGCTCTGCAACAGATTCGATCGTATCTCCTTCTTGCACGAAGTACATTCTTAACTTTGTAAATTCTTCTTCCGGTTCCTTCGTAAATAATTTCGTTAAATAAAGAGCATTTTCATCTCGCTGTGAATACGTTTCTTCTTCTTGTACTTCTTGTTTTTTCGCTTGTTCTTTCTTGAAATCTTTTCGTCCGAACAATTCAAATTGCGGCGTTGTTTCTTTCTCTTCTTCACGCTCTACAAATTCATGTTCTTCTATTTCCTCTTCCTCTACTTCCTGCTCTTTTCTTTCTTCTAGTTGGAATGGTTCAAATGCGTAATCTTCCCACTCATCTGATTCCTTATAAGTTGGTTCTTCTACTTGCGGCGTCGGTCTAGTTTCATACTCTTGCTCTGAATCATCCTCTAACTCAGCATACGCCGTTTCTTCCTCTTCATCCTCAATTCTTTCTTCATCACATAAACCTGTAATAGATATATCCGCTAATAATTGTAAGCAACCATTTTCCTTTAGTTCATAATCAAATTCCTCGATAGATACATATAGTTCTTCAATTACTTTCACACGGTTTCTTGGTATTGATATTTCAAGCGGAAAGGAATGAACAAGTTCATTAACCCCATCTTCTCTTGTTTCTACATAATCAATGGACTTAGCTGGCGATAAATCTCTTAATGAATAAGCTGAATCATCTTGCCGTGCAACATACTCTCCCGTTAAATCTAATTGCCCTCTCACAATAACCTCATGATCAAGCTCTTCTATCTCAACGTCTGGATCTAACGAAATTGACAAAAGTTCTTCGACTTCCTGTCCTTTTTGGAACCAAACAGATTCTTTTAATGAAAAACGTAATGAATGATCTGTTGCCACTTCTTTTCCCCCTCCCAAACTATATGTCATTACAGATTTATGTACGGAATGCTGACTTTATGAATAAAAAAAATCGCTCCCCTTATGGAGAGCGATTTTCTTTATTTAATTAAGCTTTTAATTTTGACATTGCAATTTCAGCCGCTGCAATCGTGGCTTCAATATCTGCATCACTATGTGCTGTCGATAAGAATAAACCTTCGAATTGAGATGGTGGCAAGAATACACCTTGCTCTACCATTTCACGATAGTAAGCTGCAAAGAATTCTAAGTTTGAAGATTTTGCTGCATCGTAATTAATAACTGGTTCATCTGTAAAGAAGACACCAATCATAGAACCCGCACGGTTAATATGATGCGGAATGCCATGTTTTTCAGCTGCTTTACGTAAGCCAGCTTCTAACATTTCAGCTTTACGCTCGAATTCTACATATGATTCTGGCGTTAACTGTACTAACGTTTCATAACCTGCTGCCATTGCAAGTGGGTTACCTGATAAAGTGCCCGCTTGGTAAATCGGTCCGCTCGGTGCAACTTGGCGCATAATTTCTGCTTTACCACCGTATGCTCCTACTGGTAATCCACCGCCGATTACTTTACCTAAACAAGTTAAATCAGGTGTTACACCGTAATAACCTTGTCCGCAATTATAAGCAACTCGGAATCCTGTCATTACTTCATCAAAAATAAGCAATGCACCATTTTGCTCTGTTACTTCACGAAGACCTTCTAAAAATCCTGGTTGCGGAGGAACAACACCCATATTTCCTGCTACTGGTTCTACAATGACACAAGCAATATCATCACCGAATTGTTCGAAAGCGTATTTCACACTTTCTAAATCGTTATACGCTACTGTAATCGTATTTTTCGCTACACCTTCTGGTACACCAGGGCTATCTGGTAAACCTAACGTCGCTACACCAGAACCCGCTTTAATTAATAACGAGTCACCATGACCGTGGTAACAACCGATAAATTTCAAAATTTTGTTACGGCCTGTATAACCACGAGCTAAACGTAGCGCACTCATTGTCGCTTCTGTTCCAGAGTTAACCATACGTACAATCTCAATTGATGGTACGCGCTCAATAACAAGTTTCGCTAATTTATTTTCAATTTCCGTTGGGGCACCGAAGCTTGTACCTCTTTCAGCAACAGCTTTTAGAGCTTCCACAACACGATTATTTGCATGACCATGAATTAAAGGACCCCATGATAATACGTAATCGATGTATTCATTTCCATCGATATCATATACTTTAGAGCCTTTTCCGCGCTCCATAAACAACGGATTCATACCAACAGACTTAAAGGCACGAACTGGGCTATTTACGCCACCAGGCATTAAATCTTGAGCCTCTTCAAATGCCGCAATCGACTTATCAAACTTTTTCATTATTTAGCGCCTCCTTCTTGTAACCATCTTGCTGCATCTTTCGCATGATACGTAATAATTAAATCTGCTCCTGCACGTTTCATACTAATTAATTTTTCAAGTACAACTTCTTTTTCATTAATCCAACCATTTTGTGCTGCCGCTTTAATCATCGAATACTCACCACTTACGTTATAAGCAACGACTGGTAAATTAAAGTTATTTTTCACATCACGAACGATATCCAAATAAGAAAGAGCTGGCTTTACAATTAAGAAATCTGCCCCTTCCATTACATCTGATTCTGCTTCACGGAATGCTTCCATACGGTTCGCTGGGTCCATTTGATATGTTTTACGATCACCAAATTGCGGTGCACCGTGCGCTGCGTCACGGAATGGTCCGTAAAATGCTGATGAATATTTCACAGCGTACGACATAACTGGTACATGTCCAAAACCATTTTCATCTAATGCATGGCGAATTGCTGTTACGAATCCGTCCATCATATTTGATGGTGCAATAATGTCCGCTCCTGCTTTCGCTTGACTTACAGCTGTTTTTGCAAGAACTGCAAGAGACTCGTCATTTAAAATAATACCATCTTCAATTACCCCGCAATGACCATGGCTTGTGAATTGACATAAACATGTATCCGCAACTACTACTAGGTCAGGGAATTCACCTTTAATTTGCTGAATTGCACGTTGCACAATTCCATGATCACAATATGCTGATGATCCAACTTCATCTTTTTCAGCAGGTAAACCGAATACAATAACAGAACGAATACCTAAATCAACAACTTCTTGCATTTCAGCTTGCAACAAATCTAAAGACATTTGATATACGCCTGGCATAGAAGGCACTTCATTACGAACATTTTCTCCTTCTAATACAAAAATAGGGTAAATAAAATCTTCCGTATGTAAAAACGTTTCACGCACAAGCGCACGCATATTACCACTTTGTCTTAAGCGACGATGACGATTAAATTGTAAAGAGTTCATAGATTTCTATCCCCATTCTTTTATTTTATCCCGCTATTTACGGGCAGTAAGACCCCACTAATTAAAGTTTCACTTTATAGATTCACTAATGCATTGTAGTAATGCTTCTACAGTGTACTCTTTCGGCATAATAATATGCGGAAAATAAAGGCTCGCCTCTTTTTCCGTAATAGGCCCTATACAAGCAATTGTACATTTTTTTGTCCATTCTCTCCAGTTTGTACCCTCAAGTAAACGAACAAAACTAGTAACAGTTGAAGGGCTCGTAAATGTAATAATGTCTACTTTCCCTACTTCTAACGCTTCTATAAGCTCTCTCTTTTTCTCTACATTTTCTTTCGTACCATATACGACGAGCTCATCTAGAGAAACACCCATTCCGCGAAGTGCAACTGGGATTACATCTCTTGCTAAATTCCCTTTCGGAAATAAAATGCATTCGTTTCCAATTAGCCTTTTTACAAACTCTTTTGCAAATACTTCTGCCACAAATGAAGTTGGAACAAAGTCCACTTCATAGCCTCGCTTTTCTAACTCTAACTTTGTTTTCACGCCTACTGCAGCAATTTTCATCGTTACAGGTAGCTCCTTTCTCAAACTGTCTAGAAAAAAAGCTACGCCATTTTTACTCGTAAAAATAACCCAGTCATACGAATGCAGCTGCCCTGCTATATGTTGAATTTGCCTATGAGACATACCTTCCATACGCAAAAGCGGAATTTCCAATGGAATTCCGCTCTTTTCTTTCACCGCTACACTCATTTGTTTTGCTTGATGCTGGGCACGTGTAATCAATACCGTTTTGCCAGCGAGAGCGTTCATATTTATTGTTGCCCCTTATTTGCAGCAAGAATGAGTTCTTTTGCGCCTTGTTTCATTAAACGGTCCGCAGCCTCTAATCCTACTTCCTCTGGATTCGTTCCTACTACTGTCTCTTTCAATAAAACAGAACCGTCCATAGACCCGACAAGAGCTGTTAATTCGATTGCATCGTTTTCTGTAAGAGTTGCATATCCAGCGATTGGAACTTGGCATCCACCTTCAAGTTTATGAAGGAATACTCGTTCTGCTGCCACTGTTTTTTCTGTTACTGCATCATTCATATGCGCTAACAACTGTAGTAAATCCTTATCATCTTCACGACACTCAATCGCTAATGCACCTTGCCCTACAGCAGGTACACATAACGTCTCATCTAAATGCTCTGTAATAACTTCATTATCCCAGCCCATTCTCTGTAATCCAGCTGTCGCTAAAATGATAGCATCGTAATCTTCTTCTTTTAATTTACGTAAACGTGTATCGATATTTCCGCGAATCCACTTCACTTGTAAATCTGGTCTCGCAGCTAACAATTGTGCACTACGTCTTAAACTACTTGTACCTAAAATAGCGCCTTCTGCTAACTCATTAAACGACGCTCCGTTTTTTGAGATAAAAGCATCACGAGGGTCAACACGCTTCGGTGTACAACCAATCATTAATCCTTCTGGAAGTACGGCCGGCATATCTTTCATACTATGTACAGCCATATCAATTTCTTTCGTAAGTAACGCATGTTCAATCTCTTTCACAAACAAGCCTTTTCCGCCTACTTTCGAAAGAGTAACATCTAAAATAACATCACCTTTTGTGACGATTTCTTTCACTTCAAATTCATATGGTAAACCTAGCGCTTTTAACTGATCAATAAACCAGTTTGTTTGCGTTAATGCTAATTTACTCTTTCGTGACCCTACAATAATTTTGCGCATAATTTTCTCTCCTCATTATAAATACCAAAAGTGGAAGTTGGATAAACTGCTTAATAGAAAAATATTAATTAGCATTACGAGAAATGCTCCGATGTTCCACTGTACGATTTTCTTCCCTTGCAACACATCTGCCGCTCGTAAGTAAAGACCCGCACAATATACAAATAGAACGACAAAAGATCCGATTACTTTCGTATCATACCAATGGAAATTGTCCAATTTTGTATATCCCCATATGCATCCTAATAAAATAGCTAGTAAGAAAAATGGAACAGAAAATAAATTTAATCCGTAAGACATTGATTCTAGCTTCGGTAAATTTCCTAACCTTCTTAATCTCGCATTCCATTTCTTCTTTTTTAATAGGCGATATTGCAATAAATACATAATAGAAAAAATGAACGATACAGTGAAGGCTGCATAAGAAATAATAGCCATACCGACATGTACGTATACAAGCTCCGAAACTAATTGCTCTGCAAGTACCGGCGACATCTTTCCGAGCGGTGTAAAAATAGAAAAAGCGCTTACGCCAAACGCAACAACATTTGTAAAAAAGACTAAAAAATCAATCCTCATAAATCGATTAATGACTAAAGACATCGTAATCAACAGCCAAACATAAAAATAAATCCCTGATAATAAAGTTAATATAGGATTTGTCTCTGAATCTGTAGCCCTAAGTAACATGAAGATAGAATGCAGAATCCACACAATTGAAAGTAACCAAAAAGCAAATCGGTTCGCCTTTCGGTTACTTTGGAAATAATCTATAAAATATAAACTAATGCTACAAGCATATAAAATAATTGCAATATGATAAATAATACTGTTATTTAAAAAACTCATCCGATCATCCTTCCAAATTATAAAGATGGAACGGATGGTGTCCACACTCTTTTATGTTCTACTTCTTCCGCACGACTCTCTACGTCTTCCATTTCTAAATCGAAAATCTTTGCAAATAACGCTAATTTTTCGTCCGCTCCCTCTTCAGCAGCTATTTCTTTCGCTACTAAAATTGGGTCTTTTAATAATTGATTAATAATACTTTTCGTATGCTTACTAATTACTTTTCTCTCACGATCACTAAGATTCGGTATTTTTCGTTCTAGACTTTCCATCGTTTCACTTTGAATAGCAAGCGCCTTATCACGAAGAGCTGATATTAACGGAACGACACCAAGTGTACTTAACCACGTTTTAAATAAAACAATTTCCTCTTCAATCATAAATTGAATTTTCTCTGCTTCTTTCAAACGCTCTGCACGGTTCGCTTCCACTACTCCTTGCAAATCATCAATGTCATATAAGAAAGAACCTTCTAACTCATCAATCGCTGGATCGATATCACGCGGCACTGCAATATCAACCATAAATAATGGACGACCAGAGCGCATTTTCTCTACCTTTGTCATCATCTCTTTCGTAATGACATAATCCGATGCACCAGTTGAACTAATTAAAATATCAGCTTCTAATAATGCACATTGTAATTCACTTAAAGGTTTTGCATGTCCCATATATTTCTCAGCCATTACTTCAGCTTTTGAAAGCGTCCTATTCATAACTGTTACTTTACGAGCGCCACTTCCATATAAGTTTTGCAATGCAAGTTCACCCATTTTACCAGCGCCAAGAATAAGCACGTGACAATCTGTTAACTCGCCGAATATTTTCTTCCCAAGCTCAACAGCAGCATAACTAACAGACATCGCACTTTCACCAATTGTCGTTTCTGAGTGAGCACGTTTCGCTAACGTGACCACTTGCTTAAACAATTCATTAAAAATTGTGCCTGTCGCTTTTACTTGCTGCGCTTCTAAAAAGCTATCTTTTATTTGACCTAAAATTTGCGTCTCTCCAACTACCATAGAATCTAAACCGCACGTTACGCGGAATAAATGCTCTATTGCACCGTCTTGTTCAAAAATAGTTAAATACGGTGCGACTTCTTCTATTTCAAGCTGAAACCAATCAGCTAAAAACTTCTTAATATAATACCGTCCCGTGTGTAATTGATCGACAACAGCGTAAATCTCAGTGCGATTACAAGTTGATACAATGACATTCTCTAACACGCTCTTTTGATTTTGTAATGTAGTCATTGCTTGCTCTAACTCTGCTGCCTGAAATGTGAGTTTCTCACGAAATTCTACAGGGGCTGTTCGATAATTTACACTAACAACAAGAATATGCACGCAGCATGTCCCCCTTCACCCGTTTTATCACTTTATCTACTATCATAATACAACTTTCCTCTTATGAATCTGACAATCGTGTGAACAACCGATTATTTTTTTAATTATTCTCCGTATGTAATAAAGGAGATTCAGTAAAACTAATAAAAACTTTCTACTTTATAATGATTATAAAATAATAACTCTATTTGTACGTTACCAAAAAAAGTCCTCATAATCAAGTGATGGAAACTATTCCATATGAATTATAACATCATCTTTCCTATCTTCTTTCATCATGAAGGAAAATATGTATGATTGTTCCAAATTGTAGCACAAACTTTCTCAATACAATGTATTTGACATTGTATTTCTTTTTCGTTATATTAGTTTTACAAAATTAAATTGTACACAACTTAATTAGAAAGGAGTTATGTATGACAGAGGATTCTTTACATCTAGATAACCAACTTTGTTTTTCTATTTACGCCTGTTCTAAAGAAGTTACCCGCTTTTATCGACCCTATTTAGAAGAAATGGGTATTACATATCCTCAGTACATTACTTTACTCGTACTATGGGAGCAAGACAGATTAACAGTAAAGGAAATTGGAGAACGTCTATTTTTAGATTCCGGTACGTTAACACCTATGTTAAAGCGAATGGAATCATTGCAACTTGTAAAACGTGTTCGTTCCAAAGAAGACGAGCGCAAAGTTTGTATTGAATTAACAGAACAAGGTAAAGATTTAAAAGAGAAGGCTTGTTCATTACCGACAACAATGGCTACAAATTTAGGAATTACAGAACAAGAATATCGTTCTTTATTAATTCAATTAAATAAACTAATTGAAACAATGAAAACAATTAATGATAGAAAAGGGGAATAAACATGGATAAATTATATACTGCTTCAGTAACTGCTACAGGTGGAAGAAATGGAAAAGTCGTTTCAGATGATGGCATATTAAATCTTGATGTAAAAATGCCGAAAGCACTAGGTGGTGCAGGCGGAGAAGCAACAAATCCAGAACAACTATTTGCTGCTGGTTATGCCGCTTGTTTTGATAGTGCATTACAACTTGTCATTCGTACGAAGCGTGTGAAAGTAGAAAGTACAGAAGTAACTGCTCACGTTTCTATCGGAAAAGATACAGATGGTGGTTTCGGCCTATCTGCTGTACTTGATGTACATGTTGCCGGCGTCTCTCATGCCGAAGCACAAGAACTTGTAGAAGCAGCTCACGGTGTATGTCCTTATTCGAAAGCAACGAGAGGAAATATTGAGGTTACATTAAACGTAAAATAAAAAATGTAGTAAATAAAAAAACGCGCGACATTCGTCACGCGTTTTTTGTTTTTGTCATTTTATGAATAGCCTTCCACGCTTCTTCTTTTCCAAGTCCTGTTTCAGAAGAGAATAGAACAATTTCATCGCCAATTTCAACAGCAAGCGTTTCTTTTACAACTTTTAAATGCTTCTGCCATTTCCCTTTCGGAATTTTATCGGCTTTCGTCGCAATAATAATTGTTGGGATTTCATAATGCTTTAAGAAATCATACATCATCACGTCATCGCTTGTTGGTTTGTGACGTAAATCAACTACTAATACAGCTGCGTCCAATTGTTCACGCGTTGTAAAGTAAGTTTCAATCATCTTGCCCCATGCTGCGCGTTCTGATTTAGATACTTTCGCATATCCATAACCTGGAACGTCAACAAAATGCATCATTTCATTGATTAAGAAAAAGTTTAACGTTTGCGTTTTTCCTGGTTTAGAAGAAATACGAACTAACTTTTTACGATTTAAAATTTTATTAATAAAGGAAGACTTCCCGACATTTGAACGACCTGCTAATGCAATTTCCGGTAAATCACTGTCTGGATATTGTTCTGGTTTAACAGCACTAATTACAATATCTGCTTTTGTTACTTTCATTGTTTCACTCCTACTAATGCGTGCTCCAATACTTCATCTAAATGAGATGCAAGCACAAACGTAAGGTTTTCTTTTACGCTTTCTGGAATATCATCTAAATCTTTCTCGTTTTCTGCTGGCAAAATAATTTTTGTTAAGCCTGCGCGGTGAGCACTTAATGTTTTTTCTTTTAAACCACCAATCGGTAATACACGACCACGAAGTGTAATTTCACCTGTCATCCCTACTTCTTTACTTACAGGAATACCTGTTAGTGCGGAAATAAGTGCCGTTGCCATCGTAATACCTGCTGACGGTCCATCTTTTGGAACTGCTCCTTCTGGAACATGAATATGAATATCATTTTTCTCATGGAAATTCGGATCAATCTTAAGCTCTTCTGCACGAGAACGAATATAGCTAAACGCTGCTTGTGCGGATTCTTTCATAACATCCCCAAGTTTCCCTGTTAAAATTAATTTCCCTTTACCTGGTGCTACAGACACTTCAATCGCAAGTGTATCGCCACCCGCTGCTGTATACGCTAACCCTGTTGCCATACCAACTTGGTCTGTTTTCTCAGCTTGCCCATAACGGAATATGTGCTTGCCAAGTAAATCAACAACATTTTTCTCTGTTACTACAATACGCTTGCGCTCTGCTGTAACGATAATTTTTGCTGCTTTACGACAAACTTTTGCGATTTGGCGCTCTAGTGTACGAACACCAGCCTCACGTGTATAATAACGAATAATTTCAAGAAGCGCTTCATCACGGACTTGTAAATTACCTTTTCGTAAGCCATGCTCTTTTAATTGTTTCGGCAATAAATGTTCACGAGCAATGTGTACTTTTTCAAGTTCAGTATAACCGGCAATCGAAATAATTTCCATACGGTCAAGCAATGGACCTGGAATACTTGAAAGTGTATTCGCAGTTGCTACAAACATAACTTTCGATAGATCATATGGTTCTTCAATATAATGATCACTGAAGTTATGGTTTTGTTCTGGATCTAACACTTCAAGTAATGCTGCTGATGGATCTCCACGGAAATCGTTAGACATTTTATCAATCTCATCTAATAAGAAGACCGGATTAACTGATTTCGCCTTTTTCATACCTTGAATAATGCGTCCTGGCATTGCTCCAACGTACGTACGGCGATGACCACGAATTTCAGATTCATCACGTACACCACCAAGGGATACACGGACAAAATTACGATTTAATGATGTTGCAATTGAACGCGCTAACGAAGTTTTTCCGACCCCAGGAGGGCCTACTAAACAAAGGATAGGTCCTTTTAATGAATTCGTTAACTTCTGTACCGCTAAATACTCAAGTACGCGCTCTTTCACTTTCTCAAGACCGTAATGATCTTTGTTTAAAATCTCTTCCGAATGAGCAAGATCAATCATATCTTCTGTTGCTTCTGTCCACGGAAGTGCTAATAACCAATCAATATAATTGCGAATTACACCGCTCTCCGCAGAACTTGCTGGTAACTTTTCATAACGATCTAATTCTTTCAGTGCAGCCTTCATTGTTTCTTCAGGCATTCCCGACTGTTCAATTTTCTCACGAAGCTCTTCAACTTCCCCGCCCTTACCTTCTTTATCGCCAAGTTCAGTTTGAATCGCCTTCATTTGCTCACGTAAGAAATATTCTTTTTGCGTGCGCTCCATTGAACGTTTCACTTTTTGTCCAATTTTCTTTTCTAAACTAAGTAATTCTTGTTCATCTTGAATAATTGAAATAAGTGTATGTAATCGTTCTTTCACAGATATAATTTCTAAAATCTCTTGTTTCTGCTTCGTTTTAATTGGTAAGTGAGAAGCAATTAAGTCAGCTAATCTTCCTGGCTCTTCTACATCAGCTACCGTTGCAAATGTTTCATTTGAAACTTTTTTCGAAACTTTAATATATTGTTCGAAATGCTCTAATAATGTACGCATAAGAGCTTTCTCTTCTAAATCAGCTTCCACTTCTTCCGTTACCGTTTTAATAGAAACTTGTACTACATTTTCTTCTTCGATAAATTCTACTACTTCTGCTCTATGTAAACCTTCTACAAGGACACGAAGCGTACCGTTCGGCAATTTTAACATTTGCTTCACTTTCGCCACTGTACCTACACTATATATGTCATCTTCTTTCGGATCATCGATATTCATTTCTTTTTGCATTGCTAAAAAGATAATATTTTCATCCATTGCCGCCTGCTCTAGTGCTTGTATCGATTTATCACGTCCTACATCAAGATGCAGAACCATCGTTGGATATACGAGAACGCCTCTTAATGGTAGGAGGGGCACGATTCTTTCATTCGTATTCATACTAGACATAGCACCTCCATAATAAATTAAACTCCTGTTCAACTATTTTATATTACAATACATCTAGATGCAATTGCAGAGATTTTCCGCAATTGTAAATCCCACGTTTTTTCTCCTTTATAAAAAGGAAAAAGACTCCGCTTAAGCATACAAACTTAAACGAAGTCTGGCAAATTTTATTATCGTACATTCTCACATTGATTGTGCATCTGTCTCGTCCACAGCAGTATGTATATCAAGCTCTCGATGTATATTTTCTTGCATAAATGTTAGCTCAAATACTTCTTTTAACTTACGAACAGGAATGATTTCAATTCCTTTTATTGTATACAAAAACGGTTGCATGTTTTCAGCAGGAATGATAACTTTCTTAGCTCCCGCCTTTTTCGCAGCTTTTATTTTCGCGTACACACCACCAATAGGTTTCACTTCCCCGTGTATACTAATCTCACCTGTCATCGCTACTTCATTATTCACATACGTACGATGCACTGCTGAATACACACCTGTTGCCATCGCAATACCTGCCGAAGGCCCATCAATCGGTATACCACCCGGAAAATTAATATGTATATCGTACCCTTCTGGCAATACATCTAGAGAACGAAGTACTGTTAATACATTATCTACAGAACCTTTCGCCATACTTTTACGGCGAATTGATTTCGTTTGACTTCCAATACTTTCCTCTTCAACAATTCCGGTAACATTTACCGATCCTTTATCTTTTGCCTTGATTGCTGTTACTTCAATTTCTAATAATGCACCTGTATTTGGTCCGTATACAGCAAGTCCATTTACAAGACCGATTCTCGGAATAGGATAAATGCGCTTTTCGTACTTCGGTGTAAGTTGACTAGAGTGAACAACCCACTCTATATCTTCATCTTTAATGAATGGGCGTTCTTCATTTATTGCCATTCCTGCAGAGATTTGTACAAGATTAATTGCTTCTCGCCCATTTCTCGCATACATCCCAACCATTTCAATACCATTTTCACCGATTTGCATTTCCACTTTGTCAGCTGCATTCTTCGCTACTTTTTGAATTTCTTCTGTATCTAACTCACGAAAGAACACTTCTAAACAACGCGACCGAATAGCAGGAGGAATCTCCTCTGGCGAACGTGTCGTCGCCCCAACTAAGCGAAAATCGGCTGGTAAACCTTTTTGAAAAATGTCATGTATATACGTTGGAATCATCGTATTCTCTTCACTGTAGTATGCACTTTCCAAAAACACTTTCCGATCTTCTAGTACTTTTAACATTTTATTCATTTGAATCGGATGTAGTTCACCTATCTCATCAATAAACAAAATACCGCCATGTGCATCTGTTACCGCACCTTTTTTCGGTTGTGGAATACCCGCTTGCCCCATCGCACCGGCACCTTGATAAATTGGATCATGTACAGAACCGATTAAAGGGTCTGCAATACCACGTTCATCAAACCTTGCTGTCGTCGCATCCAGTTCAATAAATGTTGCATTTGTGCGAAATGGAGATTTTGGATTTCGTTTCGCTTCTTCTAATACAAGACGTGCTGCCGCTGTCTTTCCGACACCTGGCGGACCATATATAATCACATGTTGCGGGTTCGGACCACAAAGAGCCGCTTTTAACGACTTAATCCCGTCCTCTTGCCCTACAATATCTAAAAAGGATGTAGGACGCACCTTTTCCGCAAGCGGCTCTGTTAAAGAAATCTCACGCATTTTACGAAGCTGTTCTAATTCTTTTTTTGATTCTCGATCAATTGAAACTTTTTGTGTTCGCTGATTTCGAAGTAAATGCCAAAAATACAATCCGACAATTACACCAAAAACAAGTTGAACAAGTAAAAATATATTTGTCCAGCTCATCATTTATTTCCTCCCGCAATGTTTTATCTCTTAGTATTTCCGCGGAGGAACATAGCTAAACATAAAGAAAAACAGCAATTATAAAAATTGCTGTTTCTCCTTCGCATTATGCAGATGTTTTTGTATCAAGTACAGTACCGTCTTGTAACACCAATTTCGGCGCTGCATTATCAGCTACTGTTTCTTTTGTAAGAATACACTTCTCGATATCTTTGCGAGATGGTAGCTCGAACATTACCTCAAGCATTAAGCCTTCAATAATAGAACGAAGTCCACGAGCACCTGTTTTACGTTCAATTGCTTTTTTCGCAATTTCAATTAGTGCACCTTCTTCAAACTCTAACTCAACATCGTCAAGCTCCAATAGTTTTTGGAATTGCTTAACAAGTGCATTTTTCGGTTTCGTTAAAATATCAACAAGAGCATCTTCATCAAGTGGCTCTAGGTTCGCAATAACTGGAAGACGACCGATAAACTCTGGAATTAAACCAAATCTTAAAAGGTCCTCTGGTAATACGTGAGATAAAACATGCTTCTCATTTACATCAGCATTTTTCTTCTCAGAACCAAAGCCAATTACTTTTTCACCAAGACGACGTTTAATAATTGGCTCGATGCCATCAAACGCTCCACCACAGATGAATAAGATATTCGTTGTATCAATTTGAATAAACTCTTGGTGCGGATGCTTACGACCACCTTGAGGTGGAACGCTCGCTACAGTACCTTCTAAAATTTTCAGAAGTGCCTGCTGCACACCTTCACCAGATACATCACGTGTAATTGATGGATTTTCGGACTTACGTGCCACTTTATCAATCTCATCAATATAAATGATTCCTTTTTCCGCTTTCTCTACATCATAATCAGCTGCTTGGATTAATTTTAGTAAGATGTTTTCTACATCTTCCCCAACATATCCAGCTTCAGTTAAAGATGTTGCGTCCGCGATTGCAAATGGAACATTTAAAATACGCGCTAACGTTTGTGCCAGTAATGTTTTACCACTACCTGTTGGCCCGATAAGTGCGATATTACTCTTCGCTAATTCTACATCATCAATTTTGCTGTTAGAATTAATGCGTTTGTAATGGTTATATACCGCTACCGCTAGTGCTTTCTTCGCGTTATCTTGTCCGATGACATACTCATCTAAGATTTCACGAATTTCTACCGGTTTCGGTACATCTTTGAATTCTACTTCTTCGTCTTTCGCAAGCTCCTCTTGTACAATTTCAGTACAAAGTTCGATACACTCGTCACAAATGTAAACACCTGGACCTGCAACTAACTTTCGAACTTGCGTTTGTGTTTTACCACAAAAAGAACATTTTAATTGCCCTTTTTCATCATTAAATTTAAACATATTTTCACACCCCTTACAAAGTGCTAACCTCTTGCCTTCGTATGTACACGATAAATGTATCGTATGTAAATACATATTATGTCACTACGTGGCGAGAAATACAAATAATATGACTAGTTATGTACAAATAAAAAGTTTTTAAAACTTTTGAAATATGTATATTCGACTCATTAAGGAAGTTTTCCTTCTTCATCGAAAAGTTTTATAAATATATTTCTATATTTATAAAACAAGGCACGATTAAAATCGCGCCTTGTTATTTTATTATGCAGCGTTTTCTACTAAGAAGTCTACAGCTTTACGAACTTTAAGATCTTCAGCTAAAGCGTCTACGCTTCCAAGAGCTTGCTTGATAGCGTCTACTGGCATACCGTACATTTCAGCCATTTTTTCAACTTCTGCAGTTACTTCTTCTTCAGTAACTTCGATGTTTTCAGCTTCAATGATAGCTTCAAGAACAAGGTTGATTCGTACGCGTTTTTGAGCGTCTTCTTTCATTTGCTCTTTTAACTTGTCAGCATCAGTACCTGTGAATTGGTAGTAAAGCTCAAGGTTCATACCTTGTTGGCTTAAACGTTGCTCGAATTCACGAACCATACGATCTAACTCAGTGTCGATCATAGCTTCTGGAATGTCGATTTCAGCGTTAGCAGCAGCTAATTCTACTACTTCGTCACGTACTTTGTGCTCAGCTTCGTGCTTTTTGCCTTCTTCTAAGTTTGTACGAAGTTTTGCTTTTAATTCATCAAGAGTTGCAACCGCTTCGTCAGCTTCTTTAGCGAACTCGTCGTTTAACTCAGGAAGTTCTTTTGTTTTGATTTCATGAACTGTTACTTTGAATGTTGCTGGTTTGCCAGCTAATTCAGCAGCATGGTACTCTTCTGGGAATGATACTTCAACGTCTTTAGACTCACCAGATTTAAGACCAATTACTTGCTCTTCGAAACCTGGGATGAATGTACCAGAACCGATTGCTAGAGAGTAGTTTTCGCCTTTTCCACCTTCAAATGCTTCGCCATCAACGAAACCTTCGAAGTCGATTACAGCTGTATCACCGTTTTCAACAGTTCCTTCTTCTTTAACAACTAGTTCAGCTTGACGCTCTTGTAAAGATTTTAATTCGTTCTCTACATCTTCGTCAGTTACAGTTGTTTCAACTTTTTCTACTGCTAAACCTTTGTACTCACCTAATTTAACTTCAGGTTTCACTGTTACTTTTGCAGTGAAGATAAGGTTAGCATTTTTTTCGAATTTCTCGATGTCGATTTCAGGATGAGCAACTGGGAAGATACCAGCTTCATCGATCGCTTCACCGTATGCTTTTGGTAAGATGATATCTAAAGCATCTTGGTATAAAGATTCGATACCAAAGCGTTGTTCGAATAACGGACGAGGCATTTTCCCTTTACGGAAACCTGGTACGTTGATTGTTTTTACTACTTTTTTGAACGCAGCGTCGATAGAGTTGTTTACTTCTTTAGCATCAACTTCGATTGTTAAAACGCCTACGTTACCTTCTAATTTTTCCCATTTTGCAGCCATTTATTCTTTCCCTCCAACTATAATAATGTATGCACATACCTCTATAGATTAAGATCTTCATTATCTCTTTTTTGAAATAACAAAAGTACAAATAATCCTCTAGCAAAAGCTTTCAGATATAATGTTCCAATCTACTAATTGCCTAAAAGACAACTACGGTATATTTTGTTCGAGAATAATATGAAACATATTAAGTAAGAGAATTACACTTCTCTTCTCTTACAAACAGACAGATTTCTGCCTTTTGCAACCCTTACATTATAACATAGAATATGCTCGTTTCAAGAACCGAACGATTCTTTTTCATAATTATACGGGCAAATATCCTTCTCTTTCAACACGTAATAACCATTGATAGGCAATATGAAACTCTTCTAATTCAATATTATACGCTGTCATAAGCTCTTCTTCATCAATAGGCAATCCGAAACGCTTTCTTCCAATCCTCTCTAAAACAGCAGCCCAAATCTCCACCTTATCCATTAATAGAGCGAATGGGAAAACGCTAATTTGCAATTCTTTCCAATATGTAACCATCGCATCAAATATATCAGGATACTTTTGTTCTAATCGACTTGATAATGTATGTATAATGTTATTGGATTGCTCCTCATTATGACCTGTAAATGCTGGAATTACCTTGATCGTATTCCCAAACTTTTCTACCTCTATCTCTTCTTCTATTTGATTTTCTATCATTTTATACAAAATAGAAGTTTTCAAATAAGGGTGCTGTTTTTCATCTATTAAAAATTTCTTTAAAATAGGTAATGCAAGATCCAAGTCTTTTAATGAAAGTTGCTGAATTGCTCTTAGCTTTTGTCCAAAGTTTTCTCCAAACATTTCATTAGTAAACTCATCTAATTCAAAATTCGAATCGACTAGTGACGTATCTACTTCATTTAACATACCTTCTGCAAATAAAGCGAGCTGTGCTAATTTTTCCTTTTGCTCAGGCATTACATCTTTCGTTTGCAACACTTTTTCAACGGTTTCAATGACACCTTCATAATCATTTGTTTGAACTAAAATCGTTACATATGTTTCAAGAATATCACCAAATAATACAGCTCCCGTTTCAAGTAACTGTTCACATTTGTCTTTCGCTTCTTCCATATGTTTTAATTCCAACAAACAAATAACAGAAGCGAGTTCCGTTTGTTCCGTTTCTGCATTATACTGACGTAATATTTCAAAGCAGCGCAATGCATCTTCGAATTTCCGCTCTTTCAGCGCTAAAAAACCTTCATCAATATATCGCTCTGATAGCTGCGGAAACAATACGACCGTATTTTCTTTTTTATCCATACGTCCGCCTCTTTTTCTAGATTTTAATTATCTTTAAAGTAAATATATCAAATGAGTAATGAGAACACAACATCCCAAAACCCTTTGTTTGAAATATATAAATATTTATTTTTTTCATTTCAATACAAGCAAATCCCTACTCAAAATTAAAAATATGCTAATAAAAAACCCTCAGCAATGAAAGCAGAGGATTTATCATTAATGGAAAGCTTTTATAATAGTGGGGTATATAACAAGGGTAATAATTTGGAGAACAATAATTGCCATAACAATCATGCTAAAATAGAAGATTGGTTTACTTCGCTTCATTAAAAACATAATAATAAGCATCGTACAAGCAAACAAACTTAAGAAGAACAAACTCGTTGTCGAACTAAGTATACCACTTGGGACAAAGAACAATAACACTACACTACAAGTACCTATAATTCCAAATAACCATTCCATTCATTAACTCATTCCCTTTCCCTCTCATGGCAGTTTTTTACTAAGCGATTAAATGTTTTACAACATCAACTACATACGTTAATTTCTCATACGCTACAAATCCAAATGCAACTGTTAAACCCGTTACGATTAATCCCTTCATCATTTCTTCCTCCTCGTTTTATCGTTGTTACCTTCATTATAGAGGATTAGCAATTTGTTACCATCGAACTTCCTTACAGTTACCTTACAGAATTGTAAGATTTCAAAAAAGGTATAAAAAACAACTTATATCACTTGAGGGGACTTCATGGAATTTCTCTATAATCACTTGCAAAATTAACTTTTTTCTCTTGGTTATTTTCCGGAAAATCCAATCTTAAACTAATAGATTTACTAAATAATTTGGGATTAAAATAATAACAAGAATCCGTTTGAGGACAATATACACAATAGACATCTATTTCTTCTTTATTCACTTCTTTTGTAGCGACTCCGCTTGCCGTAGAATAACTAGAACGAAATCTAACTTCAAGAATTCCCTTCGCATTTAATTCTCTATATTTCACTTGCACTCTCTTAAACAATCCATCTTTGTACACTACAAGATCAAACGGAGAATGCTCTGTTTGTGGTATTAAAATCATATATCCTTTTTCATACAAATCAACTTGCGCCTTTAAAACAGCTAAATCCCCCTTTGTTTTTGTATGATGGTACACTTTTTCTCAGCACCTTTTTACATATTTTTAAAATAACATTCGTTACTTTTCTTAACTTACCTCCCAATATTTTTTCATTAAAAGAAAATTCTTTGTTAAAATCATGTTAATATATTTTTGTACAATTAAGAATTTAATTTACAAGGGGGATTATATATGTTCAAAAAAGTGGCTGCTGATGTTTTGGGATTAAGTGATGTAGGTTCTGTCATTACACCGAAAGATTACGATAAGGTCGATGCTGATGATTACGTGATGCATGAAGATGGGGAGAAAATTTACTTTCTCATTAAATCGAAATCAGATGAGTATTGCTTCACAAACAAAGGATTACTCCATCTAGATGGTACAAGTGCGACAAGTAAAAAACGTACACTACGCCGCTTTAGCTATAGTAAATATCAAATTAAAAACGTAGCGCTTGAAACTGCGGGAACGATTGATTTAGATGTAGAAATTAAGTTCCAAATGGGCGATGAGCATTATTCAATTGATGTTCATAAAAAACATATTGAAGAATTAAAAGATTTATATAAAGCTTTACTTAAAATAGAAGAAATCTCATACGACAACGATATTACATTGCAGTATGCACATAAAAGTTTAGATATGGCCTCTAACGCTTTCAGCCGCATTTCAAACGCACAAGTAAATTTAGCAGAACAGTTTAAAGAAATGAACGAAATCGCTTTTAACTGGCTCGTTGATACGAAAAAACAATATAATGTGAAAGATTATGGTTTTGTGTTTGAGAAGTTTATTAATAACTAAACACGAAACCCTTGTTATCAAAAGATAACAAGGGTTTCTTAGCGTCCCAGGAGAAATTCGAGCTCCCACTCCGCCCATTTCCGTACTATTTTATATATTTTGATCGCAGTCTTAATATATCTTCCTCTTCGCGAATGCCTGCCGATCCCTTCCTCACATTTTTTACGATAGTCCAATCCGGGTTAGTTTCATCACCGATGTTCTGTACTGTAAAGTTGCCATCACCATATTTTCGGTGACCTTCTGCCAATTTCTCCGTTAAATCGTTCTCATTTGATCTCGCCATCTTTGCGCCATCTCCCTTTTTTATACAACCTTCTTAAACTGTCTAACCAATCACAGGTCCAGTCAATTGGAGATTCTCGTTTTCCGCTTCTATTAATTGTAACACACTGTCGGGGATAAGTTTCGATAACTGCTGCTCAATCGTACTAGAATAGAAGAAAACAATAGATAAGAGGTGTACTTATGTCTTTATACGAATTAGAAAAAGTTGATTTTATGGGCTACAATCAAGAAGAAAAAATAGCCTATTTAGTCATTACTGATGAATTAGACTGGACTAATGAAGAAAAACATATTGAGTTACTGCAAGAAAAAATCAATTTGTATTTGAGCTTTATAGAAAGTGACGAGGTTTACGAAAGGTATCCTGAAGTAAAAGGGTATGGTTTTGTTATTAAGATATTCGGGAAATATCTTTTACTGAATGGGGCAAAGAATTTTTAGAAAAGGTTGATGAGGTTCTCGTTGAAGCTGGATACGGTTTTCAATACGTGCATAAACCATTTGATGAGCCTGAACAAACAAATAATATAACTGACTAGCAAGGAGCGTTTTTAAGCGCTCTTTTTAATGCACTTTAATCTGTTACATATACTCATTATCATATATCCCGTTATAATATTTTTACACCTCTTGCACATACATCAATTTGTAGACAAACAAAAAACCTTGTTTTCACAAGATAACAAGGTTTTGTTAGCGTCCCAGGAGAGATTCGAACTCCCGACCGTACGCTTAGAAGGCGTATGCTCTATCCGGCTGAGCTACTGGGACATGGAGCGGGTGAAGAGAATCGAACTCTCGACCAGAGCTTGGAAGGCTCTTGTTTTACCACTAAACTACACCCGCATATGTTATTTTATTTTTCTTCGTTAGCGCTGTTGCCCTATCGACAATATTTATTATATGTATATCCATACATAAAGTCAACACCTTTTTTAAAAGAGGATAAATTTTCTTATCCTCTTTTAAAAACTGCTTGTTCAACTAGTTGTCCGTCTAATGTTTCAAAACGAACTTCCATTTGATTTTCATCCATTTCTAATAAAGCAAATGTCTTTTCTACACGCTGACGCGGTAATAAAACACTGCCTGGGTTAATAAATAAAACGCCGTCGATTAATTCCGCACCTAATACGTGAGAGTGTCCGAAGCATGCAACTTGCGCTCCTACCTCTTCTGCACGGTACGCTAATGTTTGCAATGTCATTTTCACGTTATGACGATGCCCGTGCACAACTACGAAACGAATGCCTTCTACATCAGTTACAATTTCATCTTGAAAGTTAGCATAATCACAATTCCCTTTTACAACATGGAAACCTTGCAGCTCTTCATGAGCAGGCGTTAGCTCCGAATCACCACAATGAATCATGATATCTACTTTCCCTTCATATTTCTCTTTTAACTGCTGTAATTCCTTCACAGAGCTATGACTATCGCTTACGATTAAAGCTTTCATCAATCTCTCTCCCTTATTCTCCTAAAAACCATTCCGGGATTTTTTCTTCTAATTTACGAAGAGCACGTCCACGGTGGCTAATGGCATTCTTCTCATCTGAACTTAGTTCCGCCATCGCTTTTTTATATTCTTCCACATAAAAAATCGGGTCATATCCAAAACCGTTTTCCCCGCGGCGCTGCTCTAAAATATATCCTTCGCACGTCCCGTTTACAATGACAGGCTTTTTATCACCTTCAGGGAAAGCCACTGCTAATGCACAGTAGAAGCGAGCTTTACGCTTATCAAATGGTATTTCATTTAATTCTTGTAAAACTTTATCAATATTCGCTTGATCATCTTTTGGCTCTCCAGCAAAACGAGCTGAATACACGCCTGGCTTTCCATTTAAAGCATCTACAATAAGACCTGAATCATCCGCAATTACGATTGCATTCAGCTGTTTGCTCAGACTGTCCGCTTTTAAAATCGCATTTTCTTCAAATGTTTCACCAGTTTCTTCGACTTCTTCAATATGAGGAAAATCGTGTAATGATTTTACTTCTAAATCAAATCGCTCAAATAACTCGGCAAATTCACGTACTTTCCCCATATTTTTTGTCGCTACAACAACTTGTTTCATACTTTCCACCTCTACTCTATATGAGATACGATGTCGCCTAACGCTTCTTTTTGCATGTCAATCAGTTGGAAAATACCTTGTTCTGCAGCATCAAGTAATTCATTTAACTGCGCTCTGCTAAACGTCGCTTCTTCTCCAGTTCCTTGTACTTCAACAAACTGACCTTTTCCAGTCATAATTACGTTCATATCAACGTCTGCTTTAGAATCTTCTGCATAGTTTAAATCTAAAACAACACCTTGCTCTTCAACAATTCCTACTGACGTCGCTGCTAAATAATCTTTCACTGGAATTTTAGATACTTTTTCTGCTTGTAATAACTTCTCAAACGCTAATACCATTGCTACATATGCACCTGTAATAGAAGCTGTTCTCGTTCCACCATCCGCTTGAATAACATCACAATCAATCCAAACCGTTCTCTCACCAAGTGCTTCTAAGTCAACTACCGCTCGTAATGCTCGTCCAATTAAACGTTGGATTTCCATTGTACGTCCTGTTACTTTCCCTTTACTTGACTCCCTAATTGTACGTTGTTCTGTCGCACGTGGAATCATCGCGTATTCAGCTGTTACCCAGCCCTTTCCTTCTCCACGCATAAAAGGCGGGACACGCTCTTCAATTGTCGCTGAGCAAATTACCTTTGTATCCCCAACCTCAATTAATACTGACCCCTCTGGATGTTTTAAATAATTCGTATGAATATGTATATGGCGTAATTCTGTTTTCTCTCTACCATCTACTCGCATAAAAATAACCTCCTCATAACTACTTGTTAGTATAGCCAAATTTAAATGTATGATATGTATACAATAAAAGAAGGAGAACCCAAAAAGCAATTCCCCTTTCTTACTTAAGTATATCAAATTATTGGCGATTAAAAACTACCTGTATTCACGTTTTCTGGACGATCTACAGGTTTTATTAACTTTCCGCCCTTTTCATCTATAAGATTTGCTTTACCATTTACTTCAATAGAAACACTTTTCACACCTTTCTTTTCTGTTAAAGATAAAACTAATGACTTCAATACGTAATTTGAAATCATATTTTTATCTGGGTTTATAAATATAGTTTCATTAAAGTTTAATGTAAGATTTCCATCCTGTAATTTCGGATTCGTAATCAGCTTAACTCCTGGATTGAAATCGTTCAGAAGAGATTGATGAATCGGCCCTTTTACAAGTTCATCTACAATTGCTGCATAATCATTTTCTTTTCCTTCTACAACGCGGCGTGTTACTGGTACATAGTATTGCTGTTTATTATTATTTTGTGCCATAAAATAAAGTGTTACTGGTTTTGTATTTGTTACATCTGCTACTTGTTCATCATCGAAGTTAATACCGTTAGCACGGCTCACCCCTTCACCAAGTGGTGTACCACCAACAGGCATCTTCGCCAGTTTCTCACCATTTATTTGGAACTGCACTTGTTTTACTTCTTTAAATTGTGTCAACGTCCACGCTATTGACTCAACGATTTGACGCTCTTCTTCTTTTGCATAGTTTTTCATTTCTTTAGAGAAATCAATGACTGCCGTCCCATCTTTTTTCAAATCTAGGGTCATCGATGTATTCGCTGGAATGACTGCACGGAACCCATTCGGTAATAAATTTGTTACCGGCCCATCTTTCACAAGGTACTCTAACGTTTGCTGAATAACCTCATTTGCTTTCGGAGTAGGTATAGCTAACGTTTGTGGTACAACATAGCCATTTTTATCAACAAGGTATAGTTCTCTATTCACCATTTGTCCTTGCTTATCTTTCTTAGATACTTCTTTCTTGCCACCCTCTGTATACGTAACTTGTTTTGGCGGATCAATTTCTTCTGTTGCTTTCTCTTGATTTATAAAGCCACACCCTGTTAGTAAAACAGCACTCACAGTAGCACCAACAACCCATTTAAAAGTGGATTTAGGCATGCCATTCCCCCCTAAAATCTAAGTTTGTACTATTATGTATACGAGCTGTTTCATGTTTTAGAACAAGCTGTGCTTCTTACAAACAAAAAACTCCTGATTTCTCAGGAGTTCACTTATATGAATACTACTATTATTCTTTTTCTAAATGAATATGTTTCACATTTTCAATCGGTTGACCGAACCATTTTGATGCAATTTCTTTAAATAGACCTATTTTTCCTGTTGTTAAGAAGAGATGATCACTTTGTTCCTCTCCCTCATTCAACATTTTACTATGATATAAAATTGTACTTACTTCACGCGCTGTTTCATCACCTGAACTAATTAGTTGTACTTTATCTCCCATTACTTTTTTAATAACAGGACCTAAAATTGGATAATGTGTACAACCTAAAATAAGTGTATCAATATCAGTATTTTTCAGCGGTTGCAACGTTTCTCTTACAACTTCATATGCCATTTCACTTTCAAAATTGCCACTCTCTACAAGCTCAACGAAAGGCGGACACGCTAAGCTTTCTACCATAACACGGTTATTAATAGACTTTAACGCCTCTTCGTATGCACCACTTTTCACCGTTCCAATTGTTCCAATAATCCCAACATGATACGTGTTTGTCACTTTTAAAGCTGTACGTGATCCTGGGTGAATAACTCCTACCACTGGAATTGGTAATTGTTTCTGCATCTCTTCTAATACAACCGCAGTTGCTGTATTACACGCAATAACTAACATTTTGATATTTAAATCTAGTAAGTGCTCCGTCATTTCCCACGTAAATTGACGCACTTCTTCTCGAGAACGCGGACCATAAGGGCAACGTGCTGTATCCCCTAAATATATAATGCGCTCTTTCGGCAACTGACGAATTAATTCCTTCGCTACTGTTAAACCACCAACTCCTGAATCGATAACACCGATTGCTCTATTCAACTTCATCACCCGTTTTCTCATTCATCATCTTATTTTATCATTATATTTTACACACTTTAAGTTCGCTCACTTAAACTGCTTCTGTATGAAAATTTTCATTTGTACCTGTATAGACTAGGACTTTTTTATTTTGCTCCTTTTTTTCATAATTTGCAAGATAGAAAAATAACCGACCTTCTATATGAAAGTCGGTTTCTTCTATATAAAGCGCGTATTTATTGCTCCATCTTTTTTTGGAAAGAAGACATTCCAATTAATAAGAAGAAATGAGCAGAAATTAACATGACGATTAACATAAAATTCAAACGATAACTATTTGTAGATTCCATAATTTTGCTCGCTACAGCTGGTCCAAATGCCATACCGAAAAAGTTAATTAAATTATATAAACCAAGACCGACTCCAACTTTAGCTGGGTGTAATGTTTTCGGTATAAATGTATTTACTGATACTTGAATGGCTGAATAACTTATAAACGTTAAAATAATCGCTACTAAACTAACTATTAAGTTCCCATTCGGAATAAGCCCTAAAATTAAAAAGCCAACGATCATAATGACAGACGCTACATAAATCATGTTCACATTTCCAAACGAAGGGACAATCTTCCCGGTAATAAAACTAGATACAATACCAAAGAGTGATGCAACAAACAATGCAATTCCAATAACAAATGGAGACAATCCATGCTCTCTTCCTAACAGTAATGGTAATAATAATAAACTAGCACATAACGCCACATTCATTATAAATCCGACCGCTATTAAACGAAGAAATGGTTTATTTGTAAACAACTCAATATCAATAAATGGATGCTCCGTGTTCTTCATACGAACCATAAATAAAAATAAGAAAGCAACCGATAACACAAATAGCCAACTATTAATATTTACACCTAATAAAACAGTCGTAATGAATGCAAATAATAACGCCGCTCCAGTGTAATCAAAATAAAACGCTTCATCCGTATGTTGCGCTTCTTCTGGCATAAATTTCATAAGCAGAAAAATCCCAACTACTGAAATAACCATAAATAAAAATAAATACGGCCACCCTAATGTATTTGTAATTGCCCCGCCAACTAAAGGCCCAATACCTATCGCCAATGCAATAGAAGAACTAATCATCGCTAATGCACCAGGCTTCTTAGCAGGAACAACTAACTTTGCCACTGCAATCATACTAAGCGCAATAAACGCCGCGCCCCCACTCGCCTGCACTAACCTTGCAAGAATAGTAATCGCATAAGATTGATTCATAAATCCAATAATAGAACCTGCTGCAAATATGATAATTGAAATAATTAATAGTTTTTTTACGCTATAACGATCAGCCAGCTTCCCATAGATCATCGAACCAATACCGACAACTAAGGAATAGCCTACTACAACCCAACTTACTCTCGATTGGCTAATGGATAAATCATGAGCCATATCCTCTAACGCTACATTAAATAAAACCGCATTCATCGGTCCTAATAAAACGATAAAACATAATGTGAAAACAAACCATTTTGAATGGTTACTTATATCTTTTCCCATGTGTAACACCTCTCCTAATTGTAGTAACTGTAAATGAAAAATAAAGTTGTTTAGCTCCTCTATTACGACTAAACAACTTCATCAAATGTATATATTCATCGCGCGACAAATTGAATTCGAAACAAAACATGTACGTTGTTCGATATTCATGGAACTATCATAGTTTCAGCATTACAGTTTGTCAATGAGAAAATATACAAAGTAAACTAATTTTGTGTTTTTAGTTTACTTTGTTCAAAAATTGTTATACACTAATTTCGAATCCGATATAAGGAGGACTGACATGGTTATTCAAGTTTGCAATTTCTAACTTAATAAAACCAAATAAATAGAAAACTTTTATATAGAAGAAACATTACAGGAGGATTATGATGAAGAAAAAAATGTTAGTCGTATTAACGAGCGTAGAAAAATATCCAAATTTAAATCGAGCTACTGGCCTTTGGCTTGGTGAAGCTGTCCATTTCGTCAAAAAAGTTGAAGAGGCTGGTTATGAAGTAGATTATGTTAGTCCACAAGGTGGCTATACACCGATTGATCCGCATAGTTTAGCAATGGCGGAGAGCATCGATTGGGAATGGTATCAAAAGAAAGAATTTATGAATCGTCTCGGTTCTACAATGAAACCGAGTGAAGTGAACCCAGAAGACTACACTGTTATTTATTACGCAGGCGGTCACGGTGTAATTTGGGACTTCCCAGAAAATAAAGAACTCCAAATGATTAGCCGCAACATTTATGAAAATGGCGGAATTGTTTCCTCTGTTTGTCACGGAGCTGCTGGTTTATTTCATATCACATTAAGTAATGGAGAACGTTTAATTAGAGGCAAAAAAGTAACAGGATTCTCAAATGAAGAAGAGAAACTAGCTGAATTAGATCAATTCGTTCCATTTTTAACAGAAGATGAACTCATTAAAAATGGAGGGCTTTACGAAAAAGCTGCGCAACCTTGGGAAGCTTTTGCTGTAGAAGATAATCGCGTTATAACTGGTCAAAACCCAGCTTCAGGTGGTTCAGTAGCTGAATTAGTATTACAACACATAAAAAATAACATGTAATAAAAAAAGCAGGTTTTCCATTACTATAGGAAAACCTGCTTTTTTACGAAATCATTTGCAAAATAGCAATAACTTCTTTTTCAATTTCCGAATCATCAATTGCTTCTATATACTCTGGTTTAAAAAGTTGATACTTCTTTAGTTGATAAAAATCAAGTATCGCTTTCTTTAACGTAATATCGTACTGAATACAAAAAGAATGATCTATAATACGTCTTAACATCACATCATCTTGCACCATAAATAATTGTGCGTTCATTTTATTAAAGTAGCCTTGTTCCATACCTGCTTCAAAAAACATTTGCAAATTATGATTACGATTTTGTTGTGCAGCGACTAACTGATCAGATAAGCGCGGATATGCCTCTTTCAAATCTTGTAAAAAGACATCAGAAATATATGTCACACATTTTAAAGAGTGAATGAATGTCTTTTGGAAACGTTCTGCAAAAGACATACTTTCATCCTGATTATCCGCATCTCCTTCAAGAAGGTAGTTCATAAAATCTTCTACCACAGCTTCAATAATCTCATCTTTTGAAGAAAAACGTTTATATAAAGTAGCTTTACTAATATCCATATATTTCGCAATTTCATCTATTTTCAATTGGCTAAAACTCGTTTTTCTAATAACAGGCTTTATTTTATTAATATAGGTGTTTGCGCACGCAACTTTTCTCATTAACAGAGCCTCCCCTTTTGTCCATACAAAATAGTATAACAAATTCACGATTAATTATAAATGAAGTCACTATACTCAATACATCTTTTTAGTTTAAGTGGTCATTTATACGATAGAAAAAGTGCCCGCTATCTTTATGAGTAGCGAGCACTTTTTCTATCGTTTATTGATAGCTCTTCTTATAGCTTTCCCTATTTCCATACTAGACTGCGGATTTTGCCCTGTAATTAAACGCTCATCTACTACGACGTGCGGCGTGAAATTTGGAGCCACATAAAACAAAGCCCCCTCTTCTTTCAATTTACTTTCTAATAAAAACGGCACTCGCTTTTCTAAATGTACAGCTTTTTCCTCATCATTTGTATAACCTGTTATGCGCTTACCGGCAACAAAAAACGAGCCATCTTTATTTTTCACACCGACTAAAGAACTTACTCCGTGACACACAGCCGCTACAATCCGGTGATTGTTGTACATATTCACAATTAAATTTGCAACATATGAATCACCTGGAAAATCTACAATCGCCCCGTGTCCACCACCAAATAAAACCGCATCATAATCTGAAAAATGAACCGTTGAGATCGGCTTCGTATTTTGCAACAAAGAAGCAACATGCTTACATTCACGAGGTATACCGTTCGGAATAGAAACTCTATCAATAGGTACTTTACCGCCCTGTATCGACACAATATCAACATCGAACTTAGCCTTTTTAAATACATGATAAGGAGCTGCGAGCTCTTCCAGCCACAAACCAGTCGGGTGTCCATTCATATCATGAGCGCTTGTTGAAACTAACAATATCCTTTTCAACATATCCCCTCCTTACTACCTATTTATGTATGGAGTGTTCTTATCATTCATATAGCAAGCGGAAAAAACGAGAACAACTAGCTGACCTTTTTTATAAAAGTCTGCTTATTGTTCTCGCTTGAATTCTTCCATACAAAGATGTTCACAACCTGATAACTTTATCTCCAGCGCCACGCGATCGTGTTTTCCTCCATATGAATAGCAGGTATATTAATCCCTAAATACCGCTGATCATCCTCATCAAAAATAGACCAATTTTCTTCATATGAAAATTCAGAGTCTATACTTTCAAAATCAAATACACTATCTTCGTCTACCATCTCACGAAAATATTTTTGGAACGGTTTACTATTCTCGAATAGACGAATTGTTCCATACATCCATGGCATGTCTCCAAAAACACCTTTAATTTCACCTATCTCCATATCCTTAAAGTACAACTTCATATGTGCACCTTCTTATTTACAAATGACAAAAATACCTATCCTGAATACCTCATCATGTTCTAAAACAGTTATTTTAATATTTCTTCCTGAAACATATCTTCCCTTTCAAAGTGTAAGATACCTTTTTAAATTCAAAATATAAGCAAAAAAATAGCCGACTCTTTATATAAGTCGGCTTTCTTTTTATAGTTCGAGCTCTCCCATGCGAAGAAGCTCAACAACTGCTTGTGAACGTCCTTTAACCCCTAGCTTTTGCATTGCGTTTGAGATGTGGTTGCGAACTGTCTTTTCACTGATAAAAAGTTCACCTGCAATTTCCTTCGTTGTTTTATCTTGAACCAGTAATTCAAATACTTCTCTCTCTCTCTTTGTGAGTAAAGGTTTAGATTGATACGCTTTTTCCTTCAACTGGTATAACCCTCCTTGCTTAAGCCAGAGCTGTGTATGTGTAAGTTGGGTGTTTATTTAGTCAAGATATTGTATGAACGAAATGTGCGGGTGGTGAATGAAAATGGGCTTTATTTCACATGTTATTTTAGACTTTTATACAGTGCAGACCCTCCTTGTATCCACTCACTTTTCAGTACGCCATATTTGTTCTAGTAAAATGCTAACAACGGTACCTACGAACAAACCATTTCCAAATATATATTGTATAACAGACGGTAAGGATTGGAGCGCTCCAGACGGTAAAAACATAACACCGCTTCCAAATAATACAGCAACTCCTAAAATCGTTACATTTCTTTCGCTCATTGGCACTTGTTTTATATTATGAAATCCAATTCCAATTAGCTGTACAAACGAAGCCATTAAAACCGCAGATGCGACGGCCGATGGTAAAGATGCTAAGTAACGAATAATACTTGGAAACAGCGACATTACGACTAATAACATACACGCTAGTAAGAACGAGCGTATATACTTTTGTTTCGTTAAACGTATAAATCCTGCCGTTGCTGGTAACGGCACGACACCTACAGTTGAAAATATAGAAGAAATGATATGTGAAATCCCTCCAACCCACGTACCATCCTTCAACTGTTTCTGCTCAATAGTCCCTTTTTGAATAGTAGCTTGATTAATTGCTATAATCGCCGCCACTGTATTTGAAACTAAAATACATACCATAACGAAACTCGATACAGCCATACCTGTATGCCACTTTGGAAGTCCCCAAGCAAATATTTGCGGAAGTTGCACAAAATGAGTTACTTGAGCTGGGATCGTCACTTTTCCTGCAATGAGAAAGAGAATCCACCCACTAATTAATCCTATTAAAACTGCATAACTTTTGACAAAACCTTTTCCGAAGTTAGATAGTATAATAACGAAAAGAAATATGCTAAACGCAATTACCGCTGTAAATCCATCGATTTGAGAAACAGTAGCAGTAATTCCTAGCATTCCTTTTAAAAATACACCGCTTAATTGTAAGCATAATAAAAGTAAAAACGTCCCTGTCACAAGCGGCGTAAACAAAAATAAAATACGTCCGATAAAACCAGTTACCCCTAACCCTATTAAAATAACACCAGAAATTATCATTCCCAATTCTAAAATTTGCAATGTACTCTGTAATTGATCTTGCCCGACAGTTGCGTAAGCAAGTACGGTAAATACGCCAACCCAAGATCCAGCTGGTCCGTCCGCAATTGGCAGTCTATGCCCAATCCACCCTTGTAAAAAAGATGATATACCAACTACAAAAAATGTACGCTGCATTAAATAAAATATTTCTTCCGTCGTAAGATGAAATAATCCGCCAACGACAATTGGTAATGCGATTGAATTCGCCAATAAAAATATAGACCATTGCAAAGTTCCCATAATATGATTTTGATTATGTTGATTGTCCAAACTTTTCATCCCTTCTAGCTTTCCTATAAAAATATGTTGTAAGCATAAAAAAGAAAGGTTCTACACTCACAATTAGAACCCTCCTCAAAACATGTAAACGATTCTTTTACACAAGATTATTTAATTTAACCTCACTTAAACTTCCAACAACAATATTTCCTTTATGCACAACTAAATGCTTCTCTGTTTGACGTGCTACTGCTTCAGCGACGCATGTTGCATTCGTCAAAACAAAACTCGCTTCATCTCCTACATTCGGCCAAGCTCGCTTCCCTTCACTGTTTAACGTTTCTTTTCCTCCCGTAATAAAGCGAAGTGCTTTTCCTAAAGACCTTTCGTCACTCCATCCAAAACGTTCGGCTAATCGATTTGCCTTTTGCAGCATGTCACCTGTTCCAAACGGTGACCAATGATCTGTAATACTATCATTTCCTAATGAAACTTTCACACCTTTTTTATCTAATAACGGAATTGGGATTACTTGTTTCCCAATTGGTACTGTTGAAGTAATATCAATATGTAAAGCAGCTAGTCTTTCCGCCACTTCTTCAGCTTCTTTATCTGTAACACCACCAAGTCCAAGCGCATGACTAATTGTTACGCGACCTTGCCAACCCGCTTCCTCTGTTAAACTCGCCAACCTCTTCATCGTAAAAGTTCCAAGATTATTCGCGTCATGCAGATGAATATCAACATCCGCATTAAATTCTACTGCGATATCCATAATGGTATGTAATGATTTTTCAATATCATTATCCACTGTAGCTGGGTCCACACCACCGACTAGATGCGCGCCCATCCGCATCGCATCTTTCACGAGTTGCACAGAATTACTGCGTAATAATCCATGTTGCGGAAAAGCAACGATTCTACCAGAAACTTGATTTTTATATGTTTCCAACGCGGCTAACGTCGCCTCCAAATTACCAAGTCCAATAATTGGATCAACATTACAATGCGTTCTTATACTCGTTGCACCATTTTGAAGCAATAACGCTAGCATATTTTCCGCCCTATCTTGAGCAGTCGCTAATTGCTTCGGTAAAATTTCCTCTTCTTCATTAAAACGTGTAAAAATACTTTCTGCTGGCATACAAGCTTTCCAAGGACCACTATAATATGTTTTATCAATGTGAATATGCATCTCTTCGAAAGCAGGCAACAGTAATAAACGATTGGCATCAAAAATTGATACTCCTTCCTCTTGAACAGCCCCTGTTATCATTTTTTTAATTCTTCCATCTTCAATGAGTAAACTACATACCTCTGTTTCTGTTTGGGAAATTCTACCCTCTTCATATGTATACCCTGATTCAAGCATTACATTGGTCAACCAATATACCGTCATCTCTATTCCCCCACCCTTTATTAAAAATCACCTCATGATATAATTTTAATGTCCACTGAAAATTAAGACAATTAATATGGCTGTTTCCTAAAAAAATGTCATACAACCTCATAGTCTTCTCATAAATTTCCATATAGAATAGAAGTGTAGAGTTTGCTAAAAAGGAGTCGATTGGAAGATGTCAAAAAGGTTATATAAATCCGAAACTGATAAAATGCTATTTGGTATATGCGGTGGTTTAGGAGAATACTTTGATATTAGCTCTACCCTCATTCGCATACTTTGGGTCATTGCTGTTTTATGTTTTGGGACTGGTTTTTTAGTTTATTTCATTTGTTTATTACTTATGCCACGTTCGTACTAGTGGCATCCTGCATATACTTAATCGAAATAAAAAAAATCACCTATAGAATTCTATAGGTGATTTTTTTATGAAGAATATTTCATCGTTAAATGCAATACTGCAACTTCATCTTCTTCATTTTTATAACTATGTTTCTTATTCGCTTCAAATTGAATAGAGTCAAACTCATTTAATTCGTATACATCGCTTTCTACTTGAATCGATACTTTCCCTTTCATGACCGTTACAAGCTCAATAGCACCTTCATGATGAGCTTCTGGTTCATATATACTATTCGATCTTAAACAAGCACGGTGCATTTCCATTCCCGTTTCTTTCGTATAGCGGAACATCGTTTCTAAGTGCCACGCTTGTCCTGCATCTACTGCAAATCCTTCTCCGCAGCGCGCAACAGCTACTGGTTCTCCAACAACCATCAATCTCGATAAAGGAATCGATAATCCTTTCGTTATTTTCCAAATGACAGCTAACGTCGGATTCGTTTCTCCTCTTTCAATCTTTCCTAATGTTAATTTACTAACCCCTGTTTTTTGAGCTAATTCTTCTAAACTTAATTTTTGTTCATTTCGAATTTGTCTTAATAACTGACCTACTTGCTGAATGACTTCTTTCGTTTGCATATCTTCATGTTCTTTCATCTATAAAACCACCTTAAAGTATAAAATAGTTTACTTTTATCTTTTTAAAGTATATTATACTATACATAATCATCAAATTCCGAAAGGAGTGCTATACTTTATGCGCGCAATTTTATTAGGCCTTTTATCATCAGCCTTTTTTTCCGCAACCTTTATTATTAATCGAGCGATGAATGTATCTGGAACGAGCTGGGCTTGGACAGCTTCCTTCCGTTTTTTATTTGCTCTCCCTATTTTATTCCTTATTGTTTTATTTCGCAAAAACTTAAGGGGTTTATGGGAAGAATTAAAGAAACATCCATTAGCGTGGATCGGATGGGGTTCCGTTGCTGGTATTGGTTTCTATTCTTTATTAAGTTTTGCAGCTGTTTTTTCTCCAGCTTGGCTCGTTGCTGGAACTTGGCAAGTTACGATATTAGCAGGTTTACTTTTATCACCATTATTCTTCATTAAAATAGAAACGAAATCAGGCACAAAACTTGTACGTGGAAAAATCCCACTTCGTAGTTTATATGTCGCATTATTTATTTTACTTGGTGTAATTTGTATGCAAGCAACTGCAGCAGGTCATATTACAATAACTCAGTTCATTTCAGGATTTTTACCTGTCGTGTTAGCCGCTTTCTTATATCCATTCGGTAACCGTAAAATGATGGAGCTTGTTGGCGGACGTCTCGATACGTTCCAACGTGTATTAGGAATGGCAATCGGAAGTCTTCCTATAACAATTTTACTTGGCATATACGGATTTTCTACTACTGGTATTCCAACATCAAACCAAATGTTGCAAGGATTTTTGTTAGCATTATGTTCTGGTGTTATAGCGACAATGACATTTTTCTTTGCTACTGACTTAGCAAAAGATAATCTCGCTCTGCTTGGAGCTGTTGAAGCAACACAAGCTGGAACGATGGTCTTTACCGTGCTTGGCGAAATTGTTTTCTTAAATGGTTCATTCCCTGGTGGTCTTTCCCTACTTGGAATGATTATTATTATGTTAGGAATGGTTGCAAATAGCATTTTAAACCGTTCTGTTCCAATCGTTAAACAGAAAAAAACAGCGTAAAAAAGAGTATGGTTCTAGAACAAAGAACCATACTCTTTTTTTATTGTCCCCCTATTCCGCCTTATCAGAATAGTATTTTATTAGCTGTTTATACTAAAACCTATGTTATAATACGTTTCATGTGCAATAATAGGAGGTAAATTATGTTAAAAAAAGCAATCGCTGAATTTATTGGTACATTTGTACTTGTATTATTCGGAACTGGAGTAGCTGTCATTGGCGGCGGAATTGAAGGAATTGGAACATTAGGAATCGCTATGGCTTTCGGTCTATCTATTGTGGCTATGGCATATAGTATCGGAACAATTTCTGGATGTCACATCAACCCAGCAGTATCAGTAGCTATGTTCATCAACAAAAGAATGAATGCTATGGAACTTTGTTATTATGTATTAGCTCAAATTTTAGGTGGTTTATTAGGAACTGCAACATTGGTGACAATTTTACAATCTGCTAAAACACCTTTAGATAATTTAGGACAAAATGGTTTTGGAACTCTTGGTTTATCTGGAGCATTTCTAGTTGAATTTATTTTAACTTTCGTATTTGTATTAGTTATCGTTGCTGTAACAGGTAAAAAAGGAAGTTCTTCACTAGCAGGATTAGTAATTGGTTTCACATTAGTTTTAGTTCACTTATTAGGTATTCCGTTAACTGGAACTTCTGTTAACCCAGCTCGTAGTATCGCACCAGCTTTATTTGCTGGCGGAGAAGCACTTTCTCAACTATGGGTGTTCATCGTTGCACCAATTCTTGGTGGTATCGTAGCAGCTATCGTAGGTAAATTTATTTTAAATACTGAAAAATAGAATTTTCAATATTTCTGAATAAAAAAAGGCGAGCCCTCATTATGAGGTTGCTCGCTTTTTTACTCTTTCATTTTAGACTTTAAGTTTGTAACCAATTGATCTACCGTTACATTTGCAAGTACGTTTTCCATCGCTTCTTGCGCTTGCATTAAAATAATTTCTAATACTGATTGAATATTAGCTCCTACTGGACATTCAATGTTGGGATTTTCATGGAAGGAAAATAGCTGACCTTCTTCTACAACTTCCACTGCTTTATATACATCAAGTAATGTAATTTCTTCTAAATCACGAGCAAGTGTCGTACCACCTTTACCAGCTTGTACATCAACAAGTCCTGCTCTCTTCAACATTCCTGTAATGCGACGAATCACAACCGGATTTGTATTCACACTACCAGCAATCCATTCAGAGGTACAGCGAGAGTTTCGATCAATCGCAAGTAACGTCAACATATGAACACCTACTGTAAAACGACTACTAATCCCCATCTGCACACCCTCCTTTGTATTCATTCTATTAAAAGACGACTCTTATTATTATATACTATTTTTAATTTATACATAAAGAAAAAGCATGATTTCAATAGGAAATCATGCTTTTTCTCATTATTGACGCTTTATAAATTTCGCTAAATCTTTAAATTTCACTTTGTCTGAGTAATTCATTACGCCGTTTACGTAAATGCGGCTTGCAAGCATATTGACGATAGCAATAGTCACCAATAAAATTACTAACGTCACAATAATCTCTACAGTGCCAGCTTCTCCAGCTACAAGTCTTGAAAATGTAACCATAGGTGTAAAGAATGGAATATATGAACTAACTACAGCTAATGTACTATTCGGGTCAAATAATGATTTAATACTAATGAAAAATGCTGCTATCCCTAACATTGTAATTGGGAATGAAAGAGACTGTACATCCTCAATTTTTGATACAACAGCCCCAACTGCTGCATATAACATGGCATATAGTAAATAGCCCGTAACAAAGTATACAACGAACATACTAATTACTACCGCATCCAATTTAGAAAAGTCTAGTGTAAGTCCTATTAAAGATGCATTTTCTAAATCTACCCAACCTAATAAATATGGTACAAGAAAACCGAAGGAAGCAATAACTAGTAATAGTAAAGCACTAGAAACAATCGCTAAAATTTTAGCATGTAGCATTGTTAATGGTTTTACTTTCGGAAGCATTAACTCCATAACACGAGATGACTTTTCAGATGCTATCGTCGTCCCAATTGCAGTTCCAAACACAATAATAAACATATATAAAGCAAACGAGAAAACATAACCAATTCCAAAGGAAGATGCATGATCCTTCACTGCTTCTTGTTTTAATGGAATTTCCATCTGTAACTGTTTTGCCATTTCGGCAGATACATTATTTTTTTCAATCATTACCGCTGTATACTGTTCCTTTAAATAACTTGCCATAAGTGTAGCAGTTGATTGACTCGGAAAACCACTATACATATACGTCACTTCTGGAATACCATTCTTTTCTGTAATACGGAATAAACCGTCTAAATCCCCATCTTCCACTTGCTTACGTAACTCATTAAATTTCTCCTTACTTTCTACAGTTACTTTAGCAGACGGAAGTAACTTTGTTACATCACTTTCTTGCACTTTATAAGTATTACTTTCCGTTACTATAGCAATTTTATCTTTTCCTTTATCTTTATCAGCAGTGAAATGATTAAATGCAAAAAGCCCAAACACAACTAAAAATAAAATCGCACTCGTAATTAATGATTTTTTAGATAAAAACGCTTCTCTAAAATAAAATGAAAATACGTGAGAAAATTTACGCATCGTTATTTCGCCCTCTCTACAAAGATTTCGTTTAACGTCGGCTCTAACATTTTAAATTGTCGTAAGGTAACGCCTTTTTCTTGCAACTGTTGTAAAATCTTTAGAGCTTCTGCATCATCTTGTACTCGCACATAAAGAAGGCCTTGTTGTTTTTCATACGACACATGAATAGCCGCTAATCCCTTCTCATTCTCTTCTGTATCTTCAATCGTTAAATTACGGAAACCGTATTCTTTTTTAATATCACTTAACTGACCTTTTACGACTGCTTCGCCTTTTTTCAAAATACATACATGCTGGCAAAAAGCCTCTACTTGTTCCATACGATGACTTGATAAAATAATCGTCTTTCCGCTCTGTACTTGTTCTTCAATAATGCTAGCTAACATCCCAGCATTCACTGGATCCAGTCCGCTAAATGGTTCATCTAAAATGAGAAGTTCAGGATTATGAAGAAGCGCAGCAATTAATTGGATTTTTTGCTGATTTCCTTTCGAAAGCTCTCCTGCCGTTTTAAATTTATATTCCGGTATCGCTAATCGCTCTAACCAGTGATCAATAGCAAGTTCTACTTCTTTTTTCGTCATTCCTTCTAATCTACCAAAATATCGTAACTGGTCTACTACTCTACTTTTTGTATATAAACCTCTTTCTTCTGGTAAGTATCCTATCGTTACCCCACTAGTCCCAAATGATTTTCCATCCCATGTAATAGAACCTTCATTAGGCGTTAATAATCCGAGAAGCATTTTGATTGTCGTTGTTTTTCCTGCACCATTTCGGCCAAGTAATCCTAGCACTTCACCTTTTGGTAACGAAATTTGCAAGCCGTTAACTGCTTTTGATTCCCCAAATAGTTTCGTTAAGTTTTGAATTTGTAAACTCAAAGTATAAAGCCTCCCCTTTAGTATCATTCATACTCTCTTTCAAAGACTATGTTTATGCAAGATAAAATATAGCACTACGCTTTATCCTCTTAATCCATCATTTGTTCTATTTAGTTAAAATTGTAAATAATATCACATCGTTTGTCAATTATAATTGTCGTAATGACAATTATAATTGACAAAATAATTTCCATCATTTTTTCTCATCTTTCTAATATAGGACATACTACTATATATACAAAAGACAATATGCAAATGTTCATACAAAAATTATTATTTTTCGATATATAATATTAACTGATTTTCTAACATCAAGGAGGATACATATGAAGATGAAGAGGGGCATTACCACTTTATTATCTGTAGCAGTTCTATCTACATCGCTTGTAGCATGTTCAGGAACACCAGAAAAAACAGTGGCAAAAGAAGAGAAAGTAAAATTAACAGACCAGCAATTAATGGCTGATTTATGGTATCAAACAGCCGGTGAAACAAAAGCACTTTATTACCAAGGGTACAATATCGGTCAATTGAAGCTTGATGCAGCTCTGGCAAAAGGGACAGAGAAAAAGCCTGCTATCGTACTTGATTTAGATGAAACTGTTTTAGATAACAGTCCTCATCAAGCAATGAGCGTAAAGACAGGAAAAGGCTATCCGTATAAATGGGATGACTGGATTAATAAGGCTGAAGCTGAGGCTCTTCCAGGCGCAATTGATTTCTTAAAATATACCGAGTCTAAAGGTGTAGATATTTACTACATCTCAAATCGTAAAACGAACCAACTAGATGCAACAATTAAAAATCTTGAGCGTGTAGGTGCTCCTCAAGCAACGAAAGAACATATATTACTACAAGATCCGAAAGAAAAAGGAAAAGAAAAACGCCGTGAACTCGTTTCTCAAACACATGATATCGTCTTATTCTTCGGTGATAACTTATCTGATTTCACTGGTTTTGACGGAAAGTCTGTAAAAGATCGAAATCAAGCAGTCGCAGATTCTAAAGCACAATTTGGTGAGAAATTTATTATTTTCCCGAATCCAATGTATGGCGATTGGGAAGGTGCTTTATATGATTATGATTTCAAAAAGTCAGATGCAGAAAAAGATAAAATCCGCCATGACAACTTAAAATCATTTGATGCAAAATAAAGAGGATGGCATGCGCCATCCTCTTTATTGCATATTTCTCGTTAAAGGTAAAATAAACACTTCTACTCGTCTATTTTTCGCCCTTCCTTCTTGCGTATCATTTGGAGCAATTGAACGGTATTCCCCGTAACCAATTGCACTAAATTTTCCTGGTTGTAATTCTTTATTTTCCAGTAATACTTGCATAAAATTAACTGCGCGCTGCGTACTTAATTCCCAGTTCGATGCAAACTGCGCATTGGCAATAGGGACATTATCCGTATGACCAGATACTGTAATTTCACGAGGTGACGCTGAAACAAGTAAGCTAGACATCTCTTTTGCAATCCCTAGTGATTCTAACTTCACATCTGCTTTCCCCGAATCAAACAGCACATTCTCTAATATTGTCACCATTAATCCCTTTTCAGTTAATTTAGTTTGAAAAGAAGAGGATAATTGTTTCTCATTAATATATTGATCAATCTTTTTTTGTAATGCTTTCAATTCATCCATTTCTTTTTTTTCTTTTTCTCTAGCTTCTTCTTGTTTTTTTGTTTGTTCTGCCTCAAGGCTACTTGCTGATAATTCCTTTTCATCATTTGGCTTCTGATCACTTAAAAATTCTTTGTTGCCTGTTCCACCGGCTAATTCACTTCGAAAAGCAACTGCCATCTGTTTAAACTTCGCAGCATCTATACTACTCATTGCGAATAAAACGATGAACAATGCAAATAACAACGTTAACATATCAGAATATGGAATTAACCAAGTTTCGTCGATATGCTCATCATGTTTTTTCTTTTTGCCTCTTCTATTTTTCTTACTCCGCATTTTTTTCTGCTCCTTTTTCTAACTTTTTACGCTCAGTTGCAGAAAGTGAACCTAAAATGCGATTCTTCATAATAAACGGATATGTACCTTCTTGTAACATTAATAAACAATCAATGATTAAACGTTTTTTCTCGATTTCAGCTGCAGATTTTTGTTTTAACTTATTTGCAAATGGATGCCATAATACATAACCTGAGAAAATACCAAAAATCGTTGCAATAAACGCACCTGAAATAGCATGTCCTAACTTTTCAATATCAGTTAAATTACCAAGTGCAGCTACAAGACCGATAACAGCACCTAAAACCCCTAATGTCGGTGCATACGTACCCGCTTGAGAAAAAATTGCAGCTCCTTTTGCATGCCTTTCTTCAATTGCTTCTAATTCAGCTTCTAAAATTTGTTCTAAATCTTCTGCAGATACGCCATCAATCACAAATTTCATACCACGCAAAAGAAATTCATCTTGAATTTTGTCTAATTGTTGCTCTAAAGACAGAATACCGTATTTTCTACTTTCAGATGTCCAATGAACAAACAATTCTAGCAACTGTTCATAACTTAAATCTTTTTTATTAGAACCAAAAAGAACTTTAAATAATTTCGGAACTCTTTTTAGTTGATTCATCGGAAAGGCTATACATACTGCAGCAAATGTGCCGATAAAAATAATTAATGCTGCGGCAGGATTCAATAAGGCTGTTACGTCAGCGCCCTTGACGACCATCCCTACTACTACCGCTACAAACCCTAAAATAAGTCCAATAATTGTTGCAAAATCCATTCCCATTCACTCCTAGTCTATACAAGAAGTTTTTTATCCTCAATAATCGCTACATCTTCTTATATATATATATTACATAAAAAATTCATTTCATGAAAGATAAGAAATGAATTATATCAAAAAATACTACAATTTCACACATTTTCTGACATTTTCTTTGCATTTCTATTACGTTACGACTCTTATATTTCTTTTTCAGTAAACTAGACTTATAATAAAAAACGATACACATTTTATTAAGAAAGGACTGTGATTACAAGGCATCATGAAAAAGATAATTATTATTTCTGCCACTACTATTGTAATCGGTATCACTTCTTTCGCTTACTTTAGTTCTAAATCACCACTACAAAATAATGCGAAAGCTGTCGAAAGTCAACAGCATAGTAACCACCAAAAAGAAGAGATTCCCGCTTTTCCAAAAGCTGATCATAATGCAAAGAAGCTGGACAATGATTTTTCCGTTGTAACAAATCCAGAGTCTAATCTTGTATTAGTAAATAAACATCGAAAACTACCAAACGGATACATACCTGAAGACTTAACAAGACCAAACGTACCATTTACTAGTCCAAAAGATAAAGAAAAAACATTACTGCGCAAAGGTGCTGCAAATGCACTTGAAGATATGTTTGAAGCGGCAAAGAAAGAAGGGCTTGAACTTACAGCTGTATCTGGTTATCGTTCATACAAACGCCAAAAATCATTACATAATACATACGTTAGACGTCAAGGGAAAGCTGAGGCGGATTCAGTAAGTGCCATTCCTGGTACGAGTGAACATCAAACTGGTTTAGCAATGGATATTAGTTCAAAATCTGCTAAATTCCAATTAGAGCCTATTTTTGGAGAGACAGCCGAAGGAAAATGGGTTGCAAAACATGCTCATGAATTTGGCTTTGTCATTCGTTATTTAGAAGATAAAACCGAAACAACAGAATATTCATATGAACCGTGGCATTTACGCTACATTGGAAATCCATACGCTACATACATATATAAACATCATTTAACGTTAGAAGAAGCGATGGAAGACAAAAAATAAGAGAGCAAATTGCTCTCTTATTTTCTTTCACTCTATCATTGTAGTAATTTTTTCTTCCACTCTTCAGGCCACGGTTCGCCTCTACCCGTTTTTTTCGATGCTTGAACCATCATTCCACGACCAACTAAGCAAGCTTCTCCTGCTGCGTTCTTCACCATATAATGCAAATCTAAAGAAGAATTCCCAACCGATCCCGCTTTTACATACACCTTTAACTGTTCATCAAAATAAATTTGCTTAATAAAATTACATTGTAAATCCGCAACAACAATCATCGTTTCTGAAGATTCATGCGTCCATTCTTGCATAAATCCAAGTTCTTTAAACAATGCAATACGTGCTTCTTCAAAGTAGGTAAAGGCAACGACATTATTTACATGCCCAAACATATCTACTTCGCCAAAACGTACTTTTACAGGGTTGTAAAATGAAAAACCACTTTCCCATTGCTCAAAGTCTTCAATATAAGAAATCTTCTTCATTGTTCCCTCTCCTTTTCGCTCTTTTAATATACAGAATAAACAGAAAAATAAAGTTATAAATATTGCCTCTTCATGTTGAAGAGGCAATATTTATTAATAGTTATTGTCGCTACCAAAGAAATCTTTGAACGATTGAATTGTTGTGTCACGGTTTAATGCCGCAATTGAAGTTGTTAATGGAATACCCTTTGGACATGATTGCACACAGTTTTGAGAGTTACCACAGTTTGCAAGCCCTCCATCACCCATAATTGCACGTAAGCGATCTGCTTTATGCATTTCACCCGTTGGATGTGAGTTGAATAAACGAGCTTGTGATAACGGTGCTGGCCCAATAAAGTCAGATTTGCTATTTACGTTTGGACATGATTCTAAGCAAACACCACATGTCATACATTTTGAAAGCTCATAAGCCCATTGACGTTTCTTCTCTGGCATTCTTGGTCCTGGTCCTAAGTCATACGTACCATCAATTGGAATCCAAGCTTTAACACGTTTTAAAGCATTAAACATGCGACTACGGTCAACTTGTAAGTCACGAACAACCGGGAATGTCTTCATCGGCTTTAAGCGAATTGGTTGTTCTAATTGATCGATAAGCGCTGTACATGATTGACGTGGTTTTCCGTTAATCACCATCGAACATGCACCACATACTTCCTCTAAACAGTTCATATCCCATGCAATCGGAGTTGTTTGGTTTCCTTTTGCATCGACAGGATTACGACGAATTTCCATAAGTGCCGATATAATATTCATATTCGGACGATATGGAATTTCAAACTCTTGGTCAAACGCTTGCGCGTCTGGCCCGTCTTGTCTCGTAATGATAAGGCGGATTGTTTTCTCAGACATGTTGTTTATCCCCCTTCTCTTCACTCTTAGCAGCTACATCATGTTTTGAAGAATAATCACGTTTACGTGGTTTAATTAATGAAATATCCACGTCTTCGTAATGGAATGCTGGTGCATTTCCTTCTCCTTCAAATTTTGCCATCGTAGTTTTTAAGAAGTTTGCATCATCACGATTTGGGAATTCAGGTTTGTAATGTGCCCCACGGCTCTCATTACGGTTATATGCGCCAATTGTAATAACACGTGCTAACTCAAACATATTTGCAAGTTGGCGTGTAAATGAAGCACCTTGGTTACTCCATCTCGCTGTATCGTTAATGTTAATACGTTTATAACGAGCCATTAACTCTTCAATTTTTGCATCTGTTTCTAATAACTTTTTATTTTCACGAACTACTGTAACGTTATCTGTCATCCATTCTCCAAGCTCTTTATGAAGAACATACGCATTTTCGTTACCATCGAGCGTTAAAATATTGTTAAATTTCTCTGTTTCAATCAATTCATTTTGTTCATACACAGTAGATGAAACAGCATCTGATGATTTAGTAAGACCTTTCATATATTCAATTGCATTTGGTCCTGCTACCATACCACCGTAAATTGCTGATAATAGTGAGTTCGCACCAAGACGGTTACCACCGTGCATAGAATAATCACACTCACCTGCTGCAAATAAACCTGGAATATTTGTCATCTGCTTATAATCAACCCATAGTCCGCCCATTGAATAGTGAACAGCTGGGAAGATTTTCATTGGTAGTTTACGAGGATCATCACCTGTAAATTTCTCATAGATTTCAATAATTCCACCAAGTTTAATATCTAGTTCTTTCGGATCTTTATGAGAAAGATCTAAGTAAACCATATTTTCACCGTTAATACCTAGTTTTTGCTCTACGCAAACATCAAAGATTTCACGCGTTGCGATATCACGAGGTACAAGGTTTCCGTAAGCCGGATATTTTTCTTCTAAGAAGTACCATGGTTTACCATCTTTATATGTCCAAACACGTCCACCTTCACCACGTGCAGATTCACTCATAAGACGTAATTTATCGTCTCCAGGAATTGCCGTTGGGTGAATCTGAATGAACTCACCGTTTGCATAATATGCACCTTGTTGATATACAGCAGAAGCTGCTGTACCTGTATTAATAATAGAGTTAGTTGATTTTCCGAAGATGATACCAGGGCCCCCTGTTGCCATAATCACGGCATCAGCTCCGAAACTTTTAATCTCCATTGTTTGTAAGTCTTGTGCAACGATTCCTCGGCACACACCTTCGTCATCAACAACAGCTCGTAAGAAATCCCAACCTTCATATTTCGTTACAAGTCCTGCTACTTCGTGACGACGTACTTGCTCATCTAATGCGTATAGTAATTGCTGTCCAGTTGTTGCACCAGCAAATGCTGTACGGTGATGTTGCGTTCCACCAAAACGACGGAAATCAAGAAGTCCTTCTTCCGTACGGTTGAACATAACACCCATACGGTCCATTAAATGAATGATACCAGGTGCTGCTTCGCACATTGCTTTAACTGGTGGTTGGTTCGCTAAGAAGTCCCCACCATAAATTGTATCGTCAAAGTGGATCCATGGAGAATCCCCTTCACCTTTTGTATTTACGGCACCGTTAATTCCACCTTGGGCACATACAGAATGCGAACGTTTTACTGGTACTAAAGAGAACAGTTCAACATTTACTCCTGCTTCCGCCGCTTTAATCGTTGCCATTAAGCCAGCCAAGCCACCGCCGACTACTATAAGTTTCCCTTTCATGCTCTCCCACTCCTTACTGGTTTGCTAGCTGTGGATCGATGAACGCTAATAATGCACTCACACCTACATAAGATAGACCTAAGAAAATAGCTAATGTTACATAAGTAGAGATTCTTTGTGAACGTGGAGATACTGTAATTCCCCAGCTGATGCAGAATGTCCATAGTCCATTTGCAAAGTGGAAAATTGTTGAAACAACACCAACTAAGTAGAATGCAAACATAGCTGGATTATTTAAAATATCTGCCATCATATCATAGTTTACCTCTTTACCTAACATTGCTTGAATACGAGTTTCCCAGACGTGCCAAGAAATGAAGATCAGCGTAACGATACCTGAAATTCTTTGGAAGACGAACATCCAGTTACGGAAATAACCGTAAGAAACCGCATTGTTCTTAGCTGTAAATGCAATATATAAGCCATATATAGCATGGTACAGTATTGGTAAAAAGATAATGAAAATTTCTAGCGCATACCGGAATGGAAGGAGCTCCATAAAGCCTGCAGCTTTGTTAAAAGCCTCTGCTCCTCGTGTTGCAAAGTTGTTTACAATTAAATGTTGCGTCAAAAAGACACCAACCGGGATGACCCCCATTAATGAGTGCCACTTACGAAACGTATACTCGCGGCCTTTCATGTCCCCATTACCCCCCTTGAATGATTGACTGCTGTTTTCAGATTAGTTTATGGCAATAATGTTTTTTCACTATTGGCATAAGAAAAACTGAAAAAATTATTCGAAATATTTCAGCATAATTTGATACCAAGTTCATTTTACTCCTATTTTTGTCGAAGCGTCAAGAAAACGTATACATAATTTGCATATAATTTGGCGATTCTTTTTTTCTTCTTATATATTCAGATTTTCCCAAAGAAAAATCTGTTTTTATAAATGAGAAATGTTATATAATAATCCCTATAGAAAGAGGGGAATATTGTGAGTAAAAATACAATCGATACAACATCTTTAGAAGATGTTTCATTGAACGCCTTCGCTTATGAATTGCTACGTGAAGAATTACTACCTGATTTAATTGGTAACGATTTAGATGGTATTTTATACTGGTCCGGTAGAAACCTTGCAAGAAAATATCCACTAGAAACAATTGAAGAAGTCATTCAGTTCTTTGAAAAAGCTGGCTGGGGCACTTTAAGCATTATTGAACATAAGCGTCGTGAAATGCAGTTCCAACTTAAAGGCACTCTCATTGCTGAACGTCAAAAACAAAAAAGACATTCTTCTTATCAATTAGAAGCTGGATTCATCGCTGAACAAATTCAAAAGCAACGAAACGTCGTTGCAGAGTCCTACGAAGAAAAGAAAAAACGTTCAGACTCTATTACATTTCTTGTGAAATGGGATATAAAAGATCTCATTGAAGTGTAGCATTACCTACAGTCAACTAGACATATAAGTTTAGTTGACTTTTTTGTATTTTCATTCAGATATCTTTATTTTAAATCTTCAGAAATTATACCAAAAAATAGAAGACGTTGTAAACTACAACGTCTTCTTATCTGCTAAATAAGTATAAATCGTCTCTGCGACATTTTTCGGCATACCAGCTTCGACAAATTCCGTTACCGAAGCCTCTTTCATCTTTTTTAGCGACCCAAAATGTTTCAACAATACTTTTTTTCGTTTATCCCCGATTCCAGGAATATCATCCAACGCTGATTGAATGACAGATTTCCCGTGTAATTGACGATGGAATGTAATCGCAAATCGATGCACTTCATCTTGAATGCGCTGCAATAAATAAAATTCTTGGCTATTTCTCTCAAGCATCACAGGTTCAGGTGGATCTCCAATAATTAAATGGGATGTTTTATGTTTGTCATCTTTTACAAGCCCTGCCATCGGAATGTATAAACCGAGCTCATTTTCTAGAACATCACTTGTAGCCGCCAGATGGCCTTTTCCTCCATCAATAATGATTAAATCTGGTAAAGGTAAGCTCTCTTTCAGTGCCCTTGTATAACGGCGCCTCACAACTTCTCTCATAGACTCATAATCATCTGCTCCTTGAACCGTTTTAATTTTATATTTCCTATATTCTTTCTTAGCTGGTTTTCCATCAATAAAAGCAATCATTGCGGAAACAGGATTGGTCCCTTGAATATTTGAGTTATCAAACGCTTCAATACGATAAGGCGTTTCAATTCCGAGCTGCTTCCCTAAATTCTCTACCGCTTTAATCGTTCGCTCTTCATCACGTTCAATTAAATAGAATTTCTCTTCAAGAGCAATCTTCGCATTTTTATTTGCCAATTCTACAAGATCTTTTTTCTTACCACGTTTCGGCTGTGTCGCTTCCACTTCTAAAAAGCGCTCTACTAATTCTGAATCGATACTTCCTGGAACAACGATTTCCTTCGGTTTAAAATGACTACTGTTTTCATAAAATTGACCGATAAACGTTAAAAATCCCTCTTCTGGTTCATCGTAGATTGGAAACATAGAAACATCACGTTCAATTAGCTTTCCTTTTCGAACGAAGAAAACTTGAACACACATCCATCCTTTATCAACTGCATAACCAAATACATCACGATCCACTAAATCACTCATAATCATCTTTTGTTTTTCCATAATCGCATCGATATGTGCAATTTGATCACGCAACTCTTTTGCACGTTCAAATTCTAGTTTCTCTGAAGCTTCATACATCTTTGTTTCTAATTCTGAACGAACTTCTTTATGTCCACCATTTAAAAACTTAATAATTTCATCTACAATTTCTTTGTTTTGTTCTTCCGTCACTTCTTTCACACAAGGTGCTAAACATTGCCCCATATGATAATATAAACAAACTTTATCGGGCATATTTGAGCACTTACGAAGCGGATACATACGATCTAACAGTTTTTTCGTTTCATGAGCTGATTGTGCATTCGGATAAGGGCCAAAATACTTCCCCTTATCCTTTTTCACATTTCGCGTAATAAGTAATCGCGGCTGTTTCTCAGCTGTAATTTTAATAAAAGGATAAGTTTTATCATCTTTTAATTGAATATTATATTTTGGATCGTGTTTTTTTATTAAGTTTAACTCTAAAATCAAAGCCTCTAGATTTGAGGAAGTTACAATATATTCAAAATCTACAATTTCCCCTACTAGCCGAAGTGTTTTCCCATCATGCGAACCAGTAAAGTACGAGCGCACACGATTTTTAAGCACTTTTGCCTTTCCGACATATATAACCGTTCCTTGCTTATCTTTCATTAAATAACAACCAGGTTGATCTGGTAAAATAGCCAATTTTTCTTTTAAATGTTCGTGCACTCGTTACCCTCCATTTCTACATGCTTAGCATTTTTATTTTCACATGAAAACATACTATGCCAAAACACCCAACATACGTTCTTTTATTGTAACGGAAAGGTGTAAAAAAGGAAAATAAAAAAGCTACCAAATGGCAGCCTCTTTATTTTAGAAGTGTTTAGAAACTAATTCTACTAACGCTTCTTTCGGTTTATAACCTAACGTTTGATCAACTACTTTACCGTCTTTTAATACGAAAAGAGCTGGAATGCTCATTACTTCGAATTGACGAGCAGTTTCTTGGTTTTCATCCACGTCTACTTTTACTACTTTTACTTTTTCGCCTAGTTCTGCATCAATTTCCTCTAATACAGGAGCGATCATTTTACAAGGTCCACACCAAGGTGCCCAGAAATCTAATAATACAACACCTTCGCTAGTTTCAGCTGCGAAGCTTTGGTCATTTGCGTTTACAATTGCCATTTTATTTCCTCCTTCAAGTATATTCTACCAAGAGTATATCATTAACTTATATACGTGGCGAATAATATGTATCGTTATGTATTGTAACAAAAAAGTGTTCCTTTATACTATATAAAAATACGGATTAAATACTAAAAAGATGAGAGACAGGGGATCTCTCACCTTTTTCTATATATAGGGGTACTTCACTTGGAACTCAAGGGTACTCAAATCATGAATGTACTTTTAACTTTTTAAACTCTTCTGTTAAAAGAGGTACAACTTCAAATAGATCACCAACAATACCATAGTCAGCTACTTTGAAGATACTTGCTTCTGGGTCTTTATTAATCGCAACGATTATTTTTGAGTTCGACATACCAGCTAAATGCTGAATCGCACCAGAAATACCACATGCAATGTATAAGTCTGGCGTAACAACTTTACCAGTTTGACCAATTTGTAATGAGTAATCGCAATACTCAGCGTCACAAGCACCACGAGATGCTCCAACAGCGCCGCCTAATACGTCAGCTAACTCTTTTAATGGCTTGAATCCTTCTTCACTCTTCACACCGCGTCCACCAGCGATAATAACTTTCGCTTCAGAAAGGTCAACACCTTCTGCTGTCTTACGGACAACATCTTGAATGATTGTACGTAGGTCTTTCACATCTACTGTAATAGAAGACACATCACCACTGCGAGACTCATCTTTTTCAAGCGTCGCAATGTTATTTGGACGCACTGTCGCAAATAAGATGCCATCTGTTACAATCTTCTTCTCAAACGCTTTACCAGAGTAAATTGGACGAGTGAAGATAACATTTCCACCTTCAACTTCTAAAGCAGTTACGTCAGAAACTAGACCAGCTTCAAGCTTCGCTGCTAATTTTGGTGATAAATCTTTACCAAGTGCTGTATGTCCAAATACAATACCTTCTGGATTTTCTTCAGCATATACAGCTAAAAATGCTTGTGCATAACCGTCAGATGTATATGATTTTAATTTACCATTTTCAACTGTCACAACGCGATCTGCACCGTAATGAATCAATTCATTTGCAAAAGAGGCAACGCTGTCTCCAATTAGAAGACCTACTACTTCACCGCCTTCTGCAATTGTTTTTGCTGCTGCTACCGCTTCAAACGAAACGTTACGTAGCGATCCATCACGAACTTCACCCATTACTAATACTTTACGAGCCATAGATTTTCCCTCCTGCATATATAATTTCGTATTTTATTAGATTACTTTCGCTTCTGTATGGAGCAACGATACAAGTTCTTTTACTTGATCTTGCAGCTCGCCTTGTAACACTTTTCCTGCATCTTTCTTAGGAGGCAAATAGATTTCAATTGTTTTTGTCTTTGCTTCCACATCATCTTCTTCTAAATCTAAATCATCTAATTCTAATTCTTCTAATGGCTTTTTCTTTGCCTTCATAATACCTGGAAGCGATGGATAACGCGGTTCATTTAAACCTTGCTGTGCTGTTACTAACACTGGTAATGAAGTTTCAATTACTTCTGTATCACCTTCAACATCACGTTCAATCTTCACGTTTGTACCGTCAATTTCAAGTTTTGTAATTGTCGTTACGTACGGAATATTTAACGCTTCAGCTACACGTGGACCTACTTGTCCAGATGCACCATCAATTGCAACGTTTCCGCCTAAAATTAAATCTGCATCTTTATCTTTTAAATATTCAGCAAGCACTTTTGCTGTCGTGAACTGGTCACCATTTTCTACATCATCTTCAATATTAATTAATACTGCTTTATCACAACCCATCGCTAATGCCGTACGAAGTTCTTTCTCACTATCTTCGCCACCGACTGTTACAACAGTAACCTCTCCACCTTGTGCGTCTCTTACTTGAATTGCTTCTTCAATCGCATATTCATCGTAAGGGTTGATGATGAATTCCGCTTCGCCATCGTAAATTGCACCGTTTTTAATTACGATTTTTTCTTCTGTATCAAATGTTCGTTTCATGAGTACGTAGATGTTCATTCCATTTACCCCCTTGTTTTTCAGAAAGATTCTATCAATTTTAATTTTCTGTTAATTTATATTAAAAAAATAATTGAACTACCTGCCGCTAAATGAAGGCTTGCGCTTTTCTAAAAACGCCGCTACACCTTCTCTTCCATCTTCACTCGTAAATACTTCCCCAAAGATTTGAGCTTCGCGTTGTACACCTTCATAATAATGAGACGATTTCGTCGTTTGCAATAACTCTAGTACAGCACGAGTCGTCGCTGGGCTTTTTCTAGCAATCTGTTTTGCAACTTTAAGCGTATCATCTAAAAATGTTTCTTCAGCAAAAACTCCATTAACAAGTCCCCATTTTAATGCTTCTGCACCAGTAATCGGTGTACTTGTTAACATCATTTCACAAGCTTTCGCTTTCCCAACATAACGTGGTAATCGCTGTGTACCTGCAAATCCAGGAATTAATCCAAGTGTTAATTCAGGTAAACCAAGTTTTGCACTTTCAGTTGCAAAGCGCATGTGGCAAGACATAGCAAATTCAAGGCCGCCGCCAAGTGCCGCTCCATGAATTGCCGCGATAACTGGTTTTGAACATTTTTCAACGCGCTCAAACGTAACTTGTCCAAGCTGCGCTAATTCAGTCGCTTGCTTCGCTTCAGTAACAGATGTAAATTCTTTAATATCTGCTCCCGCCGAGAAGAAACGCCCTTCACCGTGAATAACAACAACACGAATGTTATCATCCTTCTCCACTTGATCAATTAATTCAGTAACGTCATGCATAACTTGTGAAGACATTGCGTTAGCTGGCGCATGATTTAACGTCGCCACCGCGATATGATCTTCAACTCTTACAGATAGGAATTTCAACATGATCCCTCCCATTATTGACGATAACCACAGGCTGCAATAAGTAGCCCATGTACCGTTTTTGAAAGTGCGACCAGATCATACTTATGATCGCTCATTACCCAATTGGTCACAACTTCATCTACTGTTCCAAAGATCATTTGTCTTGCCACGCGAACATTTAAATCTGCTCGAAATTCACCTTGCTTTATACCTGTCTCTAAAATCTCATCCATAACTTGTAAGTAGCCTTTTAATACTTCATTTATTTTCAGGCGTAAGTCTTGATTGGACTGTCTTAGCTCTAATTGCGTAACGATAGCAAGAGGATCATTTTGCGACAACAGCAAGAAGTGCGTTTCTACCAACATGAATAACTTCGATACAGCGCTTTCAATTCCTGCTGTTTTTTGACGAATTGTTTCGACAAATTCTCCCATCTTCTCTTGGAATAAGGATATTAATATATCTTCTTTATTTTTAAAATATAAATAAATCGTGCCATCAGCTACCCCAGCTTGCTTTGCTATTTTAGAAACTTGCGCTTGGTGGTACCCATTTTCCGCAATCACAATGACTGCCGCATCAATAATTTGATTGTATTTCGGTCTATTTTTCTTCACTTTACTGTCCCCTTCAAGAAGATGACTGAATGAATAGTCATTCATATTCTTATAATACTGACTATTTAGAAAAGTGTCAATCCTATTTTTTCAAAAAGAAAGGGCCTTAGCCCGTTTGCTCATCCTCATTCTTTCTTTTCTCTTCATCAATTAGAACACGGCGCAAAATTTTTCCGACTGTCGTTTTCGGCAGTTCATCTCTAAACTCATATACTTTCGGCACTTTATAGGCAGCTAAATATTTACGTGCAAACTGATTTAATTCTTCCTCAGAACACTCCGCACCTTCTTTTAACACAACAAATGCTTTCACTGTCTCTCCTCGGTACGGATCAGGAACTCCAATCGTCACTACTTCTTGCACTTTTTCATGTTCGTATAATACTTCTTCTACTTCACGAGGATACACATTAAATCCACTCGCAACAATCATATCTTTCTTACGATCTTTCACATAGAAAAATCCATCTTCATCCATGTAACCAACATCCCCTGTATGAAGCCATCCATCTCGTAATACAGCGGCTGTTTCTTCTGGCTTATTCCAATATCCCTTCATAATTTGAGGACCTTTTACTACAATTTCACCGATTTCTCCTGGTGGTAGTGCCTCGCCAGTTTCAAGCGACATAATCATTGCTTCTGTATCTGGCCATGGAACTCCAATGCTACCTGGCACTCGCCTTTCCCATAAAAAATTACTATGTGTAACCGGAGATGATTCTGTTAAACCATACCCCTCTACTAGTTTACCACCTGTAACTGTTTCGAACTTTTCCTGTACTTCTACTGGCAGTGGTGCTGAGCCACTAATACAAGCACGAATAGAAGAAATATCGTATTCTTTTAAAAGCGGGCTATTTAAAAGTGCGATATAAATAGTTGGTGCCCCTGGAAACAACGTCACTTTATGCTTCTTAATCGCTTCAAAAACCATTTTCATATCAAACTTTGGAATAAGAACCATTTTATATCCTTGCATAATACTTAAATTCATAACAGCTGTCATACCATAAACATGGAAAAATGGAAGAACCCCAAGAACGACTTCTTCTCCTTCTTTGCAATTATATAGCCAATGAACCCCCATCAACGTGTTGGATACGAGGTTCTTATGCGTTAACATAACGCCTTTCGGAAATCCAGTTGTTCCTCCTGTGTACTGTAAAAGAGCTAAATCATTTTCAGGGTCACAAGGCACTTCAACATCCGTATTCACTTCTTTTTCTACTGAGTTCCAAAGATGAATCGTTTCACTCTCTGATACTTTCACAACTAAATTCGACTGTTTTTTCTGCACAAATGGATACAATAGATTTTTAGGGAAGGGTAAAAAGTCCGCAATACGAGTTACGATAATATGTTCAATTTTTGTAGCAGATTGAACATTCGTTACTCTTGGAAATACTAAATCGAGGCAAAGAATTACTTTTGCTCCCGAGTCATGAAGCTGGTATTCTAATTCTCTTTCTGTATATAGTGGATTTGTTTGTACTACGATACCTCCCGCAAGTAATGTACCGTAATAACCAATTACAGCCTGCGGACAATTCGGCAACATAATAGCAACTCGATCACCCTTTTCCACACCGAGCTTTTGAAGATAATTTGCAAACCTCTTCACCTTATCATGGAAGTCCGAAAATGTAATATCCTTCCCTAAAAAGTGAAGCGCTTTCTTTTCTGGATAGCGAGAAGCCATCTGTTCTACATATCTATGAAGCGGCTGAATATCATAAGAAATCGTACTTGGAATTTCCTCTGGATAACTTTTCAACCATGGTTTTTCCACCTTCATTCCCCCTTCAAATACATAAAAATAAATGAATGTTCATTCATGATGGTTGGTTTCATTATATTATAGTCGCCATAACGTTACAATCATAATATTCTGACTTTTATATAACTATGCTTCACTCCATTAACTTCTTATTATATGTACAAACTCTCCTAATCTGTAAAAAAATAAGAGAGTTATTATTTAGCTTAATCTTATTATCGTTAACACAGCTCCTGGTGTAGTTGTTGATAATGTTGCAACAGCTAACAAACCAAATAGTTGCAAACTAATAGCATCTCCTGCTGCGAGAGTTGTAATGATTGTTGCGCTAAATGATGTAGTTGCTAATGCAGGAGAATTGATCGTCCCAGCAAGTGGTGCTCCATTAATTGTAATCCGTGAACTGACCAATAATGAAGCTGTTATATTAATCGAATATGAAATATAATAATTTCCAACATTTGCAACTGTAAATACTGTATTTCCACCAGAAACAGTAATTCCTGGACCGATGTTTTGATTATTTGGAAGTGGGACATTCGTTCCACCGAGAAGTACCGATATCGCTGTTCCCGACGTATTATTTGCAAATGCATACGTCGCTGTGATACTTGTACCTGTTATTCCCGTCGCTCCCGTTGGACCTGTTGCCCCTGTTGGACCTGTTGCTCCTGTTATTCCCGTTGCCCCTGTTGAACCCGTCGATCCTGTTGGACCTGCTGCTCCTGTTGGACCCGTCGCTCCCGTCGGACCGGTTGGGCCTAGCTTAGGCACTGTCCCATCGCAACTAAAACAGCACGAATCAACATGTACACCATTTTGATTATTACACCCATTATATCCATTTATATTATTGCTCCATGAATACATGCTGATCCCTTCCTTCAAATTCAATCTTTTAAGTATAAGCAACACATAAAAAAACACCTATAAATAACATAGAACAACTTTACTCCGTACATTCTACTAATTATTACATGTGATTCTCACTCCTTTTGCTTGTACTTTCGCCTTCTTGCTCAAACGAAATTCTTTTTCTTAATAAAACAGCTTGATGTTCTCGTACTTGGAGCACCTTATTTCTTATAGTTGATGAGGGAGAGTGGGAAGAAAATTAATAAAAAAAGAGGCTTCTTGTTAGAAGTCTTCTTTTTTTATTCGTTCTTATAGGCCAAAAGGAAACTATCTTTTTTTCACGAATGTAATCTATGAACATAACTAGGGGGGATAACTATGTATCAAACTATTGAAGGCTTCTTGCAATCATGGACATACGAGGCTGAATCTACTCAAAAGATGCTCGACGTATTAACCGACGAATCTTTGTCACAAGAAATTGCACCTGGGCACTGGACATTAGGCAGAGTTGCTTGGCATATCGTGACGGCAATTCCAGTTATACTATCTGGCACAGGGCTTAAGTTTGAAGGAGAAACGAAAGATTATCCTGTACCAACTTCTGCAACAACAATTGCTGATCAATATCGTAAAGTCAACGCAGCTTTTGTTGATGCGCTTCAAGGCGAATGGACTGATAAAGACTTAGCTACTATTAATAACTTCTTTGGTCGTCCTATGCCGAATTCTATATTTTTAATGACACTCATTAATCATCAAAATCACCACCGCGGACAAATGACTGTTTTAATGCGCCAAGCTGGCTTAACCGTCCCTGGCGTATATGGTCCTGCAAAAGAAGAATGGGCTGCGTCCGGAATGGAAGCTCCTAAAATGTAACAACAAAAAAAGACAAGGTGTTTACACATCTTGTCTTTTTCTGTAACTTGTTTCATGTGAAACTATTTTTGCTAAATGGTTGTTTTATGGAAAAAATACGTTAAAATGAATACATATTATGAAGAGGAGCAACCAAATTGAATACAAAAAACAGAAAAATAGTTATGGGAACTATTTTGCTAACTGCTATCATTGGAGTTATTAGCGTATCTCTTTATTTCACAAGTTATGGTACCCCTTGGGGGAAACAAACAGCAGTTACGGAATCAAAAGAATATATTACAAAATATTTTAATCTAGATGCAGAAGTCAAAAATACTTCTTACGATGCTAAAATGAATAGCTATGCAATCTCCTTTGAAACAAGTACCGACGGAGAGTTTACTATCGAATATAAAAGCCAAAATAACTTTAACATTTCTCCAGGAGTGCAAGATTATTTAAGTAAACACTCTAAATTTACAGAGTAGTAACGAAGCATACATATACAAAAAAGAGTTGGTGTAACGCCAACTCTTTTTTACGTATTCTTATCATACAGTTATATCTTCCTTCTCTATATTTTTAATTCCATAATATGCAATCACAACTCCAATTGCTGCGAGTGCTAGTTGAAGGGGAAGTAAAGTTGCTGTAGGAAACGCTGGGTTGCTATTCATTGCAATTGATACAACGATAAGAGATGAAACAATTGTAGTTGGCACTGAACGTTTACGCATTCCGAAATATAATGGGATTAAACTCATTCCCGCAGTTGCAATGGCTAAAGGAACCAGTTTTATTCCTTCTTGCACCAATTGATCTACTGTGAATGAATGAGGAAGAATTGAAAAATAACTATCTATCCCAAAGAAAATTCCTACTACTAAAATGTTAGATACAATAACTGTTATAAATGTTACTATCGCTGTAATAGCCAACTTACTAGCCATCATTTTCTTTCGGTTAATAGGATAAGAAAACATGAGTAGTATTGTTTTATTTTTATATTCGCCAATTATTAACCTTGCTATTAATACACTACCAAAAATAATAAATGTTGCTCTTACTACTGTACTAGCCGTTAACAAAATCATCTGCGGATCTCTTATTTCTGGATCTCCTTCTATTTGTGCAATGAAACTAACAAAGATTAATAATGCCAGTATAATGATATTTGCAATAACTGCTCCCCTCACATACCATCCAAACTTAAACTTCTTCAATTCTAACTTCATAAGACGTAGCATGATATTCCTCCTTCCTCCTAAGACTTAATCAATATAAATGACTCCTGTTTCACTTAAAATCTTCGCTTCATTTTTTTGCATCACCAATAGTTCCTACTTTTATTTTTTCTGTATTTTTATCTTTCTTAAGTCCTTTTAAATCCACTATTACGTCAGCCGAATTACTTTTAGCCATAAGCTTCAATGATGCCGGGACACCTTTATACCGTACGCCAATATCCCCTGATTTTGTTTCTACAAATAACGATTTTCCTTCTTTCATATCTTTCAGTAATACTTCACCGGATGTTGAAGTGATGTTCATATTTTCGTTTTTTATATTTTTCACATAATTATCGCCAGTAATAGAAGTTATATTTACTTCTTGTAATGAACTATCTTTTAACATTAAATCTCCACTTTCGGATGTGAACTCACCCTTATCTGCCGATAGTCCTACAACCATTTCATCTCCAGACTCACTTTTTGTCACAATATTTTTCACTTCTATATCCCTTATTTTCACATCACCCGATTTATTATTTAATACAATTTTATCTATTTCTTTCTTCGGAACAGCTATAGATATACTATTTTTCTTCCTAAACGTAAAACCATTAAAGAATCTGGTCGCCTTTTGTTTTTGCTTAACTATAACTTTATTCCCTTCATGCTCTATTTCGACAGGATCTATCTCTTTATCCACTTGTTTACCTTGAGCCGAAATTACTATCTTGTTAGCGTCTGTACCTTTAAATTCAATATCCCAGTCTTCATTGTTCACTTCTATTTCTTTTATATGATTTATCTCAAAAGACTTTTCTTTCTTAAAATCTTTCCCCTGAAATACCTTAAAGCTAAAAACCGTACTAGCAATTGTCAAAAATAATATTGCAATTACTATTATTTTTTTCACCATTCATACCCCAGTTCGTTTTTGTTTTAGGCTTGCTTCACGCCACATCGATCTTGTCGATTTTACGAAACGATAGATAACTAATGAAAATCCCTAATAAACAAAGCACTATTGGGATAGCTATAAAATCAAACATACTTACTTGATTGCTTTCAGCCCCAACGTTACCACTAATCAGCATACCAATTATTACTGCCGAAGTAATCGTTGTCGGTGTTGATTTCTTTCTCATCCCAAAAAATAAAGGAATTAAACTTATACCAGATATCATAAATGCACTTATAATAGTAGTTGGAACGATAGCTATTATTTCACCTATCGTAGCTGGCATTTCAATCAGCCCCATCATTGGACTCACAAAATATACGAGCAAACTAATAATAAAAGTAGCGATAATCGTGCTCACAAAACAAAAACAAAAAACAATTGTTAATTTCGCTCTCATTAACATTTTCCTTTGCAGTGGGTACATAAATGATAGTTGTATTGTTTTGTTCTTATACTCATCAATTACTAAACGTGATAAAATGACCGAACTAAAAATAATGAATGTTATCCTAATAAAAATATTTGCTAAAGCCATGTTCTGTGTGAAGTCAGAGAAGAGCACGTCTCCCTCAGCTTTCATTCCCAATGCCATAAGGCTTACTACAGCGAAAATTGCTATAATACAAATTGCTACACTTTTAAAGTAACTAGATAATCGATGCTTTTTCCACTCAAGCTTCATTAATCTAAGCATACAAACCACTCCTCCATCCTTTATATAACTATCTCTATGCTACTAACATTCTAATTCCAGCAGTAACTACGCTCATCATTCCTATCACTATTAGAATTAACAACCATTTCCGTTCAGGTTTTCTATAATATAAAATTCCACTTATGAACATTACGATCAATCCACTTACTAGATTCACTAACAATCCATTAAGCATGAATGCCCTCTCCATCCATTACATTTAAGAAGTATTCTTCTAAGGAACTATGTTTCTTATTAATACTTTCAATTTCTACATCGTTCATAATAAGTGCTTTTGAAATAGCTTGCTGCGTTGCCTTCAATTCATACACGCGAATCATATTTCCACTCATTATTTTGTAATTTTTTATACCGAGTTTATCTTCTAAAATATAAGCTGCACGCTTCACATCAGGAACAGTAATTTCAATGTACTCTGTTTGTTTTCCGTTAATACTCTTCATCGAAACTTCTTTTATTAGTTTTCCATTTTGAATTACACCAATTGTATCTGCCATTAGTTCCATCTCGCCTAAAATATGACTAGAGACTAATAACGTAATACCGTATTCTTTGCAAAGCATTTTAAATAAGTCTCTTAATTCTTTAATACCAATTGGATCTAAACCGTTAATTGGCTCATCTAAAATGAGTAATTCTGGCTTTGTCACGATCGCCCTTGCAATACCAAGTCGTTGCTTCATCCCTAATGAAAAATCTTTTACTTTTTTATCATCTATACCGTGCAGTTTTACTAAATGTAAAGCATGATCGATTGCGTTTTTATCGTAATAGCCCATATATTCACAATGTAATTCTAAGTTTTCCTTCGCCGTTAATTTATCATAAAAGATTGGATATTCGATAATGGTCCCCATCCGCTTTAACAATTCATAAGACGTATCTGTTAACTTCTCACCGAAAATTTCAATATCACCGCTCGTCGGTTTTATTAAATTTGTGATCATTTTCATAATCGTTGTTTTACCTGCGCCATTCGGTCCTAAGAAACCGTATATCTCCCCTTTTTTCACATGCATGTTAACGCTAGAAATAACTTCTTTCCCTTTAAACACTTTCGTTAACTGATTCGTTTTTAATATATATGTCATGTCGTTTTCTCCTTTCGCACTACTTTATATTTCTATAATAGACAATGGAAATCTCTTTTTTCTTACCCATTCCTTACAAATTCCTTACGCTGAAAAAAAGCTTGTAGAATCTAATCCTCTACAAGCTAAAACGGCATCTTTTTTAATACAACTGTAAAAATCGTTTTTTCATATGGCTTACTAGAAAGATGTATTTTTCCATCCATCGCTTCCACAAGCCTTTTCGTAATCGTTAGCCCTAGACCGCTTCCTTGGTACAATCTATTTCTGGAATCTTCAAGTGTGTACATACGCTCAAATACTTTATCAATATGAGATTCATCAATTCCTTTCCCTGTATCCCATACATCTATATACACACTCGTTTCATCATCTCTTAACGTCACACCGAGTGTCTTTCCATCGTCTCCATATGTAATTGCATTTGATATTAAATTATTCAATACTCTACCTAATACTTCTACATTTCCAAGTGCATATATATTTCTTTCTGGTATATTAATATGAACTTGAAAACCTTTCGTCGTCACTAAATCATAAAAAGATAAAATCTTCTCGCGACAAACTTCATTCATATTTACTTTTGTCATTTCGATTGCTTTGTCACCAGATTCTAGTTTTGCTAAATCAAAAAACTTATGAATCAGTTCCATTACTTCTAGTGTTTTTACATGCACCTTTTCAAGTAATATTTGCTGTTCATCTTTATTCATCGTTTTATCCTTATTTAACATTTCTGTATATCCAAGAATAACTGTTAGTGGCGTCTTTAAATCATGTGAAATATTTGAAAGCATTTTTCTCATCGAAATTTCTACTTTTGCATGATCTGCATTCGTTTTCTGTTTTGCATCTAATAATTGATTAATTGCCACTAATAATTTTTGCAATTCTAGATCATCTGTCATAACGAGTAACTTCTCGCCTGTTTGTTTATTTACAATACTTTCTAATTTTTCATATGTGTATCGTAAATTTTTGCTACTGTTTTTCCTCATTTTATACTGTATGTAAATGACACATAACAATATAAAAATAATACCTATTAACAAATTGACCATATTACATCACTTCCAACTTATAGCCGATGCCCCATAACGTTTTAATATATTCTGGATTAGATGGATCGCTTTCGATTTTCTCACGCAATCTTCTCATATGAACATTAATAACGTTATCGTCCCCGTAATACTCTTCGTTCCAAACTAACGTGTATATTTGTGCTTTTGTAAATACACGATTTTGATTTTTTACGAACAGTTTTAAGATCTCAAATTCTTTTAAAGTAAGTTTGAGAGGTTTCCCGTTTTTTTCAACCGTAAAATTAATTGGATCGATTGTTAAATCACCAATTTGAATCATCTTTTCTTCTGTTGATTCTGTAGCCGAATATTTCGTAGACCTCCGAATACCTGCCTTTACACGTGCAGCTAATTCAATCATAGAAAATGGCTTACAAATGTAATCATCTGCTCCAAGTCCTAATCCAACAGCTTTATCAACATCTGTATCTTTTGCCGACATCATTAAAATCGGGACAGCACTTTTTTCTCGAATGATTCGCACAACCTCTAAGCCATCTAGCTTTGGCATCATAATATCGAGAATAATTAAATCAAATGAACCTTTTAAATATGTGTTCACGCCCTCTTCTCCATCAGACGCAATTGTTACTTGAAAACCTTCTTTTATTAAATACTTTTCCACCATTTCTTGAATTGAAATATCATCTTCGACTAATAAAATATGATGTGACATATGTCTATCCCCTTTTTTACAAACATTAGCATTTTAATTGTATCGTAACGAATGAATACTGTGAAGAATTATATGAATTTTCAAACCAACTTCCCTTCCTTCCCTAACAATGATATGATGAAATTTACTACGATAGTTCATAATTAACTTTATATAAAGGAGACTTATCATGTCAGAAAACAAAAAAGTAAGCTTAGCTGATTTAATGCGTGAACAACTTGCAAAGAAAAAGCAAGGTAACGGTAATGGTCAAAATGCCAAAAACCAAAGCCAAGAAACAAAAAAATTACAAAACCAACAAACGAAGAAAACAAACAACCAACGTAGACGTACAGGTGTATAAATGAACGGACAAAAACGTTCTAATATCGCCCCCGGCCTTGAAGTTGATATTGTATTAAAACAAGATCAACGCACAGGCAAATTAACACGTGGAATTGTAAAAGATATTTTAACGAATTCCCCTTCTCATCCGCATGGCATTAAAGTGCGATTGCAGGACGGGCAAGTCGGCAGAGTACAAAATATCGTTCAATAAGAAAAAGGAGCTCAAGTAAACGCGAGCTCCTTTTTCTTTATTAACCTTTAATTTTCTCGATGAAAACTACTTTTAAATAGTCTCCTTCTTTAAATTGATCAATGGTACGGAAATCTTCTGGTAATGAATGTTCTTCTAATATTTTATATTTGCCATTCATTTCTTTAAATGCTGTATCGATAAAGCCTTTAAACTTTTTCATATCAAATGCGCTACAATTTGTAGAAGCAACGATAATCCCATTATTTTCTGTAATGGCAATTGTTTCTTTTAATAAGTTTTTGTAATCTTTCGCTGCGCTAAATGTATACTTCTTTGATCGTGCAAAGCTTGGAGGGTCAAGTACGACCATATCAAATTTCATCTTTTTCTTCGCTGCATATTTGAAGTACAGAAACACATCTTCTACAATAATATCTTGCGCTTCATAATCAACTTCATTTACACTAAACTGCTCAATCGTTTTACTTAAACTACGATTTGCAAGATCCACACTCGTCGTTTTGCTCGCTCCGCCAAGCGCTGCAAATACAGAAAAAGCACCTGTATAAGAGAACATATTTAACACGGTTCTTCCCTTTGCATACTTATCACGAATTTGTTTTCGAACGTTACGCTGATCTAAAAATACACCAACCATCGCTCCATCATTTAAATAGACAGCGAAGTTCACACCATTCTCTTTTACGATAAGCGGAAACTCACCGCGCTCTCCTGCTACGAAATCATCACCTTCAATGTATTTCCCTTTCGTATCAAAACGCTTCTTCTCATAAATCCCTTTAAAGTTTGCTACTTTTTGGAGGGCTGCTATAATCTCATCTCTGAAAGTATAAATCCCTTCACTATACCAACTAACTACATAATAGCCATCATAATAATCGATGATTAAGCCTCCAAGACCATCACCTTCACCGTTTAGGGCACGAAATGCTGTCGTATCACTTGATTTGTAAAATTGCTTTCGTTTATGTAAGGCAGATTTAATTTTACTTTCAAAGAAAGATTGATTAATTTGTTCACTCTCTTTTCTCGTTAAAATCCAGCCGTATCCTTTATTTTGTTTTCCATAATAACCTTTTCCGACAAAATGGTTCTTCTCATCTACTACTTTAATGATTGTTCCTTCTTCCTGAACATCATTTAAATTTTGAATCGCCTCTTTTAAAATAAGCGGATATCCACTTTTAATTTCTTTTATAAATTTCGGTTTTATTTTTACAGTTACTTCTGATCGCATATAATAACTTCCTTTCCATTTGCATGCTTTCTAATTCGTAGGAAGCATATAAAAAACGAGGCTAAAAAATAACCTCGTTTCACTATACCATATTATTGCTTTGCTAGTACAACTCGCTCATACTCTCGCTTAACTGCCACATATTTACTACATTTTGAACTGGAAATCTTACTGTCCAATATAATATAAAAAACTTTTATATTTCACATTTAGCATTGACAATGATAATGATTTTCATTATCATTTAATGTATATGAGTTCTCGAAAATAAAGGCTACATTTAATAGGAGGAATAAACATGATTATTGTTACAAATACAACTAAAATTACAAAGGGAAATGGACATAAATTAATTGATCGTTTTAATAAAGTAGGCCAAGTCGAAACAATGCCAGGCTTTTTAGGATTAGAAGTTCTTCTAACACAAAATACAGTTGATTATGATGAAGTAACAATTAGCACACGCTGGAATGCGAAAGAAGATTTCCAAGGTTGGACGAAGAGCCCAGCATTTAAAGCTGCTCACTCACATCAAGGCGGAATGCCAGATTATATTCTTGATAATAAAATCTCTTACTATGATGTGAAAGTTGTACGTATGCCAATGGCTGCAGCACAGTAAACATATTTCTTTTTTAAAGTATAGAATATGAGAAGTGTTACCACTTCTCATATTCTATACTTTTTTTACTTTCTTTTTACTAGTTTCGCATGTACAACTAACCTTCCTGCTTCCGGATCAAGCGCATAGTCACACGTCGAAAGTGTTACGATTTGATCGCTTGTGGTCAATTTTGTATCCGTTTTGTACAGCGATTTTTCTTGAATCTTCTCCAAAAATGATGCGTATTCCGTATCATTGCTAAAATCCGTTTCAATGTAATAAAAATCAGTTGTTGTTGTATACACCGAGAACACTTCAAGATCATATCCTTCAAATAATGTATCGTAATATAATCTACGATGTGACAGAAAGAACTCTTCATCTAACATTTTTTTTAAACTTCCAAACATAGAACCATCTTTCATACGATGACCATATAAAATAGTATTTCGATTTTGAGATTTCACATCATTACGATAGTCCATAAAGATGCTTCCTGCTCTCATATCTTCACCTTTATAATTACGGAATAAATAGTAATCATTGTCTTTCGCTTGAACGATTGGATAATTAATTTGTGTATCATCCATCGTAATCCATCCAACTATTTCTCTGTTAATTTGTTGCAAAGCTTTGAACTGTTTACGCACTTCTCCGTCTTGTGATTGCTCTTCCATCAGACTTTTTTCATAAATATCTTGTGCTTCGGCCATTACTTTACGATTTTCATAGTAATCCATGAAAATACCACCTAATTCATATACTGAATAGAAAAAGGTACCTAAAAAAACAACTGTAAGTACTCGTTGAAAAAAAGAATTCTTCTTCCGTTCTTTTTTACTACTCAAATTATCACCTCAAAACGGATTGTTCGCATATTTAAATACCCATTGGGACCATATACAACCCTGTGTCTTCATCTTGCTTTACGACGACATCTACACCGTATATCGTCTTTATCATACTTTCTGTCACAACATCATTCGGCTTACCTTTCGTAACAATCTCGCCATCTTTCATAACGATGATATGATCACTGTAGCGAATGGCCTGATTAATATCGTGTAATACCATAACGATCGTCAATCCATGCACTTCATTTAACTCTTTTACTAGCTCTAATATTTCTAGCTGATAGTAAATATCTAAATATGTTGTCGGCTCGTCTAAAAAAAGCATTGGTGTATTTTGAGCTAATGTCATAGCAATCCAAACACGTTGTCTTTCTCCACCAGATAAAGCGTGAATCTCTTTATCACGTTTACTTAGCAAATTCGTACATGCTAAAGCCCTTTCGATTGCATCTCTATCTTCATCAGTTTGCGAGGAAAAAATATTTTTATGAGGCATACGACCAAAACTTGTTAATTTCTCTACCGTCATATCTGCCGGTGCTTCATTTTGTTGATGGACAACAGCTAACTTTCTAGCAAACTCTTTCGGTTTATATTGGCTAATCGCCTTTCCGTCCAGTATTACCTCTCCGCTACGAGGATCGTGATTTCTTGACATCACGCCAAGTAATGTTGACTTCCCGCAACCATTTGGACCAATAATTGTTGTAATTTTACCAATTTCTATTTCACTACTAACCGACTTTAATCGATCCGTTACATTATCATACGAAAAGGTTACATTTTTAATTTCCATGAACTTTATCACTCTTTCTAAGCAAGAATATTAAGAACGGGCCACCAATAACTGCCATAATCGTCGCCGCTGGAATTTCATTAGGTGGCACAATTAACCTTCCAATCGTATCTGCCGTCAAAATTAATAACGCTCCTGCAAGAGCAGAAAATGGAATTAATACTTTATGGTCTGAACCGACTAGTTGTCTTGAAATATGCGGAACGAGTAATCCTACGAAAGCAATAACACCTGCAATCGCTGTTGATACTGCCGCTAAAAGTACTGCAATAGCAGAAATAATAAGACGAACTCTCGTCACGTGCAAGCCTAAGTTTTTCGCAGTCTTATCTTGCAGCGATAATAAGTTACACCAAGCTCCTACAAACAGAGCAAGGATAAGACCAATTGTTCCATACGTAACCATTATTTCTACATCGCCCCACGTCTTCATCGTTATGTTAGAAGTCGTCGTTTGCTTAATACTCTTAATGAAATATCCGCAAATTGTAATGAACGATTCATTTAAGCCAGTGAACATTGCATTAATAGCTATACCCACTAAAATAATGCGAAGTGGACTTAACCCTGACTTCCACGAAAATGCATAAACGAGATAACATGCAAACGCACCACCTAAAAAGGCGAATACTGGTGTCCAGAAAAAGAATTGCGGGAACAACGTAATAATAACAAGTGTCATAAAACTTGCTCCTGAAGATATACCGATTACTCCAGCATCAGCGAGTGGATTTTTCATAACAGCTTGAAACAGCACACCTGAAACAGCAAGAGCCGCCCCGGTGAACAGCGCAATAATAATACGCGGGAAACGCAAATCTTTAATTACTTCAACATCTTCATTAGCCCCTGTAAATATCCCTTGTACGAGGTCCACTATCCCTATTTCTAAACTCCCTTTCATTGCTGACAATGATGTCATAACAATAAGTAATGCAGTAACAATGAGGAAACTCCAAGTTTTTTTATTCATTCCACTCTTCCTTTATATTAAAATGCATCACGGATACATCATTTTTTTCAATTCATCTAACGCTTCAATTGCTGCTAAATTGCCTGTCGTCCCAAATAAACGCTCTTCTAAATCGTAAACACAGTTATTTTTAACTGCAGCGAAGTGTTTCCAAATATCATTTGTTTTAAATTCTTTATCAAACATTTTTACAACTTCATCAGGCATACCATGTGCTGCTCGTAAAATAATGTCTGGATCTGCTTTTTTTAAATACTCTGTATTAGAGGCTAAATATTCGACTTGCTCACCTTGTACAATGTTTTTACCGCCTAATTGTTTCACTAAATCGCCAATGTAAGAATGCTCTGTTGCTACTAAATAACTCCCCGGTACACCTAATAAAATAAGCACTGTCGGTTCTTTCTTTCCCTTTACTGCTTTTTTAATCTCTGCAATCTTATTATCTAACTTCGTTACAACTGCTTTAGCCTGCTTTTCACGCCCATATTGCTTACCTAAATTACTAATGGAGTTTTGCATATTTTTCAAACTAGTTAAGTCCACAAAGTTTGCTTTCATACCTACGCCATCAAAAACTGGCTTTAATTCATATTCAAGTGTTGTCACGGATAATACTTCTGACGGCTTTAATGACTTTACCTTTTCCATATCAGGACTCATCGGATTCCCGACTTCAGGTAAACCTTTATATCTCTTTGGTAGATCTTTCGTACTTGTTGGAACACCAACTAAATCTACTTCTAACGCATCCATAATTTCAGTAACAGCGACTGTCGTGGCAACAATTCGCTCTTTACTTTCACTCTTTACCTGCTTCGCTGTTTCTTTTTTAGGTGATGAGCATCCAGCTATACACACTAATAAAATGATAGCCATTAGTACACTTGCAATTTTTTTCACTCTCAATCACCACTCCTTTCCAAACAATATGAAACAAGTCTTGATGCATGCGAACATGCATCAAGACTCCAAAAATTACAATCTACCTGCTCTATATTTACGAACTAGTAAAGCAAGTGAACCTAGCAGTAACACCATGTATAAACCAAGTTGTGCTGTATCTGCAGTTTTTGAGTTTTTCTCTTTTTTCGAATCATTTTTTTGCTCTTCTTTTTTCTTCTTATCATCTGCATTTCGGTTGAAATCAGGAGTACTTACTGTTTTTACATTATCTACTTTCGATGTAATCACTGGTTTGTTCGGATCATTTTTTGGATTTTTTTTTGGATCCTCTTTAATCGTCCCTAATGCACCAATATTATTTGTATCAAATTGAATTTGGACATCGTAGAAATGATGGTAGTTCATTTCATTAATATCAACTTTCACTTTTGCATTTAATTTTGCAAATAAATCACTTACTTCAAATTGCACTACTCTCGTATTTGCATTTTTATCTTCACTCACTACTTTCGCATCAGCAAATAAACCATCTTTTTCCGTTTGAAATTTCGTAATCCACGCACTATTTTTCAGCGTCATCTCAATGTACTTTTTACCATCTTTAACGATTAATTTGGCTGGATGTACAGTATAGTCATGCATCTTTGAAAGCTCATTTGTTTTATCTTTTAACACTTTAAATGGAATATCATATTGACCATCTACTAAATTTTTTGGATCAACTATTACTTTTGGTTGATTATTTCCGTCTTGGTTATTGTTTCCGCCTTGGTTATTGTTTCCACCTTGGTTGTTGTTTCCGCCTTGGTTGTCGTTTCCACCTTGGTTACCTAATGCTTTAATACTATTTTGATCAAATACAAATTGAATATCGTAGAAATGGTGATAATTCATTGCATCAATATCTACTTTTACTTTTGCATTTAATTTTTTCGATAAATCATCTACTTCTAACTCTACTACTTTTGTATTTTGTTCTTTATTCTCACTTAACACTTTTGCGTTAACAAAAGAACCATTCTTCTCAAATTCAAATTTTGTAATCCATGCACTATTCGTTAATGTAAACGACACATACTTCTTACCATCTTTCACTTTTAGTACAGCTGGACTCTTTGTATATGTGTTCATCATTGAAATTTCTTCGGTTTGATCTTTTAACACTTTAAAACCAATGCTGTATTCACCATCTTTTAGTGCTTTTGGATCAATGGTTGTGTTATTACCTTGGTTGTTGTTTCCGCCTTGGTTGTCGTTTCCGCCTTGGTTATCGTTTCCGCCTTGATTATCGTTTCCACCTTGGTTGTCGTTTCCGCCTTGATTGTCGTTTCCACCTTGGTTATCGTTTCCGCCTTGATTGTCGTTTCCACCTTGATTGTCGTTTCCGCCTTGGTTGTCGTTTCCACCTTGATTGTCGTTTCCGCCTTGGTTGTCTAACGGTTTAATGCTACCTTTATCAAATGCAAATTGAATGTCATAGAAATGGTGATAATTCATTGCATCGATATCTACTTTTACTTTTGCATTTAGCTTTTTCGTTAAGTCATCTACTTCTACTTCCACTACTCGTGTATCAGCTTTTTTATCTTCACTTAATACACTCGCATCAACAAACGAACCATTTTTCTCAAATTCAAACTTTGTAACCCATGCACTATTTGTTAATGTGAATGATACATATTTTTTACCATCTTTCACTTTTAACACGCCTGGACTCTTCGTGTACGTGTTCATCATTGAAATTTCTTCTGATTGATCTTTTAAAGCTTTGAAACTGATGCTGTATTCGCCGTCTTTCATTCTGTCAGCATCTGGATTCTTGTTTCCATCTGGTTTTTCTACTTCTGGTTTTTCTACTTCCGGTTTCTCTACTTCTGGTTTCTCTACTTCTGGTTTCTCTACTTCCGGTTGTTTCTCTTCGTTTTTAATTTGTTCGAGCTTATCTTGTTCAAATAAAAGTTGCACATCATGCGTTTGCTTATAGTTTCTTGACGTCATTTCGATAAATACTTTTGTATTTAGTTTTTTTGATAAATTGTGTACTTCAAACTCTACTACTCTTGTATCTTTTTCTTTATCTTCACTCACTACTTTTGCATCAACAAATGCACCATCTTTTTCCGTTTGGAAATTTTTAATTAATGAGCTACTTTTTAGTGTTACAATTGCTTTTCTCTTACCATTTTCTACTTTTAATACTCCTGGATTTACCATGTAAGTATTCATCTTAGATTCTTCATCTGTTTGATTTTTTAACACTTTAAATGGAATACTGTACTCTCCATCTGCAATTGTGTTAGAATTTGGTTGTTGATCTGGGTCAGGCTTTTGGTCGGGCTTCTGACTTGGATCCGGTTTTTCATTTGGATCTGGCTTATTTGCTGGATCCTCTTTTTCATTTGGTTTTTCTACATGAATCGGTGTAATACTGTTTTGATCAAATGCAATACGCACATCATAATCATGATGATAATTTAAAAAGTCTATGTCTACTTTTACTTTCGCATTTAATACTTTCTCTACATCGTCCACTTCAAATTCTACTACTCTTGTATCTTTTTCTTTATCTTCACTAATTACATTTGTCGCAACAAACTGGCCATTTCTTTCTGTTTCAAATTTTGTAATCCATGAACTATGTTCTAACGTAAAGGATACCTTCTTCTTCCCATCCTTCACTTTTAAAGTTCCTGGACTTACAGAGTATTGATTCATCATAGATTCTTCATCTGATGTGTCCTTAAGAACTTTGAAACCAATTGAATATTCACCATCGGCTAGTTTAGTAGCTGCTTGAACAGCAAGTGGTTGTAATGTTGATACGAATGTAAATATCATTAAGCACATTGCAACAACAATTTTAAGATATCTATTCAATGGAATGACGCTCCTTTATTTAGTTTTGACGTACTTTACGAATTAAGAAGACACCTGAAATAAGGATTAACACTGCAAATAATCCGATGCGCGATTCATCGCCTGTTTTTGGGTTATCTGTTTTTTCAGCTTTACCACTTTCATTTGTTCCTTTGTTCGCCTCTTTATTTGCTTCTTTACTCTCTTCTTTCTTCACTTCTTCTTTTATTTTTGTATCTGTTTTTGTTTGATCATTATTCTTTGTTGCAGTAGTTGCTTTATTTTCTCCACCTACCGCTTTTACATTTGCATCAAACGCAAAGCGAATTGTGTAGTGATGGTCATAGTTTACATTTGGTACAACAACATGAATTTTTGCAGCTGCTGGTTTAGATAAATCATCTATTTTAAACTCTACAGTTCTTTTATCTGCTGCTTCATCTTTACTAACAACTTTTGCATCAACAAAATTCCCGTTCTCAGGTGCTTTAAATTCTGTAATCCAAGCACTATGATTCATCGGGATTTGTACTCTCATCTCACCATTTTTTACAACTAACTTAGCTGGTTTTTCAAAATAATCATTTGCCATTGAAGCTGAATCATTTTCCGCTTTTTGGATGACATAGTTAATATCATAAGTACCGTCAGCTAGTTGTGCTGAAACTTTCCCATATGGCATGACAAGAAAAGCTAGCATACATACGAACGTTATAATAAAAGCGGGTAATACAGAAATCTTTCTCATTTGGCTTACTTCCTCCTTGTTATCCTTCATCCACACTTTTTTGAAAATGATAATTATTCTCAATTTATAAGAAAAAAATAATAATCCTCTATCATTATTTAATTGTAATTTATTTATGTAATATAGATATTATTGATTATCATTCTCAATACATGTTAAAAATAATATCCCTCTCTATTCCTTATAAAGAGCGATTCATATTTTAACATAAGTCCTATTTGTTGATTATCATTCTCAATGAAACTCAAAAAAAAATAAAACTACCATTCTCCTACTCTATCACCTCTATTTACAAAAATGATATCGTTATAGAAAACTTTATACCTTTCACTCCTCACTTCCTTCCAATATTTCCACAACTAAGTCAATCTTAGCCTACTCATAATTTTTTTGTCAACTATATTACGTATAAAATTTTAAATATCTAAATTTCTCTATATGCGGCTTTTCCTACAAAAAAAGAGGCTTTCTTTCATAGAAAGCCTCTTTTCACTATTTTTCTACAGCAACTTCTTGCTTTTGAAAAATAGAAATGACATATCCAATTACAATACCTACTAGAGCAGGAACTAACCAACCAATCCCTACACTATATAACGGAATTTTATTTAAAATAGATGCTAATGCCTCAATTTGAAGATTCGCATTGTGCAATCCATCAAAGAAGCTGATCATGAATGCTCCTACAATACCACCTACATACATTACTAAAGGAAGACGAATATAGTTTTCAACAAGCGATAATACAATCAGCACGATACCAATTGGGTAAATTGCAATTAAAATTGGTAATGCTAGTGCATTTAACTGCGTTAAGCCAAGATTTGCTACCATAAATGCTAATACACAGAAAATGAAAACGACTTTTTGATAAGAAAGCTTTGGTAATAAGGAAGAAAAATAATCACCACAAGCTGCAACAATACCTACAGAAGTTGTTAAACATGCTGCTGAAATTGCGATTCCTAATAATAAAGTTCCGTAACTACCGAATAAATGATTTACAACGTTTGTTAAAATAATTCCTCCGTTTGCTCCCATTCCAAGAGACACACTTGAAGCTCCAAGATAAGCCAGAGCTAAGTAAACTAGCAGTAAACCAAGTGCTGCAATAAATCCTGCAAAGATTGTTACTTTTGCAATACTATTTTTATTTGTAATGCCTTTTTCTTTTAAAGCATGAATGACAACATTTCCGAATACTAGCGCTGCAAGTCCATCTAAAGTTAAATATCCATCAATAAATCCTTTGAAAAGAGGAGCACTATACGCTTCTGTCGGTGCGCCAAATTCTCCAATTGGTGTAATAAATGCTTTACCTACGATAATTGCAATAACAGCTAATAAAATTGGAGTTAATACTTTACCAATGCGCCCCACTAATTTCGATGGGTTTAAAGCTAAATAGAAAGTTACGGCAAAGAAAATGAATGTAAAGATAACAAGTGGATACGATTGACCAGCTATCTCACTTGGTAAAAACGGTGCAACACTCATTTCATAAGCAACAGTTCCTGTACGTGGAACACTTACGAATACGCCTAAACATAAATAAATTGCAGTGATAAAAACTAGTGCGAATATAGGGTGTACACGCCCTGCTAGCTCATTAATATCTCCCTTTAGAGCGATAACGATAACTCCTAATAAAGGCAATCCAACGCCCGTTACGATAAAACCAAACAATGCAATCCATACATCTGTTCCAGCACCTTGCCCTAACGCTGGTGGAAAAATCATATTACCTGCACCGAAAAATAGTGCAAATAACATTAAACTTATTGCAAACATCTCAGAAAACTTTAAAGATGATCTCATTTCTACTAACCTCCTAAATGATTAATTAACAAAATATTCTGAATTAAAATCCGTCACATATCCTCTTTCAAGCATACTTCCCCGTAAAAGAACGCAAAAAACACCCGTCCCTAACAAAGGGACGAGTGTTGAAATCGTGGTTCCACCCTTATTCTAATAAAATGAATTTATAACAAAATAAGCTCATTTTATAGCTCGTGTAAATTGATAACGGTTTTATCCGCCAAGAATTACAATGCATCATGCAGTTCACTCTTGAAGTTTAGAGGTGGTAAGTCTGTCTTTCCGTATTAGGAAGCTCACAGCCTAGGCTTCCCTCTCTGAGAATCGTAAAAAACAACTCATGTCCTCATCATTACTTTTATAAAATATCTTGTCGAAACTTGTTGTTTTTTATTATATGGGCTATTTTTAAAAAAATCAATAGTTTTATTTTTTCTGACAAAAAAATATAGAGAGAAAATTTTCCCTCCCTATAACTGCCCAATTAATATGTTTAATTCCTCAGATGTAATGCTTCTCCATTTTCCTACTTCAAGATCGTCTAGCTCTATATTCATAATACGAACTCGTTTTAGCTTTGTTACAGTAAACCCGAAAGCACGGCTCATTCTACGAATTTGTCTGTTCATTCCTTGCGTTAAAACGATGCGAAATGTAGAATGATCCACTCTCTTCACCTTACATGGCTTCGTTATACCATCTTTAATCTTTACACCGCTAGACATCTCCTCAATAAACCAATCTGTAAATGGCTTATCGACAGTGACAACATACTCTTTCTCGTGCTCATGATCTCCGTGTAAAATTTGATTCGCAATGGCGCCATCATTCGTTAATAAAATAAGTCCTTCCGACGCTTTATCTAATCGCCCAACAGGAAAGATACGCTCTGGATAATTAATATACTCAATAATATTATCTTCAATATGATCGGCCGCTGTACAAGTAATACCAACTGGTTTATGAAAAGCGATATACACCTTTTCCTTCTCTTCTTTTGCAAGAACCTGTCCATCAATCGTTACAACATCACCATCGTTCACGATTGCACCGTGCATACAGATTTCGCCGTTAATAGCCACGCGTCCTGCTTTAATAAGGCGGTCTGTTTCGCGTCTTGAGCAAGATTTTGCTTCACTTATGTATTGGTTGATTTTCATGTTTTATTCCTTTTCATATATATTAAAAGCGTCAATCTATGGCAATATCATTTTGCCACGATTGACGCTCGTTTACTTCGCAAAAACAACTAAATAAATAACCCCAATCACCAAAAATATTCCGCAACAAGCTAACAATACTTTTGCAAGTTTGTCCATAAACATATAATGGTTTCCCCTTTGTTTCGTTGTTTTCTATTTTAATTCGACAACTGTTACGCCTAGGCCTCCCTCGCCCATGTCACCGTAACGGAATGTTTTCACACCACGGTGCTTCTTCAAGTAATCTTGAACACCTTGGCGAAGTGCTCCTGTTCCTTTACCGTGAATGATTGATACGCGAGGATAGCTTGCAAGCTGGGCATCGTCTAAATATTTCTCGACGCGCGCCATTGCATTTTCAAATCGTTCACCACGAAGGTCAAGTTCTAGCGACACGTGATAATCTCTACCTTTTACTGTTGCAACTGCTTTTTTCTCTGTTTGCTTCGGCGTGTTAATGTATTCCATGTTAGACTCTTTTACTTTCATCTTCAGAATACCGATTTGTACGCTCCACTCTGTGTCACTTACTTTTTCAAGTAATTGACCTTTTTGACCGAATGTTAATACCTTTACTTCATCACCTGCGCGTAATTGTTGTTTCGGCGCAGTGTTTTTCACGTTTACTTTTTGTTTCTTCACAAGCTCTGGCGCTGCGCCTTCTAAACGGCTCTTCGCTTCAATTAGCTCGTGATCTTTCACATTTGCAAGCTGTGCTTTACGCAATTGACGAAGTTCTTGAATAATGCCTTCTGCTTCTTTCTTTGCAGCTTCGACTTTTTCTTCCCCTTCTTTTTGCGCTTTTAATAATCGTTCATCACGATCTTCGTTAAATTCAATGATTTGACGTTGTAATTCGTGATGTAATTTTTCAGATTGCTTACGAAGTGCTTCTGCTTCGTTCCAGTCACGCTCTGCGTTCTTTTGACTTTCTTCTAACTTCGCAATCATATTTTCAATTTTGTTTGTATCTGTACTAATGTGGTTACGAGCTTGATCAATCACGCGATCAGATAATCCAAGGCGTTTTGAAATTTCAAAGGCATTACTACGTCCTGGTACACCGATTAATAATTTATACGTTGGGCTTAACGTGTTCACGTCAAACTCAACGCTCGCATTAATAACTTGTTCACGGTTATATCCGTATGCTTTTAATTCTGGATAATGCGTCGTAGCAACAACGCGAGCACCACGATTACATACTTCATCTAAAATTGAAATTGCTAGTGCAGCCCCTTCTTGTGGGTCTGTTCCAGCACCTAATTCATCGAATAAAACTAAGCTTTCGAAATCAGCTTTTTCTAAAATATCAACAATGTTCACCATATGTGAGGAGAACGTACTTAAACTTTGTTCAATCGATTGCTCATCACCAATATCAGCAAAGATATTTTTGAATACACAAATCTCTGACTCATCCATTACGGGAATGTGAAGACCAGATTGCGCCATTAATACACAAATACCAACTGTTTTCAGCGTAACTGTTTTACCGCCTGTATTCGGCCCTGTAATAACAATTGTCGTGAAGTCTTTACCTAACATAATGTTATTTGGCACGATAATTTCTGGATCAATAAGCGGATGACGCGCTTGTCTTAAATCCATGTAACGCTCGTTATTTACGATTGGCTTCGTTGCTTTAATACGCTTCGCATAAAAAGCTTTCGCAAAGATGAAGTCAAGATTCGCCACTACTTCTACGTTAGATAAAACGATATCTGCTTCTACTGCTACTTCTTCTGTTAACATCAATAAGATGCGTTCGATTTCTTGTTTTTCTTTCACACGTGCTTCTTGAAGCGCGTTATTTAATTCTACAATGACTTGCGGTTCAATAAATAACGTTTGCCCAGAAGCTGATTGATCGTGAACAATACCGCCATATACGCCGCGGTATTCTTGTTTTACTGGGATTACGTAACGTTCATTACGAATCGTTACAATCGAGTCAGACAGCATCTTTTGCGCGTTTGAAGAACGCGTCATGTTTTCTAACTTTTCACGAATACGGCTTTCTGCAGTACGAATTTGAGTACGAATACCACGCAGTTTATCACTTGCGCTATCGACTACTTCACCGCCATCACCGATACAATTTGTAATTTTCTTTTCTAAATCATATAAAGATACAATTTGAGCGACATGCGTTTCTAAAATTGGAAGCTCGACACCATTATCAACCATATCTTCAATGAAACGTTTCATATTGCGACTACCATACATCGTATTCGCAATATCAAGGAGTTCATTTGGGCTTAACATACTTCCAATCTTTGCACGCTTCACATTTGAGCGAATATCCGTAATACCACCTAATGGTGCACTACCTTTTAAACGAATGACTTTCGCCGCTTCATCCGTTGTATCTTGCATTTCTACAATTTCTTCAAAATCAGTGCTCGGCACTAAATGCTTCACTTTGTCACGACCAAGTGAAGAGGCTGTATGTTCAAGTAATTGTTCTTTTACTTTATTGTATTCTAATACACGCAACGTTCTTTCTAACATGTTGCAGGTCCCCCTTGTGTTACTTATTACGTTTAATATAGTCTAATAAACGTTCAATATCCCACGTGTTAATCACGTTATCTTTTTGAATCCAACCTTTACGTGCTGCCGCTACACCTGTTTCCATATCTTCTAACATTTCAAGTGTATGAGCATCCGTATTAATCGCTACTTTCACACCAGCATCTTGTGCTTGTTTTAATAATTTCGCGCTTAAATCTAAACGATTTGGATTCGCATTTAATTCTAAAACTGTATTTGTTTCTTTTGCGAGTTCGATTAATAAATCTGTATCTACATCGTATCCTTCACGGCGTCCAAGAAGACGTCCTGTCGGATGGGCAATCATTGTGACATGCTTATTCTCTAGCGCAGCGCGAAGACGTTTCATAATCGTCTCACGGTCTTGTGAGAAACTAGAGTGAATCGCTCCAATGACGTAATCTAATTCTGCTAATACTTCATCATCAAAATCAAGTGTTGCGTCTGGTAAAATATCCATTTCAATTCCGCGTAAAATTGTAATGTCTGGATACTTTTCATTCATGCGTTCAATTTCTTTCGCTTGTTCACGAAGGCGCTCTTTCGTTAAACCATTCGCCACTTTCAAGTATTGTGAGTGGTCAGTAATTGCCATAAACTTATATCCACGAGCACGACACGCCTGTACCATTTCCTCAATTGAAAAAGCACCGTCACTCCATGTTGTATGCATATGTAAATCACCTTGTATATCAGAGAACTGAATTAAGTTTGGATATTCTTTAATTAATTCAATTTCTTTTCCATCTTCACGCACTTCTGGCGGGATAAATGGAAGACCGAAATGAGCAAAGAATTCTTCTTCCGTCTCAAATGTTTTCACTTCGCCTGTTTCTAAGTTTTCTACACCGTACTCACTAATTTTCTCGCCTTTATCTTTTGCGATTTGACGCATTTTTACGTTATGGTCTTTTGATCCTGTAAAATGATGAAGAGTTGTAATAAACTCTTCTGGTTTTACTAAGCGGAAATCGATTGAAATATCATATTCATATTGAAGACGGACAGAAACTTTCGTATCTCCACTTGCGATTACTTCAATCATATTATCAAACTGTAGTAAATGTTCACGTACTGCAGCTGGTTCTGTCGTTGCAATAATAAAGTCTAAATCTTTCACTGTTTCACGAACACGGCGCAAACTACCAGCGCGAGAGAAACGAATTACTTCAGCAATATTCGACAATTTCTCCTCTATTTCCCCGGCAATAGGCAATACCATTGCGATTGGTAAACGCTCTGGACGAGATCCTACTTGATCGATTGCTTCTAATATTTTCTCTTCTGTCTTCTTACCGAAACCTGCTAAAGCTTGTACTTTATTTTCCTCACAAACCGCTTTTAGCGATTCCATATCAACAACACCAAGTTCTTTATATAACTTAGCTACCTTTTTACCACCAAGTCCTGGTAATTTTAATAACGGTAATAAGCTACTTGGCACTTCTTTTTCAAGCTCTTGTAATACTTCAGATGTTCCCGACTCTATATATTCTTGAATAACTGCTGCTGTTCCTTTTCCAATGCCCGGAATCTTCGTAAAATCTTCAATCTCAGAAAGACTACGATCATCACTTTCTAGTGCTGCTGCCGCTTTACGAAATGCCGATATTTTAAATGGATTCGCGCCCTTTAGTTCCATAAAAAGGCCGATTGTCTCTAATAATTTAATAACTTGTTTTTTATTTACTTTCATCATTGCCCCGCCTTTCTTTCATAGAAAAAAAACTCCTCTTTCCGAAAAAAGAGAAGTTATACTCTGCTACCTGTCTGCCATAGTTCCTTCACCTTTTCAGAGAGAATCGGTGTATCGTCTACAATTATTTTGCTAATTGATGATTTTTGTAATGGTGTTTGTAGTTGTTCAATCGGAAGAATGTTTCCAATAATAATTAACACAAACAAAATAATATATACTTCTAAAAATCCGAGGATTGCCCCCGCGAACGCATTGACTTGCTTTAAAACCGGTATTTCTGCAAACATATTTAACAAATTACCAAGTAGTGAAAGTGCAATTTTTGTAATAATAAACAATATGATAAACGCAAGCGCTTGATAAAATACTGTCTCAATATTATTTGCATCAATCCATTCTGGAACAGATACGTTTTTATCAAATGGATACGGAATAAATTTCGCAAGTGCTGGCGCTAAATCTTTACAGTACCAGTATGCAACAAGGTATGCGATAATAAAGCTTGTTAACTTTACAAGTTGCAGAATAAACCCTCTGCGTAAGCCGAGGAAAAATCCCATAACAAGCAGTAAAATGATAATAATATCAATCATGTTATTCCATTCCTTTTTTTGTCATACTTTCTTTCAATTTCTCATGTTCTTCTTTTAATTTTATGTAATCGTGTATGACGTTTACCGCCGTCAATACCGCTAGTCTACTCGTGTCAAGCGAAGGATTCTTGGCATTGAGTTCGCGCATTTTATCATCCACAATCGCTGCTACCATGCGGATATGACTTGTACTTTCATCGCCAACAACTGAATATTGCTGACCATAGATTTCTACATTAATTCGACTTTTCTTTCCTTTTTGTTGTGACAACTCACCGGCCTCCAATCACGTACAGAATCCTAAAGTTTATCATACCATGAACCTTCATAATATGGAAACAGAAAGAACAATCCGATATGATAAAAATAACAATATAAAAAAAGGGGCGACCATTATGTCAAATTCTATCGTAATTCAAACAAATTCTACAGTAATTGAAGACATGAAACAACAATATAAACAATCTCTTAGCCCGAAAACTCCGCAAGGCGGGATCTTTATGGCAAAGGTGCCATCTTGCACAATTACAGCGTATAAATCCGGAAAAGTAATGTTCCAAGGCGGACGTGCTGAAGCAGAAGCTGCTCGTTGGCAAACTGTCTCTCAAACACCGAAAACAGCTGTAAAAAAATCTGTCAATTCACACCGTTATGCACCACCTGCTTCCATCAGTACAATGTCGATCGTAGGATCCGATGAAGTGGGTACTGGTGATTTCTTCGGACCGATGACAGTCGTTGCTGTATATGTCGATGCAAAGCAAATTCCACTACTAAAAGAGCTTGGTGTAAAAGACTCTAAAAACTTAAATGACAATCAAATTACTGCCATTGCGAAACAACTTCTACATGTTGTTCCTTATAGCTCTCTCGTTCTTCATAATGAAAAATATAACGAACTATTTGATAAAGGAAACAACCAAGGTAAGTTAAAAGCTCTACTACATAATAAAGCTATTACAAACTTATTAGCAAAAATCGCACCTACAAAACCTGAAGGCGTCTTAATCGATCAATTCACACAACCTGATACATACTACAAATATTTAGCTAAACAAAAACAGGTACAGCGTGAAAATGTTTACTTCGCGACGAAAGGCGAAAGCGTCCATTTAGCAGTAGCTGCTGCCTCTATTTTAGCTCGTTACTCATTCGTAAAACAGTTTGACGAACTAAGCAAAAAAGCTGGTATGCCACTTCCGAAAGGTGCTGGTAAACAAGTTGATATTGCAGCCGCTAAATTAATTCAAAAGCTTGGTAAAGAACGATTACCTGAGTTTGTGAAACTGCATTTCGCTAATACGGAGAAGGCGCTTCGCTTACTAAAATAGTATCGACAAAAACAGGAGCCTACAAACTCCTGTTTTTTGTTTCACTCTTCTACTATTAACCTTATACTTTTGTTACAATTAAAATATACAGATTATTCTAACATAGGAGGAGATTCCCATTGCTACTTCTACAAATGATTCTAAATATTTTACTAGGCGATCCACACGAAAGACAGTTTGAAATTAGAGAAAATATTCAGCTACTCAGTGAGAAACGAGAGTTCAACGATTTAATAGAGCGTTATGGCCGTTCTTTCTTATTAAACTTTCGGATTCGAAGATTTATCGGGAAACACGATGCCCGCTTGTTAATACATAATCCAGCAAAACTACAACACTTCTGTGAGGAACTTGAATGTATGATTAGAAAAAGGAGGTTTTTCATATGAACGCTGTAAAAGTTATTATATGTTTTCGTACACCTCGTGGGCCCACTTTCTTACCTCACTATTTCTACCATTTGGGGAGCTTTTTTCACTACTAAATCCACATTCGAAAATATATCTGATAATCTTGGTGTGATGGCTATCTATTACGTGTTCATAAGCTTACTGTGGTTTTTCTATTTAGATCGATTAGATAAAGATGTAGATAAAGTGAAACTTTAATCAGTGGGGGTTTTGTTCATCCCCCACTGATTATTAGTTGAACCAATCGGGCTTTTACGGGCAGTTGATCCCCCACCTAACTTCTTCGCTTTCGCTGAATTTTGAGGTGGGGATCTTACTGCCCGTTAATGCGGGATAAAATTACAAAAGAAATTAACGATAATAAGATGTAACACATAAAAAAGGAGAGGCGCCAAAACTCTCCTTTTTTATGTTAACTTCGTTTCTGCTTCTTATTTGATGAAGGTACTTTATGAGAACCTGTTTCATGTGTCGTCGTTCCTTGTCCTTCTACTTCTGGAGAACCTAGGTCCGATCTTGAATGATCTTTTTTCACTTTTTTACTCATTTAAATTCACCCCTTCGCGTTACTTTTTGCTACGGGAGAATAAACTATACAATATACAAAATAAAAAGCGAGAGGAAATCCTCTCGCTTTTTTCATATTTTAGAATTCAGAAGAACCTGGAGTTCTTGGGAATGGAATTACGTCACGGATGTTAGCCATGCCAGTGATGTACATTAGAAAGCGCTCGAAACCTAGACCGAATCCAGCGTGTTTTGTACCGCCGTATTTTCTAAGTTCTAAGTACCACCAATAATCCTCTTCGTTCATACCTAATTCTTTAATTCTGTCTACTAAAACGTCCATTCTTTCTTCACGTTGGCTTCCGCCGATTAATTCGCCGATGCCAGGAACTAGAAGGTCAGTAGCAGCTACTGTTTTACCGTCGTCATTTAAGCGCATGTAGAATGCTTTAATGTCTTTCGGATAGTCAGTTACGAATACAGGGCGTTTGAAGATTTCTTCTGATAAGTATCTTTCATGCTCTGTTTGTAAGTCAATACCCCATTCTACTGGGTATTTGAAGTCAGCACCTGACTCTTGAAGCACTTTAATTGCTTCTGTATATGTGATACGACCGAAGTCAGAATTAATTACGTTGTTCATGCGCTCTAAAACTGTTTTATCAACGAAGCTGTTGAAGAATTCCATTTCTTCTGGTGCATGCTCTAATACGTATTTCATTGCATATTTCAGCATATCTTCTGTAAGGTTCATTACGTCACCTAGTTCAGCGAATGCAATCTCAGGCTCAACCATCCAGAACTCAGCAGCGTGGCGAGTTGTGTTTGAGTTTTCTGCACGGAATGTAGGTCCGAATGTGTATACGTCACGGAATGCTAATGCATACGCTTCAGCGTTCAGCTGTCCACTTACTGTTAAGTTTGTTTCTTTGCCGAAGAAGTCTTTTGATTCATCAACTTGTCCACCTTCACCTTTTGGTACGTTGTTTAAATCTTGCGTTGTTACGCGGAACATTTCGCCCGCACCTTCTGTATCACTACCAGTAATGATTGGTGTGTGAACATGTACGAATCCACGCTCTTGGAAGAATTGGTGAATCGCAAATGCTGCAATAGAACGTACGCGGAACGTTGCAGAGAATGCATTTGTTCTTGGACGTAAGTGAGCAATTGTACGTAAGTATTCAAACGTGTGACGTTTCTTTTGAAGTGGGTAATCAGAATCTGATAAGCCCTCGATATCAATTTTTTCTGCTTTAATTTCAAATGGTTGCTTCGCTCCAGGCGTTGCAATTACTTTACCTTCTACTTTAACTGAAGAGCTAAGTGGAAGTTTTGCAATTTCTTTGAAGTTATCTAATTCTGTATCGAAAACGATTTGAACGCTTTTGAAGAAGCTACCGTCGTTTAATTCGATGAAACCAAATGCTTTTGAATCACGTAAGTTACGAATCCACCCTGATACTTGTACTGTTTGACCTGCGTATTTATCTGTATCTCTATACAGACTTTTTACTAATGTGTTTTCCATAGTGAAATTCTCCTTTGCTGATATATTTAAATACAAAAAACCTTTCATCCATAAAGGGACGAAAGGTTAAACTTCGCGGTACCACCCAATTTGTCATAAAGACCAACTTTAACTCGTATGTAATACATACTTCCCGGTTTGTAACAGGCCGGATTCCCGTCTAAGTCTACTCTTGAATACAAGATTCAATTTCGGTTAGCAACTCCAAGGTGTTCTTCACATATACCGCCTCATCAGGCTCTCACCGTCCCTGACTCGCTTTGGATTATAGTATATACTACTTTTCCTTATCATCGTCTTTCATTTTGTTAAACTAAAATTAATGTACTACATTCGAGAGAAAGATGCAAGATGTCGGAAAATATATCGACGATTTTTACAATCGTTCCATAAAAAAATTGCCGGAATTAATCCGGCAATTTCTTATTACTTACGTAACTCCGCACCAAATTTCTCTTCTACCGCTGTTAATACACGGTTATGTGCTTCTGTTACTTCTTCGTCTGTTAACGTACGCTCTGCATCGAAGTAGTTCATAGAGAATGCAAGTGATTTCTTGCCTTCTTCCATTTTTTCTCCTTCGTATAAGTCAAATAGTGTTACGTCTTTCAGAAGTTCTCCACCAGCTTCAGCAATAACTTGCTTCATTTCGCCAGCTTTTGTTTCTTTCGTTACGACAACAGCCATATCACGTGTCATAGATGGGAAACGTGGGATCGCTGAGTAGTAAGTTTCTTCTGCATCTGCACCGAATACTTTTACAAGAGATAATTCGAATACGAATGTATTTTTCACATCTAATTGTTTTTCTGCTTCTGGGTGCAATTGACCGATGAAACCAATTACTTCGCCATCTAATACGATGTCAGCTGTACGACCTGGGTGCATACCTTCACGTTTTGCTGGTGCATAAGTGATTTGGTTTGAAACGCCAAGTACGTCGAATAATCCTTCTAGTACACCTTTCACAACGAAGAAGTCTACTACTTTTTTCTCACCTTGCCATGCATGGTGAAGAGCAAGACCTGTCATAACACCTGCAAGATGTTGTTCTTCTTTCGGAAGTTCTCCTGCTTCTGTCGGTAAGAAGATAGAACCTACTTCGTATAAAGCAACGCTATCGTTTTTACGTGCAACGTTGTATGAAACTGCTTCTAACAATTGTGGCACTAGGCTTAAACGAAGTTGGCTGCGTTCTTCACTCATTGGAAGCGCAAGACCTACAGGTGCTTTTTCGTTTGGCTCAACCATATATTGTTTCGCTTTGTCAGCGCTTGTTAATGAATATGTGATCGCTTCATATAAACCAGCACCTTCTAAGAAGCGACGTACTTTACGACGTTTCGTCTGTGCTGATGTTAATTTACCACGAGTCATTGTTCCAGAAGGTAATGTAACTGGAATATGGTCATAACCGTATAGACGGCCCACTTCTTCTACTAAGTCTTCTGAAATTGTAATATCAGGACGACGTGCTGGTACATTCACATGGAATGTTCCTTCTACTTCTGTGAATGGGAATTTTAAGTTTGTGAACATTGTACCCATTTCACTTGCAGAAATATTTGTACCTAATACACGGTTTACTTTTTCAGCAGTAACAGATACTGTACGCTCTTGTACTTGTAAGTTGTCAGCTTCTACTACACCTTCAAGCGCTTCTCCGCCAGCGTATTTCGCCATTAAAGCAGCTGCATGTTGAATTGCTTCAAACGTACGCGTTGGGTCGATTCCTTTTTCGAAACGTGCACTTGATTCACTGCGAAGACCTAAGTCTTTTGATGTACGGCGCACTGTTTGACCCGCAAAGTATGCAGATTCAATTAAAACGTTTACTGTCTCGTTTGTAACTTCAGAATCAGCTCCACCCATTACACCAGCAACAGCTAAAGCTTTTGTGCCGTTTGTAATTACAAGATGGTGATTTTGTAACGTACGCTCTTGATCATCTAACGTTTCAATTTTTTCGCCTTCTTTTGCAAGACGAACAACGATTTCTTTTGAACCTAATTTATCGTAATCGAATGCATGTAACGGTTGACCGTATTCCATTAAAATGTAGTTTGTAATATCAACTACGTTGCTAATTGGACGAATGCCAGCTGTCATAAGGCGCGTTTGCATCCACATTGGAGATGGACCAACTTTTACGTTCTTCACCATTTTTGCAATGTATAATGGGTTTTCTTCTTTCGCTTCTACACTTACAGAAATGTAATCAGCAGTTTTTTCTGCTGTTTCTTGTAAGTCGATAGCTGGAAGTTTTACTTCACGACCGTAAATAGCAGCGACTTCATATGCAACACCTAACATGTTTAAGCAATCTGCACGGTTTGGTGTTAAACCAAGCTCAAGTACTTCATCATGTAAGTTTAAAATTTCAAGTGCATCTGCACCAACTTCAGCGTCACTTGGGAAGATGAAGATACCGTCTGCGTATTCTTTCGCAACTAATTTCCCGTCAATACCAAGCTCTTGAAGCGCACAAACCATACCGTGAGAAGCTTCACCACGTAGTTTTGCTTTTTTAATTTTGAAGTTACCAGGAAGTACAGCTCCAACTTTTGCAACTGGTACTTTTAAACCTTTTGCAATGTTAGCAGCTCCACAAATAATTTGAACTGGCTCTTCTTCACCGATATCGATTAAGCATTTGCTTAACTTATCAGCTTCTGGGTGTTTTTCACATTCTAATACGTGACCAACTACAACACCTTTTACACCTTTATTTAATACTTCAACACCTTCTACTTCAATACCACTTTTCGTGATTTTGTCTGCTAGTTCTTGTGCTGTTACATCTTTAATATCTACATACTCTTGTAACCAACGATATGATACGAACATACTTATCCTCTCCTTCCCTTACGCTCGTTTGAATTGTTGTAAGAAACGTACATCATTTGTATAGAAATGACGAATGTCATCTACGCCGTATTTCAACATTGCGATACGCTCTGCGCCCATACCGAATGCGAAACCTTGATATTCTTTTGAATCATAACCAGCCATTTTAAGTACGTTCGGGTGAACCATACCTGCGCCTAAAATTTCAATCCAGCCAGTTCCTTTACAAGTGCCGCAACCTTTTCCGTGACACATCATACAAGAAATATCCATCTCTACAGATGGCTCTGTGAATGGGAAGAAACTTGGACGAAGACGGATTTCACGATCTTCACCGAACATCTTTTTCACGAATACTTGTAGTGTACCTTTTAAGTCACTCATGCGAATGTTTTTATCGATTACAAGACCTTCAATTTGCATGAACTGGTGTGAATGCGTCGCATCATCGTCATCGCGGCGATACACTTTACCAGGACAAATAATTTTGATTGGGCCTTTTTCTTTGTTATTTTCCATCGTACGTGCTTGCACAGAAGATGTATGTGTACGTAGTAACGTTTCTTCTGTAATGTAGAATGTATCTTGCATATCACGCGCTGGGTGATTTTTCGGTAAGTTTAATGCTTCGAAGTTGTAGTAGTCTTTTTCTACTTCTGTTCCTTCAGCTACTTCATAACCCATACCGATGAATACATCTTCAATTTGTTCAACAACAGCTGTTAACGGATGGTGACAACCTGTTTCAACAGGACGACCTGGCAATGTAACATCAATTGTTTCATTAGCTAATTTTGCTTCGATTACTGCTTTTTCTAAATTACTAATTTTGTCGTCTAAGCGAGTTTGAATCGCTTCACGTACTTCATTTACTAATGCTCCCATACGTGGACGCTCTTCTGCTGATAATTTTCCCATGCCGCGTAATACTTCTGTAATTGGGCCTTTTTTTCCTAAATACGCTACGCGTACGTCGTTTAAGCCTTTTAGCTCTTTCGCTTCTTCAATAAGCTCTAACGCTTTTTGCTTTAGCTCTTTTAAACGTGCTTCCATTTTGGAACCCTCCTAATTTTAAAAATAAAAAAACCTCGCTCCCAAAAAGGGACGAGGTAAATTCGCGGTACCACCCTAAATTGACAGAACATGTCTGCCCACTCATTAGTTATAACGATCAATTCTGACCGGAACGCCTTTACATGTACATGGTCCTGGCGTCAACTCCAGAGGTGAATTCACTTCCGTCTACCATAAGAATGCTTTCAGTCTACGGCATTCTCTCCCTATATGGCGATTTTGTAAGCTACTCTTCTCTATCAACGTTTTTCGTTATTTAACTTTTAATATAATGTACTTCAACTTATTATAAGAAGTTTTTTATTTGTTCGCAACCGGGCTTTGTAAATAATACGTTAAAATCCCTGCTGCAACTGCAACATTTAATGATTCTGCCCCGCCGTAAATCGGAATATACAAGTTTTGATCCGTTTTCGCAAGAATTTCTTGGCGTACGCCATTTCCTTCATTTCCTACAATTAATGCAAAACTACCAGCTGGTGTTACTTCCCCGTACGGAACTCCATTTTCAAGAGCTGTTCCATATACAGGAACGTTATGTTCTTTTAGCTTGTCTACCCATTCTTCTAAGTTACCTTTTACAACTGGTAAGTGGAAAATAGAACCTTGTGTAGAGCGAAGCACTTTACTATTATATGCATCAACGCATCCTTCTCCAAGCACAACGGCATGAATACCAGCTGCATCAGCTGTACGAATAATTGTCCCTAAGTTACCTGGATCTTGCAGGCCATCTAATAAAAGAAACTTCCCATCAGCAAGAGCTACTTCCTTCTCATGCTTTTCACAAACAGCAAATACACCTTGCGTCGTTTCTGTTTCACGAAGTACTTTTACGATAGCTTCAGGTACGATATACATTTCTACATCATTAACTGTCCAATCTTTCGGAAGGTCTGTCTGATCTGAAACGATAAGTTCCGTTACAATTCCTGCCTTTAAAGCTTCCTCCACTAAGTGGAATCCTTCTACAAAAAATAAACCTTTTTTATCACGCTCTTTTTTCGTCTGCAGCTTTTTCCACTGCTTCACACGCGGATTTTGTACTGAATCAATGTTTTTCATAATATGTATTTCCCTCTCTTCTTGTCTTATCATTATAGCCTATTTTTCATACATATTTACATAAAAAAGAACAAAAACTAACGTCAGTTTCAATTCTGAAGAAGAGGTGAAAAGAATGAGTTTTAATTTACGCGGTGCTGTATTAGCAAATGTATCTGGTAATACACAAGATCAATTACAAGAAACAATTGTCGATGCAATTCAAAGCGGTGAAGAAAAAATGCTGCCAGGTCTTGGTGTTTTATTTGAAGTCATTTGGAAAAACGCTGATGAAAATGAAAAGCACGAAATGTTAGAAACACTAGAGCAAGGATTAAAAAAATAAGCAATTTGAAAATCACCTTTGCATAGGCCAAGGTGATTTTTTTACGGAAAAATTTTTTCTTCTCCTAAACATTTCTACTTTACTAACGAACTATGATGGAGTACAATGTTCAAAATACATTTAAACCGATCAATTTTTCTTTATAGACACCATAAGATAAAAGGAGTGAATGTTTTATGCATCGTATTACGCTTGAACAAATTTTTAAACACCATATTACACAAAAATACGTAAATCGTTCTGGGATGGTCCACGCGATCGCTGTCGCTTACCATGCGTTTCACTTAGCTAAAAAGCATCACGCCTCAGTCGATGCTGCGACAAAAGCCGGTTTCCTTCATGACATCGGACATCATACGTGGTACACAGGCGGCGAATGGGACTATGATTTATACAAAAAGAATGATATACACGCAATTAAAGGAGCAGAAAGAGCTCATAAATTGCTTATTAGATTAGGAGAACATCCGAAACTAGCAAAAGAAATTTCTATTGCGATTCTTCTTCATACAGATTCTTTCTTAGTACAACAAGAAATTGAAAGAACATCTCTGCAAAACATTATTAAATGGGCAGACGAAGCAGATGAAGAACCGGGCGGAGCGCATCATTATAGAACGATTTCTTATGAAAAAGCATTAAAAGCTATTCAGCAGTTAGATCGATTGGTAGAGCGCGAATTGCAAATAGAGCAATCAAAATTGAATAACAAGGCCGAACATAGTTATCAATGAGAAAGAGGCATCACTATAGGGTGATACCTCTTTTATTATTTTATGGAAAACACACCTGTATATGTAATATTTAAGTTTTACATCCAAAAATAAAATACTTTATACTTAAATATAAAAATATAAAGAGGTGATTTTACAAATGCAACCCGCTACACAACTTTCTAATAAACAGAAATACTCTATGTCATGGGGACAATTTATTAGCTCCGTTTTATTCGCTTTTTTCGGAACCGGACTTATTACTGTGTTCCTCGCAATGCCCTTAACAATTTATACAGCCGGTCTTACAGATAAAAAACAAATTGCCCTGTATGAATCTATCGTAAATACTGCAAGTATCGTATTACAACTAGCCGTGTTGTTATTCTTCATTTTTAAATTCGAACCCGCAAAAAAATTACTACTACAATCCTTTAACTTTAAAGCACTTAAAGAATGGCGTACATACGTATACTTACTTCTTTTCTTCGCTATAAACATTTTACTCAATTACATCTTGTTAAATTATGTGTTCCAAGACGCAACGAATCAGCAATCTTCCGCACTAAACTTAGATGTTTTTAAGCAGTATCAAATATTATTACTTCTCGGCTTCGCCATACTCACACCAATTTTTGAAGAGCTTATTTTCCGTGGTTTTATACTTCGCTTCTTCTCAGAACGATTTCCATTTTGGATTGCAGCGATCTTAACAAGCCTCTTCTTCGGTATCGCTCATACATACTCACTTGGAGTAATGGTCATTACTTTCTTTATGGGATTTTTAATGGCGATTTTATGTAAAAAAACAAAATCTATTATTCCAGCTATGTTATTTCATATTATGAATAATATGTTGGCGTTCTTGAATTAGAAAGAGGTATCCTCACGATACCTCTTTTATTAATTCGTATGATCACTTCTCATTTCTATCAATTTATACATATTTATTAATAATATCCAAAATAAACCTCATGCAGTAAAATATAACTGATTACATAGAAGGAGATTACATATGTTGAGCTTACTTTGGGTTGTTTATATGCCACTTCTTGTTTTATGCGGATTTTTCGGTGGTATTTTTTTAATTGTTACTAGCGTGAAACACCGTAAATTATTTGTCGGTTTAATGGGGCTACTTAGCTTTTCCTTTGTCACACTACCTTTTGTTTTTTGGGGCATGGGAGTGGAGAGCAATACACTCCTCCCTATTTCAACTCCTTTATATTGGATACTGTTTTCTTTAACTGGATTATTAGCAGGGGTAAGTGGAGTACAAGCAAAAATTAAAAGTATCCATAATATGGGACTCATTATTTTTATCGCTGGATTATTAGGGGTTATTTTCTGGGTACTCATGTCTGTAGGTGATTCATTCTATATATAACATTTTTTGAAACTCACAAATTGGAGGTAATACAGAAGTGTTCGGAATATTAACTTGGATGATTTTAGCTCTTACTTTGATGTTATGTGACTTCATCGTTGGCATTTTTTTAATTATTGCTGGTATTAAATGTCGTAAATTACTTACTAGTATAGCTGGTTTCATTAGCATATCGCTTATCGTTGTTCCTATCATTTGTATAGGTTCTGGAATAGATTTAGAGGGGATGGTTCCAATTTCGGGAACTTTATATTGGAGCTTCTTCTCTTTAGCTGGACTATTAGCTATTATAAGCGGAAGAAAAATATCAAGTATTCGTTCTATGGGGACGATTTTGTTTATAACAGGGCTATGCTCCGTAACGGGTTATCATCTTTTATATCTAACTGCATAAAAAACAAAAAAAAGCAGGGAAATTAATTCCCTGCTTTTTTATTTGGTTTATTGCCTGATGGTAAGAAGAACGATAACACCCAAGCAATACCTGCTAGTATCGTTGCAATTAAGAAGGCATCGTTAATACCGTTAATTGCAGATAGCTTTGAAATTTGTCCATATAATAGTTGCGTGCTCATCGCATCTCCTGCTTGGGCCGATCCAGCTAAGGTTGCTAAGCTTTGCCCCATGCCGTGTACTTTATCAACTAAAATTGGATTTGAAGTTGTTAACATATTGCCGTAATCTGCTACGTGAGCAGTCGTTTGTTGCGTCATAAGTGTAATTAATATCGCCGTTCCAATTGAACCAGCTACTTGTCTTGACGTATTTTGCGTTGCTGTACCGTGAGAAATTAATTTCATCGGCAGTGCGTTCATACCAGCTGTCATAATTGGCATCATAATGAATGACATACCAATCGAACGTATAATATAATCCGTCATAATAACGCTATACGGTGTATCCATCGATAACGTTGTGAATTCATATGTCGCAAATGTTGTAATGGCTAATCCAACAATTGCTAACGGACGAATACCATACTTATCAAATAGTTTACCTGCAATAGGTCCCATGATCCCCATAATTAATGATCCTGGAAGTAATAATAAACCTGATTCTATCGGTGTGAAACCGCGAATGTTTTGCAGATATACTGGAAGTAATAACATACCTCCGAATAATGCCATCGTAACGATTGCGTTAATTACTAAAGTAAAAGTAAATACTGGGTATTTAAACACTTGTAAATCAAGCATTTTATTATCTGTTGTTAACTCTCTCCAAATAAATAACGCTAAACCAATTACACCGATAACAAGCGAAATAACAACTTCGGCGCTAGTCCAACTATTATTTCCAGCTTCACTAAATCCATACAACAAGCTTCCTAGTCCAATACTTGAACTAACAACACCAAATACATCTAATTTCGTGTTAGACACTGGCTGAGCTAGTGTAAAGAATTTTAAAGATAGGAACGTAATAATTAAACCGATAATAAACATCGCATAGAACATTAAGTTCCAGCTGTAATTCTCAATCACCCAACCTGTTACAGTCGGTCCGATAGCTGGAGCTAAAATCATCGCTACACCTAGTAATCCCATCGCTGCTCCGCGCTTATGAGGCGGGAATAATGTCATGAAGATATTCATACCAACCGGCATTAAAATACCCGCACCAACCGCTTGAATAACGCGGCCCGTCATCATCATCGTAAAGTTTCCGGAAGTAGCACAAATGATAGATCCTACCGTGAAGAACAACATTGCTGCTACGAATAATTTACGATACGTAAATCGTGAAACTAAAAAGGCACTAATCGGTACTAAAATACCATTTACAAGCATGAAACCTGTAATTAACCATTGTGCTGTTGAAGTTGATACGTTAAATTCATTCATTAACGGAGGCAATGCAACGTTAATGATTGTTTGGTTTAAAATAGAAACGAACATGCCGAGAATTAATACAGCTACAACTGCTTTTACGTTCACATTCTCTACAGGCGTAGACATTTGTTTTTTCGGCACTTCTTTTTCTTCTTTTACTTCTTCTTGCTTTCCTGTTTCTAACTCAACTACATTAGAAATTTCCGATTCTTGCTTTCGTTCAATTTCTTTCTCTTCTGTTTCTACCTTACTTACTTCTATTTTATTTACGGCTGGGACTTGTTCTTCTCCCACGTTCGTTTTTTTCTTTCGTAAAAGACGATTTACAAGGAAGAAGACGATTATACAAAATAGTGCATATCCTACAATTGCAATTGAGGACATCTCATCTCCCCCTTACTTATGAATACGAACTGACACATTCATTCCAGGAACAATATTTACTGATTTACTATGATCTAAAGAAATTTTAACTGGCACTACTTGTGTTACTTTCGTATAGTTCGCTGTTGCGTTGCTTGATGGTAACATAGAGAATGTGTTCGCTGTTGTTAATCCAACTTGCTCTACTTTTCCTGATAACGTTGTGTCTGGGTATGCATCTACATACACATCTACGTCTTGACCTTTTTGTACATCGTCAACATCTGTTTCTTCAATGTTTGCTGTTACCCATAAATTGTTCATATCAAATGCATAAGCAATTGGGCTACCTGCTCCAACGAAAGCATTTGTCGTCGCGTTTGATTGTACAACTGTTGCATTTTGTGGAATTGTTACATCTACTGTTTGTTCTCCATTTGCTGCCGCTACAGTAACAGCACCTAATTTATCGTTTTCATTGTAGTTCTTACCTACTTCAGCTTTCCAGTCAGTTAATTTACCTGCTACTGGTGATGCAATCGGAATTACCTTTCCATCAATTTTTGCATTGTCTGTTTTTAAGTAATTTTCCGCTTGATTGTAATAGTAATAACCGCCAATACCGCCACCAACTAGTACAATTAATGTGATAATGTTAATAATCACCATTCTTCGAAACTGATTCATTGCATTCCTCTCCTTATATCGCATATAATTTTTTTCTAAACTATTTATGTCCTTATTGTTTAGACTGTTTAATTGTTAATTATATTAACTTTTAAACAAAAAAATCACACCATCTGCGGTGTAAATCGAAATTTATCTACCTGCGAGCGGTGCTGATTTCTGAAGGACTATCGTTTATAATTATAAATAATTATTTTAAATCTACAACCGACAATTTACGTATGAAATGTCGCTTAAACAACAATATAATACCAATATGTTGTTTAAGTATAGAAAATTAAACGAGGGGAAGTAAAAATGTCTATTAAAAATACAAATGATCCACGTGTAAAGCGGACGAGACAACTCATACAGGATGCTTTTGTCGCTTTAGTAGGCGAAAAAGGATTTGACGAGGTAACTGTTCAACATATTGCAGAACGTGCTCCAGTAAATCGTGCTACGTTTTATAGTCATTACCATGATAAATATGACTTATTAGACAAAAGCATCGAAGAAATGTTAGAGAAGTTAGCCGAAGTTATTAAACCAAAAAATAGGAATAAAGAAGAATTTCAACTTACTTTTGATTCACCACATCCGACATTTTTAGCTTTGTTCGAGCATATAGCAGAAAATGCGAACTTCTATAACGTTATGCTTGGCGATAAAGCTGCTGGAAACTACTCTTATAAAATGATGAAAACGATACAAACACATTTAACATTAAGCTTATCTATTTCACAGCCCGATGATAAAGATCTTATGGTTCCTCGTGATATTTTAATTAGTTATGTGACAGGAGCTCATATCGGGATGATTATGTCATGGTTAAAAAGAGGGATGATATATACACCGCATTTTATGGCTATGCAATTAACTCGTTTAATTATTTTAGGAGCTCATACTGCGGCAGGATTAGAGAGACCTTTTTAAAACATAAAAAAGCGAAGGAGAAACTCCTTCGCTTTTTCTATTAATTAAATGTAATGTTATGTACAGCCTCTTTATCAAGACGTTTAATAACTTCTACAATTAACTTCACTGCATTTTCATAGTCATCACGATGTAACATTGCCGCATGAGAATGGATGTAGCGCGTTGCAATCGTAATGGCCATAGACGGAATACCATTTACAGCAATATGGATTGCACCTGCATCCGTTCCGCCGCCCGCTACTGAATCATATTGGTATGGAATTTCCAATTCGTCAGCAACATTAACTACAAAGTCACGTAAACCTGTATGACCAATAACAGAGGCATCATATAAAATGATCTGTGGTCCATCACCCATTTTACTTTGCGCTTCTTTTGACGTTACACCAGGTGTGTCACCAGCGATACCAACATCTACTGCGAACGCGATATCTGGTTTAATATAGTTTGCAGATGTTTTCGCACCACGAAGACCAACTTCTTCTTGTACAGTCCCTACGCCGTATACAACGTTTGGATGCTTTTCATCTTTTAATTGTTTTAATACGTCAATTGCAATTGCACAACCAATTCGGTTATCCCATGCTTTTGCAAGTAACATCTTTTCATTCTTCATCACTTGGAATTCAAAGTAAGGTACTACTTGATCTCCTGGTCGTACGCCCCACTCCATTGCTTCTTCTTGGCTAGAAGCACCAATATCAATGAACATATCTTTAATTTCAACTGGCTTTTTACGCGCTTCTGGAGGTAAGATGTGCGGTGGTTTTGAACCAATTACACCTGTTACATCTCCTTTACGCGTTACAATTGTCACGCGCTGTGCAAGCATAACTTGTGACCACCAGCCGCCAACTGTTTGGAAACGAAGGAAACCTTTGTCATCAATTTGCGTGATCATAAAGCCAACTTCATCTAAATGACCTGCAACCATAATTTTCGGGCCGTTTTCTTCCCCTACTTTTTTCGCAACTAAACTTCCTAAATTATCAGTAGAAAGCTCGTCTGCAAACGGCTCAATATATTTCTTCATTACTTCGCGTGGTTCACGTTCGTTACCCGCAATACCACGTGCATCTGTTAATTCTTTTAGCATTGTCAATGTCTCGTCTAATTTTGTCATTGCCAACACCCTCCTTTTTCTTCAGTCACTTCATTATACAAAAGGAAATTGAAATATTCAAAAATTAACTTAGTATCCTTGTGTTTGACGCTGATGATTTACTTCGTTTTTATCTAAATATGCCTTTTCGATCTCTTCTTGTTCAAACTCAAGCGCTTGTCCAAGTCGAAGGTAGCTTGTAAATAATTCAATATAGTTCGTAATAGATGGTTGATCTGTAAAACGAATTACCTTCGCATATGTGTCTAAGAAAATTTCTACTTGTGTTTTATTCGTCTGTGCACACTTATAGAATAGGAAGTTTTTATCAATACCTAAATCAATTCCGATTGATAAAATAAAATGTAATCCATCTACGTATTCTTCTAGTATGACTTCACGTTCTGATGCTGGTTTGTTGCTCCAATATTTAAAACAACGTGTTTCATTTGCAAGTTCTCCAATTTCTACAAGCAGAGCTAACATTTTTTCTTTTAGCAACTTTTTCGGTTGTAAGTCATGCTCCTTCGCAATACGGTCATCTAATTCTTTTTGTAATTTAAATAGTTGTAGTAAGTCCATTCTATTGTCCTCCTCCAACATCGCATTTTACGCAACAATGTTGTTTCATCTCAAAGTTCATTATTATTTTTCGTTCCTTATTAATAAGTCAGCTATCTACCTCTTTACAAAATAGCTTGTCCTTAATTTATAAATACGTTTCAATCATCACTATTAGATTGTTCACTCCGATTGGTGATAGTTAATAATTATCTAGGAATTGCCCACTAATAAAAATGTTATTTTATCTGATGAAAGTTCCATATCATCTTTCCATTATAGCAGTGTCGTTTCAGGTAGGAAAGATACTCTTCTTTCCAGAGGGTGATAATTAAAAGAAGCCAGGAGGATTCTCCTGGCTTCTTTTATATATTCTTCTATATTACTATAGCTTTTATATTGGTTTTGTCATATCGATAACGACATATCTCTCTTTGTATACAAACAAAAAACCTTAGAAGAAAAATCTTCTAAGGTTTCAACTAATTAATTAGTTAATGTTGTTTTTTGCAACTGTTGCTAATTCAGCGAAAGCTTTTTCGTCATGAACAGCTAAGTCAGCAAGCATCTTGCGGTTAACTTCGATGCCAGCATTTTTAAGACCGTGCATTAAGCGGCTGTAAGAAAGACCATTCATACGAGCTGCTGCGTTGATACGTGTAATCCATAATTTACGGAAGTCACGTTTCTTTTGACGGCGGTCACGGAATGCATACATTAGAGATTTCATAACCTGTTGGTTAGCAACCTTGAATAATGTATTTTTTGAACCGTAGTAACCTTTTGCTAATTTAATTACTTTTTTACGACGTTGACGAGTAACTGTACCACCTTTTACTCTTGGCATAATATTACCTCCTAATTGTTCTATATATCAGCCGAACTTATTTTAAGTTGTCAAGCATTTGACGAATGCGTTTGAAGTCACCAGCGCTTACTACACCAGCTTTACGTAGTTTACGTTTAGCTTTTGTAGATTTGTTAGCGAATAAATGGCTTGTGTAAGCGTGAGAACGTTTCAGTTTACCTGATCCAGTCTTTTTGAAACGCTTTGCAGCGCCGCGATGAGTTTTTTGTTTAGGCATAGGTATTTCCTCCTCTATCTATTACTTATCGTTTTTCGGTGCTAAAACTAAGAACATACTGCGTCCTTCCATTTTAGGCTTAGATTCGATTGTACTAACTTCAGCACAAGCTTCTGAGAAGCGATCTAAGACACGTTGACCGATTTCTTTATGAGTAATGGCACGTCCTTTAAAGCGAATTGACGCTTTAACCTTGTCGCCTTTCTCTAAAAACTTGATAGCATTACGAAGTTTTGTGTTAAAGTCGTGTTCATCAATTGTTGGACTTAAACGAACTTCTTTCATGCTAATTACTTTTTGATTTTTGCGCTGTTCTTTTTCTTTCTTCTGTTGCTCAAAGCGGAATTTACCGTAGTCCATAATGCGGCATACTGGCGGTTTCGCATTTGGAGCAACTAATACTAAATCAAGATTAAGATTTGCAGCTAAGTCTAAAGCGTCATTACGAGACTTGATTCCAAGTTGATCGCCATTTGCACCAACTAAACGTACTTCACGTGCACGAATTTGCTCGTTAATCATCATATCCTTGCTAATAGTAAGCCACCTCCAAGGTTTTCTCAGAACATAGTTTGTAGTCATAGAACCCGACAAAAAAAGTGCGGGCATACGACACCCACACTTGTAAAATCTTAAGTAAGAAATACATTTACCTGTAAACTGCGAATGCGTCCATCAGGTGAGAAGCGGGTGCTTCTACTTGTTCCACAAAACAATATTCTATTATCCTTGATGAGTTTATCATAGGACATGACGTCTGTCAAGAAGACGCGATGTGTTTTACTAACAACAAGAAATATTGTAACAAACAACTAACATACTTGCAATACTTTTTTATGATAAGTGTTACATGGTTATTTTTTCTAATTTTTCTCACTTATATTACATAGAAAAGCCGCGGTATACCGCGGCTTTTTCTTATCGTTTTCCTTCTACTTTAATCATGTCAACAAAAGCATCTAATGCGATTGTTTCTGATTTTTGTTCACCGTATTTACGTACGTTTACGCCGTTTTCAGTTACTTCGTTGTCACCTACTACAAGCATGTACGGAATTTTTTGCATTTGTGCTTCACGGATTTTGTAACCAATTTTCTCCTCACGAGTATCTAATTCAACACGAATACCAGCACGGCGTAATTCGTCTTGTACTTTCTTCGCATAGTCTAAATGTACTTGCGGAGAAACTGGAATTACTTGTACTTGAACTGGAGCTAACCAAGTTGGGAATGCACCTTTGTATTCTTCAATTAAGAAGGCTACGAAACGTTCCATAGTTGATACAACACCACGGTGAATTACAACTGGACGATGTTGTTTACCATCTTCACCAACGTAAGATAATTCAAAGCGTTCTGGAAGTAAGAAGTCTAATTGTACAGTTGAAAGTGTTTCGTCTTTTCCAAGAGCAGTACGAACTTGAACGTCAAGTTTTGGACCATAGAATGCCGCTTCACCTTCAGCTTCATAGTAATCAAGACCCATTTCATCCATAGCTTCTTTTAACATACCTTGTGCTTTTTCCCACATCTCATCATCAGCATAATACTTTTTAGTATCTGCTGGGTCACGATAAGATAGACGGAATGAATAGTTCTCTAAACCGAAATCTTTGTACACTTCTAGAGTTAAGTTTACAACACGTTTTAACTCTTCTTTAATTTGATCTGGGCGAACGAAAATGTGCGCATCGTTTAAAGTCATTCCGCGTACACGTTGTAAGCCAGATAACGCGCCTGACATTTCATAACGGTGCATTGTTCCAAGTTCCGCAATACGGATTGGTAATTCACGATAGCTGTGAATATCGTTTTTATAAACCATCATGTGGTGAGGGCAGTTCATTGGACGAAGAACTAACTCTTCATTATCCATTTCCATTGATGGGAACATACCATCACGGTAGTGGTTCCAGTGTCCAGAAGTTTCATAAAGCTCTCTGCTTCCTAGTACTGGAGTGTATACGTGATCATAGCCTAAGCTTGCTTCTTTATCAACGATATAACGCTCGATAATGCGGCGGATTGTTGCACCCTTTGGTAACCAAAGTGGTAAACCTTGTCCTACTTTTTGGCTATTAGTAAATAATTTTAATTCTTTACCTAATTTACGGTGATCGCGCTCTTTCGCTTCTTCAAGCATACGTAAGTACTCATCTAATTCTGCTTTCTTAACGAATGCAGTACCGTAAATACGTTGTAGCATTTTATTATTGCTATCGCCGCGCCAGTAAGCACCCGCAACGCTTAATAATTTAAATACTTTAATTTTCCCTGTAGATGGAAGGTGAACACCACGGCAAAGGTCGAAGAATTCGCCTTGCTCATAGATTGAAATAACAGCATCTTCTGGAAGATCGTTAATTAAATCTAATTTTAACTCATCGCCGATTTCTTCAAAACGACGAATTGCTTCTGCACGTGGTACTTCATGACGAACGATTTCTAAGTTCTCGTTCACAATTTTTTGCATTTCTTTTTCGATTTTCTTGAAGTCTTCAACTGTAATTGCTTCTTCCATATCAATATCGTAGTAGAAGCCATTTTCAATTACTGGACCAATGCCAAGCTCAACCTTAACATCTTTATATAAACGTTTTAACGCTTGTGCTAAAAGGTGGGCTGTTGAGTGGCGTAAAATATATAAGCCATCTTCAGAATCTAATGTAATGATAGAAACTGCACCATCTTCTTCGATTGGTGTAACAAGATCGATCATCTCATCGTTTAATTTTCCAGCCACAGCTTTTTTCTTTAAGCCTGAGCTAATAGAAGCTGCGATTTCTTCAGTTGTTACGCCTTTTGGAAACTCCTTCACAGCTCCATCAGGGAAAGTAATTTTAACTACATCTGCCATCACTGGTCACTCCTCTTTTTCTCAAAATAAAAAACACTCATCCCGTAAAAAGGGACGAGTGTTGAATTCGTGGTTCCACCCTTGTTCCAATTAACCTTATTGTTAATTGCTCAAGTTCAACATAACGGTGTTGTCCGTTAGCAATTACTAGAAAAATCGTTCACTGCTAAAGTTTAGAGGTGGTAAGTAATAATCCCGTACTAGGAAGCTCACACCCTAAGGCTTCCCTCTCTGAAAATCGTAGAAAACTACTCATGTCCTCATCATGACATTTCAATATATTTCATTTATGTAGGTAATTATATGCTCAAAAACTTAGAAAATCAAGGGCGTTACCTTTATTTTTTAAATTTTTCACATTGCGCTCAAACTCATGTAATCCATGTAATTGTACCCGTTCTTGAAATACATTTCGCAAAGTAATAATCATATTATGGTCTTGTTCTTTCGTATATAAATAAATTTTTTTCGGCGAAATAGAAAGAAGTGGTGCAATTACTTTCGTATCAATATATACATCCTTTTGCTTCAATAATTCCTCATCTATATATTGAACCAATTTCTCCTGTTTTAAACGTCTACCTTTATCATCGTAGAAAATAAAACTCTCATCAAAAATAAGATGCACACAGGACAAACGTGATTTCCGGCTACGCACTTGTTGCCTTAGCGACTCAATAAACATTTGATATTCTTGTTCCAACTTATATTCATCAATCGCCACTTCGGCAAGCTTAGCTACCATTTCCCTATATGTACGAAGACGAAAACGAACATATGATGAAAACGAGAATGAAAGTGGATCACAAAGCCAGTTATTTAAAGAAGATTTAATATATGATTCAAATGTGTGACGCGTTAATTCACGGGTAATTCCTTTTCTTCTTCCCTTTAAAATCTCATGTGCCATATGCAATATTTGATGACACTCTTCCTCTTCTTCATAAAAAAACTTCTCTTTTAAGATTGTATATATCCACTCATTTTGTTTCACATTCACAATAAAATATACCATTACTGGCAATAAAATCTTTTCAATATAATTCGATTCACCTACTGGTATGTGAATCACCACTTTTTGTTCCTGTAAATACACACTCGTTTCCTCATATAACAGTTCCGCTCTTTTCAGTAGTTGTCTATATACGTGCATAGCATCATTTTTTTCTTCGAAGCAAATTTCAATCACTTTTGTCCCCCCTTTTATCCCTGCTCTAAAGGACTGTATCTATACGTTACAAATCCTATAAGAGTCCGTTCCGCGTGAAGTTCACTCTTAGTAGAATTACATTTCCTATCGTTAGAAAATCCACTCAATATGGCTTGCTAATTTTATATATATTAAGGGAGGGAGAAAAAAATGATACAAGCTACTACGAATTTTCAATAAGAACTTTTCATTTTACAATTCGACTACCTTGAAAAGTACTTCATACGAAAAAAAGAGCAAGCTTCTCAGCTTACTCTTTACTTATGGCGACGGTTTTTCCCGCCAATTGGAATTGGTTTCGCTAAATATTTAATTCGTTCCATAATACGAGCTGCTTTCATTTCTTCCGCTTCACCGCGCTGTGTATACGTTAAATGATGTTCCAACTCCTTGAAATCAAAGTTAGACGTAAAGAACGTCGGTAAGTTTTCTAACATACGGAATTGTAAAATTGCACCAAGCACATCATCACGCACAAAGCTTGACATCGCTTCTGCTCCAATATCATCTAACATTAAAACTTGTACGCGTTTCACCGCATCAATCTTTTCCCCAATCGAATTATCTTGAATCGAACTTTTAATTTCACGTAAAAATTCAGGGAAGTATACGAGCATCGAACTTATTTTCTTTCGAGCAAGCTCATTCGCAATTGCCCCTAGCAAATACGTTTTCCCTACACCAAATTTACCGTACAAATATAAACCTTGTACTTTTTTACCAGGTTCATATGTACTTAAAAATTCATTAGCTGCACCAATTGCATCAATACGTGCATCTAAATCTGATGGATCCAAGTTTTCCATCGTTGCCTGTAAAATATCAGATGGCATATATACACTTTGAACGAGTTTTTCATATTTCTTTCTCTCGTCATATGCTACTTTTCTAACGCAACGATCGTATTGAATATCGATCACCTTCCCTTGGATAACGAGCTTTGGCTCATATCCTTGCAACATGTTTTTACACGAGCCTAAATCCGGACAATCCGCGCAACCTACACTTTGTCCAATATATTCGTATAACTTCACAAGGCTACGCTCAATCATAGAAGTTGTTACTTCACCTTGATGTGCGTCTATAAATTCTTTCACACGCGGATGTGCCATTACTTCCGCCTTTAATACCTCATATCTATTTTTAAAATTTTCATTTTCCATTAACTTTGCAAATGAATTTTGAATATGCTCCATTTCCTCACCTCAAAGAGCGTTCATTCTCTTCTATTAATCACGCTTATATTTTTTCAACACTTCTTCTAGTCGTTTTCGTTCATCCTCTAACGTACTTGCACCTTTTTCAGCACTTACATCTTTTTTCACAGTTTCTTTCGCTTGTTCTTTCGGCTCTTCTTTCAGCCAATCTGGTACCATTTCTTTTCGCACCGTTTTCTTCGACGTACGACCTTTTTTCTTCGTCTCAGCCCATTCTTGATATTGACGGTTTTCTTCTTTCGCTAACGCCATTGCTTCAGCTACTGTACCGACCTTTTTACGCGCCCAATGCCCAGCAATCTTTTCTACGTACGTTTTCGCAAGTTTCATATCTGAGCGTAGCATAACGTAATAAATAAGTACATTCACAACACCTGGCATTAACTTTTGATTAATCATTACATCTTCAACGATTTGCAAGTCCGCCTTCGTCGCCTCTGCACCGCCAGAGATTTCTTTCAATAACTGCTTTGGTGAGATTTCCTCTAACTGTTTGATTAACATCTCTTCTTGCGTAGAAGGCTCTTTCTCTTTCATCATACGTGCAGCATGAGGCTGTACTCTTTCACTCAATACAGGTAACGCTTGCCCGTTTTCAAACTGATACCAATCACGCGCTCCTTTTCTAAGCCTTTCAATATCAATTGTCTGCATCTCTGTCACCGCACCAAGAACGATATTTTGCATCGATAACACATCTACATCATACACGTAAGCAAGTGTAATGACACATTCTCGCACTTGATCTGTAATTGCCTTTTTAGGGACAAGAGCAGACAATCCATCTACAAATAAGGAGAAATCAAAGAAATCATTCCAAACTTTTGGAGCGTCTCCCTTCTCGCGACTTGGCATAGCTGTCGTTTTCGGAATACGAAGATCCTCTTGCGCATGCTCAAGCTGTCCAGGATTAAACGAACCAAATACATCATTGAAAGAACGCGTAACATTTTCATAAGATACAAAATCAAATTCTTCTTCTAAGAAGTATTGCTTTACTTGATTATATTTTGTGCGACTCAATCGATTGTATAAAAAGATACTTAAAACAATATCATCAAAAAACTGCTTTGGAGATAAAGGTGGTTGCAGCTCATATATAAACATTCGAATATCTTTTTCTTTCTTAATATATACTTTCAAAAGCCCAATTGCCTCTAACTTTACTCGTTCCTCATATATTTCGGGAAGTTGCATTTGCATGGTCACCATAAGGGAATGATGCGTATTCTCTTTTCCAAACACACGATCTTGCTCTAACTCTCCCCATAGCGTCATGTACAAGCTAAAAGCTCTACTACCTATTAACGGTTGATACAACATCGTCAATACTTTTCGGTCGTAATTATGCAGTAACCCTTTCGCACTTACTTTATAACGATCAATCGGCAATAGCTCCATCCATGACTGTTTTTCCATTCTTGCTTTTCCTTTCTCTCATCCAATCTATCCTCTACTGTATTCGTTCTATCTTTATTAGATAATTTCTTAGCGAAAAAGAGCTATTAGCTTTCGCTTCTAGCTCTCTTATCTCATTCCTTACAGTATGTAAAGAGAATACAATACAGATTCTACTCTCTTTCTTTTTGCAGTATATCTTTTAATTCTTCAATAAATACATTTAAATCTTTAAATTGGCGATATACAGAAGCAAAACGCACGTAAGCAACATCATCGATATCACGCAGTTCTTCCATAACAATTTCACCAATCATATCACTTTTCACTTCTGATATACCTAAATTACGAAGTTCACGTTCCACACTTTGAGTTACTTCTTCTAATTGTCTTAAAGATACTGGTCTTTTTTCGCACGCTTTAATTAAGCCACGTAAAATCTTTTCTTTATTAAACTCTTCTCGTGTGCCTTCTTTTTTTACAACGATAAGAGGTGACTCTTCTACTCTTTCAAATGTCGTAAAGCGGCTTAAACAGCTTTCACACTCTCTCCTTCTTCGAATAGAGCGCCCCTCGTCTACCGGACGCGAATCTAACACTCTTGTACCATTATGAGAACAGGATGGACAACGCAATATATTCACTCCTTTACACTATACTCTTTATTTTTTCTCTACTTACTTCATCTGACAATATATATACATTATTATATAACTCATTCTAACTCTCTTACCACTTTAAGTTAAAGCACGTTATGTCATCATCTCGTTTTCGAAAATAAGATGGTAGATGGAATGCTAACTTATTCGTAAGAGCTCCATTTATTTCCCTAACGAGTACGTTATATTTTTCCTTTTTTATAAACTAAAAAAGAGGTGCATTATACACCTCTTTACATTTTAAATCAATTATGTTCTTTTTTAAAGAGCTTTTGTTTCTCTCTGCTTAATTTCGAAGCTACCAGTGCCTCGAGGAAGCTCGATGCTCTCACGCGTTTTTGCGTTTAAACCTTCTGCAATATATTCTGCAGCAACATTTGGATCAATACGATCCCCACAAGTATAAACATCAATACTTGCGTAACCGTGCTCCGGAAAGCTATGAATTGTTAAATGTGATTCCGAGATAATTACTACTCCACTTACACCTTGTGGTGCAAATTTATGGAAAGCAACCTCACGTACTTCAGCACCAGCTTTTAGTGCTGCATCCACAAATAATTGTTCAATATACGGCATGTCATTCAGTTTGTCGAAATCGCAATCCCAAAGTTCAGCAATCACGTGACGACCCATCGTATCCATAGTATCCATTCTACAGTTCCCCCTTGTAAATTTATTCTAACTGTTCGAATTGAAAACTAATTTGCAATTTGGCTTGCTCCACTACCACGGGGGAAAGTTAGTCCAGAGAGGTCCTAACCCTTTAAGTAGTGACTACGTACCTCAGCTCTTAAGTTTACGAGTGTTAGTATACTTTGTTTATTTTCATTTTGCAACAACAGTTTTTTCGATTTTCTGTCATATTTTCCTCTTTACTTTTCCCTAAAAAAAATAAATGATTCACAAATACAGTAATCACAACGTTTCGTGGTATGTCCACTTTCGAAAATATACCCCTATAATTTTTACCTTTTTCGAAAAAAATAAAAAAAGAGGGCAAATATTCACTTGCCCTCCCCTTATTCACTTAAATATGTTGTACATTTTCTTGTTTCGCTAATTCTTCCACAACTAGCGTTACAAGATCTACAACACGACGAGAGTAGCCCCACTCGTTATCATACCAAGCAAGTACTTTTACTTTACGATCACCCATTACCATTGTAGATAAACCATCAATGATAGCTGAGTGTGTATTTGTATTAAAGTCAATAGATACTAAAGGCTCTTCACTGAATTCTACAATGCCTTTAAGCGCACCATTTGCAACAGTTTTGAATGCATCGTTAATAGCTTCAACTGTCACATCACGTTTTACATCTACTACTAAGTCAACAAGAGACACGTTTGGTGTTGGTACACGAAGTGCCATACCATGAAGTTTTCCATTTAAATGCGGAAGAACTTTTGCTAGCGCTTTCGCAGCACCTGTCGTTGTCGGAATAATTGATTGTCCGCAAGCACGTGCTCTTCTTAAATCTTTATGTGGGTTATCAATATTTTTTTGGTCATTTGTATAAGCGTGAACTGTCGTCATTAAACCGTTTTCAATTCCAAACTGCTCATCTAACACCTTAACAACAGGTGCTAAACAGTTTGTTGTACAAGATGCATTTGAAATAACAGTATGTTTTGCAATATCTAATTGGTCTTCGTTCACACCAACTACAATTGTTACATCTTCATTTTTACCAGGCGCTGTTAAAATAACTTTTTTCGCTCCAGCTTCAACATGAAGAATTGCTTTTTCTTTTGAATTAAATTTACCAGTTGCTTCAATTACAACTTCAACACCTAGATCTGTCCAAGGCAATTCCTTTGGATCGCGGTTGTTTAAAAGGCGAATCATTTTTCCATCAACTAATAAGTGATCTTCAAATGCTTCTACTGTTCCGTCAAACTTGCCGTGAACTGTATCATATTTAATTAAATGTGCTAACGTTTCAGATGGATAGCTTGCATTGATTGCTACAATTTCGAATGCGCTTTCTTTTATTGCCTGACGAAATACCATTCTCCCAATACGTCCAAATCCATTAATTGCCACACGAGTCATAATATGTTATCCCCCTTGAATGCGTTATACTATTTATCTCCAATCCCAATAATAGTATAACACAAAAAGGGGATATGTCACTAAGCATTTTCATTAATTTCACAATTTTTTAGTAAATAATGTTCCAATTCTTTAAAATTACCTGCAATTGTGTTTTCGTTCCCATAATTGTGCCATCATTATTTATCACTTCATCTGCATGTTTCACTTTTTCCTCTAATGGCATTTGAGATTGAATACGAGCTGTTGCTTCTTCTTCCGAAAAATTATTTCGCTTCATTAAACGTTCTAATTGCGTCTGTGGTTTAACTGCTACAACTAAAACGCGGTCAACAAGACTTGTTAATTTACTTTCAAATAAGAGAGGAATATCTAACACAACCGCTTGCGCACCTTCTTTTATGTACATTTCCTTTTGCCTATTCATTTCCTCACGCACTGCAGGATGAACAATTTTATTTAACTGCAATCGTTTTTCTTCATTATAGAAAACGACGCTTCCTAATTTCGGCCGATCCAGTTCTCCATCTTCTTGTAATATTTCCGCTCCAAACACTTCTACTATTTTGTTATATGCTGGTTTTCCTCGCTCTACAACTTCTCTTGCAATAATATCCGCATCAATAACCGGTATACTTAACTCACGAAACATTTCTGATACCGTACTTTTCCCGCTTGCAATGCCTCCCGTTAATCCAATTACTACTGTCATCATAATCCTCCTCACAATATAAAAGGCGCGAAACTAATGTTCCACGCCCATACTTACATTTTCCAAATTCCAATAATAATGAGTAATACCCCAGGCAGGAATGTAAATTTTTGTAACCATTTCATATTTGATAAAACCGTTCCAAGTTTCATTCCGATAAATAAAAACAAAGAACTCATAACCGCAACTAATATTGCCATCATAGCAGGTGCATACCCTAATAAAGATGCACCAATTCCAGCACCGAACGAATCTACAGAAAGAGCGATACCAAGAAGCAATGCTTCTCCTGCAGAAATGGTGCCTGATTTATCGAAATCTGCGACAGTCGGTTTCCGTAAAATTTGGATCACTAGCCCGAGTGAAGCGATTTCTAATTTCCAAACCTTCTCCTCTTGCTTCGGTTCTTCTTTTTTCTCACTTCGAAAAAATTGGTATAATACCCAAATTCCTATTCCAATAAGAACAAGCCCACCGATACGCGTTGCGATAACAGGTGAAAATATTTTTGCGATCATATGCCCAATTCCCATTGAAACAAGCATAACAGCCGCTGAACACATTCCGATAATTATAATTGATCTTAGTGGAATTCTTACACTTCTTAAACCATATGTTAGCCCTACACTACAGCTATCTAAGCTTAATGTAAAAGCTAATAAAATAAGAGATAAATAAAGGTACATCGGTAAGCTCCTCCCTTATACATAGCTCTGCTGTATGTATATGACAAATGCCTATCCGATGTTATCTCTTTTCTATATTCTTGGCTGACAAATCGAGCAGTAATGCGTTCCTCTTCCGCCAACAACTGTTTTTTCTAATATCGTACCGCAAGTCACACACGGTTCTCCTTTTTTTCCGTATACATTTAGAAGTTCCTGGAACGAACCAATTTGCCCTTGCGAGTTAATATACGTTCGAATTGTACTTCCGCCACGCTTCACTGCTTCGCCTAACGTTGTAACAGTCGCCTCGTAAATTCGTTCAATTTCTTCTGTTGTTAAAGACGACGCTTCTCGTTCCGGATGAATGTGAGAACGGAATAAAACTTCATCTACATATATATTTCCAAGTCCCACTAATAGACGCTGGTCTAATAATACAACTTTTATTTTACGATTCGTCTTTTGCAATCTTTCTTGTAAATACTGCGGTGTCAATTCAGCATCAAACGGCTCCGGACCTAAGTCAGCAAGAGGCATTTGATTCAACTCTTCACCTTTTTTAAAGAGATGCATCGTACCAAACTTTCTCACATCTTTATAATGTAATTCAGTTCCATCTGTAAATAAGAAACGGACGTGCGTATGCTTATCAATTGGCTCATCCTCTTGATGCAGTAAAAACTTACCTTCCATACGCAAATGTGAAACAATAACATAATTCGTTACATATAAAAGCAAAAACTTTCCTCTTCGCTTTATATTTTCAATCTTCTCGCCTCTAAGCATTTCTTTAAAGATTTCTACATCATCCGGTCGTTTTACTATTTTTGGATACGTAACAATAATATCTTCAATCGTTTTTCCTGTTACAAGATTTTCAAGTGTCCGTCTGACGTTTTCAACCTCTGGTAATTCAGGCATTTCATCACTTCCTTATTTTGCGTCGTACCAAGTTGGACCGTAAGAATAATCAACTTTTAGCGGAACTGCAAGTTCAATTGCATGCTCCATTACTTCTGGTACAAGCTTCTCTAATTTTTCAATTTCTTCTTTTGGCGCTTCAAATATTAATTCATCGTGTACTTGCAGAAGAAGACGTGCTTGTAATCCTTCTTCTTCTAAACGATCTGCCATAATAATCATCGCTTTTTTAATAATATCTGCTGCAGTACCTTGAATTGGTGTATTCATAGCTGTACGCTCTGCAAAGCTACGTAAATTGAAATTACGACTCGTAATTTCTGGAATGTAACGACGGCGATTTAATAGTGTAGCCACATATCCTTTTTGCTTCGCATCTTTTACGATGTCATCCATGTATTCTTGTACACCAGGGAAACTTTCTAAATACTTTTCAATAAATTCCGCTGCTGCTTTTCTTGTAATTCCTAAGTTCTGTGAAAGACCATAATCACTAATACCATACACAATTCCGAAGTTAACAGCCTTCGCTTGTCGTCTCATATTTGAAGTTACTTCATCTTTTTTAACGCCAAATACATCCATAGCTGTTTTCGTATGAATATCCATATCATGTTGGAACGCGTCAACTAGCCCTTTATCATTTGCAATATGAGCTAATACACGAAGTTCAATTTGCGAATAATCCGCTGCGTACATAATCCATCCTTCTTCAGATGGAACGAATGCCTGACGAATCTTTCTTCCTTCTTCTAATCGAATCGGGATATTTTGCAAGTTTGGATCCGTTGAACTTAATCGGCCCGTTTGCGTTAATACTTGATTGAAACGAGTATGGATTTTAGATGAATCTTCATGCACAACTTTTAATAACCCTTCAATATAAGTTGAATTTAGTTTCCCTAATTGACGGTAATGTAAAATGTTTGGAATAATTTCATGGTGATCCATAAGCTTGTCTAGTACATCTGCTGACGTAGAATAACCTGTTTTCGTCTTTTTAATAACTGGTAAGTTTAAGTTCTCAAACAGAATAACACCAAGCTGCTTCGGTGAATTAATATTAAATTCTGTTCCCGCAAGCTTATAAATTTCCTGTTCCATTTCCTTTAATCTACCTGCAAGTTCTTCTCCCATATTACGAAGGCGTTCTGTATCAACTTTTACACCTTTTACCTCCATATCAGCTAATACGCGTGCAAGCGGTAATTCTAACTCTGTAAACAGTTCATATTGCTCATTCTTTTCTAATTCTTCAACGAAAGTTTGCTTTACATCGTATAATACATGCACTTTACGGGCTACATGCTCTGCTACTACTTCTAGCTCTGGAACAGCACGTTTCGCACCTTTTCCGTAAACTTCTTCATCGGATTTCACGGCATGCGTTTCTTTCATCTTTGCTACAGTACGAAAATCTTTATCTGTATCAGCTGGGTCAAGTAAATAAGCAGCGATTAATAGATCAAAATCAATCCCTTGCATATCTATACCGTTCCATTTCAATGCAACAATCGCACGCTTCGCATCAAATGTATGCTTCCTCATTTCTCCATCTGCAAGCCACTCTTTAAAAGCGTCTGACTTAAATGCAATGTCTGTCTGAATAAAGTAGCAACCATTTTCATTTTGAATACCGAAACCTTGAATATCTGCTTTATGATAGTTATCTTCTTGTACTTCAACAATAAGCGCACTATCTTGCTGAAGCATTTCATCTGTAATTTCTTCCACAATATCAAATGTAATATCATCTAATTCAGCTGGAGCCGTTTCTTCTGGCGTAACACCTAATTTATTTAAAAGAGATGTAAATCCTAAATTCTCAAACATCGGAATGACATCACTTGCTTCATACCCTTTATACTCCATATCATCCACATGCACTGTAATCGGCGCATCTGTAATAATCGTTGCAAGATCTTTACTCATAAGAGCTTGCTCTTTATTTGCTTCCAGTTTTTCTTTTAATTTTTTCCCGCTTACTTGATCTATATTTTCATACACTTCTTCAACCGTTCCAAACTGTGTTAACAATTTAATCGCAGTTTTTTCACCAACTCCTGGTACACCTGGAATATTATCCGATTGGTCTCCCATTAAACCTTTCATATCGATAATTTGCTTGGGTGATAAGCTGTATTTCTCAAATAAAGCTTCTTTCGTATATTCATCTACTTCCGTAATCCCTTTTCTAGGAATACATACAAGCGTGTTATCAGAAACAAGTTGAAGTAAATCTTTATCTCCTGAAATAACCTTTACATTTGCTCCTTGTTCACTCGCTTCTTTCGCTAGCGTCCCCATAATGTCGTCCGCTTCATAATTTTCTAATTCATAGCGCGGTACGTTGAATGCATCAAGCATCTCACGAATAAACGGAAATTGCTCTGATAATTCAGGTGGAGTCTTTTGACGCCCTCCTTTATACTCACTATATGTTTTATGACGGAATGTCGTTTTCCCCGCATCAAATGCTACTAACATATGCGTCGGTTTTTCTTCCTCTAATATTCTCATCAACATCATTGTAAAACCGTAAATTGCGTTCGTATGTATACCTTTGTCGTTATTTAAAAGCGGTAGTGCAAAGAAAGCACGATAGGCGATATTATTACCATCTACTAATACGACCTTTTTTTCCAAATCAGAAACCTCCCCATACAAATTTGAAATGATTTTTTTCAAAGAAAAAAACCGTTCCTTTCCTCTCTCTATATTAACATGACTAATAGAGAGAAGAAAAATAACGGCTATTTTCTATCATATATAAAAACGTTTACTAATATAAAAGGGAAGTGACGAGAACAGCATAACTATTCTCGCCCAAAATTACTCCTTGGATGAAGGGGTTTTCATGTATTATATTAACAGAGCTTTATTAATATTTAATTAAGCCATTGTTAATATATTGTAAACATCCTTCATCCTATTTTTCAGTTGCTGATTTTGGTAAAACAACTGTAAATGTTGTCCCTTCCCCAACTTCACTATCCACTGTAATCGTACCGTGATGCGCCTCAACTAAATGCTTTACAATTGATAATCCAAGACCTGTCCCACCAGTATTTCGACTTCTCGCCTTATCTACTCGGTAAAAGCGTTCAAAAATACGCGGAATTTCATCTTTACTGATACCAATTCCAGTATCTGAAACTTTTATATAAGCATTATATTTATCTTCTGCTAATTCTACAGAAACAACGCCTCCAGCCGGCGTATATACGATTGCATTGTTAATTAAATTAATAAAGATTTGCTTCAAACGACTTGGATCTCCAATGACAGAGACTCGTTTTAGCGTATTTATTTGTAGAGAGATTTCTTTTTCTCCCGCTTTATTATCAAGCACCATATGAATGTCTTCAAGAAGTCCCTTCATATCAACGGTCCCCATACTCAATTTAAATCCTTGTTGTTCAATCTTTGATAGATCTAATAAATCTTCAATTAACCCTTGCATGCGTTCACTTTCTTTTAAAATAATGTGTAAGAAATGTTCACAGAATTTTTTATTATCCATAGCACCGTCCAAGAGCGTTTCCGAAAAACCTTTAATAGAAGTAATCGGTGTCTTTAGTTCATGAGAAACATTCGCTAAGAAGTCTTTTCTCATTTGTTCTAATTTCTTTAACTCAGTAATGTCATGAAATACAAGTACAATCCCTTTCCATTCATGATTCGTCCCAATAATCGGTGCTCCATATACTTCAAAATGCTTTCGCTCAATTCCAAGCGGCAATAACATTTGTTTACGCACTTTCACTTCTGTCATAAAGATTTCTTCCACAAGCTCTATAATTTCTGGATGATGAAACGATTCATAATATAAACGATCTAAATATTCTTCATCTGTTACGTGGAAAGTTTCCTTATATGAACGGTTTACAAGGTTTATATAACCACGACTATCAATTAAAATCATTCCACTTCCCATATTTTCAATTAACGTATGCAGACGATCTTGTTGCATTTCTTGTTCAAGTGTCATCTCTTGTAAATTACGAGCTAAAATATTAATCGCCTTACTTAACATTCCCGTTTCATCTGAATGACTTTCATAAGCGCGTGCTTTATAATTACCCTTCGCTAATTCGATAGCAACTTTCGTAACGGATTCAATCGGCCTAATATATTGTCCTGTAATTCTCATACCTAAAAATACAACGACGAGACACGCGATAACAAATCCGATAATTAATAATCCCCACGTTTTTTGATGAACAGCTTTCAAAGGCTCAATTGTACTTTTCACCAAAATGTATCCTTGTTTCCCTGCTACATCTTGCACGAACACCGCATGGTAAAATTCATTATTTTGATCGGTTTCTTTCGTAATGACTTTATTTCTTTGTTTCGTTGTTTCTGAAGAAAGTTCTTTAATTATCCCTTGGCTAAACGCAGAATGTTCTCCTCCGCTATATTGAACTTTCTTTTTTTCATCTACAAATGCAATAGACGCCTGGATTTTTTCTTCTAACTTTCCAAATACGTACGGATTTTTTAAAACATCATCAAAACCTTGTTCTTCTGCTAGTACAGCAACGTATTCTGTCTCTTTTACCATTCTCTCTTTTGCATGATCTATATAGTAGTTTTCAAACACAGTTTCCAGCAATAAACCTAGTCCGACTAAAATAAAAACAATAAGAGAAACAAATGTAAAAAGAAGCCTGGAACGAAATTTATTCATCCCCTTTTGGCTCCTCTAATTTATATCCTAAACCACGTATCGTTTTAATGTACACCGGTTTTTTCGTATTTTGTTCAATTTTATCGCGCAAATGGCTAATATGAACGTCCACAATTCGTGTATCACCAGCAAAATCATAGTTCCATACAGCACTTAATAATTGATCACGCGTCAACACGCGGCTCTTATTTTTTGCAAGATAAACAAGTAATTCAAACTCTTTTGGTGTTAATTCAAGCTTTCTTTCTTGGAAATAAGCCTCATAAAACTCTGGTAAAATTTTAAGCTCAGCAATTGTGATACTCTCTTCATCTGATGATTCTGTAACTTGCTCTTCTTGCTGTAATTTCGTACGGCGTAAAATCGCCTTCACACGTGCAACAACTTCCCTTGGGCTAAATGGCTTCGTCATATAATCATCCGCCCCAAGTTCAAGGCCTAGCACCTTATCAAATTCATCATCTTTTGCTGTTAACATTAAAATCGGCGTCATAACGCGCTGCAATCGTAATTCTTTACACACTTCCATACCATCCATTTTTGGAAGCATTAAATCTAATATAATTAAATCTGGGCGTTCTGTTGTCGCTTTTTGAAGCGCCATTTCTCCATCCATCGCAGTTATAACCTCAAACCCAGCTTGTTGTAAATTAAATTCAATTAAAGTTAAGATAAACTCCTCATCATCAACTACTAAAATACGATTGTTCATTCTTTTCCTCCAAGTTATAGACTTGAAACCTTCTTCATCCTAGTATTTTCCCCGTTATTCTCATCATACTAGAAAACAAGGTCCCTCTCAATATAATTGTCTATTCATGGATTCAGATTGTTCTATCGTTATTACTCATTCACTTCGATTAACGTGTTATTATCCATACTTTATACACATCTATCTTTTCATTCCATTCTACTTCCGTATGAATATTGAATTCTCGATTTTGCGCTAGAAAAAACGAAAGAGCATACGCTATTTTATAGTCCGGCGTTTCATATTCATCAAATAGTTTTCCATACATTTCATTCGCGACCCCGTCCGCACACACTTCAGCTTCTCTCATCGTTTCAAAGATAACGTCTTCTTTTTTCCATCTCATCCTAAAAAACCACCCCTTTCATTGACTTACATTACCAATATTTATATTATTAATTTAAATATATAAATATTTATTATATGGAGGTCTTTTATGCGACTAGTTCTACCTATTCTATCTTTAATAGTAACGTGCATTCTTACATTCAACGCCCCAAGCTGGGATACGATTAAAACAGGTTGCTCCGATTTCGCCGAGGGATTCACACAAGGATTCTTCAACTAAAAATAGCGCTAGCCCCCTTATAGTAAGGTATGCTAGCGCTATTTATATTTTCATTTTTTAAAAATTATCTAATGCTTTTTCCATAATAGAAACTGATTTAAAAGGCGGCGTTACTGTTAATGAACCTTTTACAACCGTTTCTCCTTTTTCATCATGAGCAGATACAAGCATATCAATTGTATGCTCCTCCTCAGAAACAGCCACAACTTCAAAGTGGATTTGTAACGTTTCATAATGGTGAACATGCTTCACGAACGTAAGGTCCTTTCTCGTAATATGACTACCTGGACCTGGTAAATATTTCGTAACTGCCGTTGTAATCATTCCAGTTAGCATAATGCTTGGTACAATCGGCTTTTCATACGGAGTTTGGGATGCGTAATCATGCTGAATATATAATGGATTGGCATCATTCGTTAAACCTAAGTACAATAACAAATCTTTATCCTCAATTTTTTCAGTGATAGATAATTTCTCTCCTACTGTAATTTCATCCATTTTACGACCAATTTGAACTTTTTTCTTTAACATGTTACAACCCCCTCCGATTTTTTCACCTTATTATCCTACTAAAAGCGATACTTGATCCGAAATTTACTATGATGAGGGCAATGTATAGTATAAATCTATAGTTTCATTATAGGATACATCAAATGATAGCGTTTTCATATTATTTCAAAAAAACATTTGCATATATAGTAGAAAAAGATTCGGGGCCCCGAATCTTTTTCTACTTATATTTAATTATTAAACAAGAACCTTCATAACATTACGTACAGATTCTACAGAGCGATCTAGCGCTTCTTTTTCATCTGCAAGAAGTTCTAATTCAATAATTTTTTCAATTCCGTTACCACCTAAAATTACTGGTACCCCTAAGTAAAGGTCACTATAACCATATTCACCTTCAAGGTACGCAATAGCCGGTAATACACGGCGTTGATCTTTTAATATTGCTTCTGTCATTTCAACTAAAGAAGCAGCTGGTGCGTAATATGCACTACCGTTTCCTAATAAGCCTACAATCTCGCCGCCACCTTTACGGGTACGTTCTACGATTGCTTCTAAACGCTCTTTCGGAATTAACGTTTCTAACGGAATGCCACCTGCATAAGAATAGCGTACAAGAGGTACCATATCGTCACCGTGTCCACCAAGAACAAATCCTGTAATATCTTTCACAGAAAGATTCAATTCTTGTGCGATGAATGTACGGAAACGAGCTGTATCTAATACGCCCGATTGACCGATAACACGCTCTTTCGGGAATCCTGCTTCTTTAAATACAGAATATGTCATTGCATCAACTGGATTTGTTAATACAACAATAATTGCATTTGGTGAATGTTTTGCAATGTCGCGCGTAATACTTTTCATAATTTTAGAGTTTGTTGCTACTAAGTCATCACGGCTCATACCAGGCTTACGCGCAATACCTGCTGTAATCACGACAACGTCAGAATCAGCAGTATCTGCGTAATCAGATGTTCCAATAATGTTAGCATCAAAACCTTGTACTGGGCTCGCTTCTAACATATCTAACGCTTTCCCTTTTGTTGGATTTTCCAGTTGTGGAATGTCCACTAATACAACATCTGCAAGTTCTTTTTGTGCTAATAAGAATGCTGTTGTTGCTCCTGTAAATCCTGCACCGATGACTGAAACTTTCTTGCGTTTGATTGTCATAATTTACCCCCCGCTTTAATTATGCGTTTTTGATTATCGCTACATCCATGTTTTTAATAAGTTCATTAGCGAACTCAGAACATTTCACTTCCGTTGCACCTTCCATTAAGCGTGCGAAATCATAAGTTACTACTTTTGAAGCAATTGTTTTCTCAACAGAAGCAGTTACTAATTTCGCAGCTTCATTCCATCCTAAGTGTTCTAATAATAATACACCAGAAAGAAGAACTGAAGATGGGTTTACTTTATCTAAACCTGCATATTTTGGAGCTGTACCGTGTGTAGCTTCAAAGATAGCATGTCCAGTTACATAATTAATGTTTGCACCAGGTGCAATACCAATTCCACCTACTTGCGCAGCAAGTGCATCAGAGATGTAGTCTCCGTTTAAGTTCATTGTTGCAACAACATCGAACTCACGTGGACGAGTTAAAATTTGTTGTAAGAAGATGTCTGCAATAGAATCTTTTACGATGATTTTTCCAGCCACTTCAGCATCTGCCATCGCTTTATTCGCTGCATCTTTACCATCTTTCTCAACGATACGATCATATTCAGCCCAAGTAAATACTTTGTCGCTAAATTCTTGTTCCGCTACTTCGTAACCCCAGTTTTTGAAAGCACCTTCTGTAAATTTCATAATGTTTCCTTTATGAACTAATGTAACAGAAGAGCGTTTTTCGTTAATTGCATATTGAATTGCAGCACGAACAAGACGCTTTGTCCCTTCTTCTGAGATTGGTTTAATACCAATACCAGATGTTTCTGGGAAGCGGATTTTATTAACACCCATTGCTTCTTTTAAGAAAGCAAGAACTTTTTCTGCTTCTGGAGACCCTTGTGCATATTCAATTCCAGCATAAATGTCTTCTGTATTTTCACGGAAAATAACCATATCAGTATCTTCCGGACGTTTTACAGGTGAAGGAACACCTTCAAAATAACGAACTGGACGTAGACATACATATAAGTCTAATTCTTGACGAAGTGCTACGTTTAGAGAACGAATACCACCGCCAACTGGAGTTGTAAGTGGACCTTTAATCGCGATTAAATACTCACGGATTAAATTTAAAGTTTCTTCTGGTAACCACTCGCCTGTTTGGTTGAATGCTTTTTCCCCTGCAAGCACTTCTTTCCAAACAATTTTCTTCTCACCATCATAAGCTTTTTCAACTGCTGCTTCTAGTACGCGAGATGCAGCTGCCCAAATGTCAGGACCAATTCCATCTCCTTCGATAAATGGAATAATCGGATTGTTTGGTACATTCATAACACCATTAGTTACAGTAATTTTTTCACCTGTCGTCAATGTGATAACCCCCATGTTTGAAATTTCATATGTATGAAACTGAGGGAATAACCCCTCAGTTCAAACCGTTAGTCAAATTAAAATATTCTAATCATTACATCTTTCCGAAAAAATCAGACTTTTGAAAGCGTATTTTCACTATCGAAATAGTGTTTTTCGCTTATCGTTGTGCAATTGGAACGTACACTTGATGTGTTGGTCCATTATAGTCAGCACGTGGACGGATTAAACGGTTGTTTTCATATTGTTCTAGAATATGAGCTAACCAGCCTGACATACGGCTAATTGCAAAGATAGGTGTAAATAAGTCATGGTCAATTCCTAAACAATGGTATACAGAAGCTGAATAGAAATCAACATTTGGTGGAAGACCTTTTTCTTTTGTTACAATGTCTTCAATTTTGATAGACATATTATACCATTTGTCTTCTCCTAAAAGCACGCATAATCTCTTGGACATTTCACGTAAATGTTTTGCACGTGGATCACCTTGCTCATATACACGGTGGCCAAAGCCCATAATTTTCACTTTATTTTGAAGAGCATTATGAATATATGATTCTACATTTTCTTCTTCGCCGATTTCAGTTAACATCTTCATTACATTTTCATTTGCCCCGCCGTGAAGAGGACCTTTTAACGCACCGATTGCCGCTGTAATACCAGAATATACATCTGAAAGTGTAGCTACACAAACGCGTGCAGTAAATGTAGAAGCGTTTAACTCATGATCTGCGTGAAGTACAAGTGCCTTATCAAAAGCTTCAATTTCAACTTCGTTTGGTTCGCGATCATTTAACATATACAAGAAATTTGCAGCTAATGATAAATCGTTTCTAGGCTCAACAACATCTAACCCTTTACGAATTCTTGCATAAGCAGCAACTAAAGTTCCCACTTGAGCCTGTAATTTAACCGCTTTCAAATAATTGGACTTTTCATCCATAATTTCAGCGCTCTCATCGTATAATGATAGCATGGAAATTGCAGTTCGTAAAACAGACATCGGATGTGCGATTTTTAAATCTACTTGTTTCAAATATGTTAAAATCTCACCTGGCACTTTATAGTATTCCGATACAGTCCCTTTAAATTTCTCTAGTTCTTGTTCGTTAGGAAGCTTGCGATGCCATAATAAGTATACTACTTCTTCAAATGTAGCATTCTCAGCTAAATCATCAATATTATACCCAACATAAGTTAATGTATCATCAATAATAGAGCTCACAGATGATGTTGTTGCTACTACCCCTTCTAAACCTCGAATAACAGTCATGACATTCTCTCCTTTTCCTGAAAATTCTCCCAACCTTGCTCCTTATATCTATTTGCTTCCCTTTTGAATTATGAACGCCCGTTCACTCTTTAGGCAAGCAAAATGCACGATCATGCAAATTTGTTGCGATGTTCCCCTCTTATTGTCCATTGTTTACATGGAAAGCATGAGCGTGAATGTCTCCCCGAATCCTCACGCTCAAAACAACAAGTTAGTGAGGAAAATTAATTCCGAAGAGTTTTATGATAAAAACAACATAAAACAATATCATTATAAAATTGTTTTATGTTGTTTTTATTTTATCTGGTGTAAAGTCTCTGCTGTTATGTAACTTTTCAAAGTTTCTAATCCTATTATAAACAATTATCTGACTTTTGTGAACAGAAAGAATTCAAAATTTTTATATTACTATAAAATTCCTTATTTAAACATCTGTATAATACTCATAACTGCATAGGCAATTCCAGCCCCAATTAATGGACCTACAGCAACTCCATTAAATAAAGCAACCGCTATAATTGTCCCGAAAACGAGGGCAGTTGTAATATGAGGATCCGTCGTTAATAATTGCACGCCACCTTTTGCTAACAAGGCAACCGCTACTCCTGAAGCTAAAGCAATCCATGCATAATATGATTTCGCTGCTTCTCCAAGTTGTTTAAAACCTATCTCCCCCGTCGCAATCGGGACGAGTACTGCTATTGTAATAACCGTAACACCGAGATTAATTCCTTTCGTTTGTAAATATGGAAAGACTTTATCTCCTAGAAACGTAAATTTCAATAAAAATAACACACCAATAGCTACAGTTAGCGATTGGTTTTTCGCAATAAGTCCTATAATAAGTAGTATGAATAAAAATAACGTTGACTGACTAATCATGTTTGCACTTCCTTTCTGAAAATAATGAACTCATTTCCAAACAAAAATACCTTTAAACCTATCGTTATACATGCTATATCGATGCCTATTCAACATGAATCACTTCATTTTTTTATGTATTTTAAAATGATAACCTGAGACTTTCACCATCAAAATGGAAGCATGTATACATTTTTAAAAACGGTCGTCTCTCCTTTCTTTTCTAAAAAGAAACAGGTAAAATAAAAAGAAGAGAAAATGAAGTTTTTACCATATAGTAGAAGCATCAACACCAAGCTTTCACAGTCACTCACGTACTGAAAAAGCAGGAAAAATCCATCATTCCACTATAACATAAAGTGAAACTTTAATCAGTCGGGCACACTCGTTATAAGTTGAACGAATTAGGATAATCCAAATTGGAATGGGAGGTATACATCTTTGAATCGAAACTTACTATATATGATATTGCGACTCATATTTGTGATTGTAGCGACGGTAGCTGGGTTCTATGCATTACTATATATGTCAGGACTTATCTACCCTTTCATTATCGCTTTCGCATTTGCTTATTTGATTAATCCTGTCGTCAATTTCCTTAATCAAAAACTACAATTTCCTCGCGCACTCGCAGTACTCGTTAGCTTAATTCTCGTATTCGGAGCTATCGTCGGACTCGTTACATACCTTGTAACAGAGGCAATATCTGCCACAACATACTTACTACAACTTGTTACAGTAAAGTTTCCAGATATCGTTGCATTTGCTCAGCAATTTGCACTTAATCATATTATGCCTCTCTATGATGATTTAATTTCTAAATTTAATCATCTTGGGGAACCACAGCGGTATACGATTACACAAAACATTCAAAACCTAGGAACAGAAGCAACGACGCAAATGAAAGAACTTTTAACGGCTATTATAAGCGGATTAACAAATTTCATTAGTGCATTACCAACAACTTTAACTGTGCTTGTATTCGTTTTATTAGCTACTTTCTTCATTAGTTACGATTGGCATCGTCTTGCTCAGAAAGTAAGAAAATTTTTACCCAACCGTGTTCATGGCTATGGAAAAACGATTTTTGTCGATTTAAGAAAAGCTTTATTCGGTTTTGTTAAAGCGCAACTTACACTCGTATCTATGACAACTATTATTGTACTAATCGGACTTTTAATATTACGCGTACCATACGCCATTACTATCGCGATTATTACAGGTGTTGTAGATTTACTCCCGTATTTAGGAACAGGAGCTGTCTTCGTTCCTTGGGTTATATACGTATTTTTCACTGGCGACACTGCTTTCGCCATTGGTCTTCTCATTTTATACATCGTCGTGATTGTCCAAAGACAAATTATGGAGCCTAAAGTACTTTCTTCTAATATCGGCCTCGATCCATTAGCAACACTGATTGCTCTATTTGTCGGCTTTAAACTCTTTGGCTTTTTAGGATTAATCATCGGTCCAGTCACCTTAGTACTACTTAATACATTGCACAAAGCTCGTGTATTCCATGATTTGTGGAAATATATTAAAGGCTCACCTTCAAAATAATAGTTTCTAATTCATATACAACAAACACTTACATGTAATCAGTGGGAAATTCCCACTGATTATTCCTTGCACTTATTTTTCACACTCATTACATACAACAAGAGAATTGCCCTAAAAACAGGATAATTCTCTTGTTTTTTGCATAAAAATCGTATATTTCGAGGTGTTTTTACATATTTATTCTATTGTTTTTATAATTATTACTTACATTTATTACTTTTTATGTAAATGAATAAATATACAAAATCACATAGAATTAGACTTAAACTAAGTATTTCACCAATCACTTTTAACATTTCCACATCAATTCATTCTTTTTATACACAAATCAAACTTCAGTTCAAAGGAATTATTCTAAAACAGACTCATTAAAAACTACTAACTCCTCAAATCACAGATCCAATCGAAAAATATACAGCAAATAAAGTGAAACTTTAATCAGTGGGGGTTTTCTTCATCCCCACTGATTATTAGTTGAACCAATCGGACTTTTATGGGCAGTTGATCCCCCTCCTAACTTCTTTGCTTTCGCTGAATTTTGAGGTGGGGGTCTTACTGCCCATTAAAGCGGGATAAAACTTTAACCTTTAAGAATTTCATCTGCACAATCACTAAATTTTAATTAACGGACCTTTAACCATCCCTCTCATCCTTTTACAGACAAAAAAATAGTGCTTAGATCGCTATAATCTAAGCACTATTTCTGCACAATAATAGTAGAATTCTTTCTAAACTTCCATTCTATCCACTTCATAACAAGCGGTTTCAATAACCCCCTCGTCATAGGGATAACAAAGATCAAACCTATTATATCCGTTACATATCCAGGAAGTACTAAAAGAACGCCTCCTATAAAGATAAAAATACCATCTAGAACCGCTCCTCCTGGCATTTCTCCTCTATTCAGCTTAGATTGAATCTCTCCAAGCACTTTAAACCCTTGCCTTTTCGCCAAGTACACACCTACAACACCCGTAAATATAATCATAGCGAACGTAGACCATAAACCTATTACATGACTCGATCCAATTAAGACTGTAATCTCAATCGCTGGTATTAATATAAACAAGAATAGTAACCACTTCATAGTTCTACACCCCTCTCACATACCATCACTTTAAATGCCCTCACAACGTCCATATACACCATATAAAAGCCGAATGCACTTTTTCTTATCAAACTTCATAATAAACAGCTTTTAAAAGCAATTTCAGACGTTTCAGGCTAGTTTTACCGCATTTTTGTGTAAAAAAAAGAGAAGGACTCCGATCCTTCTCTCCGTATTACTTATAGCACTTCCGCATGTCCATTATAAACAATTCCGCGTGCTGCATCAACTGTTACTTCTTGGCCATTTTTTAAAGTTGCTGTTACGCCGTTTACACCAACGATAACAGGAATACCGATTGATACACCTACAACAGCAGCATGGCTTGTTAAACCGCCTTCTTCTACAACTAGAGCAGCAGCTTTTTCGATTGCAGGAATCATATCTTTATCAGTGCTTGTTGTAACAAGGATATCACCTTCGTTTACGTTCGCTACAGCTTCAGCAGCTGTTTTTGCTACAACTACTTTACCTTTTGCAGCTTTACGACCGATTCCTTGTCCTTTAGCAACTTCTTCACCAACAACGTGGATTTTCATTAAGTTTGTTGTACCAGTTTCAGCAACTGGAACGCCAGCAGTGATTACTACAGTGTCTCCAAGTCCGATTAGACCTGCATCCATACCTGTTTGAATTGCTGTATCTAACATTTCGTCAGTTGAAGCTGCACGCTTCTCAGCCATAAATGCTTGTACACCCCAAACAAGTGCAAGACGACGTCCTACTTGCTCGTCAGATGTTACAGCTACGATTGGAGATTTTGGACGATATTTAGAGATCATTTTCGCAGTATATCCACTTTCTGTTGGAGCTACGATTGCAGCTACATCAAGAGCAAGTGCTGTATGTGCAACAGATTGGCTAATTGCATCTGTAATTGTTGGAGTGAACTCTTTAATACGTTTTTTGAACATATCTTCGTATTGTAATGATTTTTCAACACGTACAGCAATGTTAGCCATCATTGTTACTGCTTCTACTGGGTATTGTCCAGCAGCTGTTTCACCTGAAAGCATGATTGCATCTGTACCATCGAAGATTGCATTAGCTACGTCACTTGCTTCCGCACGAGTTGGACGTGGGTTACGTTGCATAGAATCTAACATTTGTGTCGCAGTAATAACTGGTTTACCTAACACGTTACATTTTTTGATTAGACGTTTTTGTACTAATGGTACTTCTTCTGGTGGAATTTCTACACCCATATCACCACGAGCTACCATTAAACCGTCAGAAACTTCTAAGATTGAATCGATGTTGTCGATACCCTCTTGGTTTTCGATTTTTGGTACGATTTGGATATATTGAGCGTTATGCTCTTCTAATAATTCACGGATTTCTAATACGTCAGCTGCTTTACGTACGAATGAAGCTGCGATGAAATCAACTTTTTGCTCGATACCGAAGATGATATCTTTTACGTCTTTTTCAGTGATACCAGGAAGCTTAATGCTTACGTTTGGTACGTTAACACCTTTTTTATTTTTTACAGTTCCGCTGTTAAGAACTTTTGTACGGATGTTTCCGTCAGCTTTTTCGATTACTTCTAGTTCGATAAGACCGTCATCGATTAGAATACGAGAACCTGGGTCTACATCATCATAAAGACCAGCATAAGATACAGAGAACTTCTCTGCAGTACCTAATACTTGCTCAGTAGAAAGAACTACTTCTGCACCTGTTACAAGCTCAGCTTGTCCGTCTACGAAGTCGTGAGTACGGATTTCTGGACCTTTTGTATCAAGTAAGATACCAACTGTTTTACCAGTTTTCTTTGAAGCTTCACGAATGTTTTTAATACGAGCACCGTGCTCTTCATGGCTACCATGAGAGAAGTTTAAACGAGCAACGTTCATACCTGCTTCGATTAATTGCTCTAATTTTTCAATACTTTCACTAGCAGGACCTATAGTACATACAATTTTAGTTTTACGCATATTGCACCTCCGAAAATTATGAAACCGTTCCCAAATATCCGACATTACGCCGATTAGATGGATAATTCTTTAGATAATTGATACATATCTTTATCGATTGTATGCTTTTGAGCTAACGCTTCGATAATATCATGATCAACAAGTTTGTTATCTTGAATACCTACACAACGTCCACCTTGACCAGCAATTAACAATTCAACTGCTCTTGCACCAAGACGGCTTGCTAATACACGGTCTTGTGCACTTGGTGATCCACCACGTTGTACGTGACCTAATACAGTTACGCGAGTATCAAAGTTTGTTGCTTCTTCAATGTGCTTACCGATGTCAATTGCACTTCCAACACCTTCAGCTACAACGATAATACTGTGTTTTTTACCACGTTCACTACCACGCTTCAGACGAGCGATAACATCTTCCATGTCATACTCTTCTTCTGGAATTAAGATTGTTTCCGCACCATCAGCTAAACCAGCCCATAATGCGATATCACCAGCGTGACGTCCCATTACTTCGATAACATATGTACGTTCATGAGATGTAGCTGTGTCACGAATTTTATCAATTGCATCAATAACAGTGTTTAAAGCTGTATCGAAACCAATTGTGAAGTCTGTTCCAGGGATATCATTGTCGATTGTACCTGGTACACCAACACATGGGAATCCTTGTTCAGTTAATTTTTTAGCGCCTTGGTAAGAACCATCTCCACCAATAACAACAAGTCCTTCGATACCGTGTTTCTTTAATTGCTCGATACCTTTTAGTCGTACTTCTGGGTCTTTAAACTCAGGACATCTTGCTGTATATAATTTTGTACCACCGCGGTGGATAATATCGCCAACAGAACCAAGTTCTAATTTTTCAATATGACCAGAAATTAATCCAGCGTATCCATGGTAAATACCATATACTTCAATATCATGGAAAATCGCTTTACGAACAACTGCACGAATGGCAGCATTCATACCAGGTGAATCTCCACCACTTGTTAATACACCAATACGTTTCATTTGTACTCACCTCATAAAGATTATTTGCCTTATAATAAAATAACACGAAAAAATATAAAAATACAATGGAGAAGATGTGTCTTTTCATAATAAAAACGTGCATTCGCGAAGTGGAACGCACGCTTTTCTTATTTTATCCAAATGGAAGCGTTTGAAAACGAAACTTGCCCAATTTTCATATATTTTTCATAACGTTTTTCGATTAATTCATCTTTCGAAATTCCGTTTAATTGTTCAAAAGTTTTTCCAAGCATTAAATCTATATTTTCTGACTGTTTCAAAATATTGCGGTGCGCTCCACCTTTTGTCTCTGGAATAATTTCGTCAATTACACCTAATTCTTTCAAATCTGCTGCTGTAATTCTCATCGCTTCTGCAGCTTCCTTCGCTTTTCCTGCATCTTTCCAAAGAATTGCCGCTGCACCCTCTGGTGTAATAACAGAATAAGTGGAATTTTCTAGCATATGAATGTAATCCCCTACTCCAAGACCTAGCGCGCCACCACTACCACCTTCGCCGATAACGATACAAATAACAGGTACTGTTAAGCCTGCCATTTCAAATAAATTGCGGGCGATAGCTTCACTTTGACCACGTTCTTCAGCAGCTTTACCAGGATAAGCTCCTTTCGTATCAATAAAACAAATAATGGGACGATTGAACTTCTCCGCCTGCTTCATTAAACGTAATGCTTTTCGATATCCTTCTGGATGAGGCATTCCAAAATTACGGCGAATATTTTCTTTTGTATCTTTTCCGCGTTGATGCCCAATTACAGTTACAGGCATCCCTTTATACTTCGCAATGCCGCCGACAATCGCTGCATCATCGCCAAATAGACGATCTCCATGACATTCAAAAAAATCAGTAAATAAGTGCTCAATATAATCGAGCGTTGTCGGTCGTTCCGCATGACGAGCAATTTGAACACGGTCCCATACTTTCATATTGCCGTATATATCTTCCTCTAAATTTTCTAGCTTGTCTTCCAAAATACGAATCTCCTCACTGAAGTCCATCTGGCTGTTTTTCGTATAGTCTTTCAGTTCACGAATCTTATTTCTTAGCTCAACAACTGGTTTCTCAAATTCTAGCTCTGCCATACAGCCATTCCCCCTCCTTGATGAACTTCTAAAATCTTGCGAAGCGATTCTCTCATATCATCACGATGTACCACCGCATCTAATTGACCATGTTCTAGTAAGAATTCTGCCGTTTGGAAATCTTCCGGTAGTTTCTCACGCACAGTTTGTTCAATTACACGTCTACCAGCAAATCCGATCAGTGCCCCTGGTTCTGCAAGATTATAATCACCAAGTGAAGCGAAACTCGCTGAAACCCCGCCCGTCGTCGGATGAGTCATAACAGAAATAAATAATCCTCCTGCATTACTATGCTTTTTCAAAGCTACGCTTGTTTTTGCCATTTGCATTAAACTTAATATCCCTTCTTGCATACGGGCACCACCCGAAGCAGTAAAGATAATAAATGGAACTTGTAAGTCGTATGCCTTTTCAACCGCACGGGCAATTTTTTCTCCTACAACAGAGCCCATGCTCCCCATTCGAAAACGAGAATCCATTACTGCAACAACAACAAGCATGTCATCAATTGTTCCTTCACCAGTTACAACCGCTTCGTTCAATTCAGTCTTCTTACGATCGCTCTCTAGTTTCTCTTCATACCCTGGAAACTCGAGTGGATTTAATGAAACCATTTCTTTGTCATACTCACGGAATGACCCCTCGTCCAATATACTATCAAGACGTTCCCATGCATTCATAGGATGATGATATCCACAATTCACACATACTTTTAAATTTTTTAGAAGCTCTTTCGTATACATGATTTTTTTACATTTCGGACATTTTGTCATAACGCCATCTGGTACGTCTTTTCGTACTTGTTCTGAAGGTATTGCAGCGTACTTTTTCTTTTTCACGAATAAATCTCTTAGCACAATTTGACCCCCTTCGTTGAGAGCTAAGGTTAGCGTAAGAAGAAAATTGGGCTAACACCAAAGTTTGATGTTAGCCTTATCTTCTCAATCTGTCTAATAACCTCACTCTTTACGTTTAACTTTAACCGCTACGCGATAGAATGTTTGTCATAACGTGTCATGGTCATTTCGACAAATTTTATACATTACGAGTGAAACTGTATATTCTCTACTAATTCATCGTAAATTTTTAGTGCATCATTTTCTTGTTTTTCTTCCAAAGTAGCGTAAAGCTTTCTATACATATCGATAGAATCTCCTGAAACTTTACAAGAAAGAGTTGCTACGTAATCATTTACGATCATCCAAATACGATATAGTAAATAATTATCGACTTGTTCAATAAGTGTTTTAAAGAACGTTTGATGAAGCATTGGAATTGAGTTTTCATTTTCTTCAAGCACTTGATGTAATTTGCTTAGCACTTTAGAAAACGTTTCTTTCGGTAAATTACATACAATTCGAATCATATCTTTCTCAAGCAATCGTTTCGTTTGTAATAAATCACGAATTGTTTTCTCATCTTGCAGCAAGAACGGAGCAATTAATTGTACAAGACCGTTATCGTAAAAGTTTCGAATAAACGTCCCTTCACCACGTCTCGTTTCAATTAATCCTACTAGTTCTAAAGCACGCAATGCCTCTCTTACAGAGGAACGCCCTACATTTAAACGTGAACTTAACTCACGCTCAGACGGCAAACGATCCCCCGCTACCAATCCATCTTCTTCCATAATGGAACGGATTTTCTTTACAATTTCGAGATATACTTTTGTATTTGATGATGTCAATGGAAATTCCTCGCTTATTCTTTACCAATCAGCGCTAATTGTTTTGTTTTCTCAGCAACTTCATTTGGATCTACTTGACGGCGAGCTACTCCTGTCTCCATTGCAGCTTTCGCAACGTAAGCTGCTACTTGAGGCGCTACACGCGCGTCAAACGGTGCTGGAATGATATAGTCTGCATTTAACTCATCTTCTGCTACAAGCTCAGCAATAGCCTGTACAGCTGCCATCTTCATTTCTTCGTTAATTTGTGTCGCATGTACGTCAAGTGCACCGCGGAAAATACCAGGGAACGCTAGTACATTATTTACTTGGTTTGCGAAGTCAGAACGACCTGTTCCAACAACAGCTGCGCCCGCTGCTTTTGCCAATTCTGGCATAATTTCTGGAACTGGATTCGCCATTGCAAAAATAATTGCATCGTCATTCATTGTACGAACCATCTCTTCTGTTAATGCACCTTCTGCAGATACACCAATGAATACGTCCGCACCTTGTATAACATCAGCTAAAGAACCTTCGATACGATTCTTATTTGTATATTTTGCAACTTCATCCTTCACCGGATTCATACCTGTAGGACGACCTTCATAGATTGCCCCTTTACGGTCACACATAATAATGTCGCGTACACCATAGCGATATAAAAGTTTAATGATTGCAATACCTGCTGCACCTGCGCCATTTGCGACAACTTTAATGTCAGACATTTTCTTTCCAACTAGTTTTAACGCGTTCACAAGACCTGCTACTGTTACGATAGCTGTCCCGTGTTGATCATCATGGAAGATAGGAATATTTGTTTCTTTTTTCAAACGTTCTTCAATAATGAAGCAGTTTGGTGCTGCGATATCCTCTAAGTTAACGCCGCCAAAAGTTGGCTCCATTAATTTTACAGTTTCAACAATTTTATCTACATCGTTTGTATTTAAGGCAATTGGGAATGCATCTACACCAGCAAAGCTCTTGAATAATACAGCTTTACCTTCCATTACTGGAAGAGATGCTTCAGGTCCAATGTTACCAAGACCAAGTACAGCCGTTCCATCAGTCACAACTGCTACCATATTTCCCTTCATCGTATATTCATATACCTTACTTTTATCGTCATAAATTTCCTTACAAGGTTCTGCAACCCCTGGAGAATATGCAAGACTTAAATCTTTTGCATTTTCTACTTTTACTTTTGATACAGTTTCTAATTTTCCTTGATGCACTTTATGCATGTGAAGTGCTTCTTCACGAAGTGTTGACAAACTATCCACTCTCCTCAAATTATTCTTGCTGATATCAATTTCTCCAAGTGGTCTGACCACGAACACTACTACTATAATAATCGAAGTATAGGGAAATTGTCCATTATATTTTCACAACTACATTTTCTTCCCCGACAATTTCACGAAGTGCTCCTAAACATTCTTCACTTGGATGGATCGATAAACTCCGAGATAATTGTACCATTTTATGTTCCTTTTCATAATAAATTAGTACTTTCGCAAAACCCGAATAGTCAAACAATATTTTAGTAACCTGATTTAACAGCTTTTTCTCATACTGAGACGGCAATTTCACGTAAACTGATGCGTCTTTCTTTTCTTCATACACATCCATTTCTTCTAACGGATATAGCCCATTTACTATCCATTGCAACTTATGATTTCTAAGCTCAATCATGCCATCAACTAAAACAATTGCTCCTTCTTGTAACCTATCTGAGAAATGTATATACGTCTCGGGGAAAAGAACTGCTTCCATTTCATCATTTTGATCACAAAATGTAATAAACGCCATCTTCTGCAACTTTTTCGTACGAATCACTCTTACACTTGTTATATACACGATAGCTCTTTGTACCTTTTTCTTATGCCGCATCGCCTGGGCGAGAGATGGAATTTCTAATTCTTTCGCTAACTTCACATACTGTGCTGTCGGATAGCTCGATAAATAAAAACCTAGTGCTTCCTTTTCTTTATTTAACTGTTCAATAAAAGAAAGCTCTTCTCCTTGTACGTATTTTGATTTTGGGACAGCATCTCCTAAATCACGTGCAAGATTTGCGTATTCTACCGCTCCTTTAAGGCTTTTCCACAAATTCGTTCTCGAAACACCAAAATCGTCAAAACATCCAGACCAGACGAATGCCTCTAAATTTCGCTCTGTCACAAATTTTGATGGCATGCGAAGGCAAAATTCAAATAAATCTTCAAACATTTTTTTCTCTCGTTCTTCGAGTAATGCTGTCACTGTAGCCATTCCGATGTTTCGAATGGAAAGTAGACTGTAACGTATCGCATCGCCTTCTATTTGGAAATTATAACCACTTTTCTGAAGAGATGGCGGCAAAACATGAAAACCTTTTCGCTTCGTTTCTCGTATATACTGCACAATCTTATCTTCATTTCCAATTGCACTCGATAATAGTGCCGTCATAAATTCCAGCGTATAATTCGCTTTTAAGTAGGCAAGCTGATATCCAATCATACTGTAGGCTACCGCGTGACTTCGGTTAAAACCGTAATTCGCAAATCTTACAATTAAATCGTAAATTTTCTCAGCAGATGTCTCGTCATAACCATTTTGTAAACAGCCTTGTACAAAATGCTTACGTTCCTGATCTAAAATATCACGATTTTTTTTACTCACTGCACGGCGTAATAAATCTGCTTCTCCAAGCGAGAATCCCGCTAACTTCGAAGCAATTTGCATAATTTGTTCTTGGTATACAATCACACCGTATGTTCTTTCTAGAATGGGCTTTAAGTCTGGATGTAAATATTCAATTTTTCTTTTTCCGTGCTTTGATTCAATAAAGGTCGGAATTTGTTCCATCGGTCCTGGTCTATATAACGAGTTAACAGCGACAATATCTTCAAATTCATTCGGTTTTAACCCGCGAAGTACATTTCGCATACCACCTGATTCAAGCTGGAATACACCTGTTGTATCCCCTCTACCTAACAATTGAAACGTCTTTTCATCTTGAAGTGGTAAATTTCTTATATCGATTTGTGTCCCCGTCTTTTTCACAATAAACTTTATAATATTTTCAAGTAACGTTAAATTACGTAATCCTAAAAAGTCCATCTTGAGCAACCCAAGCTCTTCTAATACATCAGCTGGGTATTGCGTAACATACACATCGTTATGCCCTTCTTGAATTGCAACACTTCCGGTTAACGGCTCTTGGCTCATAATAACGCCAGCTGCATGAATAGACGTATGACGCGGTAAGCCTTCTACACGCTTTGCAATTTCAAACACACGCTCATGCAGAAGGTTTCCTTGTATAAACTCACGGAGTGATTGCGATTCCTCATATGCATCTTTTAACGTTATACCGAGCTTTGATGGGATAAGTTTTGAGAATATGTCAATATCTCGCGGCGGAAGCCCCATTACACGCGCAATATCTCTAATTGCCGCTTTCGCTGCAAGCGTTCCGAACGTTACAATTTGAGCAACACGAAGCTGACCATATTTATCTTTCACATATCGAATCATCTCATCGCGTCTTATATCCGGAAAATCAATATCAATATCTGGAAGCGTCACACGTTCAGGGTTCAAAAATCTTTCAAATAATAGATCGTATTCAATTGGATCAATATCTGTAATTTCTAATACGTAAGAAACGAGTGAGCCAGCCGCGGACCCACGTCCTGGCCCTGTTAAAATATGATTTTCATGCGCATATTTCATAAAATCCCAGACGATTAGGAAATAATCACTAAACCCCATACTAGAAATAACGTTTAATTCATGATTCAAACGCTTTATATGTACTTCTTTCGGCGTACCATAACGTTTCTGCAACCCTTCTTCACAAACGCGGCGTAAATACATATCATTCGTCTCATTGGCTGGAACAGGGAATTTCGGTAATTGATTTACATGAAACGGTATTTCTACCTTGCAACGTTCTGCAATTGCTACTGTGTTATAAATCGCTTCTTCTACGTGAGAAAATAATGCTTCCATTTCATCTGATGATTTTAAATAATATTGATCTGTTTTCAGCCTCGGCCTATCTGGATCCGTCATTTTCGTTCCACTTTCAACAGATAATAAGCATTCATGAACGAGTGCGTCACTTTGATTAATGTAGCGTACATCGTTTGTTGCAACGACGGGAACATTTATCCTACTCATAAATTCAGGTAATTTTTCTTGCAGAAGCAGTTCATCTTGAATCGCATGATGCTGTAAACTCATATAAAAATTGCCAAACATGCTTTGATACATACGAGCTACTTCTTCAGCTTGACTCTCTTTGTCTTCTAATAATAATTGTTCAATTTCCCCATCTTTACCTGGTGAAATGGCAATTAATCCTTTCGCATAATGGGCAAGCCACTTTTTCGGAATACCTTCTTTTGACTTCGTCATAATGCTACTAGAAATCTTTAATAAATTTTGATACCCTATTTCATTTTCCGCAAGTAAAACAAGCGGATAAGATTTTTCTTCTTCTTCACTAAAAATAGAAGCTGTTAAGCCGATGATAGGATGTATGCCCTGTTTCTTACACGCTTTATAAAACGGAATAACGCCATACATAACATTTTCATCCGTAATAGCAAGTGATGAAAAACCAAGCTCTTTCGCCCTGACTACAAGCTCATCAATTTTACAAGCACTTTTTAATAAACTAAAAACGGTTTGACATTGTAAATGCACAAACTTCACTGTTGTACCCTCTCTTTACCTATTTGACTACTTTTATTATAGGTGAAGAGGAAAGCGGAAATCAAAACATACTTCTTATACTTTGTCCATATATATGAAGAAGAAAGGAGAATGACGATGGATGTAAGAGAACACACTTTTTTCTCTCTGCTTATTATTAGTTATTTTATTGCCTTTGGGGTTATACTTGGTGGTTCATTAATTGGTGGATTTGGTGCATTTCTTATCGGAAAACCAACTCTAACTTACATTAATCAATTCGCCCAAAATTTAAGGATTTGGGCACTCGTTGCAGCGATTGGCGGAACATTTGATACTTTTTATAGCTTTGAAAGAAGTTTCTTTGGCGGAGATATGAAAGATATCGTAAAACAAATTCTCCTTATTTTTTTCGCAACGGGTGGTATGCAAACGGGTCTTACTATTATTAAATGGCTAACGCAGGAACATGTATGAGAGTACCAAGTGCCAATACAGCAAAAAGATGGTATTTAGTTTTAGCTGGTGCTGCTGTTGGAGGCGTGTTGAGCTGGTTTATCTTTTTGTACATATACGGTGTTTTTCAAGAAGAACAAGCTAGTAAAATAGCAGAACAAAGAGAAATTATAGAAAAACAAGAAGCAAAGCTCCACGTCCTTCTCGAAGATCAAGAAAAATTGAATACTGAAAATAAACGGCTCTTAACCATTCAAGAGATTAAAATAAAACTTATAAATCGAGAAAAATACGATTTAGACAACCTTACACTTGAAAATATGACTACGTCTATCCATAATGACCTCCAACATCTTTTAACGAAAAACATTCAAAGTATAGCAAAAAATAAAGACCTACTCAAAAAGGTAATCGAAAACAAAACATACAAACATTACGATCGGCTATACCGTTTCAAAGTCGATACGATATCTTTTGATACAGTGCTTGAAATTAGCATTACGATAGAGAAAGAAAAATAAAGAAGGAGGGCTTTAGCGCCGCTCCTTCTTTTCGTTCTACTATATAATCTCTTATCTACACAGCTCACGTAAATCAGCAAAAAGACGATCCGCTTCTTCCCAAGAAGATGCTTTTGCACCTGAAGCCATCGGATGCCCCCCGCCATTATATTGCATTGCTAATTTATTTATTACTGGTCCTTTTGAGCGAAGACGAACACGAATCACATCGTCTTCCTCTAAAAATAGAACCCACGCCTTTAATCCATCAATATTACCAAGTGCTCCAACAACGCCGGATGCCTCAGAAGGAAGTACATCAAACTTTTCTAATACTTCTTTCGTTAATTTAATGTAAGCTGCTCCTTCTTCTACCATCGTAAAGTTTTGTAAAATATAACCGTTTAAACGGGCAATCTTTTCTTTCGTCTTATACATTTCGTTGTATAAATCTGTAAACTTCACATCCATATCAACAAGCTCACTTACGTAACGAAGTGTTTTCGCTGTTGTATTCGGGAATAAGAAACGACCTGTATCCCCAACAATCCCCGCTAAAATAAGACGAGCTGCTTCTTTTGTTATCTGTAACCCTTTATCTTTTCCATATGTGTAAAACTCATAAATCATTTCACTTGTAGAACTTGCTGTCGTATCTACCCACGTAATATCTCCGTATGGATCTTCATTCGGATGATGGTCAATTTTAATTAACATCTTCCCTTTTGCATAGCGTTGATCGTCAACACGTTCTTGGTTCGCAGTATCACATACGATAACAAGTGCATTTTCATATACACTATCTTCAATATCATCCATTACTCGTAAATATGCTAGTGACGGTTCATTATACCCAACCGTATAAATATTTTTCTCTGGAAACGATTCTTGTAGAATTGTACCAAGACCGCCCTGTGAACCTAACGCATCTGGATCTGGACGCACATGACGGTGAATAATAATTGTATCAAACTCTTTAATGGCTCCTAAAATTTGCTCATGCATATGTATAATCTCCTTTTTACTCATCTTCTTCACTTTATCTTTCATTATAACGGAAAGTATTTCATACATGCGAACAATTGCTTTATAATAAAAGTTAGAAAGTTTAGATATTTCCTTTTCCCCACTATTATTTTTCATAAAAAGATGGGAGTGTGCATTATGCCAGTATTAGTCTTCTGTATTATCGTCTCATTTATGTTGTATCTCTTCTACAAAACAAAATACTTTCGTACAAACCGCCCAATGGAGAAAGGTTGGCTCTCTGGAAAATCCGCAATGGCACTCGGTTCATTCGTCTTATTCTTCGGGATAAACCAATTCTTTTTAGAACTTTCAACCGCTCGTATTATCGTTGGTGTTTTATTTGTTCTATTTGGTAGTGCAAGTGTATTTAATGGATTTCGCCAATATAAACATTTCTTACCATTAGCAGTTGAAGAGGCTGAATCTTATGAAGCAACATAAAAAAAGCATCAATATTGTGATGCTTTTTTACGTCCTCTAACTCTTAAAATCATATATGCAACAAATGCAGAAGGGATATTGAATGGGTTGCCTTGCACATGAAGGTGTAATTGTTCTTCCCCAAAAGACATTTTTTCATATAGCTCTCGCTGAGATAATCCTGTTTTTTTCTTTTTTTCATGTAAACCTTGTAAGTATAAATATTGAATCGGTATCATCACAAGAAAGTAAAATAGTGCGATACTACCAAAAAAGAGTACTGTTGATGACATAATGCATACCACCTTCCAGAAATCCATTTTCTTACAATATAATCATAACATAATATACAACCTAAATGAATTACTATTCTGTCTTTTATTTATATAACTGTTTCTCCACATAACTCTTTTTCAGCATACTGAATATATCGCCGAATAAAAGCACCAGGATCTTTTCTAATAGGTTCAATATCCAGCCTTAATGGTATCTTTCCAGCCATATAAAAGATTCTTGAAGCAGTCCCAAGTCGAATGGCTGGTTCTGAAATACATACCCTTCTATTTTTTCACTTCTCTATCCGAACTCTTACGTAGCTTAAATAATACATTCAAAACCAAATAAAACAAAATAAAGTTAAAAAGAAAACCTAATGGATGAAACGAAATTTCCCATCCGCCATAATAAATGAAATTTTCTGCTGGTATACCGAAGTAAAGAAAATCGCTATTATTTCCTCCAGTTGTAGGGATAAAGGAACAAATAATAGCGAAAATCAAACTTATTACATACAATTTCTTTTTATTTGCACCCATTCTTCTATGTGTTAACACATGAAAAGTTATTGCAAATACTACCCCTAAAAAGAGAACTATTACTCCCATTCGACACCTCCACAATTATTGTTCAAGCATCTTTAAATGATTGCGTGCCCCTACTTATAAATATGAAACAGAACGTGATAGATTCAGTTGCTAACTAAATTTTAAAACTCCCTACTATAGCGTTAAAAAAAATGGAACAAACCAAAGCGGCTTGCTCCATCTTTTTATTTATCGATCAACTGCACCATAAGTAGTGCTTTTCCAACAACATTACCCTCATGATGTACTTCTACATCAACTTTACCAAATTTACGTCCAATTTCTAATACTTTCGGATGAACCGATACAACATTGTCAATTTGAACTGGTTTTACGAAATAAATTGTTAAGTTCTCAACAATTAAATCACTCTTCTTTTGCGCACGAATAACGCGATTCGTTGCTTCCGTCACAATTGTTGCGAATACACCGTAAGATAACGTTCCGATTGAATTCGTCATTTGTGGCGTCACTGAAAATTGATATAAATGTTCATTTTTCGCTTCTTTCGGCGTCATGAATTGATTCGTAACAATATCATCAATTGTTTCCCCAACTTGTGGTTGACGCTGAATCATTTGCAACGCCTGAAGTACATCTTGACGGCTGATAATACCTTGCAGTTTATTTCCTTCATCAACAACAGGAAGTAACTCAATACCTTCCCACACCATCATACGAGCCGCAGCTGCGACAGACATTTTTCCATTTACCGTAATTGGATGCTTTGTCATTACTTTATCAATTGGTGTTTCTTTCGCTACACCAATCATATCCTTAGAAGTTACAATACCTAATACCTTTTTATTTTCATCAACAATTGGATATCTTCCGTGCATCGTCTCTTCGTTATACGCATGCCATTGCTGCACTGTATCATTTGGTTTTAAATATAGTGTCTCTTCAATTGGCGTTAAAATATCTTCAACGAGTACAATTTCTTTCTTAATAAGCTGATCGTAAATCGCACGGTTAATTAACGTTGCAACTGTAAATGTATCGTAACTACTTGAAATAATCGGCAGTTTTAATTCATCTGCTAATTTCTTCACATGATCTTCCGTATCAAATCCACCCGTAATTAACACCGCAGCTCCGGCTTCTAGCGCTAATTGATGTGCGTTCGTACGGTTACCGATAATAAGTAAGTTGCCAGCTTCTGTATAGCGCATCATCGCTTCTAATTTCATTGCCCCGATTACGAATTTATTTAACGTTTTATGTAGTCCTTCTCTGCCTCCAAGTACTTGACCATCGACAATGTTAACGACTTCTGCGTATGTCAGCTTTTCAATATTCTCTTTCTTCTTTTGTTCAATTCGAATTGTTCCGACACGTTCAATCGTACTAACATATCCTTTATTTTCTGCATCTTTAATTGCACGGTAAGCTGTCCCTTCACTTACACTCAAATCTTTCGCAATTTGCCTTACAGAAATTTTATGGCCTACTGGCAGGCTATTAATATGTTCTAAAATTTGGTTATGCTTGGTAGCCAAATGGTTTCACCATACTTTCTTTTCCCTAAATTCTTCATGTGTTGTATTTTCAGTATACTATATTTTCAAAACTGTTACACTCTCTCTTTGTATATCTGTACTATTTTTTTTATAACAAAATACGCCTTACATTACCCCACTTCTACCATTACAACAATGTAATGGTATTGTCATCTCGTTCGATAGTTTGTCCAGCCGCTTCCATATACAATGAAGACAAGAAATGAAACAAAGGAGCGAATACATGATGAAAAAATTATTAGAAGTTGTAGGTGCTGTATTTTTAGCTTTCGTAGACGGGAAAAAAGTTGCAATAGAATTGAATGAAACACCTGAACAGCCACTTCCAAAAAGAAAAGAATCATCAAAACAAGTACAACCTTTAAAAGCTGTCCTACACACGTAAAAAACCCTTCACTTGTCTTTTTCAAATGAAGGGTTTCTTTTCTATAGTGTAATACTTTCTCCAGCTTCTAATACTTTCCCTGTACAATTTTGTAGCTTTTCTACAAATTGATATGGATCTTGTTCAATTACCGGGAACGTATTGTAATGCATCGGCACAACAGTTTTCGCCTGAATCCATTTTGCTGCTAAAACAGCATCTTCTGGTCCCATTGTGAAGTTATCACCAATTGGTAAAAATGCTACATCAATGTTATTTAATTCCCCAATTAATTTCATATCAGAGAATAGAGCAGTATCTCCTGCATGGTACACAGTTTTCTCTTCTGCTGTAAATAAAATACCCGCTGGCATACCTGTATATGTAATCGTCTTATTTTCTTCATCAATATAACTAGAACCGTGGAATGCTTGTGTAAACTTCACTTTTCCGAAGTCAAATTCATGCGAACCGCCAATATGCATCGGATGTGTATTTACACCCTGCCAACTTAAAAATGTCGCTAGTTCAAATGGTGCCACAACAACTGCATTATTTTTCTTCGCAAGCTCTACTGTATCTCCAACATGATCGCCATGTCCATGCGATAAAAGAATCGCATCTACTTTTACATCTTCAGCCTTTAAATCTGTTTTCGGATTTCCCGTTAAAAACGGATCAATTAAAATCACTTTTCCATTCGTTTCAATCTTTACAACTGAATGCCCATGATAAGATACTTTCATTACTACATTCCTCCCCTATTCACATTCTCACTTTTTATTCTACATGATTTTTCAATTCCCTGTCTTTTCTAACATCGATTTACTTGTCATAACGCTTTCCTACGATGTAAAGTTATATTTGTAATTAAATATCTCGGGGGTGCCAATCGATGAATGCTAGATTAGAAAATTTAATGCAATGGCTAAAAGAAAAAAACGTAGAAGCTGCGTTCTTAACTTCTACACCAAACGTCTTTTACATGACAAACTTCCACTGTGAACCACACGAAAGACTTCTTGGTATGTTTGTATTCCAAGAAAAAGAACCTATTTTAATTTGTCCTAAAATGGAAGAAGGTCAAGCACGTAACGCTGGCTGGGCACATGAAATTATTGGGTTTACCGATACTGACAGACCATGGGATATGATTGCAAAAGCAATTAAAGACCGCGGCATCAATGCAAACGCAGTTGCGATTGAAAAAGAACATTTAAACGTAGAGCGCTACGAAGAATTAACAAAACTATTCCCAAATACATCTTTCAAATCAGCTGAAGAAAAAGTTCGTGAACTTCGTTTAATTAAAGATGAAAAAGAACTTTCTATTTTACGCGAAGCAGCTAAAATGGCGGACTATGCTGTTGAAGTTGGTGTAAATGCAATTAAAGAAGATCGTAGCGAGCTAGAAGTATTAGCAATTATCGAACACGAATTAAAAACAAAAGGTATACATAAAATGTCATTTGATACGATGGTATTAGCAGGTGCAAACTCTGCTCTTCCACACGGTATTCCAGGTGCAAACAAAATGAAACGCGGCGATTTCGTACTATTTGATTTAGGCGTAATCATTGATGGTTATTGCTCTGACATTACACGTACAGTAGCATTCGGTGACATTTCTGAAGAACAAACTCGTATTTATAACACTGTACTTGCTGGACAACTACAAGCAGTTGAAGCATGTAAACCAGGTGTTACACTTGGCGCAATTGACAACGCTGCTCGTTCTGTTATCGCAGATGCAGGTTACGGCGACTTCTTCCCGCACCGCCTTGGTCACGGACTTGGAATTAGCGTACACGAATATCCAGATGTAAAAGCTGGTAACGAGTCTCCATTAAAAGAAGGTATGGTCTTCACAATCGAGCCAGGTATTTACGTACCAAACGTAGGTGGCGTTCGTATTGAAGATGATATTTATATCACAAAAGACGGATCAGAAATTTTAACGAAATTCCCGAAAGAATTACAATTTGTGAAATAATAAAAAAGGCAGCGTGATTGCTGCCTTTTTCTATTTCTCTACTATTTCAAACTTCTCTACAATCATTTTTGCTGGATAGCTTTCAAGTGTTTGAGAAGACCATACTTTTATTTTATCCCCTGTTTTTAGTTTATTATATGCATCTTTAACCTTAAAACTTAGAACTATATGTGATGGATACTCTTTATTCATTTGTTGTTCTATATAATTTTGTAACTCTACTTCCGTTTCAAACGTTTTATCACTGACGAAAAATACCGTATCATTTCTTACTATGACATATCCTTCTTCAGGTACTTTTTTTACTACTACTTGCTCTACCTGTTTTGTATTACACGCTGATAATATGATTAAAAATACACTTAAAAACATAAAGTTTTTCATATGCCTATTCATTTTTAACTCCTTACTCTAGGCTATTTCAAATTTAACACCATCTTCTCCTCATACTTATCATCCCATTTCATCACAACCTCTATCGGTTCATCTTTAGATAAAGGGGCACAACTTACACAAGATGATTTCATTTCAAGTTTTGCTCCTTTATGATTTTCTGACGTTTTTGTCCATTCTATTTACTACAAATATGAAGAAGACGAACGCCTCGTTTATCCGATTGTCGCAATGCTACAAAATGGTCTAAAGGAAGAGGTACTCCTATTAGCCCTTCATGAATTAGTAGCTCAATTACCCGTCAAAAAACAAACACTACATATTAAACCGTACGAGTTTCTATATGGAAATATAAAATCATTCTTACGTAGCTTATTTTTCAGACTACGCACACTTTCTATATGTAAAGAAACTGAATATGAAATTGAAAAATTGCTACAAGAACTTCGAAAATATTATTAAAAAAAGAAGGCCACTTAGAAAGTGCCTTCTTCTATTTCACTAATATTTAATTGAAATTTCACGATCCAAACTGAGAAAAGGTGGACAAGAAGCGCAAACGCCATACATGCTCCGCTTAAAAAAGTTAGTATAGGATGCGAATACACGTGCCCTAATCCATAGGATATCGCCACGAAAAACATTGTTATGTAAATATAAATTGCTCCATGTATTTGCCTCATATAAACCTCCTTTTCGCATAGTATACCATAAATTTTCTGATTATTCACATTAATAGACTGTAATTAATATTTCTCAACTGTTACACCTCTAACAGCAGCCTTAATATATTGTACTCCTTGTAAACTTTGTAAATCCTCTGTTTTACCTGTTACAACTACACCGTATATGGGTAGATCTTTTGGTTTAAAGTTTTTCACCTTGTTATAGTTTCCCCTAAAATTTTTTTAATATCCCCCGTTATTTTCACTTAAAGATATCTAAATACAGCTTTTCTTCAAATTTTTTTCAAAATAAAAAGCACACCTACCTTGATGTGCTTCTCTCAAAAATACTATTCTATTATTTCATCGCGTCCTTCACAACATCTTGAATCATAACAACTTCTGTTTTCATATCAACAGATGGTGCTTCTTCATCAATACACTCATACCAAAATTCCAAGTGCTTTTTATCAATTTCATGATGAGAATTTTCGACAAGAGCCCCGCCTTCTCCTTGCACAGAATACCAATATAAGTATTCTTCTCCATCTCTTATTTCCCGGAAAATTGTCTCTACATACATTTTCTCGTCGTTTAATGTCAAAAGCACTTCTTTCATATTGTCATTAAGAAGCTGCATCCATTCATCTACACGATGACTTTTACCTTGTTTCACTTTGAATCTCGTTAACTCCACATTCATTTTTATTCCCCCGTTTTCTTACGCACAAACAATCTATATTCTATTGGATTATAAAAACGTAATTTACTAGCTAAATTTTGCGAAGGAATATTGTCTACATAACAATCCCAGCACGGTATAATATCATTTTGCATGCAATGTTCAATAAATCGTATTGCAACAGCTTGTGCTAATCCTTTTCCTTGATATGCTTCATGCGTCACAATATCAATTTCAGCAAATCCATTCCCATTAAATATCGAAACACATTCAGCTACAATCATCCCATCTTGTTCTATACAAAATCCAAAACCACCGTTCAAAAACGTTTCTTTTGATCCCCAATATTCTTTATAATATTCCTCTGTAAACTCATTGCTTTGTGCTATATCTTTTCTATCAATACGCTTCACTTCATATGTATTTTTGTTACAATCTTGTTTTTTCTCTTCACAGGTTATGCTTTGAAATTTCATTCGCGGAATGTTCCGAAGTACATTACTAAAATGTTCTTCTATCATCATTTCCCACTCTTCACTCGAAGTGAACAATGTAAATCTCTTCTCTGTTTTTTCAATAGCCATTTTTAAATATGCAAATAAATCTTCGTTATAATTGTGATCATCTGTATCACCAAATAAATAATAGATACCGTTAGCTGTAATAATTAATCCTGCTGTTAACTTCTCGTTTATGAAAACTTCACCATCTATCATTTGATCACATACCGCATAAGCAAACGTCGTTGTTCTTGTAAGACTTTCTAAAATCGGAAGGATTTTTCTATACTCGGCTACAGATAATTTTTTCATAATTGCTCCACTTTAATCGTATCAGCCTCTATATTTTCAAAACAAAGATTTACCGTTCTCTTTAATGCTCTCGTTCTATGAATCGTACACGCTGGAATTAAAATAGAATCATTCGGCTTTAAAACCGCTGTTTCTCCATCTTCAAAATCAATAAGTAATTCTCCCTCTAGTACAATGAATAATTCATCCGAATTAGAATGATAGTGCCAATCATATTCACCAGTAAATACAGCGATTCGTAAGCAATGACTATTCACATTTGAAACGACGAAGTTTTTATGTTGATCTTGAATGCCCTTCGTTAATTCTAATAAATTCACAGTCTCCATATTCCGTCTCACCCTTTCATTAGTCGTTCTTCTGAAAAACTAACTTAGTCTCCACCACCCCTGCAATCTCCTCCACCATCACTTGAGCTGCTACAATCGTTGCTACTGTAGTCACCGAATCCACTTGATGAGCTTGAAGCATATGAAGATTTTTTACTCATTTTTCTTTGCGTATCTTTCTTACTTTCATGACTAGGCCATACTGTAGCAAAGAGTATAACGAATAAGGCTAATTCTATTACGACAAGTGTAAATTCTAAAATGCTCTCAATAATATTGGGAGTTATCTCAAAACTGTAAAACACCCCAAATGAATACATACACAAAATCACATACAGAGCCATACAAATATACCGAAATGTTTTCTCTATCATAATGACTATTTTTTTTGAAAGAGGTATGTTCTGTTCCTGTTTTTTCTTTATATACTTTTGTCTTTTAGCTTGCTTTTTCTTCCTTTTTTTGCTCCCCATTGAATCTCCTCTTCCGTCTTCCTTTTTCATTTAATTCCAAATTATCACAAAAAATAACATTTTAACAAGCTATATTTCACGTAAAGTTTTATTTACTCATTACCTAAAAATGGATAAAAATAAATGTAACAAATTTACAAAAAGGAGACTTTGTATATTTGATTAAAAATAAGGTGAAACAATTCCGCGTCGTTAGAGACATCACCCAAGAACAATTAGCTTCCTCTGTTCAAATTACTAGACAATCCCTCATCGCTATCGAGAAGAATAAATACAACCCAAGTTTAGAATTAGCATTAAAATTATGTGAGTTTTTCAACTGTAAAGTAGAAGATTTATTTCAATTAGATAAAACTGGGGAGGAAAAAGAATGAAAAACACTTTTAATCAAAAGTTCATTTCACATCTTACCATTTTATTGTTAGGTTCAACTTTTCTTTATTTCAATAGTAATGATGAAGAAAAAATTAGTTCTATCCTTCTATTCGCTGGCATATTTATACTCTTAGACTCGATACTATTCGTAGTGAAACAAATATTCTTTAAGAAAAAAAGAAAGATCCCGAAAAATACCCATTACCTGAGATGGATGAAAGAATCGAGAAGATGAGTTTAAAACTTATGGCGCAAATTTTCGGTCTCTCCCATTTAATCGGTTCTGTGATACTATTTATTTTATATATCACTGACAAAAATTCGATGATACGAGTTGAATATGCCTTGTATTACTTATTCGGCATTCTTTTCTTTACAATGATGTTCGGATTGAAAATTGTAAAGAAACTAGACAATTAATCCAAGCAAAAGCCCCTCCTTACAAAAGGAGGGGCTTACATGTATTTCTATTATGATAAAGCAGGAGCTTTTTCAAGAAGCTCTTTCGCATCAGCGTATTGTAAGCCGTGCGCTTCTGCAACTGCTTCGAATGTTACATATCCGTCTAATGTGTTAATACCTTTAAGTAATGCAGTGTTACCTAAGCAAGCATCTTTGTAGCCTTTGTTCGCAATTTGTACTGCATATGGTACTGTTACGTTTGTTAATGCAAGAGTTGATGTACGTGGAACCGCACCTGGCATATTAGCAACTGCATAATGAACAACGCCATGTTTTTCGTAAGTTGGGTTGTCATGAGTTGTAATACGATCAGTTGTTTCGAAAATACCACCTTGGTCAATCGCGATATCTACAACGACAGAACCTGGTTCCATTGATTGAATCATTTCTTCTGTTACAAGTTTTGGCGCTTTTGCACCTGGAATTAATACCGCACCAATTACAAGGTCAGATTCTTTTACAGCTTCTGCAATGTTGTATGGATTAGACATTAACGTTTTTACTTGGTTACCGAAAATATCATCTAGTTGACGAAGACGCTCTGCACTTAAGTCGATGATTGTTACATCTGCACCTAAACCTACTGCGATCTTCGCTGCGTTTGTACCAGCTTGACCACCGCCGATAATTGTTACTTTGCCGCGTTTTACCCCTGGAACGCCTGCAAGTAAAATACCTTTACCACCTTTGTTTTTCTCAAGGAATTGTGCACCGATTTGTGCAGACATACGACCAGCTACTTCACTCATAGGTGCAAGTAATGGTAGTGAACGATTGTCTAATTGTACTGTTTCGTATGCAATTGATACAACTTTGTTATCAATTAATGCTTTCGTTAATTCTGGTTCTGGAGCTAAGTGTAAGTATGTGAATAAAATTAAACCTTCACGGAAATAGCCGTATTCACTTGCAACTGGCTCTTTTACCTTCATAACCATATCTTGATTCCATGCTTCTTCAGCAGTTTCAACAAGCTTTGCACCAGCTTGTACGTATTCTTCATCTGTAAAGCCAGACCCTAAACCTGCTCCTTTTTGAACAAAAACTTCATGACCATTTTGTACTAAATGTACCGCTCCCGCTGGCGTCATTGCCACGCGGTTTTCATTATTTTTAATTTCTGTTGGAATACCGATACGCATTATTAGTTCCCCCTTGAGTTATGAAATGACCCCTGAATCATTTTTTAAAGCGCTTTCTACGCTCTTATATTCTAACATAATATCTCAATATTTGACAAAAATAATACAAGTTTTCCGATAGATTTAATCTTACATGAAAGGACAGCATTATCCGCACCTCTTTGCATACAGGATAAACTGTCCAATTATTCGAAACTTCACTTTATTTTGCTCTATCGATGTCTATGAATAACATCTACTGCACCAGTTACTTCAATAATTGTGCCAGTAATCATATCGGAATCGTCTTCACATAAAAATGAAATCGTTCTTGCGATATCTTCACCTGTTCCAGATCTACCAATTGGTGTGTTACGTTCTTTCAACTGACGTGCTTCTTGAATTGTCGCTTCTTTCATATCACCAATAATATCACCAGGACATACCATATTTGCAGTAATACCATATTCAGCTTCTTCATAAGCAACTGTTTTCGTTAATGAAACAAGTCCTACTTTCGCTGCTGCAAAAGCTGAACGATAAATCCATCCCGGTGCACTATCTGCCCCTTGGAATCCATAATTAATAATACGGCCAAAGTTCTGTTTTCTCATAATCGGAACGACAAGTTTCAACAAATGAAATACCGCTGTTAAATTACCCTGAATCATTTCATTCCATTCGTCTTCTTCATAATCGACTAACTTTTTTCGTTCAAATACATATGGACCAGCATTATTAATTAAAAAGTCAATTTTGCCAAAACGGCCTATCGCTTCTTCTACTATTTTATGTAAATCTTCTTTTTTCGTGACATCCGCTTGCACGAATTGTAGACGCTCTTCCATATTTTTATATGTTTCTTTCATCTTTTCCATAGCCGTTATATCGCTATGATATGTTACTGTTACTGAATAGCCTTTAGCCAATAACTTTTCTGTTACTTGCTTTCCTAAACCTTTCGTACCGGCTGTAATGAGCGCGTGTCTCACAAACATGCCCTCCTTTTAAATTGCTATAGTTCATATGTAACAAGTTCTTTCACCAATTACAACTAAAATGAATTGAAACAGAGTTTTCAAAATTCTGTAACGTTTCTGGCAAGCACATTACCAAAATTTGTTTTATAATAAAGTTGTAAAAGGTAATAAAAATGATTGGGAGGAATTTTCTATGAATAATACATATACAAATATTTTAATCGCGGTGGATGGTTCTAAAGAAGCAGAAAAAGCCTTTAAAAAAGCAATTCAAGTCGCAAAACGCAACAATGCAACATTAACAATTGCTCATATCGTTGATGTGAAAGCATACTCAGCAGTAGAAGCTTATAGCCGTGCAATTGCTGAACGTGCAAATCTATTTGCAGAAGACTTATTAGAAGACTACAAAAAAACTGCGCTTGAAGCTGGCCTTGAAAAAATTGAGACTGTATTAGAATTTGGTAATCCTAAATCTAAAATTTCAAAAGAAATCGCTCCAAATCATAAAGTAGATTTAATTATGTGTGGTGCAACTGGTTTAAATGCTGTTGAACGTTTCCTAATTGGTAGCGTCTCTGAACATATTATTCGCTATGCGAAATGCGATGTCCTTGTTGTTCGTGGTGATGAGGAGCAAGGTGATCTTTAATTTATAAATAAAACACCAAGTCTACATGGGCTTGGTGTTTTTTATTTTACATATTTTACTATAAACACAAGACAAGCCACAATAACAACAGTAATTGCTAATACATAAGGCGGAAGAAATTTTAAAGACCATAATGCTATCATAATCGTCGCTACCGTTAAATAAGATTGCTTTGCATCTTCTGTCATTTTTTTACGAAGACAGAATACATACAAATAACCGATTGGCGGCGTAATAAAGCAAAGAACATATATAATTTTAGATCTTAAATACCATTTTTGTTCTCCAAGTTTTTGTATATCTTCTTCTATTCTCTTATACTCTTGTTCTCTCGCTTCTTCTACAAGTGGACCTTCCTCTTCTCCTCGCTTTTCTTTCATATAAGGAAGCAAGTGCATGAAAAAATAATATGCAAATACGAACGCTCCAAATCCAATATTTAATCTTTCTAACGGAATATGCTCACTAAAAAAGACAGCAGTAAGCACTAAAGACAAACAGTAAGTCATCATCCAAAAGGAACGTTTTCTCTTTTTTCGTTCCATTTCTTTTTTATCTTGTACATGTTTTCTTTTCGAAAGCCATATTGAAATACAGCAATCTACTATAAATAGAATAAAGATAAATATCCCAACGTGTACTGTTTCTACATCCTTAAATGAAAATACGCTTGGGAATGCAACATGTAATACAACTAACGTATACAAAATTACTCCTATAAAATAAATACGCCTCATTTTCCATTCCTTTCTTATTTCCTAACATTACATTAACATACATTTTTTAGAAATAGACGGACAAAATATATATGTTTAAAAAAGGAGGATGCTATATGGATGATTCTGAACGTATTATTTTAGATGTGAATGGAAAAGAAATTGAAATGTTAGATACAATTCGTACACATTTCAAAGAGAAACATGGTGTAGAACTAAGTAATGGTGCATTACTACGAGATTTAATGGATATTGAATATATTCGAATTACGGAAGATCGACATAAGTATGATTCATTTTAAGCTGTAAAAATCACAAAGAAGGTACGCTTTCCTCTACTAAGGTTAGCGTACCTTCTTTCCTATCAATCAACTTCCAACAAACTCTCCAACTAATCCCTTCGCCTTCTCCAAAGCTTTTTCAATCTGTTCAAACCCAGTTCCTCCAGCACTATTACGGCGCTTTACAGCGGCATATGGTGAAAGAACTTCATACAAATCTTCTTCAAATAACAAGCTCATTTCTTTATACGTTTCAAGTGGTACATCTACTAAATAAATTCCTTTTTGTGTGCAGTGTAGCACTAGCTTCCCAACAATTTCATGAGCTTGACGGAACGGTAGTCCTTTGCTTGCTAAGTAGTCAGCAATTTCTGTTGCGTTAGAGAAATCTTGCGTCACAGCTTGCCCCATCTTTTCTTTATTTACAGTCATCGTTTCTAGCATGCCTGCCATAATATGAAGGCAACCTTCTACTGTTTTTACTGTATCAAACATTCCTTCTTTATCTTCTTGCAAGTCTTTATTGTATGCAAGCGGTAATCCTTTCATGACTGTAAGTAAACTAAATAAATTACCGTACACTCTGCCTGTTTTACCGCGGATTAGTTCCGCCATATCTGGATTTTTCTTTTGCGGCATAATGCTGCTTCCCGTTGCGTATTGATCGCTCATTTCAATAAACTGAAACTCTTGGCTACTCCATAAAATAAGTTCTTCGCAAAAGCGTGATAAGTGCATCATGAGCATAGATGAGTTACTTAGGAATTCCAGTATGAAATCACGATCGCTTACTGCATCTAAACTATTTTCATAGATTCCATTAAATCCAAGTAGTTCCGCACTATATTCTCGATCAATCGGGAATGTTGTCCCAGCTAACGCTCCTGCTCCTAATGGTGAAATGTTAATGCGCTTTAACGAATCTTCATAACGATTCACATCACGCTCTAACATCCAAAAGTAAGCGAGAATATGATGTGCAAATGAAATTGGCTGCGCACGCTGCAAATGCGTATAACCAGGCATAATTGTTTCAATATTATTTTCTGCTTGATGAACAAGAACAGTTTGCAATTGTTTTGTAGCTTTTATAATATGTTCTACTTTTTCTTTCAAATATAAATGCATATCAGTCGCTACTTGATCGTTACGGCTTCGGCCAGTATGAAGTTTCCCGCCTATTTCACCGATTTTTTCAATTAACATCTTTTCGATATTTAAATGAATGTCTTCCGCTTCAACTGAAAAATGCAATTTATCTTGTTTCGCTTCTTCTAATAAATATTGAAGACCTATCTTTATTTTCTCGGCTTCTTCTTTCGTAACGATGCCTTGCTTTGCTAGCATCGTTACGTGGGCAATACTCCCATTTATATCTTGATTTACTAATTGTTGATCAAAGGAGATAGACGCTCCGAACTCTTCAACCCATGCTTCCGCTTCTTCTGTAAAACGTCCGCCCCAAAGTTTGCTCACGCTTCCACCTTCTTTTGATTTACTTGGCTGTATACTTTCGTTGGTAAACCGAATAATGAAATGAATCCAACTGCTGCATCATGATTAAACTCGTCCTGGGCAGTATATGTTGCTAGTTTTTCATCGTATAAAGAGTACTCAGATTTACGTCCTTCTACAATCGCATGGCCTTTAAATAATTTCACACGCACTGTACCTGTTATATTCTTTTGCGTTTCTTGTAAGAAAGCGTTAAGCGCTTGTTTTAAAGGCGAGAACCATAAGCCGTTATAAATAAGTTCTGTTATTTTCTGCTCAATCATCGGTTTAAAATGCGCTACTTCTTTTACGAGTGTTAAATCTTCCAGTTCCTTATGAGCCGTAATTAATGTCATTGCAGCTGGGCATTCGTATACTTCACGTGATTTAATACCGACAAGACGATTTTCGACGTGATCGATACGTCCAACGCCATGTTTTCCAGCAAGTGCATTTAACGTTTTAATAAGTTCTGAAAGTGGATAGGCAGTACCATTTAAAGTAGTCGGTACGCCTGCTTCAAAACCGATTTCTACAAACTCGGGTTTATTCGGTGTATCTTCTAATGCCAATGTCATCTCATATGCATCTTCTGGCGGCGCTGCCCATGGATCTTCTAAAATGCCACATTCATTGCTGCGTCCCCATAAGTTTTGATCGATTGAAAATGGGCTATCTAAATTAACCGGAATTGGTACATTGTTTTCTTTTGCATATGCAATTTCTTCTTCACGTGACCATTTCCATTCACGTACAGGCGCAATCACTTCTAAGTAAGGATTTAACGCTTGAATAGAAACTTCAAAACGAACTTGATCATTCCCTTTCCCTGTACATCCATGTGCAACTGCAGTCGCTCCTTCTTGTTCTGCAATCTCTACTAATTTCTTCGCGATAAGCGGACGTGATAACGCTGAAACGAGAGGGTATTTCCCTTCGTATAACGTGTGCGCTTGCATCGCCATTAATGCATATTCATTTGCAAATTCTTCTTGAACATCAATCATATATGATTTAATTGCACCTACTGAAAGTGCCTTTTCTTTTACAAATGCTAAGTCTTTACCTTCCCCTAAGTCTAAACAAAGCGCGATAATATCATAATTCTTCTCTTGTAACCATTTAATTGCAACGGAAGTATCAAGACCCCCAGAATATGCTAATACAACTTTCTTCTTCTCCATTTTGCATCCCCCTAAAGAATAAATATTCATTTTCTTTTATAATAATTCACACTTTAACACCTTTTACAAAATGTATCAAGAGTCATTTTCAAATTTTTTCAACCAATTTCGTCGAACTTCTTTCTGTTTTTTTGTACAATATAAGCAGGAAAACGGGGGTGAACTTATGGAAAAGTATTTCTTATACGATGATCATCTAGGAATTGAAATTCCGCATTTACAAGAAGATTGGGAAGATATCCCCGAAAAAATGCAGCATGCTATTTTATTGAAATGGGAACAAGTTCGCGGAAAGATTCCAGATCGAATAAAAGAACTCGAGCACTCTATTAATGCAAAACAGCATCATTTAAATAACGAAGAAGACTTCGAAATTTCTTGCAAACTGAATTCAGAAATTGCCGATCTTGCTTCCATCATTAATGATCTTTGGCTTTGGTATCGACTCACTCAAAATGTATCTGAGGGAAAAGCACACCAATAAAAAAAGCATGCCCCTCAATTACTTTGGGTCATGCTTTTTTGTCGTAACACGATTTACAATATATTTCTTGCGCTGTTTTCGCCAAGCACACATCAAACGGGCCAACTAATATACTTCTTTCTTTCGGCAACTTTACAAAAGCGACGAGCTCTTCTTCATATTGAATCTTTTTCTGACATGAAACACATGTTAATTCTTTTCTTTTAAACATGTCTTTTAGCATATTCTCACTTCCCCTTTCATCCATCTATATTAATATACTCTCATAATAGTTAAGACTTGTAAAAAAATGACACATTCCAAAGTGAACGATTCATATACTATGTACAAAAGGAGGTTCAAACTTATGCATGCTTTCGTTATTATCGCTTTAACTTTTTTAAGTGTAATTAGCTGGGATGCGTTCTTTAAAGATAAAAGTGATGATAAGAATACAACTGAATAAAAACTCTTCTTTTCTTACTTATTGGACAAACTAAAAAACTGTCCAATTCTGCAAAATAACTTAGGCTTTTCTACAAAAATATTTAAACATAACAATTTTTGTAGATTTCCTCCGTTTATTGTCGGTTTCCATCCGCATACATTTTTTGAAAGTATGATATAATAATATAAATCTTGAAGGAAGGGATTTTGATATCATGATCGCTCGAAGGAGCATGTGGCATCGTATTGACGAATCATACACGTAGCGTATTTTTCAGCTCAGATACTTTAGTCTAGCGAAAAAAATACGAGAGTGGGGAAATTATGATTGCCCGAAGGATAATTTGGCAAAAAAAAGACTCTTCTTACACATAGCGTTTTGTTTAGGGCTTAATTGTTACTAGCTAAACAAAACAAAGAAGAGCAGGATTGCTAAATGAAGAATCCTACTCCACGTTTTGTTTAGTCGTTTTAAGACTTAAACTAAAACGAAAGTAGGGAGAATTGATGGACGAGAGGATTATTCGTTATTTCTTCAGCGACATATAGCGTAGTTAGTTTTTTTCGTAAACTAACTGAAGCTACATGTGAGCTCGTAGTTAGTTTACAACACAAAAGGACTACTAACTACGGAAAGAAGGAATAACGATGAGGAACATCCAAAGTCGACAAATTATTAAAGAAGTTTTTATGGTTTTAATCGGTTCATTTATTTTAGCAGCAGCGCTATATCACATTCACTTCCAAAACCACTTAACAGAAGGTGGCTTTGTAGGTATCGCACTATTCATCCAAAATTTTTATGATATTTCACCATCTATTTCAACTGTAATGATGGATATCCCAATTATTCTACTATGTGCTTCATTGTTAGGTAGAAAAATGGTTGGCTATTCATTCTTAGGTTCAATTTCATTCGGAGTATTTTATTCTCTTATGGAAAATTATTCTCCATTTACGGTCGATTTATCAAACAATTTATTTATTGCTGCAGTAGTTGGCGGTGCGTTAGCTGGTATTGGACTCGGTTTTATATTGCGATTTGGCGGTGCAACCGGTGGAGACGATATTTTAACAATTGTATTAAGTAAAAAAACACGTTTTACAATTGGGCAAATTTTCTTCGTCTTTGACGCGATTGTTCTTGCGCTTTCATTATATTATTTAAATTGGACAGAAATTGCTTTTACTATTCTTTCGATTGCCGTACAGGCAAAAACATTGGATTTAATTTATTATCCAAAAACAGAAAAAGCAGAAGAAAAGCAACCAGTATCTATTCCAATGTCCAAAAAGCATGCAACAAATTAAAAAAGCGAAAGGCTTCGGCCTCTCGCTTTTTTTACGCTCTTTTTTCCTTCTCGACTATGTGGCGCACTTGATAAAATCTATTTGCAAATTCAGTAACGTTTCTTGTTAAACGGTAATTCACTGTAGACCCGATTGCCATTCCAATTACCGGAATACCTTGGAATAATTTACGACGAAGAGCATAAATCGAAAATGTTTTCAAAATTTGTTTTAAAATAATTTCAGTAGAAGCTGGTTGTAATACCGCTTCGTCTCCTTCGTAGAAGAACGAATCCTCTTGCTCTAGCTCTTGCAGTAAATTGTACCACGCGTATTGCTGAAGTCTTCCTGGTAGTAAGGACGCATGAAAGACCTTTAATGCGAGCATCATTTCATAAGGCTTGTTCACATCATGCCCAAATGATGTTGCAATAAGTTGGACAGCCTTCACATTTAACGCAATCATAACCGGAAAATCAGCTGTTAGTAATAATAAACCTCCAGCACCCGTTGCTCCGCCTTGTACGAATGAATATAAGCGATGTCGTGCTGTTTGCTGCTCTGCTATGTATGTTAATTGATCAATAGATAATGCTTTTAAATCCTCTAGTTGCTCAATCGATTCATCAAATAATCTCGACGTTCCCAAAATACGATTACGCGCCTCTAACTGCGATTGTGAACTTTGAATCAATGCATGCAAATGAAAGAGCCATCCATCTGCTTTCGTAAAGAAATCTTTTCGTTTTTTCTCAGGTAATTTCGCAATTGTACTATGCACCCATTTATCAAACACTTTTTGAAAATCAGTCGCTTCTTGCTCAACTAATTGCAATTCCCATTCTTTTATATTGTCTAAAATGGCTTGTTCTCGCTTCGATCGCATCGTAACAACCACCTCGTTTGATTTTTTTCTATTGTAACATATTTCTGCTTATTCTTTGCAAATATGCTTGTCTATCTTTATTCACACACCATTTTTTCATGACATAAAATATTAGCAAAAAGGATGAGATGAATCAGATGAATCTATCCAATATAAAAAAAGAATATAACGCAGTATTCAGCTTAGGACAAAACTGCTGGCCTGCTTGGGCATTATATCAATTCGAATTATCACCATTTTTTGGTGTTATCGATTTTATGCTAAGCCCTTCATTAGAAAAAGTGAATGTATTATTACAAAATCGATTTGACCGTTTTTTACAGTTCGAAAACTTATCCTTCATCTCATTTTGGGATGATGGTGCGAAATTAAGACTCCGTGACAACCTATATGAAATTGACTCTTGCCACGACTTTAAAACAGATGTAAACACACCAACTTCTTGGCCTTCTTATATAGAAATTAAGTTAAACTATGAGCATCGAATTAATCGTTTTCTAACTACAATTGACACAGCACAATCCATATTGTTTATTCGAACTGGAGGAACATACGAAGAAGCACGCTCCTTGGAACACATTTTATCTCAAATCGTTACACATACATTCTCCGTCCTATTATTAATCCCTGAAGATGTACCAACTATCATCCAAGAAGATTGGGGATTACAAAATATTTGTGTTATAAAATGCCCTATTATGGATGTATTTCAGTACAATGAAGCATTTTGGAGCAACTTATTTGATGGGATTACGATTAGACCACATTCTTAAATACATGACACTTTTTATTACAAAACACATTATAATCATCCTTATATAGAATAAATAAGGAGTGGTTGTATATGTATCCACGTGCAAAAGCTTTTGGCATTGCTATACATCACGGTCGCCTTCTCGTACAAGAATATCGTACAGCAGATGAAACATATTACAGACCTGTCGGCGGTTCAATTGAACTTGGTGAAAAATCAGCACATACAATTATTCGTGAATATAAAGAAGAGCTTCATACAGAAGTGGAAATCATCAATTATTTAGGTTGTTTAGAAAATATCTTTCATCTTGACGGAGAAATTGGTCATGAAATCATCCAACTATATTCTCTACGCTTATTAGACACATCACTATATGAAATGAAAAAAATGAATATACAAGATGAGCAAACAGTATCGTATGCAAAATGGATTCCCATTACTGCATTCATTCAGGAGAAGAAAGTACTATACCCAGATGGAATTTTAAACTATATCCAAAAGAAAAAAGACGAAATCCTATAGGATCTCGTCTTTCTTTTCATATATTAACCAATGTTTCCAAGACGTAGTACGTCACGAGCGATCATAACTTCTTCGTCAGTTGGAATTACGATAATTTTTACTGGAGAGTGTGGGAAGCTGATGAATGCTTCTTCACCAAATACGTTATTACGTTTTACGTCGAAGTATACGCCCATGTACTCAAGGCCTTCTAATACGCGCTCACGAATAATTGCACTGTTTTCACCTACACCAGCTGTGAAGATGATTGCGTCTACACCTTTCATACGAGCAGTGTAAGAACCGATGTATTTGTGGATACGGCTTACGAATACATCAAGTGCTACTTTCGCACGGTGATCGCCTTCTTCTTCTTTCGCAATGATGTCACGTAGGTCACTAGAGTAACCAGTAAGACCTAACATACCACTCTTCTTGTTTAATACGTTAACTACTTCTTCTACTGTTTGGCCTGTTTTTTCCATGATGTATGGAATTAACGCAGGGTCAATGTTACCAGAACGTGTACCCATTGTTACACCAGCAAGTGGAGTGAAGCCCATAGAAGTATCGATAGATTTACCGCCTTCTACTGCTGCGATACTTGCACCGTTACCTAAGTGACAAGAAAGTAAGCTTAAGCTTTCAAGTGGACGACCTAATAGCTCAGCCGCACGCTCAGTTACATATTTATGAGAAGTTCCGTGGAAACCGTATTTACGGATGCCGAACTTTTCATAGTACTCATATGGTAAGCTGTATAGGAATGCAGATTCCGGCATTGTTTGGTGGAATGCTGTATCGAATACCGCTACTGCTGGTACGTTTGGTAATACTTCTTGGAATGCTTTAATACCAACAACGTTTGCTGGGTTATGAAGTGGTGCTAAATCGCTTAATTCTTCGATATCAGCTAATACTTCATCAGTAATTAAAACAGAGTCAGCAAATTTTTCGCCGCCGTGAACAACACGGTGACCGATACCGCCAATCTCATCTAGAGATTTAACGATTCCGTTTTCAGTTAATTTGTTAAGAAGCATATTAACTGCTACTGCGTGATCTGGAATGTTTGTAACTTCTTTTTGTTTTTCGCCATCTACAGTAATAGTGAAGATACTATCTTCTAAACCGATACGTTCTACTAAACCTTTTGTTAATACTGTTTCACTTGGCATTTCAAATAATTGGAATTTTAAGGAAGAGCTTCCTGCGTTAATCGCGATGATTTTTGACATCTAGTCTTTCGCCCCTTTTTCTCTTGGTAGTTGTGTGGATGTTTCCACAAACCGCTCGATTTTATCTGATCAAATTCACTAAATATGAAAACGTTTCATTCTTAGCAAATTTTATACTCACGATTTTAATTTAAACATCGTACGACATATATTTCAAGTGAAAAAATTGTAACACCAAGAAAAAATATATATTACAGATTTCAAAAAAATTCAGTTTAATCTAGTATATATTTAAAAATATGACATATCATATAAAACTGTACTACATGAATCACTAACCCTGTTACATATACCTAACCTTATTTATGCGTTGCAAACCAAGTATTTAATTGGTCCATAATGTCTTCCATCGCCTTCATGTTAGAGAATTTAGGTAATTCCACTAATAACGCCTGTTTTGGCATCGTTACACTAGGGCCTTTCTTTTGGAGAACAAATATACTTTTTGCATTTTTCTCGTTTTTAAACATGGAAACAGGTAGCTGTAATAACCCCTGAATAAAGCATGTTTCTTTAATAAATGCATGTAATTTTGGTGCTTGATCACTTTCAAAAATGAAGTTCGGCACTAAGAAGAATAAGTACCCGCCTTCTTTCGTATGTTTCACACTTTGTTCAATAAATAAGTGGTGGGCATATGACATTCCTTCATCTGCTTTTAACTTATATTCACTTGCACCGATTTCATTTGGATAATAACCAATCGGTAAATCTGAAACGACTGCATCAACCGGATCGATATAAAGTGGTGCTAGTCCATCTTGATGGAAGAATTCGATTGCATGCTTTTGTAAATTCGCATTTACTAAAGCAAGTTTAATTAACACTTCATCCACTTCTACACCAAATCCACTCACTGTAACGTTTTCTTGAGCGCTATTGAACACTGTCGTCATTAAATTACCCGTTCCAATTGCAGGATCTAACACAGTAATTTCATTTTTACCCTTCATAAATTTATGGAATAGGTAACTCATAAACATACCAACTGCATCAGGCGTCATTTCGTGATTCGCTTGTACGCCTTCTTTCATTCCTTTTAAGATGGCTAACTGAAATGCTTTACGAATTTCTTCACCTTTATATGTTTCTTCATTAAACGTACTATATTCACGATTCAGCCTTTCAATTGCTGATTCAGATAATTCCTCTTGTAAAATCGCTCCTTCAAACAAGTTATCACCTGTTTCTACAAGCGCCTCTAAATATGTTACATCTAATTCTTTACGTAAAACTACCGCAGAAGAATCAAAAATAGAAAATAATGTTTCTACTGTCTGACTCACGTACATTCCTCCTTCTCTCTTTTACACATAACTTATATCATACCATAATCTGATTTTTTCCCAAAAGAAAAAGCGACCTCTTTTTAAGAGCTCCCTTTTTAGTGATGTATGATGTAACGTCTTCTCTCGTATATCGATTCCATATAGCAATATATGAGAGAAGACGACCCCTTACAAAGAGGTCATCTTCCTTCACATTATTTTGCAGCTTTTGCTGCTTCTAATGCTGCTTCATAGTTTGGATGGCTTGTACCTTCGCTTACGTATTCTGCGTAAACTACTTTGTCATTGCTATCTACTACGAATACTGCACGAGCAAGTAAACGAAGCTCTTTCATTACTAAGCCGTAAGCTTCACCGAATGAAAGGTCGCGGTGGTCAGAAAGTGTTACAACATTTTCTAAACCGTTTGCTGCACACCAGCGTTTTTGAGCGAATGGTAAGTCAGCGCTAATTGTTAATACTTTCGCGTTTTCAATACCTGCTGCATCTTGGTTAAAACGACGTGTTTGTGCATCACACACACCTGTGTCGATTGAAGGTACAACACTAATTAATTTTACTTCGCCTTTGTATGTCTCTAAACTTACTGGAGATAAGTCGTTTGCTAATACTTGGAAATTCGGCGCTTGATCGCCAACTTTAACTTCTGTTCCAACTAAAGTCATTGGATTACCTTTAAAAGTTACGTTTGCCACTTGAAAATCCTCCCTTATTTAAACAAAATATGTACAATGTAAATGATAGTTTGTCCCTATCGATAATGCAAATAAAATCGCTTTATTTACAAAAAAATTAAAGAAGCTAATCCATTGATCAGCTTCTTTATTTGTTAAATTTGAAATTCAGGATCGTCTTCTTTTCGTTTATCCATCATTTCTTTCACTTTATCAACAGCTTGTGGCGCTAATTCAATTATTTTATCGATGACGTGTGTTTGCTTATCTAAATGCAACACTTTTACACCTTCTCCATTTATTACAAGAAAAGCAACAGGATTAATAGAAACTCCTCCACCACTTCCCCCGCCAAATGGATGACGGCCTGAATGTTCTATTTTACCAAATTCACTTCCACCAGCGGCAAATCCGAAGCTAACTTTTGAAACGGTAAGAATTACACTTCCATCAGCAGCTTTAATTGGATCGCCTACAATTGTATTTACATCAGTCATTTGTTTTAAATGCTGCATTGCGGTTGTCATTAAACCTTGAATTGGATGGTCCATTCTATATCCCCCCTATGCTTGAACAGATTTTTCAGTCGTACCAGATCTTTGTCTTCTCATAAATACGAGTAATTTGATTCCTGTTTTTATAGCACGAAATATGCGAAAAGATGCCGTTAACTCACATCTTGATGCAAATCCTTTCCCTTGAAAAACAGGAGTAATTTCAAATTCTGGTACGTCTACAATATGCATATATTGTCCTACAACTCCAGCAGCCATTCCTTTTGTCCCCCATGCATATCCAGTGACAATTCCAGTGCTAGCTGCGTCGCCTGCTCCAATTTGTGTGTGCCATCTCCAACCATTGATTTTCACTCGTTTGAGAAAATCTTTAACAATAGTATGAACTTCTTGCAGCTTTTTTATCAGCTCCCCCATACTATCAAGTTGGGCTATAATTTTATTATCTAATCCACCCTCTTCTTTAGCTTTCTCAATCTTTTGCCCTGTCTTCTTCTGTTGCTTTTCAATTCTTTCCAACACATCAAATGTATAGCGAATCATCCATATTTTCACTTGAAACAAACATTGCTTTTCCATTTCTGAATATAAAAATGTCACTTTAAGCTTTATTTTCGACAATAGTATAAGCAAAATAAAAAGGAGAAGAATTATTATTCCAATTACGAACCACTTCATACGTATCATCCTTTCACTCCGTACCCATTATCGACAAGTTTATTCATCATTAAACAGAATTCCATAAGATTGAATATAAAAATTTTTCTAAAAATAAAAAGGTATTTTGACATTTTATATCGAAATATATTATTTGAACATATCGTCGGGGAACGTATTTGGATGATATGTAGTACGAAGAACAGAAAATTTAACTGCAGTGGAGGGATACATAATGGCAGATCGTCGCAATTTATTTTTCTTTTATGGTGATGACAAAGCAACACTCGTTGAAAAAATGAAACCAATCTATCGTATTTTAGAAGAGAATGGATTTACCATATTAGATCATCCAAAAAATGCAAACGCTATCGTCAGTGTTGGAGATGATGCAACTTTCTTACAAGCCGTTCGTAAAACTGGTTTTAGAGAAGATTGCTTATACGCAGGGATTTCTACGAAAGATGAGACTTCTTTCTACTGCGATTTCCATATTGATCACGTTGATACGGCCCTTCAAGAAATTACAAAAAATGAAATTGAAGTGCGCAAATATCCGACAATTCAAGTAGATGTAGATCACGGTACATCTTTCCATTGTTTAAATGAATTCTCATTACGTTCTAGCATTATTAAAACGTTCGTTGTAGATGTTCACGTTGATGATCTATATTTCGAAACATTTAGAGGGGACGGTTTAGTTGTTTCTACCCCAACAGGAAGTACAGCCTACAATAAATCATTACATGGTGCGGTTGTTGATCCACTTATTCCGTGCTTCCAAGTAAGCGAACTAGCATCATTAAATAACAACACATACCGTACGCTCGGTTCACCGTTCATTTTAAATCACGAACGTACACTAACTTTAAAACTAAGACCAGACGGTAATGATTATCCTGTTATCGGTTTGGATAATGAAGCGCTTAGCATTAAACAAGTAGAAAAAGCTGTTGTACGCTTAAGCAATAAACAAATTAAAACAGTTAAATTGAAAAACAATTCCTTCTGGGAAAAGGTGCAGAGAACGTTTTTATAACATAAAAAAACCGCCGAATTATGATATTCCATAATTCGGCGGTTTTTTATTTCTCTCGCTATCAGTCACTATTCTTGTCATTTCTTGTCGATAAGTCGATATATTTTAATAATTGCTGATATATTTTCACGCATCTTTTCTATACACAATCTTCCCATCAATTACAGTCATCGCAGCTTGTACTTCTCTTATTTCTTCCGCCTCTATTTCAAAAATATTGCGGTCTATTATCGTAAAGTCTGCTTCATATCCTTTTGTAATTTGTCCTCGCTTCGCTTCTTTTCCAATTGCATAGGCACTTCCTATTGTAAATAGAGACATAGCCTCATATACCGTTAATCTTTCCTCTGGCATATAGCATACACCGTCAATAAAACTTCTACGTGTAACAGCGCTATATATACCTAAAAACGGATTCACTTGTTCAATGGGTGCGTCAGAACCACCGTTGCAGTGTAACCCTGCTTCTAGTAACGTTTTCCACGCGTATGCATAACGGAGACGATGCTCGCCTAGTTTTTCAATGACTGACGGGAAGTCCGATGACAGAAAGACGGGTTGAATATCGATAATAGCCGGCAAGTGTTTCATTCTCTCAATCAACTCTTCACGAGCTAGCTGACAATGAATAATGCGGTCGCGTAATCCTTCTGCTGGTGGATATAATTCAAGTGCATCAATGACATATTCAAGAGATAAATCACCGATTGTATGAATCGCAACTGGCATATGTAAGTCTCTTGCTTTTTTCACTAACTCCGCAAGCTCTTTGCGCGAAAAGATTGCAACTCCATTTGTTTCCTGCGCATCTTCATACGGTTCACTTAATAAAGCTGTTCTTCCGCCAAAAGAACCGTCAGAAAAAATTTTCATCGCACCAAATTCAATATAGTGTTCATTTTCATATTCTTTTCGTTCATGTGCTACTTCATGGTGAACGAGTAAATGTGCTTTAAATGGCATATCCTTTATGACATGAGAAAACGCATTGTGCGTTTTTCTAAAGCCACCGTAATAATTTAAATCTTCCGTATGCCCACCAACGAGTCCATATTGCCAACAGTCTTTAATCGCTGTTTGCAAAGCCCTTTGTAAATAAGCTTCATCAATTTCAGGTTGTACATGTTTAATTAACTCTTGCCCTTGTTCATATAAAAGCCCCGTTAACATATTTGATGAATCACGGCCGATTTTCCCGCCTTTCGGGTCTTGCGTCATTTCTGTTATGTTCGCTTCTTGCAGTATGTATGAATTCCCCCATGTAACGTGACGACAAACTCGCTTTAATAAAATTGGATGTTCTTTAGAGATTTCATCTAAATCACGCACATGAACTTGCTTTGTATCTGTAAAATTATTTTCATTCCAGCCTTCTCCAATAATCCAAGAACCTTTTGGTACTTCTTCTACTCGCTTCCGTACGAGAGTCAGCACTTCGCTATAAGATGTACAGTTTGACAAATCTAGGCGGAGTAACCTCTCTCCATGCCCAATAAGATGCATATGACTATCAACGAGACCTGGAATCATTGTTTTCCCTTCTAAGTCGTACAACTTCACTTCTGAATATCGACTTTCTAGCTCTTCCTTACTCCCAGCATCAACAATCATACCGTTTTCAACATAAATTGCTTCTACTTTTTCATTCTCTTCTCGCATCGTGTAAATGGTGCCGCCATACCAAATTTCTCCCATATATCCCATCTCCTTTGTTTTATTGTATAAAAAAAAGCACCATTTCAAAACATGGTGCTTTTCTAAACATTACTTTTGTTCAGTAGTAGACGTTGTAACTTGCCATTCAATATTAAATTTATCTTTTACTTGTCCGTATGCTGGGCTCCAGAATGTTTCTTGAAGTGGCATAATAACCTCTCCACCTTCTTGTAACTTATCGAATACTTCTTTCGCTTTTTCTGCATTATTAATTTGAATTGCGATTGTTACTTGAGATCCGATTGCATGCCCTTGACCTGGAAATGTATCAGAGATCATAAGGTCCGTATTACCAACTTTTAAAGTAGCATGTAAAACGCGCTCTTTCGCTTCAGCTGGAATTGGATATTCTGGATTTTCAGGCATATCACCGAAGGTTTGCATTACTTCTACTTTTGCATCTAACGCCTCTTTATAAAACTGTACAGCTTCTTGCCCACTACCATCTAAAACTAAATACGGATTAATACCTAAAATCATACGGACACCTCTTTTTTTAGTTTATAAAATCGAACTTATGTTCGTTTTTATAATATCATATAGTTTACAGTTCATTCAACTATTTTCTAAATTATTTTGACGGAATCTCCATCTCTTGTTTTCTAAGTTCAATACGGCGAATTTTTCCAGAAATCGTTTTTGGTAGTTCATCTACAAATTCAATTTTGCGAGGGTATTTATATGGTGCAGTGAGTTCTTTGACGTGTTGTTGGAGTATTGGAATTAATGTTTCTTCGTTCTTTTCTATATTCTCTCTTAATACGATAAATGCCTTCACGACACTTCCGCGAATTTCATCAGGGCTTGCGACAACTGCGCACTCTCTTACGTAAGGATGTTTTACAAGCGCGTCTTCTACTTCAAACGGCCCGATTGTATAACCAGAGCTAATAATAATATCATCACCGCGCCCTTCAAACCAGAAATAACCGTCTTCATCTTTCTTCGCTTTATCGCCAGTAATATAATAATCACCGCGGAATTGCATCGCTGTGCGCTCATCATCTTTATAATATTGTTTAAAGAGGGCTGGCGTTTCAATGTGAACTGCGATATCACCAACTTCGCCCACTTTAACTGGAATACCTTCTTCATTTACGATATCAACGTGGTTGCCTGGCGTTGGTTTTCCCATTGATCCTGGTCTAATATCCATCCCTTTCATTACACCAACAAGCAATGTATTTTCCGTTTGCCCATAGCCGTCTCTGACTGTAATATTAAAGTGCTTTTGGAACGTTTCAATGACTTCTCTATTTAACGGCTCACCTGCTGATACAGCGCTATGTAACGCTTCTAAATTGTACTGGCTTAAATTCTCTACTTTTGCCATTAATCTATACTCAGTCGGCGTACAACAAAGCACATTCACCTTATTATCGTCTAATAAATTTAAATATGTTTTCGGTTCAAATTTACCGTTGTATACAAATCCTGTTGCTCCTGATCCGAGAGTTGCTAAAAACGGGCTCCAAATCCACTTTTGCCAGCCTGGACTAGCCGTCGCCCACACAACATCCTCCTCTTCAATTCCGAGCCAATTTGGAGCGCTCGTACGTAAATGCGCGTATGCCCACGCATGCGTATGAACAACACCTTTTGGGTTTCCTGTCGTCCCTGACGTGTAAGATAAAAAGACCATATCTTCTTTATCTGTCTTCGCCATTTCCAGCATATCACTTTCTGTTTCTAACGCTGTTTTTAAATTAATCCATCCATCTACTGACTGCTCGCTCAGAACGAATTTCTGAAGAGACTCCATCGCTTCTATATCATCAAATTGTCCAATGTACGGTTCATAACTTACGATTGCTTTTACTTCCCCATGTCCAATGCGATATTCGATATCTTTTTTGCGTAACATTTCCGAACTCGGAATTACGACAAATCCTGCTTTAATCGCAGCGATATATGTCATATACGCTTCAATTAAGCGTGGCATCATAATGAGGAGCTTGTCCCCTTTTTGCAGACCACTCTTTATAAAAGCGTTTCCAATTTTATTCGCACCTTGCATAAGCTCAGCGTATGTAACTTCTCGTCTATTCCCTTTATCATCTTGCCAAATTAAAGCAAGCTTATCTTTATCCCCTATATATTTCTCTATTTCAGAAACTAAATTATAAGACGGTGGCGCCAACAATTCCTCTCTTTTCATAAACATCCTCCTTTTTCTTTATGCCTCCCTTATATAATAAAGAATTTTCTGTCTATTTTGAACCCTCTTCTTTTGACAAATTTTTTATGTCTATGTCGAAATGAATGTATACCGATGCAAACAACAAAAAGAAAGAGCGGGAGAACCCGCTCTTTCTAAGCCATCTTATATGGGATTATTTTTGGAAACCGCCTAATTGTTGCTCAGCTAGTGAAACTAGACGTTTAGTGATTTCACCACCAACAGAACCGTTAGCGCGAGCTGTTGCATCTGCTCCAAGTTGAACACCAAACTCTTGAGCGATTTCGTATTTCATTTGGTCTAATGCTGATTCAGCACCAGGAACCGCTAATTTATTTGTGCTACGTGACATGTTATATCACCTCCTTGTGAGTATAGAGTGTGATAAATAACATGACTTCATACACGTTTTAAATATGGTAATTTATGGTTTTAGAAAAGTTCTTCGAATTTTTCTTCTTCCGCCACTACTTCTACCGTTTGTAATACCATTGTTTCTTTGTTCGCTACAGCTTCATCGATTAATGGTGTGAAATCATATTTCGCTTCAAAACGATTTGCTTTTTCACGCTTCGGCTTCGTCGCTGGGCTTGCTGGTGTGAATACTGTACAGCAATCTTCGTACGGACGAATTGAAATATCATATGTGCCAATTTCTTCAGCAATTTTAATAATTTCTAATTTATCCATCGTAATAAGCGGACGAATAACTGGATAATTTGTTACTTCGTTAATTGTATGCATACTATCTAACGTTTGGCTTGCTACTTGTCCAAGACTTTCACCAGTCGTAATTGCAAGTGCATTACGCTCCTCCGCAATACGCTCTGTAATACGCATCATCATACGGCGCATAACTGTCATTGAATAGCTAGATGGAATTTCTTTATTAATCGTTTTTTGCACTTCTGTAAATGGAACAAGGTGAAGTGTTACACGTTTACAGTATTTCGTTAGCTCTTGTGCTAAATCGATTACTTTTTGTTTCGCGCGATCGCTTGTGAAAGGTGGGCTATGGAAGTGAACTGCTTCCACTGATACGCCGCGTTTCATCGTTAAGTACGCTGCTACTGGGCTATCGATACCACCAGAAAGAAGTACCATTACTTTTCCGCCAACGCCAACTGGTAAACCGCCAGCTCCCATACGCTCGTCGCACATAATGTAGCTGTAACCACTGCGAATTTCTACACGTACATTTACATCTGGATTATGAACATCTACTGTAATATCTTCTGTATTTTCTAGAATGTGTCCACCAATCTCAGGCAATAATTCCATCGTTCTCATCGGGAAGTGCTTATAAGAACGGTGTACAGTAATTTTAAATGTTTTCACATCACCTTTTACTTGTAAGAAAGCTGCTAATGCACCTTTTTTAATATCTTCTAATTCTGATGGTACTTTCATCGCTAAGTTAAACTTATGAATACCAAATACATCTTTCAGTCTTTCAGATACCGCTTCATGGTCTTCACCATTTAATTGGATGTACATACGGTCATGTGTTGCATCGATTTTAATATTTGGGAATTTTTTCAGTTTGAACTTCACATTATCTTTTAATGTGCTTACAAATTTAGAACGGTTCTTACCTTTAGTCGTCATCTCTCCATAACGAACTAAAATATATTCATATGTCATCATATTCCTTTACCTCATCACTTCATATAATTTTGGCATTGTTTCTTTCACAATACTTTCAAATTGTTTTACTTCTTCCATCGTGTTTTCTGGTGCCAAACTAATGCGAATAGCACTTGCAGCAGACGCATGCGGTACTCCCATTGACACTAACACTCTGCTCACTTCATTTGCTTTTGAAGAACAAGCAGACTTCGTTGATACATATACACCGTGTTCTTCTAAAGCATGAACGACCACTTCTGGTTTTAAACCTACAAATGATACATTTAAAATGTGCGGTGCTGCGTATGCAAGCGACGTATTAATCGTTACATCTTCCATCTCTTTAAAGAAACGAACAAGCTCTGCTTGTAAACTTTGCAAATGAGCTACCTTTTCTTTCACTTGTTCCATTGTCATGCGAAGTGCTTTCACCATCGCTACAATACCAGGTAAGTTTTCTGTACCAGAGCGATACTTCAGCTCTTGTTGACCACCTGATAAAATTGGATCTAACCTTACACCATCACGTACATAAAGAAGACCCGTTCCTTTTACACTGTGGAATTTATGTCCAGATATTGAGCAAAGATCAATATGAGAAGCATATAAATTAAGCGGTACTTTTCCTATCCCTTGTACATGGTCCACATGGAATCTTATTTTCGGATAATTCGATAATAACGTTCCAATTTCAGCAACAGGCTGAATTGCTCCAGTCTCGTTGTTCACGTGAATAATTGACACAAGAATCGTATCTTCACGAAGTGCTCGTTTTACATCCTCTACCGATACAACACCATGCTCATTAACCGGTAAATATGTTACATCAAAACCGAGATCTTCTAATTGTTTATATGCTTCAAACACAGACGCGTGTTCAATATTTGTTGTAATGATATGTTTACCGCGCGAACGATTCCTCATCGCTATCCCTTTAATCGCAAGGTTATTCCCTTCTGTTCCACCTGATGTGAAAATAATCTCAGAAGGTTTAACGTGAAGAAGCTGCGCTGCAATTGTTCTTGATTGTGTTAATAGACGCTCTGCCTCTCCTCCAAGCGAATGAATAGAAGAAGGATTCCCAAAATATTTCCCTGCAACCGTTACGTACGATTGAAGAGCTTCTGGATATGGCTTTGTCGTCGCACTATTATCAAAATAGATCATCGTTCTTCCCCTTTCAGCGCTGTCACATCATATAATCATATCACAAATACGTGTCATTACGCTAAGACTACTAAAAGGTTCCGTTATATTTTTAAACGAATAACCTTACTGTATTCCGCTATTCATTATAGCAACATCGCCTGCAAAATTACACAAAAAAACAAACCCTTATGAAAGGGTTTGTTCATTGTCTACATATTCAGCTATTTTTTGAACAACGCCAGGCTCAAGTTGCTCTAGTACAGAAGCCGCTTGTTCTAAAGCTGCATCGTATTGATATTCACGGAATAATTTCTCCGCATAATTTAAGCTCTCTGCAAGGTTTTCATCATGACTGCGGTAACGATTACCGTATTGAATTAATTTTTCTACTAAATACGCTTGTCCAATTAACTCTTCTGTCATCTCAGCTACACCATTAACAGTTGTGTACGCTTCTTCTAAACTGCTATTTACAGCATTCATATTTAACGGCTTCACTTCTAATTGCTCATATACAGCTTGCATTGCCATTTGCCCTCTTTTTAAATCTTCCATAATACTCTCTGGAAGACCTGGCAAATTCGACTTTTGCATAAAGCGTTTCGTTTCGAAAATAGTATTTCTCATTTCTTGTAACTTCTCACGCGCTTCAAATTCTTCTTTACGCATCGTTTGCAGCATTTCTTTATATTCTGCATGAAGTACTTTTAATGTTTCACATTGCTCATAAACCTCTTCTAGTTCCTCACGAATGATAGAGAAGGCAATATCTTGTTCAGCAACGCGTAGTTGCAGCATTTCAAAACGTTTCATTAAAATGTGCATTTGCTTTTCAATTACTTTTTGAGACTCAATGTCCTTATCTTGTAACTGATAACTTTGTTTCACAAGTTGCGTTTCTGCTTTTGTTTCAATCGTTTCAGTGCGAATTTCTTCTAAGTCTTCATAAACAGAAAGTGTTTTTTGCTCCACATAATGTCTCGCATGTACTTCTTGTTCTAGTTGATCGTAGAAGCCATCTAAACGCGTTTTTAAGTTTTCTACTTTTTCAGCCGCTTCCGTTATGTGAAGCTCCTGTATATCCATTAAACATGTTTGTAGTTGTTTCGTCATATCACGAACTTCTTTAGGGATTTCTAAATACTCTAATACATAACCTTGTCTTACCATATCATTATGTCCGTGTAATAAATCTTCCAGCTGCACTGGTAACGTCGCTTGACACTCTACCAATAAATCTGGAATTTGGTGGATAATGATTTCTAAATCTGCTAAACCTTCTTCTAAGCTAATAACAATTTCTCTCGCTTTTAAATAGTCACCATTATTTGTTGCTTCTTCAAAGCTTTTAAATTTCTCAGATTCAGCGTCTAGCATCTCTTCAATTTTCTGCTCCGCTGCTCCATACATATGTCTATGAGCAAGAACACTCTTCTTCATACTACGATATGTATCACGTAACCCTTCAATTTCTGAGCTATTTTTTTCATGGCTTTCTAACAATTGCTGTAATTCATTTAAAATGTCTGTAATACGATTATCAGCGTCATCTAAACCACTTATGGATTCATTCATCGCATGCTTTGCTTTTCGGAAGGAGAATTGCGAGGCGAATTTTCGCGCTTGCGCTAAATCTTTGTCAGCTTTCGGAAGGGTTGTTGATACAATCTCATCCCATTCTTCACGCCATTTACCAAACAGTTCTTCTGTTTGACCCGTCATATTTAAATCTTTTACCCGTTTTAGTTCATCTGCCACAGGCTTATCTTTTATCTCTTGTTTCCACTGCTCAAGTGCTTCAATATCTTTATATGAACGATTTCTTATCACAAGCTCTATCATGAGCAGCACTAGAATAGAGCTTACTACAATGATAACGATCGTCAGGATAGAATCCATGCAAAAAAGCCTCCTAGTTATATCTCTATTTTTGTCCGTTCCGTTTATGAAATGGAAGGCATTATGTATAAAAAGGGAATTCCCCTATATTTAACAACTAACAATGTACTAATCATACCATGTAATGGCTTGTTTTTGACCTAGTTTTTTTTAAAATTTCATGTTTCTTTCAATGCAATTGTAATCTTTCTCAATATTCCGTTTGGATTACCTCTCATCATCAAATGAATGCACTAAATGGCCTTCTTCCATATGAGATGCGAAATAAATTTTACGTACAAGTGGCGGCTCAACAGAAATCGCATGCACATTTCCTTGCCTTACCGCTTGCTCTACTGACATTTCTGGAAGTAACGTGATACCAAGTCCAGCACCGACCATCGCAAGCATCGGTTCTGCATAAGAAGTTTCAAATGCAATGATTGGTTTCGCACCTATCCCATGAAACATATTCGTAATCATTTTTCTTACATCACAGATTTCTGGATATACGATTAACTTTTCATTTTGCAAATCTTCCATTCGAATTACTGTTTTCCCTTTATAAAGATGATCATTTGAAACGACACAAACAATTTTTTCTTCTCGTATTTCTTTTATACACGCAGCGCCTTCTACTACCGAATCGATGAACATCGCTTCTATCTTTCGTTCTTTAAAGAGTCCCATTAATACTTTCGTATGCTCAATTTTCCATTCTACTTCGAACCCGTCACCTAATACATCATTACATTTTGATATATAATGTGCTGCTAAACTGGGCAATATGCCTATAGAAATTTTCCGCTTTTCTTGAAAATTTTTCATTTCGTCTTTCACTTCATATATGTGTTCCAAAATCGGTAACATTCTTTTTATAAATAACTCTCCAGCCTCTGTTAACTCCACTCCTTGCGCGGAACGCTTCAGTAAAGTAACCTCTAAATTCGCTTCTAATCTTTGAATTTGCTTACTAAGCGCCGGTTGAGAAATATGTAAAAGCTTACTCGCCTTCGATAAGCTTCGCGCATTCTTTACTTCAATAAACGATCGTACTGCCTCTAAATCCATCGTACACACCTCTAACAAAAAGTTATAACTGTCATAAAAAATCGATATTTCCTGCTATAAACAATTACTCTTTATACTTATTTCATCAACTTACTATATCGAAATGTAAAGGGGAAAGATACTCTTGGATAAAAAACAAATGCTACTTGGATCCCTCCTATGCCTACTTGCCGTCACTGCTTGGGGGTTTATGTTTCCTGTCATGGCAAATGCCCTGCAATTTATCGATCCGTTCTTCTTCACAACTATCCGATACGGATCAGCAGCTATTATTTTTCTTATTTTGCTATTCATTACTGAAGGAAAAGCTTCACTCCGCTTAGAAAAAAGAACACTTTCTTTATTCTTTTACGGAACTGTCGGTTTCGCTGGATATGGTTTTCTCATTTTTTACGGTCAACAACTTGCCGGACCTGCTGGAGCCATCCATGCCGCGATGATTCAATCTCTTATGCCACTCATCGCTGTATTATTGCAGTGGATAACAAAAAACAAACGCCCACAAAACTATACATTCCTTTGTATGTTCGTTGCATTGCTCGGTGTTATGCTTGTCATTTCAAAGGGAAATATTCACTTATTATTTGGAGCTGCCAGTCACCTCTCAACAAATATACTTATGCTATGCGGCGTGACTTGCTGGGTCATTTACACGAACGGCGGTGTTCGTTTTCAATCTTGGTCACCACTTAGGTATACGACGTTAACTTGTTTATTCGGATCAATTTCACTCATCGTCATTGTCACCTTCTTCACTTATACAAACATCGTTACTATGCCGTCCTTTCGTACAATTATGAGCGTTCGTTTTGAACTCTTGTATATGTCGATTATTGCAGGTGTTATCGCTGTATTTTGCTGGAACACAGGAAATCGCTATATTTCATCTATTAACGGCATATTATTTATGAATTTAGTTCCTGTACTTGCACTTATCGGCTCCATCTTTGGAGGTTATACAGTCGACAAAGTTGAAATTACCGGAGCCTCATTAACAATTATCGCACTATTATGCAACAATGTATGGCAAAGAAAAGAAAGCACAAAAATCCCCACCTCAGTTCGTTAGGTGGGGATTTCTCACATATGAACAGCTCTTGGCCATTCCTGATACATATTCGTTATACATAATGTTTGTTCCATCCATTGTTCAAATTCTTTCGTGTACATTTCTAAGAAAAATGTCTCAGACGGAAAAGAATGCAGCACTTCTGATATATATTGCGGATATAAAAACGGCATATTCATCATGCCTTTTAATTGTGTCATAAACATCGTAAAAGATATCTTCTTAAACTCTCGTTTCATTTGTCCTTGCTTTATGATTTGCTCTATATAATATCTTTCTTTAGAAAAATAAACAGTCATCACTTCGCGAATTAATGTCGTATCAAGCGACAGCTCTCGATAAAAGAAACGTGTCAGTTCCCTATTATCAAATTGATATTGTAAAATCCCGCGCACCATTTGCACCATCACATCTTTAGCCGACAAATATTCTCTCTGTTCAAAGGACGTTTCAATCACATGAATATACCCTTCTAAAAAATTAGTAATAAGCTGCTCTAATAGGCCTTGCTTTCCAGCAAAATAATATGAAATATTCGCTACATTCACATCCGCTCGCTTTGCAATGTCTCGCACCGACGTTCCATCATAACCTTTCGTATTAAACAACGATATTGCCGCATCAATTACTTTTTGTTTCGTCTGTTTCATGCGCTCACTTCCTCTCACTGAACAGCTATAGTTTAAATTTCTTGACTTTTAAGACAAATTCCTTTAATTTTCTATCGACAAAGTCATGTGAAATACATCGTATTTTGCTAATATTTTACACATCTCGATAAAAAAGGAGCTGTTTCCATGTTTACCAAAGAAAGTTATGCAGGATCTCGTGAAGAGCAATATGAGACAGTAATTAAACAACTGGATGCATTATTAACTGGCGAATTAAACGTAGTCGCAAACTTATCAAATGCGTCCGCATTATTAAACCAATTTTTAGATCGTGTGAATTGGGTTGGCTTTTACGTAACAGAAGGGAATCAGCTTGTTCTTGGACCATTCCAAGGAATGCCTGCTTGCGTACGCATTCCATTTGGACGAGGCGTTTGCGGCGTTGCAGCTGAAACGAAAACAACGCAGCTTGTAGCAGACGTTCACCAATTCCCAGGACATATCGCTTGCGACAGCGCTTCAAATTCAGAAATTGTCGTACCGATCGTGAAAGAAGGAACTGTCATCGGTGTACTTGATATCGATAGCCCTGAAAAAAATCGTTTCGACGAAGTAGATCAGCGCTATTTAGAAAAGTTTGTGGAAACACTCCTAAAACATATGTAGAAGAAAAAGAGCTAGTTATCAATTGCGTACATCACGTACGAAACCGATAGCTAGCTCTTTTTTTATTGATTACTAACAGTAGATATTTTCTTTAACGCTTGCTCTAAATCAGAAACGATATCCTCCCACGATTCTAAACCGACAGATAAACGTATTAAATTATCATAAATACCCATTTCTTGTCTTAACTCAGCTGGAATCGCAGCGTGTGTCATCGTTGCTGGATGCTGAATTAACGTTTCTGTATCCCCTAAACTTACGGCAATTGTAATAAAGTGAAGGTCATTGATAAACGCTTGTGTCTCTTCTTTCCCGCCTTTAATTGAAAAAGAAATCACACCGCCGCCCCGTTTCATTTGGCGAGATGCTAACTCCCCTTCTGGATACCAAACTCCTTCTACCGCATCATGATTTTTCAGGAACGATACAATTTTTTCTGCATTATCACAATGACGGTCCATCCTTACCGCTAACGTCTTTAATCCGCGTAACAATAACCACGCATCAAACGGCGCCATAATACCGCCGATATCTTTTCGCATCGGGCGAATTTTTTCAGCTAACGCTTTCGTTTTACAAATCGTTACACCCGCCACAACATCGCCGTGACCACCAATATATTTCGTCGCGCTATGCACAACTGCGTCACAACCAAGCTCAAGTGGTCTTTGTAAATAAGGTGAACAAAACGTATTATCAACAATGACAAGTAAACCATTTCGCTTCGCAACCCGAATTACTTGTTTTAAATCAATTAATTTCATCGTTGGATTAATCGGTGTTTCAACGAAAATAAGCTTCGTATTTGGACGGATTTTATTTTCAATATCAGTCTCTGTCTCCATATCACAAAACGAATGCGTAATCATAAATTTCTCTTCTAACACTTCTAAAAATCCATACGTGCACCCATATAATCCGTTTGAACAAATAATATGATCTCCAGCTTTTAGAAAGGCAATTAACGTTGCTGAAATAGCTGCCATACCGGATCCAAAAGCAAGTGCTTCTTCTCCTTCTTCTAACACCGCCATACGTTCTTCAAATAATTTTACAGTTGGATTTCCAAGTCTTGAGTAAATATAAGATGGATCCACTCCCGCAAAACTCGCCTCTCCTTGCTGCGCAGTCTCAAATGTAAATGTAGACGTTTGAAATAAAGGTGGTGTTAAACTTCCTTTATGCTCCTCAGATGTATACCCGTGATGAATTAACGCTGTCTCCATATGCTTCTTTTTCATAAAAACATCCCCTTTTATGTTTTTATTGCCGCATATTCATCAACCAAAAATTAATGAACATTTTTTACTACATTTTATGTAAGCGTTTTATTTGTGTTTCTATCTCTTCTTTTATATCGTTTTAAATTCCTTCTTGTTCATTTCCAAAATTTATATGCATAAAACAAAAACGTACTCGCTTGACGAAACTCTGGGTAAAAGATATAATAGCGTTTGTGTAAAATAAAAAGGCAGCCTTGTAATGTGAGTTTATCGTTTGTATTTTGTTCCTCTACGGAGGTGTATCTCGTAACTCCCTGCTGCTGGAGCGAAGGTACATGAAAACAAAATGCCCGTAAATATCGATTACGTCTGTTTTTATTTTACGTAAATAAAAACATTTTAAAGGAGGAGTCAACTATGGCTCGTTATACAGGTCCAGCTTGGAAACTGTCTCGTCGTCTTGGAATCTCTCTAAGCGGCACAGGAAAAGAATTAGAAAAACGCCCTTACGCACCAGGTCCTCACGGTCCTAACCAACGTAAGAAACTTTCAGAATACGGTTTACAATTACAAGAGAAACAAAAACTTCGTCACATGTACGGCATGACTGAGCGTCAATTCCGTCGCACATTTGACCAAGCAGGTAAAATGCCTGGTAAGCACGGCGAAAACTTCATGATCCTTCTTGAAGCTCGTCTTGACAACTTAGTTTACCGTATGGGCTTAGCTCGCACTCGTCGTGCAGCTCGCCAATTAGTAAACCACGGTCACATCATGGTTGATGGCGCTCGCGTAGATATCCCATCTTACCGTGTAAAACCTGGTCAAACTATCAGCGTTCGCGAAAAATCTAACAACCTTGTTGTTGTTAAAGAAGCGATCGAAGTTAACAACTTCGTACCAGAATACTTAACTTTCGATGCTGACAAATTAGAAGCTACTTACACTCGTCACGCTGAGCGTTCTGAGTTACCAGCTGAAATCAACGAAGCATTAATCGTAGAGTTCTACTCTCGTTAATGACAAAAAGCCAATCCTGTGGATTGGCTTTTTTCGTTATATATAAAATAAAATTATTTATTTTCCTCTTTCTGAACATATACATAAGCATCTTTCTGCTCTTTATGTACATCCACCTTCGAATTCTCTGCAAGCTGACCCGCGTTTAGCAAAGAAAAAATAATGAGCGCTTCTAGTGACATTTTGTTTTACCACTCCTTTCTAGTTGTTATACATTTATCATACCGCTTACATGTGATTTCCGTATGAACTCGAAAAGGAGATTACAACAAAAAGGTTACAGAAATATGAATGCACGCTATAATAACCATAAAATAGGAGGTTGATTCATTTTGACAATAAACCAAATGGTTCAATTGGGTAGTACATGTATGCTGTTTATTACTTCCGCACTTATTAATTGGTATCAGGGGAGTAATTTAATAGATAATCCTGATGAATGGAAATATAGCGCTAAGTTTACGAATTACTTTAAAGGCACCGTTTCAAATTACCAAGATATTTATCAAATCGATTTCTTTATATATGCGGCAAAATTTTATCCAGTAGCATTTATTGTTATGCTCATTAGCTTACTTTATATGCTCGTATTAATTCTTCATATTCTATTTACAAGAACTCGTAAGGTAATCTAAATTCATACATAAAAACCCCGAATCATAAACTTTTCAGCCTACAATTCGGGGTACTATTTGTTTATATTCGTTTCTAATTAGTAACGAATTAAAAAATATTTCTTTTTACCGCGACGAATGATTGTGAATTTACCTTCGATGCGGTCGTTTTCTGTTACAACGTAGTCTAATGCTTGTGTACGCTCACCGTTTACGTAGATTGCACCGTTCGTTACATCTTCACGTGCTTGACGTTTTGATGGAGAGATTTTGCTTTCTACAAGTAAGTCGATTAATACTGTATCTTCTGCAGTACGTTCTACAGATGGTACGTCTTTGAATCCTTGTTCGATTTCGCTTGCAGTCAGTTCTGCTACAGAACCGCTGAATAATGCAGCTGAAATTTTAATCGCTTGCTCTAATGCTTCTTCGCCGTGAACAAGTTTTGTCATTTCTGCACCTAATGCTTTTTGTGCTGCACGTTTTTCTGGTGCTTCAGCTACTTGCTTCTCAAGCTCAAGAATTTCTTCATGAGATAAGAATGTGAAGTATTTTAAGTATTTAACAACGTCGCGGTCATCTGTGTTAATCCAAAATTGGTAGAACTCGTAAGGAGTTGTTTTCTCTGGGTCTAACCAAATTGCACCGCCTTCTGTTTTACCAAACTTCGTACCATCAGATTTCGTAACTAGTGGAATTGTTAAACCGAATGCTTTCGCATCTTCTTCTGATTTACGGATTAATTCAAGACCAGCTGTAATGTTACCCCATTGGTCACTACCACCGATTTGCAAGCGGCAATTATGGTTTTGGTATAAGTTTAAGAAGTCGTATGATTGTAAAATCATATAACTAAACTCAGTGAATGAAATACCAGTATCTAAACGAGATGCTACTGTATCTTTTGCTAACATATAGTTTAAACCGAAGTTTTTACCGATATCGCGTAAGAATGAAATGACATCTAAGTTACCAAGCCAGTCATAGTTGTTAGCCATTGTTGCTGGGTTGTCCACGTTTTCAAACTCTAAGAAGTTTGAAAGTTGGTTTTTAATGCTTTCTGTGTAGTAAGCAACTGTACCTTTCGTATTTAATGTACGCTCCGCTTTTTTACCACTTGGGTCACCGATCATACCAGTACCACCGCCAACAAGTGCAATCGGTTGGTGACCAGCTAATTGGAAACGACGTAACATTAATACTGGTAACATATGACCGATGTGTAAGCTGTCAGCTGTCGGGTCGAAACCACAGTATAATTTAACGCTTTCTTTTTCTAATAATTGCTCAAGTCCCTCAGCATCTGTTTGCTGATTAATTAGACCGCGAAATTCAAGATCTTGTAAAATACCCATATCCTACATACTCTCCTTTAAGTTCATTACTGGCGTGAAGGTTGAAAACATAAAAAAATCGCCCCTTGAAATAAGGGACGATTTTGATTATCGCGTTACCACCCTAGTTGCAGGCCAAAAAGCCTACCACCTTATTTACATAACGGCTTAGCACCGTCTTTTCCCTTTTGAATACCATTCAATCGAAAAAAGATGCTCTAGGGGCGTAATTCGCGATCATCTATGTGCTGATTTTCACCGACCATCAGCTCTCTAAAACAGGGAAATGATCACTACTTCTCCCTTTCCACGCTCAATTATTCATATACTTTTCTTTATACCATCATTTATATAGGCGTGTCAAATAGAGGTCGGGTTTCTCTTCTTCTCAATCCTTTACAACGTCGCAAAGAGTATCGTAATAAGAGAAAGAATTGGAACTCCAACTAATAACGACACATGAAATACAACCGATAAATCATTCCCAATCGTAGCCTCCACAGGATCTTTCGCTGGAGAACCAAGAAATCCGATTAATCGATCGAAGCGACTTACCGTTTTTGGAAAGTCTGGTATTTCTACATGGTCACTATCTAAATGCTGTTTTAATTTATATTCACTCTTAAAGGGATTTTCGCTCAATTTCATCCACCTCCAGCAATTGTTTTAATTTCTTTATCCCGTTATGAAGTCTCGACTTCACTGTTCCAATCGGAATGTTTAATATCTCTGCAATTTCTTTTTGCTGCATATCATGATAATAAGAAAGAATAAGGACAGCTCGCTGTTCTTCCGGAACTTTCAAAATTGCTTCTCTTACTGTGAGCCGATCTTCGTAAGAAAATTCTTTTTCCTGAATCGGCACTAAAAATGGCAAAAGCGTACGCCACTTTTTTCTTCTATTTAATTTATTAATCATAAGACGATAACCAATTTGAAATAAATACGTTTTTATTTTGCCTTTTTCAAGTTCATACATATGTTTCTTACGCTCTAACGTCAAAAACGTATCTTGCACAAGGTCGATGCTTAATTGTTCATCTCGATTAAATCGATATAAAAATGTGTATAGCGCTGGTTTGATTAAAACATATAGTTTTTCCCCAGCCTGCTTATCTCCACTTTGATATGCAAGCATGAGCTCCTCCTCAATCCCAATCTGCTCCATGATTTTTGATTTCCTTTATTCCTTTTAGCGTTAATGAAATGCGGGAAATTAAATATACACTTGCGACAATAATCCATACTTGTGATTGATTCGTAAAAAATTGAACATATGGGTTTTGTATTGTCTGTCCCGTTGAAACTAAAATATTTAATGCTTGCACACAAATGCATGCATACACTGCCAGACAAGCCGAAATCGTATCAAATACATTCCAGCGAAAATACACTTTTGTTTTTGTAAAATCAATTTTATATCCTTTTTTCCGTACTATATGTTTTCTATCAAACGGAATAATGATGGAAAACATAACAATCATCATAACCCCAGCTGTAATCATTGATACTTTAAATCCGATTGGCATCGGTAATAGTAAACCACAAGAAAATACGACTATAATTCCAAGTAAAGCAAAAGTAAGAAGTAATTTATTAGACATAAAAAAGCCTCCCTCATCTATTCTTTCATAAGTGTATACAGACGAGGAAGGCACTTCGTTCAAATATTATTTTATTTTTTTAATAATCTTCGCAGGATTTCCGCCAACTACTACATTATCCGGCACATCTTTCGTTACAACGGCGCCAGATGCAATCACCGCATTGTCTCCAATTGTTACACCAGGATTAATAATCGCTCTTCCGCCAATCCATACGTTATCGCCAATTGTTACTGGTTTTCCGTATTCTGATCCGCTTATGCGCTCTACCGGATCAAGCGGGTGCGTTGCTGTATAAATGTGAACACCTGGAGCTAACATACAGTTCACTCCGATTGTTACTGGACATACATCTAAAATGGTACAGTCAAAGTTCGCGTAAAAATTTTCACCCACGTGAATGTTATAGCCGTAATCACATCTGAAAGAAGATTCAAGATGAATGTTATCTCCAGTCGTTCCGAATAGTTCTTTTACAATTTCGCTACGCTCTTTTAATTGTACTTCTGGCGTTTCATTTAATTTTCTCGTTAATATACGAGCTTGCTCCCTCTCTTGTACTAAAACTGGATCAGCCGGTATGTACATTTCCCCATGTATCATCTTTTCTTTTTCTGTTTTCATTTTATTATCCCCTTTAACTTATATATATAAGTTCATGATATCACAAAAAAGAAAGGTCTGAACATATTACTTGTTCAGACCTTTCTCTCTTAATCTTCCATCGTTGATAAGTCACCTGTTGGTAAGTTTAACTCCCACGCTTTTAATACGCGACGCATAATTTTACCACTTCTCGTTTTCGGTAATTTATCTCTAAATTCAATTTGTCTTGGCGCTGCATGAGCTGCTAGGCCTTTCTTTACAAATTGACGAATTTCTTCTTTTAATTCTTCAGATGGTTCGTATCCTGCTCGAAGCGCGATAAATGCTTTAATGATTTCTCCGCGCACTGGATCCGGGATACCAATTACACCAGCTTCCGCAACAGCAGCATGCTCGATTAATTTACTTTCTACTTCAAACGGACCAACTCGCTCGCCTGATGTCATAATTACATCATCAATGCGTCCTTGGAACCAGAAGTATCCATCTTCATCCATATAAGCAGAGTCACCTGATACGTACCAATCTCCTGGCATAAAGTAAGATTCATACTTTTGCTTGTTATTCCAGATTCCACGCATCATCGCTGGCCAACCTTTACCAATTGCTAAGTTACCCATTGTGTAAGGAGGCACTTCATTTCCTTCATTATCAACAATCGCTGCTTTCACGCCTGGAATTGGTTTCCCCATTGAACCTGGACGGATTTCCATACAAGGGTAGTTACAAATAACTTGTCCACCTGTTTCTGTCATCCACCACGTATCATGAATGCGAAGTCCAAATGCGTTCATACCCCAGCGAATTACTTCTGGATTTAACGGTTCACCAACGCTTAATACGTGGCGCACTTGTGATAAATCATATTTTTTAATTGCGTCTTGTCCAGCACCCATTAACATACGGAACGCCGTTGGTGCACTGTACCAAACTGTTACACCGTAATCTTGCAGCGCTTCATACCACGCTTCTGGACTAAAGCGACCACCTAAAATAACATTCGATGCTCCGACTAACCACGGTGCGAAAATACCGTAAGCTGTACCAGTTACCCAACCTGGGTCAGCTGTGCACCAATATACGTCATCTTCTTTTAAATCTAATACCCATTTCGCCGTTTGATAGTGTTGAACCATTGCGTTCTGCGCATGAAGAACACCTTTTGGTTTACCAGTAGAACCAGACGTATAATGTAGAATCAAACCGTCTTCACGGCCTAACCATTCAATATGTAATTCTTTTGAAGCTTGTTCAAATAAAGGATTGAACGCTATTGTTTTACCGCCATCTTCTACATTATCTCCAACAAGGAAGACTGTCTTCAAAGCTGGTAAATCATTTAATGGTACGCGCTCTAACAATTCAGGCGTTGTAATTAACACCTTTGCTTCGCTATCTTCTAAACGATCGCGAACTGCGCCTTCCATAAATGCTTCAAATAGCGGACCAACGATTGCCCCTAATTTCACTGCACCAAGAAGTGCGAAATATAACTCTGGGGAACGCGGCATAAAAATAAAAACGCGATCGCCTTTTTCTACATCGCCATAATTTTTCAGGACGTTTCCTGCTTTATTAGAAAAATCCTTCATTTCCTTAAATGTATACTTCTCTTTTCGCGATCCATCTTGATAATAAAGAGCTACTTTATTCTTTCGATCGGATTTCGCATGCTTATCAATTGCCTCATACGCCATATTTACTCGGCCTGTTTCATTCCAAGTAAAGTTTTTATTAACCTCTTCCCAGTTAAAATTCGCGTATGCCTCATCATAATTCGGCAAATTATTTTCTCCTTTAATGACAGGAAGCGTTTCTACTTTCATACTTTACATCCCCCTCCTATGTATTCTATTATCTATTATAATAACATCATTTAAAATTTTCAGTATATTTGTTGATTTTTAGACAAATTTTTAATGACAAATTTCGATTCACATCGCATATATTATAAAGTACGATATTAATAGATTCACAAACCCTCAAGGTGGTGAGCAATACATTGATTCATAAAAAAATATATAATGCTAGAAACTTAAAAACAGCGAAAGGCACTTTAATTATTGAAGGGCCTGTCTCTACACATAACTTAGAAATGTATGAATTTCATCCAGACTTAATTGCGTTTCGTCCTGCCGAGCAACAATATAAAGCAATTGTCGAAATTTCTAAATTGCCAGAAGCTCGTCTCATTATTGCTAGACATGACCAAACAATTGTTGGATATGTTACATACTTGTATCCTGATCCACTTGAACGATGGTCAGAAGGAAAGATGGAAAACTTAATTGAACTCGGGGCGATCGAAGTTGTCCCTGCCTTCCGTGGTTGCGCTGTCGGAAAAAACTTATTAGAAGTTTCAATGATGGACGATTATATGGAAGATTACATTATATTAACCACTGAATATTATTGGCACTGGGATTTAAAACAAACAGGCTTAAATGTTTGGGAGTACCGAAAAGTAATGGAAAAAATGATGAATGCAGGTGGATTACAATGGATGGCTACAGATGATCCTGAAATTTGTTCACATCCTGCTAACTGTTTAATGGTCCGCATCGGTAAACGCGTTGATACGGATTCTATTCAAGCATTTGATCGTCTACGTTTTCACAATCGTTTTATGTATTAATAAAGGGGGCAACTGGAATGATTGTAGAAGAAATTATGAATCAAGATGTGGTGACATTACATCCAAACGATACAATCGAAACAGCAATCCGAACGATACGTACGAAAGGCATTCGGCACATTCCAATTGTCGATCAAAATAATCATGTCGTAGGTATTATTTCTGATCGGGATGTAAGAGATGCAAGTCCGTCTATTTTAGATGAACAAGTTTCACTCGATATGCTGAAGCAACCACTTGAACTTATTATGAAACATCCTGTTATGACTTGCCATCCTCTCGATTTCGTTGAGGAAATTGCTACTTTATTTTTTGAAAATAAAATTGGCTGTCTTCCTGTTACAAAGGCTGGAAAGTTAGTTGGAATTATTTCTGAATCTACCGTGCTGCATACGTTAGTGAAATTAACAGGAGCACATCAACCGAGTTCACAAATTGAAATTCAAGTAAAAAACGAACCTGGTATTCTCGGAAAAGTCGTTGCTATTTTTAGTGAGTTACAAATCAATATCGTGAGCGTTCTCGTCTACCCAGCAAAAGATGAGAATGATAAAGTACTCGTTTTCCGCATCCAAACGATGAATCCGCTAAAAGTGATTGATGCACTTGAGGCAGAAGGCTACCGTGTATTATGGCCGAACATTATGGGGATGCAAGCATGAGTAGCGCGTTTATTTATTCGGATGACTTTCGGGGCTATTCATTTAGCCCTGATCATCCTTTTAACCAACTGCGCGTCACACTTACGTATGATTTATTACAAAAGGGCGGTTTTATCTCTCCTTCCCAAATCATCTCACCACGGATAGCTACAGATGAAGAGATCGCCTACGTTCATACAGAGGAGTACATAAATGCGGTAAAACGTGCTGGAGAAGGTAAGTTAGAAAAATCAATTGCGATGACATATGGACTCGGAACAGAAGATACACCGATGTTTCCAAATATGCACGAAGCAAGTGCATTACTCGTTGGCGGTACATTAACTGCTGTCGATGCTGTTCTTTCCGGGAAAGTAAAACACGCGCTTAACTTAGGAGGCGGCTTACATCACGGCTTCCGCGGCAAGGCATCTGGTTTTTGCATTTATAACGATAGTTCCATCGCTATGAAATATATTCAGAAGAAATACGGTTTACGTGTTTTATATATTGATACAGATGCTCATCACGGTGATGGTGTACAGTGGTCTTTTTACGACGATCCTAACGTATGCACCATTTCGCTACATGAAACTGGGCGCTATTTATTCCCTGGAACTGGCGCTGTAAATGAACGCGGACAAGGTAATGGCTATAGTTATTCTTTTAACGTTCCACTCGATGCTTTTACAGAAGACGAATCTTTCTTAGATTCCTATCGAACTGTCGTAAAAGAAGTTGCCGCATACTTTAAACCGGATATTATTTTAACGCAAAACGGTGCTGACGCACATTATTACGACCCACTTACACACCTTTGCGCAACGATGAATATTTACCGTGAAATACCGAAGCTCGCTCGCGAAATCGCTAACGAATATTGCGAAGGTCGCTGGATCGCTGTCGGCGGCGGTGGCTATGACCACTGGCGCGTCGTCCCAAGAGCTTGGGCACTCATTTGGCTCGAAATGAACAACATCCAAAACATCTCAGGTTATCTCCCTCCAGAATGGATTGACGCTTGGAAAGGACAAGCTGAAACAGAACTTCCCCTCACATGGGAAGATCCAGACAACATGTATAAACCTATCCCCCGCAAACCAGAAATTGAAGAAAAGAATGCATTAACTGTAGCGAAATCTCTTGAAATTATTCGGAATAATATGAAAAAATCTTTGTACTAAACGAAAAGGAGGCTCGTTTTTGAATAGCCTCCTTTTATTTAAAGCTTGCTATTATTGTCGGTTTTTGTCGGTAAGTCGATATATTTTGATAATCGCTGATATATTTCAAGAATCGCCGATATATCTTGAGATTCGCTGATATATTTTAATAACCGCCGATATCTTTCAAAAATCGCTGATATATTTTATTTCATAATTAAGTGGTCCAACTTTTATGAGAAAAGGTCGTGATATTATGTGGACACAACAAATAATCAACACGAAACGTGGCACATTTGAACTTTTTACAAAGGGAAATGGCGAACCGCTTTGTATTACACATCACTATTCACAATTTAATGAAACTGGTGATTACTTTGCGGATGTTTTCACTGCTACGCATCGTGTATTCCTCATTAATTTACGAGACTCTGGTAACTCTGTAAAAGCCAATTCAGAAAAAGAATTAAGTATGATTGGAACGATTCACGATTTAGAAGCTACACGAGAAGCTTTACAACTCCCAACATGGCATTTCGCTGGCCACTCAACAGGCGGTATGCTTGGACTTTTATATGCGATTACGTATCCAAATTCCTTACAATCATTAGTCATCGTTGGAGCCGCAGCAAGTAACTATACCGAAACACCATTTTGTATTTATCATCCAGAACATCCTCAGTTTCATTATATGCAACAACTCATTGAAAACTTGAAACGCCCTCACCTTACAAGTGAAGAGCGAAAAGAACTATCTACTGAGAGAACAAAATTATCACTGCATAAACCAGAAAACTACAACTCTTATTTTTCTAAACCAATCCAAAAAACTATGTCCGCTAGCCGGATGAACGTTTTCGCCAATGAATATCCATCATTTGATTTAAGAGATCATTTACCTTCCATCCAAACAAAGACCCTTATTATATGCGGAAGACATGATATACAGTGCCCGATTCAATATTCTATCGAAATGCATAAGGGTATACGTAATTCTATCTTTGTGACATTTGAGGAGAGTAACCATTATCCCTTTTTGGAAGAAGCTGCTCAGTTTACTTCTACTACTCGAACATTTTATGCATCGTTACATTAGTACCGTTATTATTAAGGAAAGCTCACAGTCTCTATAAAACTATGAGCTTTTTTCAAAAGAAGTATTTCAACTAGTAACAATTAAAAGAAGAACACACAAAACCACTAAACCTAAATCAATAAATACTGCCTTTTTATCTCCTTCTTTTAAACTTATTAGAAAACTAGAAACTATTTTAATTGCAAAAAAGACCATCATAAATAACCAACCAAAATGATCATTTGTATAATCTTCATCATAAAACATTTGTATTGCACCAATAATTAATAAGATAAGTATAATATTAGTCCCGATTTTTAAAGCCTTGTGTGATTTATTATCTTTTAATGTATCTCCCAAAATGTAGCACGCCCTCTCATGCTCTACTATGTTTTATCTCTCTTTATATTTTAACACAAATTCCCTATTATTTCCTTTTGGCAAATAACATAAAAAACCTGCCAATTACTCGGCAGGTATATTACACATTAAAACGATAACCAGCCCCCCACACTGTTTCAATATATTGCGGGTGAGCAGGATCTCTTTCAATTTTTTCACGTAGTTTTCTAATGTGAACAACGACAGTAGCTAAATCGCCAGCTGAGTCTAGTCCCCAAATACGTTCAAATAACTGTTCTTTATTTAATACTTGGTTTGGATGCGTTACAAAGAATGTTAATAGATCAAATTCCTTCGTTGTAAATGCGATTTCTTCATTGTTTATAAAAACTTTTCTCGACCGTTGTTCAATAGAAATCCCGTGAATATATAGCGTATCACGTTGCTTACTCACATTTCCTGATAATCTTTCATAACGAGAAATATGCGCTTTTACCCTTGCGACTAATTCACTCGGGCTAAACGGTTTCGTTATATAATCATCTGCCCCTAAACCGAGTCCGCGAATTTTATCTATATCTTCCTTCTTTGCTGAAACAAGTAAAATCGGAATGTCTTTTATAGCACGTATTTGTTTACAAATTTCGAAACCGTTCCTCTTCGGAAGCATAATGTCTAAAATAATTAAATCATAATCTTCCTGCAGAGCCATTTGTAAACCCCTCTCTCCGGAATGCTCTACATCCACTTTAAAATCACTAATTTCTAAATAATCTCGCTGTAATTCTGCAATACTTATTTCATCTTCTACTAGTAAAATTCTCTTCATCCTATTCACCACATTCCTGTACTTTTTTCAATGAGAAGAAAATACTTGTACCTTCCCCAAGCCTACTTTCCGCCCAAATTTCCCCGCCATGCTCTTCAACAATTTGCTTCGCTATCGCTAAGCCAAGTCCACTTCCACCTGTACTAGAATTCCGCGATTGCTCTGCACGATAAAACCGCTCAAATATATACGGCAATGTATCAGCCTCTATACCTGATCCATTGTCCATTACTTTCACAATAACAGTATTGTTATCACTAGATACTGTTACAGTAATTTTCTTCTCTTCTTTATCCATGTACTTCACACTATTATGAATTAAATTCGATATCACTCTATTTATCTTTTCACAGTCGGCCGTTACATATAGTGGTGATGAATGTAATTGTAAGTAAACTTCTATCCCTTCCTCACTTAAATCCATTTGCATCTCTTCTAATAATTCCTGCATAAACACGTTTAATTCTATCGTTTCAAACTGAAAGGGAACTCGATTCAAATCAAGCTTCGAAAACAAAAAGAGCTCATCAATGAGTGTATCCATATGTTTTGCCTTCGTATGAATCGTTGTTAAATACTTATCCATTTTTTCTGGCGTATTTGCGACTCCATCTTTTATGCCTTCTACATATCCGATAATGGATGTAATCGGTGTTTTTAAGTCATGAGATATATTAGAAATGAGCTCTTTTCGATTTTCTTCATACTGGGTTTGTACTTCAATCGATTCTTTTAACTTCTTCCTCATTTCCTCAAACCCTTGATTTAATTGCCCAATCTCATCATGGGATGTAACTGGAATTTGAAAATTCAAATCCCCTTCTTTAATTCTCTCTGTCGCATCTTTCAATACAAAAATTGGTTTTATTACACTTCTTGAGACGAAATAACTTAATAGCCCTATGAGTAAAATAGCTAACAGTAAAAGCGCTCCGAACAAAATTGGAAATAACTTTTGTGTAAGATCCACAAATGAACTTTGCCTTTTTAGTACAAATATACTCCCTTCTTCATCTCCAGGAAAATAAAAATCAAATTTTACATATCGATAAAATGTATCGCCTAGTTCCGTTGTACCACGACTATTAATATTTGCTGATTCAAATTTCGGAAGAACTTCTTTTAAAGATACACTTTCAAATATTTTTGTAGCATAAGAAATGGTTTCTCCCTTTCTGACAACTATTTTCACACCTCCTTTTTCAAGTGATGAAACGAACGATTCATCTAATAGTTGTGATTGGTTTTTCTTAGCCGCTAATTTCAATTCCATAAACGTATTCTCTTCTTCTGGCGTAAGCGGCTTTTGAATATAGGAACTTTTATAGAAATTTTTCACTGATTCCAAGTCACCTGTTATGGAAAAAACAATTAAAAATCCCGCGACTAATATGAGCGTGATAGAAACGAGAATAACAGCGATATAAGAGAATAAAAATCTTGTTTTAATAGACATATGTTACATCCTCACTTTACCCCGCATTAACGGGCAGTAAGATCCCCACCTCAAAATTCAAAGAAAGCAAAGAAGTTAAGCGGGGGATCAACTGCCCATAAAAGCCCGATTGGTTCAACTAATAATCAGTGGGGGATGAACAAACCCCCCACTGATTAAAGTTTCACTTTAACAAACCTTGTTATTCCTAAGCATAAAAATATATGTTCAAATACTCAAGCGATTTTATAGTAATTTTAGCGGCAGTTTATAAAAATTTAATGTTCTTCTTTTACAGTTGAAATGAGGAGGTTGAAATTCCATGTTCAAAAAAACATTAAGTATGATCTGTTGCGTAATTTTTTTACAAGGTTGCTCACAAAAACAAGAAGTTAAAAAGGAGATGACAAACATGGAGACAGCGCTACTAGCAGCTACTGAGAAGCAAGAAACGAATACTGTTATATCGTTACTCAAAAAAGGGGCTGACATAAATATAACGGACAGTAAAGGACGTACTCCTCTTTTGATTGCTACATACAAAAATGATATAAAAACCGCAACAGCGCTTATCAAAGCTGGTGCTAACGTAAATATCCAAGATGATATGAAAAACAATCCCTTTCTATACGCCGGTGCTGAAGGTTACTTGGATATTTTAAAATTAACGATTGATGCCGGCGCTGATCCATCACTTACAAATCGTTACGGCGGAACAGCTCTTATCCCCGCCTCTGAACATGGCTATATAGATGTTATTAACGAGCTCCTCACCCGGACATCTATTGATGTTAACCATATAAATAATCTCGGATGGACAGCTTTAATGGAAGCCATCGTACTAAGTAACGGAAACGAAACACAACAACAAGTCATTCGCCTTCTTATTGAGCACGGCGCAGATATAAACATTCCAGACAACGATGGTGTTACCCCGCTAGAGCATGCTCGTGCTCATCACTTTGAAGAGATAGAGAAGATTTTGTTAGAAGGGAATAAGTAAAAAGCTATTTTTTGCCTTCCTCCCCCACCCTATGCTACATTTAACCCGTTACTTTACTATTAATAGGGTGGGAATAAACATGAACAAACCTAAAATTGGGATGATTGGACTTGGAAGTATTGCGCAAAAGGCCTATCTTCCAACACTTACAAAAGAAACAGATTGGAATTTTGTAGGGGCGTTTACACCTAACGCGGAAAAAAGAAAACAAGTTTGCCAGCAATACCGTATTCAAGACTTTCATTCTATTGAAATGTTAGCTTCGGAATGCGATGCAATCTTCGTTCATAGTTCAACTGCTTCACATTATGAAATCGTTTCTGAACTTCTGAAAAAGGGAATCGACGTTTATGTTGATAAGCCACTAGCAGCTACAGTAGAACAAGCTGAGAAATTAGTCGAGTTGAGCGAAAAGCATAACCGAAAGTTAATGGTCGGATTTAATCGCAGATTCGTTCCTATGTATGTTGCGGCAAAAGAGCAAGCTCACAATATTTCTTGGGTTCGAATTGAAAAGCATCGTACAAATAAAGTCGGGCCATATACGTACGACTTTACTATGTTAGATGATTACTTACATATTGTAGATACTGCCCGTTGGTTAGCTAACGATGATCTTAATGTCGTTCATAATATGATGCAAATGAATGAAAAGAATGAACTTCTTTACGGACATCATACATATACAACGCCAAGTAGACTGTTGCTTTCTACAGCAATGCATCGCCATGCCGGTACAAATTTAGAACAAATCGAACTTGTAACGACAGGCAAAATCATTCGCGTAAAAAATATGAACACATTTGAAGTTGAGCAGGATAATTCAGTTTCTCAAATTGGTTCACCATCATGGGATACAACGTTAAAACAACGTGGTTTTGAAGATGCTGTTCATCATTTTATTGAATGTGTACATGGAGATACAAAACCTGCTGTAGATGGATTAGAAGGATTAAAAACGCAGCAACTGTTGCAATCTCTACTAGATAATGTAAACAAAAATTAAAACGGATACATTTTTCAGAATTTACTTTCATTCCCATTCCCCCTTTATTTCTGTCACAAATTTCTATAGAATATGTTGATAGGAATTATAAATTTCATAATGAATCGTGGAAAGGATGGGATTAACACATGTGGAACGAGTTTAAAAAATTCGCATTCAAAGGGAATGTAATCGATTTAGCTGTCGGGGTTGTAATCGGTGCTGCATTCGGTAAAATCGTTAGTTCTTTAGTAAAAGATATCATCACACCATTACTTGGTATGGTATTAGGTGGCGTTGACTTTACAGATTTAAAAATTACATTCGGTAAATCATCTATTATGTACGGTAACTTCATCCAAACTATTTTTGATTTCTTAATTATTGCAGCGGCTATCTTTATGTTCGTTAAAGTATTCAACAAACTAACATCTAAGAGAGAAGAAGAAAAAGAAGAGGCACTTCCGGAACCAACAAAAGAAGAAGAACTTCTTGGCGAAATTCGCGACTTATTAAAGCAACAAAATTCTTCTAAAGATAGAGCATAATTGAACGGATAAAAAGGCATGTCCCCAAGGGGACATGCCTTTTCTATATGCTATAACGTTTCCGAATTCATATGAATAAATAAAATAATACCAGCAACCATAAGTACCATGACACTACCTGCAAATAATGTAATACCAATAAACATTAAACTTGTGCTCATATCCACTGATACACTTTCAATAAAAATAGAAATTACATACGTGATAAGGGCAATTCCTGCAAGAATACTTCCTGGAACAAATCGCTTTAAACCATTTTGTTTTAACGTCATATATGCAAAAATAGCAGTCATACAAAGCGTAATTATCCAAAGAACGATCATCTTTTCTCCCCCCTCACAAGCCTTTTCTTTCTATTATACATGACATTGCCCTATAATAGTTAAATTTGCACTTATGTGACATATAACAAGGAACAATGGCATTTTGGAAAGGAAATTGATCACTAGAAATAAATGGATATTTTTCATATAAATTGATACAATTACCATATATAAACATTTTTTTTATAAAGGGAGTGTTCATAATGATTTGGATTTCACTAATCGTATTAGCCTATTTCATCATTCTCGTCCCAATACAGTATAACTATATTAAGATGCTCAAAGAAAAGCAGAAAAAAATGAATGTGTCACAAAACGAACTATATGACAACATGTCTTATGAAGAATCCCAAATACACTATCATTATCAAAGTAACGTATTTACAATACCTGCTTCGCTTATCGCAAGTATTATTTATAGAGTGAAACATGCAGCATAATATGTACGCTGTAAAATTATTGTTTGAATCTGTTCATTCTGGTGAACCTGATCCTACAAAAATTGATGAGCATTATGAAGAAAATCACAATACACTTTTGGAAGAAAGTATTATTCTTGTTAAAGCCAGCAGTTTGGAAGAAGCTCATGCACTAGGTGAACAAATCGCTATACAGTCTGAGCATACGTACGTTAATATGTACGATGAGCAAATAACATGGAAGTTTCGAAAAGTATTGCATGTGTTTGAATTAGACGATACACCATTTGAAACTGGAAAAGAATTATACGCAAGATTTTTACACGTTAAAAAAAATGAAACGGTGGATTCCGTAGTAAAAGCATACTATCCCGAATATGAATAAAAGCTCACAGCAATTGCTGTGAGCTTTTTTATACTTACTTCGTTGAATCTCTAAATTGGATACGGTGAGGTAAGATAACAGTGTGATCTTCCACTTTTTCTTTGTTCATATACTTTGTTAATAGACGCATTGCTACTGCACCAATATCATACATTGGTTGTACAACTGTTGAAAGTTGTGGACGAACCATTAATGCAAGGCGTGTATTATCGAAACCAAGTACTTCTACATCAGTTGGTACGTTTAATCCAGCGTCTTGTGCTGCATGGATTACACCTAGTGCCATTTCGTCAGAAGATACGAAAATGGCTGTTGGCTTGCCATCAAGGCCCCAAAGCTTTTCGAATGCTTCGATACCTGAATCATATGTGTAATCTCCATCGATTACAAGATTTTCATCATATGAAATACCTGCTTCTTCTAGAGCTTTTTTATAACCTTGTAACTTCTTCGCACTTCCTGCTTTATCAATGAAAGGACCAGAGACGAAACCGATACGCTTATGTCCTTGCTCAATAAAGTGCTTCATTGCATCGTAAGCTGCTTGTGTATAATCGATATTTACTGATGGCGTTTCATTTTGCTCATCGAATGACGCTGCTAATACGATTGGTACTGGAGACTTTTTAAATTCTTCAATGTGAATATCTGTAATATCTTCACCCATGAAAACAATTCCGTCCACTTGCTTTCCAAGCATCGTATTTAATAAATGGAACTCTTTCTCTTTGTTTTGATCAGAGTTACTTAAAATGATGTTATATTTGTACATTGTTGCGATATCTTCAATTCCACGAGCAAGTTCTGCATAAAACGTATTTGAGATATCAGGAATAATAACACCTACTGTAGTTGTCTTCTTACTTGCTAGTCCACGTGCTACCGCGTTTGGGCGGTATCCTAAACGATCAATTGCTTCTAATACTTTCTTTCTTGTTGTAGGCTTTACATTTGGGTTACCGTTCACAACACGAGATACGGTAGCCATTGAAACGTTTGCTTCGCGCGCTACATCATATATTGTTACGTTCATCTCATCGCACACTCCTTCTATTTTTGTTATCTATTTTTATGTATCGGTTACTTGAATGAAAAAAAGACATCAACTCTATTTGCAGATGCCACCAATCGTCCCGAGTTCTTCCTTTTACTAATGATACGATAAAAACGCAGGCTCATACAATATTTTCCCGCAAAAGTTTCGAAAAAATTCGCTTCTTTTCTCGTATTTTCGTATTTTTTATGAAAAAAGGGGCATTTTTTGTAAAAATATAGATATCTCATACGTAGAAACCCTATTTTAAGCAGTACGATAGTAAATGAAATTTATATCGTCGATTTTTCGAATATATCGATTACCACTCCAAATATATTAGCGATTTTTTTAATATATTGACTTACCGACATCAAACGACAATGATAGTCAGTTGATGTGCTGGATCTAGAGGTGTGTGGTTCCCAGTAGAATGCGTTATATCGACAACGACAGGGATAAATATATTTCTTCTTTTAAAATTGATACAACGGAAATATGACGCGCTCTTTCCCATCGTACATTTTCACTTACAATAAAAAAAGACAGTTTAAACACTGTCTTTTTTACAAGAAGGAAACGAACGGTTTGTCGCTGTTTTTCTCTTTTATAATAATTGCCTCGATTTTACTCTCAGACTTTATCTGCAATTGTACTTTTGCGTCTTTAGGTAACTTTTCTAACATACTTTGAGCAGCCATTTGGGTAAGAGCCATTAATTCTGTTTTACCGTTATATTTAATAACAATATTCATATTTAATGTATCCATTTGATTTTTCTTATAAGACACTTTAGCATTTACTGGGATAAAATCTGCCGGAGAAAAACCTTTCATCGCCTCACCAAATTTATCTATTTTTTCATTATCTTCTCCGTGTGCTTTTGTAAATTCATCAGAAGGATATGAATATGCTTGCTCATCGATTGTACTCCAATTTCCAAGGTTCGTATCATTCTTTTGAACAGTAGCACTAGCAATATATGTACCATTTTTCAAAGAACTTGTACTTTCTTGCTTAAAGATAGCAAACGTAATTGGAGATTTGTTATACTTGTCGTTTTTATTAATAGCTTCAATAAGTTGCTTGGCAACTTCAGTACCCTTAGACATTGCTTCTTCATTCGATACACTTGAAGACATTGCTAATCCAATCACAACGCCAGATAAGCTTAATTCATTTGAATTCTGCTTCCCGAAATAGTCTTGCTCTATAATATTTGTCAAAACGGGTGCTTCTACTTTTGCAACTAGCTCATCAACTAACTTCTCCGGAATATACTGATTTAATTGTAGTACATGATTTTCTGTATCAAATTGCTCTTTTGCAATATTCATTAAACCATTTTCATACTCTGCTAAATCTAATTTAGAATTTGTTTTTACATTAGCTGTATTTATAACCTTTTGTTCTTTTAAAGGAATTACAGTTCTATAATAATCTTTAGAAACAGCAGTTCTCGGGATCATGCTTTTTTCTTTCGTATCCTTCTGTATAACTTCATCCTTCTTACTAATCGTATCATTACTACAAGCTCCTAATAATAAACTTACGACCGCGAAGGATAATGCCATTTTCTTCATTACCTAAAACCTACTTTCAACAATCTAGTTATTTAATTTGAACTAATAACAGTGTACCATTAAATATATTTCAACAAAAACAAAAAAAAGAAGCAAGCACCTTTCGCTTGCTTCTTTTTACTTAATATTCTCTTCTAAAGCATCTTTTTTAATGTTCCAATGAGACGTATTCCATACTACCATCCCATCTTTTATGTATAACACTTGCGGAGATTCATGTTTAATGCTGTACTGTTCTGCAACACGATTCGAAACATCTCTCGCGTCTTGTACGTATAAGTAATACGCTGGTACCGCTCTTTCTTCACTGCAATACGCTTGAAATTCTGTATAGGCACCATGACTAATGGGGCATGTCGTACTATGTTTAAAAAGAACATAAGGTTCGTTTTTTTCTACTAATACTTCAAGCTCTTCAATTGTTTCAAGTTTTGTCATATTCATTACGATTCACCTCTCATACGAAGTCTAGAGCGCTTCTCTTTCTTTTCAGCTTTTTTCTCAAGCCTTTCTAATTTACGCTCTTCTTTTTCAATCTTTTTCTCTTGTCTTGACGCACGATAATGATTGTATACTTCAATTGCTGCGCTACTCCACTGTACAACTTGCGCTACTTTATCCGCATTATTTTCAATTTCGTCCGTAACAGACTCTGATACATTACGAAGTTTCGTATTTAAAGAATGGATTGTCGTTCCAATTCCATCTACACCCGATACTACTTTATTTAATGATTGTGACTTCTGTTGAATATCATCAGCTAACGCATTTGTTTTATGTAATAATTGCTCCGTCTCTACGCTAATCCCTTGCATTTGCTTTTCTAAACCTTCTAACGTGCTTGCGACGTTTTCTAACGTCTTCTGAACCGATAACAACGTTCTGCATACATATACTACTAATACAGCGAAAGCAACCGCGATAATAGCCGCACTTACATATAAAAGAACTTGCATTTCATCACTTCCTTTATCTTTTTCATACTTTCCCCTATTATACAATCATTTTCCGTTTCGTTCTAATCCCTATCTTTTCATTAGAATTTTCATACTTATTCGTTAACTTTAACATAAATGATTCAACAAATTCCACTAAGTAGGTTACAATAGGAGAGGATACATAATTAGTAGGGAGGCTTTACATATGAAAGATCCACGCATTGAAAAGTTAGCATACAATTTAATTAATTACTCTATCCGCTTACAAAAAGGTGAAAAAGTATTAATTGAAAACTTTGGCTTACAAAAAGAACTTGTAACTGCACTTGTAAAAGAAGCATATGCAGCTGGTGGTTTCCCATTTGTTTCTCTAAAAGATCATCAAGTAGATCGCTCTTTATTAATGGGTGCTACTGAAGAACATTTTGAACAAATCGCTGCATATGAAGCAAGCGTAATGAAAGATATGGACGCTTATATCGGTCTTCGCTCTGGCGATAACATTAACGAACAAGCTGATGTACCAAGTGAAAGAATGCAAATTCACGGTCAAACAGTTGGTAAGAAAGTTCATAGAGACATTCGCGTTCCAAAAACACGATGGGTTGTTCTTCGCTACCCAAATGCTTCTATGGCGCAGCTTGCTAAAATGAGCACAGAAGCTTTCGAAGACTTCTACTTCGAAGTTTGTAACTTAGACTACGGTAAAATGGATAAGGCGATGGATAGCCTTGTTACATTAATGAATAAAACAGATAAAGTTCGTCTAACTGGTCCTGGAACTGACTTAACATTCTCTATTAAAGACATTCCAGCTATTAAATGCTCAGGTCATTTAAACATTCCAGACGGTGAAGTATATTCTGCACCAGTTCGTGATTCTGTTAACGGTACAGTTTCTTACAACACACCATCTCCTTACAACGGTTATACATTTGAAAATGTACAACTTAAGTTTGAGAACGGTCAAATCGTTGAAGCAACTGCAAACGATACAGAACGCATTAACAAAATCTTCGATACAGACGAAGGCGCACGCTACGTTGGTGAGTTCGCAATCGGTGTAAACCCATACATCTTACATCCAATGGGAGACATCCTATTCGATGAAAAAATCGATGGCAGCTTCCACTTCACTCCTGGACAAGCTTACGACGATGCATGGAACGGCAACAACTCGAACATTCACTGGGATTTAGTATGCATCCAGCGCCCTGAATACGGCGGCGGCGAAATTTACTTTGACGACGTACTAATCCGTAAAGACGGACGCTTCGTTGTACCTGAATTAGAAGCCCTAAATCCAGAGAACTTAAAATAATAATAAAAACGCTCGGAATGTTCTCCGAGCGTTTTTTAATACTTTAATAAGTCTTTCGCCACATCTTCTGGCACTTTAAAACTCATCTTCTTATTTTTCATTTCAACTTCAACATACGGAACATCTTTATATACTTTCATCGTACCTATTTCATGTAATTCCTTTTTATCTTTACTCGACTCTGATAATTTTGTTGTATCCTCTTGGTACATTTTAAATGTTTTCCCTTGCGGAGTATCTAAAGGAGCCGACTGCATTTCCCACTTATCCATTTTCATGACTTCAAACAGTTTCTCAATTTCTTTCTTATCAGTAATTACTTTTTTCTCACTTGAATCAGTAAGTGATTCAATTTCAACCTTTTGTGCCTTATCAAAGTTCATATCAGCCGTATCCTTCTTCGCACTACACCCTATTACAAGAAAGGATGCTGTTAGCAGAAATATAAACAACATACAGATTTTTTTCATTTCTAAACCTCCTGTACTATATAGAGCTACTTTTCTCACTTTTTGTTTGCTGAAAATGAAAATAATATAAAAGCGCCACTGCGATAGTACCTATTAATATTGGTACATATAAGGGCAAATCCCATTTCATATATACTCTAGTACAGCCAACAAACACAAACAAAATTTCCAAACAGAATAAAGGTTTTACATATTTCATTTTTTACCTACCATTTCTATTTTCACATGTGGATTCTCTTGTTCTACAAGCGATAAAAACCGCTCCATTTGTTGCGGCATCGCCACCATATGTACTTTGTATGCATCCGTCGTAATTTCAAGGTATTTCCCAACTTGACGAATGATTCTTATCTCTTTCAATACGATATCATCATTTAAAATGCCGTACTTTAATACACCATTTTCTACTTTATGCTGTTTAATAAATACTTCCCAAACGAGTGGCACATTTACAAGGAAGCATAAACCCATTCCATTTAACGCTGACATCCACTGCTCTTTATTTGTGACAATCATGACAAGTGGATATACAAACATAAAAGCTAACGTGAGACAAACGAAAATGACTACTGACTTACTTCTTTGAATCGGAAAGTTCATACACGCATCCCCTCACCTAAATTATACCACTTTTTCCTATTTTAGTTCATAAAAAAAGGCCATTTCTGAATGACCTTTTACACAATGTACCTATAAAATTTCTTATCTACCTCTAACACTGGAAAATTTTTCGGCAACTCGTCTATACTCACACTTTGAAAACCATTCTTTTCATAAAAGCGATGCGCTGCTAAAAATTTCAGTGTCGTTCCTAAGTAAATATCTTTCAGCTTTTTATTCTCAGCCCACGAAATTGCTGTTTGGAGCAACTTATGTGATGCGCCCCACTCTTTTCCGCGAAATTCTTTTTTTACGAACATTTTTCTTAACGCTACTTGATCGTTCCCAATATCTAATAAAGCTACTGTTCCAACTACTTTATCATTATAAGTTGCTACCCAAAAGTTCCCATGATTCCTTTGATAAAATGTTCCTATTTCAAGCAAGTCTGGCTGCTCTTCTTTCGTAATGGAGACATTGTACTCTTTTTGCTGAATATGAACGATAAGATCTATTACTTCATCTTGAAACGTACTTTCATACGGAATAATGCGTATCTTCTCGTTCATCGAATCTCCTTCCATTCTGAAGCTAGTAAACTATATACAGCGATATCGTGAAAATGATCATATAGCCATTCATCATCTCTTAAAATACCATCTAACTTAAAACCTAAACGCTCTGGAATAGCGCGACTTTTCGCATTTTCAACACCGCATCTAATTTCCATTTTATTTAATTTTAAATTCTCAAATGCATAGTGAAGTACAGCCTTCACACTACGCGTCATAATGCCTTTCCCGCCAGCATCTTCTGCAAGATAATATCCAAGACTTGCCGCTTTCTTCCCCCAACTTACCGGGTGAATGCCTACCATCCCAACGAGCCTTCCTTTATAACGTATACCACTTTCAAAACCGTCTCCCTCTGCAAACTTCTTTAACCACATCGGACAAATCTCATCATACGCACCAGCAGATTTCGTCCCATCTACCCAAGGAAGCCATCTTCGTAAATGATTACGGTTTTGGTCTATTAATTGATATAGTTCCTCTTTATGATGCTTCTCTAATAACTGTAATTCGATTTCATCGTCTACTCGAAGTGTGAACATGTTTTTTAGCTCCCCTTTAGTTTTCTTATTATTCTAACACTTATAGATGGAAATTGTTAAATATTCACACTTTATTTTGAATTTTGTATGTGAATCAACACTATATATATTCTTATTAAAACAACTATACAAAAAAAATGAACAATACCAACATATCAACGCTTTTTAAAATATATCGAACACAACAAAAAAAGACGCACAGCTAAGCTATGCGTCTTTTCTATTACTTCTCTGCGACTTGAACTTCTTTTACGTAAGCTGCTTCGAATTTTTGGATGTCTCCTGCGCCCATGAAGATTAGAACGCCGTTTTTATGTTTCTTTAATACATCCGTTGTTGTATCTGTAATTAGTTCTGCACCGTCAATACGCTTTTGCAGATCTTCGATTGTTAATTCACCTTTGTTTTCACGTGCTGATCCGAAAATATCACATAAGTATACTTGGTCAGCTTTGCTTAAGCTTTCAGCGAACTCATCTAAGAACTTTTCTGTACGTGAGAATGTATGTGGCTGGAATACAGCGACAACTTCACGCTCTGGATGTTTTTGACGAGCTGCTTCAATCGTTGCATTAATTTCTGTCGGATGGTGTGCATAGTCATCAATAATAACTTGCTCTCCCATTGGCTTTTCATTAAAGCGACGTTTTACGCCTTCAAAAGTTGTTAGCTGATGCTTAACTGCTTCTACATCAACGTTTTCATAATGGCAAAGTGCAATTACTGCTAATGCATTTAATACGCTGTGATTGCCGTATCCTGTAATTTTGAACGTGTCATAGTACGTATTACGAACGAATACATCGAAAATAGTACCATCTGTTCTCTTTTGAATGTTACGTGCTTGGAAATCATTATCTTCTCCAAATCCATAGAAAATAACAGGTACTTTCGCTTGAATTTTTTGAAGTTCTTCATCATCTCCACATGCAATAATGCCTTTTTTCACTTGCAATGCCATCTCTTGGAATGCACTGAATACATCATTGATATCTGTGAAATAATCTGGATGATCAAAATCAATGTTTGTCATAATCGCATAGTCTGGATTGTAAGACAAGAAATGACGACGATACTCACAAGCTTCAAATACAAAATACTTACTATTTTCTACCCCATGCCCTGTTCCATCTCCAATAAGGTAAGATGTAGGGTGTGCACCTTGCATTACATGGGCTAACAAACCAGTTGTTGATGTTTTTCCATGCGCACCAGTTACAGCAACACTTGTGTATTGGTTCATAAGGTCACCTAAGAAGTGATGGTAACGATGTACTGGGATGTTTAATTCTTTTGCTGCTTCAATTTCTTCATGCGTATCAGGAAATGCATTTCCTGCAATAATCACTTGTCCTTCTTTTACATTATTTTTATCAAAAGGAAGGATCGAGATATTGCGCTTTTCCAACGCTGTTTGTGTAAAGAAACGCTTTTCATAATCAGACCCTTGAACAGTATGCTTCATGTCATGAAGAATTTGCGCTAATGAACTCATTCCTGTTCCTTTAATTCCTACAAAATGGTAAACTGTCATCTTAAAGAACCTCCAACATTTCGAACTAATACAACGGCCTATCTATAAGACAGTATATGAATCTTTTCTTATTTTGGTAATCATCATACATTTTTGATGTAGTGAAGTTATTCTTCCCTTCACTTATCAGGATAAACTCGTACGTACTTCTTTTTTATGTCCATAATAAATCCATTATAGCAAAAAAGAAGCCGCTATACTATGATAACAGAAAAACTGATAGGGTCAATCACCTATCAGTTTTTCTCTCTTTTACATATCTTCTCTTTTTTCTAATTGAACACGCTCTAAACGTGGGTTTGGACGATATTTACGACCAGCTTTCGCTTCTGGTTTTCCATTTAATTCTACGTTATCACCAGTAAAGCCAATATTCATTTTTAATAAGCTACTTCCTACTCCGTATATATCAACAGGTACGTTTTGAGCTTCAAATTCACGAATACGCTTCTCATCAAATCCACCAGTTACAACGATGTCTACATGCTGGAATCCTTCTTCATCAAGTGCTTTACGAAGTGCGAATACAAGCGATGGGTTTACACCACGTGGATCGAATGTTCCAAGTACTTCTGGGTGACGAATGAAGTATTGATCAATCATCGTGCGCGACGTATCTACACGTACACCTTTTAATGTTGATCCAAATTCACGCGCTACGCGAAGTGCATCTGTAATGACATCATTGTTGTAATCAATTAATACAACTAATTCATCTTCTGGGAATTTCTTATGATATGCTTTTGCCGCTTCCACAACATCACCATTAAACATTTGAATTAATGCATGAGGCATTGTCCCCATACCACTTTTGCCCCACCATTCATTCATCGCATGTGTCGCTTGTGCGCTCATACCGCCGATGTATGCTGCATAGCCGTCACCAGCTTGTTGTGTATAATGATCGTCACGGTCTCCCATGAAAATAACTGGTTTTTCTTTATCTACGCTACGCGCAGCTTGGACAACGTTATATACGTTTGTCGCAACTGATGTACGACGAGCTAAAATCCCGTCAATGACACCTTCTAAAAATCCGAAATTTTCATAAGGACCATGAATTGTTAACACTGTTTCAAACGGACTAATTTTATCGCCATCTTTTAAAGAGTTAATTTCAAGTTCCTCAGGATTTTTAGCGAATGTTTGTAACAACGCAATCACTTCATCTGTTCCGCAAAGAACTGCATTTTCCTTTTGGAAAAATTGCATCGTTACAACACTTTTCGGGCGAAATTCTTCAATGATTTCTCTAGTCTTTAAAAAGTAAACGGCAGAGAACCAACCTTCTCCAACGCGTTCGTCAAATTTAAATGTTCTATTTGTTAGTCTATTTATTTCACCTTTTAATTTTAATTCAATTTCTTTCATGTCGCTTTACTCCCTACTTTACTATCCAACATTTTCTCTTAGTATACAGCAAAACCGTTTACTATACATTTGTTTCCTGCATAGCAGCGAATTCATCCTCAGAAATAAGGACATCTCTTGGCTTCGTTCCTCTTGCTTCAGAAATAATTCCTTGCGATTGCATCTCTTCAATGAGACGTGCTGCGCGATTATAACCGATGCGGAATTTTCGCTGTACAGAAGATGTGGACGCTCCCCCTTGTTCTACAACAAATTGACATGCTTCAAAGAACAATTCGTCTTCCGATTCAGCCTGTTCTGTTTTCGCTAATAAATCCTCTTGCTTAAATAAGTAATTCGGCTTCATTTGCTTTTTCACATGATCAACTGTCTTTTCAATCTCATCATCCGATACATATACACCTTGTACACGAACAGGCTTAGATGTACCGTTCCCTAAGAATAACATATCACCACGACCAAGTAATTTCTCCGCGCCACCAATATCGATAATCGTACGCGAATCAACTTGAGATGATACAGTAAACGCAATACGCGTTGGAATGTTTGATTTAATTAAACCTGTAATAACATCTACAGATGGACGCTGCGTCGCTACTAATAAATGAATACCACAAGCACGTGCTTTTTGCGCAATACGACAAATCGCTTCCTCAACATCACCAGGTGCTACCATCATTAAGTCGGCTAACTCGTCAATGACAATAACGATATAAGGTAATGTTTCTCCCGGAATTTCTCGCTCACTTACAATCGTGTTGTAGCGAGTTAAATCACGAGCACCTGCATGCGCAAACAATTCATAACGGCGCTCCATTTCTTCAACTGCCCACTTTAATGCAGCTGTCGCAGCTTTTACATCCGTAATAACAGGTGCGACAAGATGAGGAACAGAATTGTATGGTGCAAGCTCAACCATCTTCGGATCAATTAACATTAACTTCACTTCATGTGGTTTCGCTTTATATAAAATGCTCGTTAAAATTGCGTTAATACACACACTTTTACCAGAACCGGTTGCACCCGCAATCAGTCCATGCGGCATTTTTCGAATATCCGTTACAATTGGATCACCTGAAATATCAAGTCCTAGCGCAACTGTAAGCGGCGATTCGCTCTTCGTAAACACAGGACTTCTTAAAATTTCACGAAGAAATACTGGCTTACTTTCTTTATTTGGAACTTCAATTCCAATGGCACTCTTCCCTGGAATCGGTGCTTCAATACGAATATCTTTCGCAGCTAAGCTTAACTTAATATCATCACTTAAATTTGTAATTTTATTTACTTTCACACCTGGGTCTGGCTGTACTTCAAAACGAGTGACTGCCGGACCTTGCGATACATTAATAACATGTGCGCCAACGTGGAAATTATTAAACGTAGTATTTAATAATTCTTTCTGTTCTTCCAGCCATTCCGTATTATCTAACGCTGCTTGCTGCGGAATCGACAGCAATGTTAATGGCGGAACTGCATATGTCGGTGGTGTTTGCAATACATTTCGCATATCGTTCTCTCTTTGATTTACAATATATGCTTTCTCTTGTACTTCCGTACTTGAAATTGGCTTTTGTACTTGCTCTGCCACTACTTGTTGCATTGGTTTTTCTTCTACTTGTGGTTCTTCCGCTACTTGCTGCATTGGTTTTTCTTCCACTTGTGATTCTACTACCACTTGTTGCACTGGTGTTTCTTCCACTCGTGATTCTACCACCACTTGCTGCATTGCTGTTTCTTCCACTTGTGGTTCTTCCGCTACTTGCTGCATTGGTTTCTCTTCTACTTGTGGTTCTTCCACTACTTGCTGCATTGGCTTCTCTTCCACTTGTGGTTCTTCCACTACTTGCTGCATTGGTTTTTCTTCCACTTGTGGCTCTACTACCACCTGTTGCACTGGTGTTTCTTCTACTTGTTGTACAGGCTTATTCTCTACTCGTTCACTCATAGAAGATTGCATTGCATTTGCTCTAGCCGCATGTCTTTCCATTAATCTCGTTCTGTCTTGTTTCAACATAACAACATTGAATGGTACGTGACGCTTTTTCTCACGTTTTGGTTCTTCTTTTTGTACAACTGATGGCTCTTCTGCGACCGGTGTTTCCTCTACAACTTGTTGTTCTTCTGCAATCACTGCTTCTTCTACAACTTGTTGTTCTTCTGCAACCGGTGCTTCTTCCACAACTGGTTGTTCTTCTACAATCCCTGATTCTTCTACAACTTGTTGCGCTTCTGCGACCGGTACTTCTTCCACAACTGGTTGTTCTTCTACGATCACTGCTTCTTCTACAACTTGTTGCGCTTCTGCAATTAAAACATCCGCAAAGTTTTGAACATCTTTCTTCGTTTGTTCATCAGCCTCAGCAACATGTATGAATTCATTCTTTTGTTCAATTGCTTCATTTAACACCATTTCTTGCTGTGTTTCCTCAAGTGCTACAGGTTCTGCTTCTTCTGGCGCTTCTGTTTCCGCAACTACTTCCACTTCTTCTGACTCTTCCGCTTCTGCAACTACTTCCACTTCTTCTGCTTCTGCAACTACTTCCACTTCTTCTAACTCTTCTGTTTCCGCAACTACTTCCACTTCTTCTGACTCTTCTGCTTCTGCAACTACTTCCACTTCTTCTAACTCTTCTGTTTCCGCAACTACTTCCACTTCTTCTGACTCTTCTGCTTCTGCAACTACTTCCACTTCTTCTAACTCTTCTGTTTCCGCAATTACTTCCACTTCTTCTTGCTCTTCCGTTTCCGCAATTACTTCCACTTCTTCTGACTCTTCTGCTTCTACAATTACTTCCACTTCTTCTGACTCTTCTGCTTCTGCAATTACTTCCACTTCTTCTGACTCTTCTGCTTCTGCAATTACTTCCACTTCTTCTGACTCTTCCGCTTCTGCAATTACTTCCACTTCTTCTGACTCTTCTGCTTCTGCAATTACTTCCACTTCTTCTGACTCTTCCGCTTCTGCAATTACTTCCACTTCTTCTGGTATTTCCACAATGATTGTTTCTTCAAGTTTTTCTTCTGCTTTGACGATCACTGATTCTTCTGGAGATTGCTCTTCTACTTCAATAGTAGGTTGTTCTATTTCTGTATTACGTTTAATTTCTTCTGATAATATTGTATCCTCGTGCTCTACTTTAGAATCTACTAATTCCTCTTGTAGAATGTTTCGGGCCACTACATCACTTTCTTGCTTCGCATCTTCCATACGCTCAGCACCTGTTTCATGAAGTAATTCAGCCGCTGGAACTTCCTGCGGTGCACTCATTTCTTGAACCACTTCTTTTTCTTCTACTATAGGCTCTTGGCGTTCAATTTCATAACCGTTTTTCTCTAACCATTGATCGACAACTGACTTTTCTTCCTTTTTACTTTGTTGATCTTGCTGATCAACTCCTTTATGACTGGAAGAAGTCTGTGCTTGTCCTTCTGAGAAATGAGATAATGTATATCCTTTTTTCTCTAACCATGCATCAACGACTGATTTGCCCTCTACAGATATTTCAAGGTCTTCTCTTTCCTTTTCTTCCTCCTGCTTTTCTACCTTTTTCTCTACTGAAGGACGATTATATCCGTAAATTGGCGAAATCATTTCTGTTGGACGAAATGGTCTACGGTTACTTTCTTGCGTAGGTGCAGATGCTTTCTTTACGACAGGCTCTCGCTCCGGTTCATATTGCATTTCCGGCTCTTCATATGTAGAAATTACCTTCTCCACATACTGTCGTCTACTTCTTTCCACTTTGATTCCTCTTGGAGTAGGCTGATTTTCATATGTTACAGCTTGAACAGGTTGTTCTTCAAAATGCCCTGTTTCTATAACATCCTCTTCATCGAACCCATTATCCGGTACTAATGGAAAACGGCATTTACCTGCATTCCTACTTGCCATTTGTGCTTCTCTTGCTTCAGTGTAGTGGTTTACACGAGGAATTTTCGGCTGACTTTCAACTTGCTTTGGTACTTCTTTATTCATCGCTGTTTGTTCTTCCTCTTTGTTAAACAGCTTTTTCATCCAATCTAACATGCTTACCACTCTTTCTACTAAATAGTAACATCCTTTATTGTATCAGCATTCGGCAAAAAGTGCAGGTAAAATTAAGCATGTCATATTTATCCATAATATTCTAATTTACGAGTGTTTTCATACGGAAAAACGCACCCTTACATGTAAGACTGCGCTTAAGCTTTACTCTTCCGATATTCATCTACACTATCCGTTACACTTTGCAATAAAGAATTTACATACTGCGGGTCAGATAATTTTTTATCTTCTTCAGGGTTTGACATAAATCCAAGTTCTAATAGTACGCCAGGTACTTTGGACCAATTAAATCCAGAAAGATCATCCCTAAATTTAATTCCATTTACTTTCACTTGCTGATTCTCTCTCATTTTATTTACAATCGTTTGAGAGATTTGAAGACTTTCCGCATAAATCTCTTTCGTATACGGACTTCCTTCTGCCGATGTCAATACAGCAAATCCACTTTGATTTGGATTTTCAGAACCATCTGCATGAAGACGTAAAAATAAATTTGCCTTATGATCATTCGCCAATGTCGCACGTTCTTTATTACTTATATCAACATCTTGTGACGTTCTCGTCATTAATACTTGCATTCCCTTTGCTTCTAACTTTTCTTTTAATACAAAAGCCATTTCTAATACAAGGGCAGCCTCTCTTTTTTTCGTTACAACACCAGTTGTACCATCTGTCACTTTATATTTTTGCTTCGCTGCTCCTGGCCCAATCGGTTCTAAATTTAAATTCGCTTTTTGTTGATGCCCCGGATCAATAACAACGAGAAACTTTCCTTGCTTTTCATTATTCTCTACTTTTTGTTCATTACTTTGCAGCGGTTGCTCAGTTGGCTGCACTGGCGTCGATTCCTCTTTCTTTTCTTCGGCCGGCACTTCCTCCTGCTTCTGCTCTACTTGCTCATTCGTTTGAACTGCTTGCGGTTCTTCTTTCTTTTCTTTTTCTTCTTGCTGCTTTTCTACCGGTGCGTCTTCCTTGTTATCTTTGATTTTTTCCTTCATAGAAGATGTTACTTCTTTTCTCGGCTCTTCTTGCGAACAACCTCCCATATATATTCCAATGCATGCAATCATGCTCATTATTTTTATATACTTCATGCTTTTCTCCCATCACTTTGCACCGGTCTCAAAGTTTTTTATAATTGTTTTATAATCTCATCCATATTTCCAATATGAACGGGTCGCCACGTTTCTGTACCACGCTCTGCCGTATAAACTAAATACGCATCATCAGCCACATTTACGAAAACCGGATCCCCCATATCTGTTTCATATCCGATAACAATCCACTCTTCTTTCCATTTTCCATGTTCTTCACTTATTAACGAATTTTTATGTTTATCATATCGATAACCAATTTGTCCTTTTTCTAATTCATTTTCACTAAACAAATATATTTCATAAAAACCTAACTCGATGTCTTGCTGTTTTGAAGTTTCAATTCGTTTCAGAAGTTCTGCGATTTTTAGTTGTTGTTTCATACGTCTATCCCCTTCTATTTTTCTAAATTTTAACTAGATTGTTTATAAAATACAATATAGATTTTAAGAAAAAAAGTGACATCCTTATGAATGATTCCCTGAATATATCTATCACAACTCGCAATATATCAACGATTCGACACAGGATATCGACTTACTGACAAAAAAACAAAAAGAGAGGTTATCCAAAAGGACAACCTCTCTTTTCTTATATCAATTAAAATTTAAACTCTTGTCCAACTTCAAAGCTATCTTCTAATACAAGAATACCTTTTTCTTGTGGAGCATCTGGAAGCTCTAATTCACGTGCTGAGCAAATCATTCCAGCAGAAGGAACACCGCGAAGTTCAGCTGGTTTAATTAACATACCGCTTGGCATTACAGCGCCGATTTTTGCAACGACAACTTTTTGTCCTGTATCAACGTTCGGTGCGCCACATACGATTTGTAATGTTTCTGTACCGATTTCTACTTTACAGATGTTTAACTTATCAGCATTTGGATGCTTCTCTTTTTCAGCTACATAGCCTACAACAAATTTTGGAGAAAGATCCGCTTCTACTTTTTCTTCAAAGCCGTTCTTCGCTAAAATTTCGTTGATTTTTTCTACAAGTTCTTTTGTTAATGTTAAGTTACCTGTTTCTTTTACTTCTAAGTAAGAAGATGCATTAAAGATGTTGAATCCTGCTGTTTCGTTGCTTTCACGATCGTATACGCGTGCAACATCTCCTTTGCGATCAAAAGTACGGTTCTCTAAAGTAATATCTTGTAAGGCAACAATTAGAGTGTCACCAATTCCTTCAAGGTTGTAAAAAACGTTCACTTCGTTCATCCTTTCTCTTTTCCATCTGTCTTCTTCCGATTTTTCGCTAAAATAAAGATTGGTTCAAAGTCCCCATCTTCATATACGAATGAAAGTGATGTAATCGGAACATGCCCTTCGGCAAAAAATTTCATTGTCATTTGTGCAATAATATCATAACCGATTTCGTTGACGATATCAGCAATAATTAATACATCTTGGTGAGGAACAGCAACAACCATGTCACCAGAAATTTTTTCACGCATCGATTGTAGTAATGATTCGTTTAAAATACGCGTCGCATCATACCCATCATTTGTGTTTAAAAAGTAGAATGTATTACCTGCTACTGTGTCTTGTTTAAATTCATAACCTAATGAGCGAGCGTTGAATAATGCCATTTCACGCACTTGTTGCTCTGTAAGCCCTAATTTTTGTAATAAACGCTCATCAATTAAACGATATGTTTTATTCGAATCTAGTGCATAGTAAATACGTGTTTCCGCCGTATGATCCGTCATAATGAACGGATTTCCTTCTTCTGCTTGTTTCGGGAAAGAAGTAGAGCGAATAACAGGTAAAATTTTCGCCGCGCTATTTTCTTCTTTATGCATCGCAATTAACGCTTCTTGTACGTAATAGGCAACCTCTTCAATCGCCTTTTCTTTATTCACTTCCCATTTTGCCACAACTCCTGGAAGCGATACGTTAATACCCTTTTTCGAGTCTTTCTGTTCTATACGTAGAACTTCTTTCTCGCTATCATACTGAAAGTCCCATTCCGGGCGAGATAATTTCTTCATTAACTCGTCTTTCATCTTTTTACTTGTCATCTTCATCTCTTTTTCCTCCCTTCCAAAAAAATAACCTCCCCCGCGAAGGTAGAGGTTGTTTTACAATTCAATTGGCAAATTGCCTTATTTTAAACCTTCAATGAACTCTTCGATTTGTTCTTGTGTTTTACGATCTTTGTTTACATAGCGACCTGTTTCTTCACCTTTATTGTACGCTACAAAGCTCGGAATGCCAAATACGTCTAATTTCACGCATAGATCAATAAACTCATCACGATCTACATAGTAAAATGAGAAATCACTATATTTCTCTTCTACTTCTGGCATAAATGGGTCTACAAAACGGCAGTCTGGGCACCATTCCGCTGAGAACATAAAGACTACATTCTCTTCATTTTTTAATTGTTGGAATTGCTCCATGCTTTCTAATGATTTCATCTATATTTCCTCCTCTAACGAGTGCAGTTTTTCATGTTATAATCTTTCTTTTATACTACCATACATCGCGCACGGTGCAAGGTTTATGCTTGCTTTTCGCCATACTTATATTGCCCAACAAGTAACTTAACAACGTGTACAAATAATTCCGTACGGTCGACGTAATCATCCGTAAAAATACCGATCGCACCTTCGTGACTGCGAATATCTTTTCTCTGCACAAACTCTTCCATCACTTCACTTAACTCTTTGCCATCTTCAAGAGGGGCTAAAAAATCATCTGGTAACTTAATACGTGCCCCGCCTGCAACGAATGTTTTACCGTCACTTGTTGCTAACGCGCCCCAGTTACACATAAATAAACCATGCTCTGTTTTCATTACACCGCCTTCTAATCCAATACCAATTTGAGCTTCTCCTTCTTGCAGCGCTCGCTTCGCTCTATTAACCGCTCCTTGCATCGTCTCTTCATCCGAAAACGGCTGGTTTGCTACTCCTGAAGGAACAGAAAGAGATGTAATTGTAGCATCTTTCCAAACCTTCTCCACAGCTCCAACTTTCGTTTTATTCTTCGATCCAACTACTACTTTCATTTCATTCACCTCTATAAAAATTCATCATCTTACTTTAATCAAGTTATTCTTTATACATGGGAGCACCGTCACCACACACCACTAAGTCATCCCTTCTACTTAAAAAAGAAGACGGATTCCCTCATCATTGCTGTATTCGAACTCAAAATGCAGCCTTCCTCTCACTTCCTACCCCGAGTTTTAATGCCTCACGCGAGAATCAATTAGGCACTAACCGCTTCCACATATGGATGAGTCATCTATTCAACCTAAAAAAAGAAGGGTTTTTCGCCCTTCCTCCTTACGCGTTATTCTTAATTGTTTCTAACGTCGTTTTATCCGTCGCTCTTACAAGCTTCGTAATGAGTTCTTTCGCTGCCGCATAGTCATCAACATGTAAAATAGAAGCATGTGTATGAATGTAGCGTGCGCAAACACCAATTACTGCTGATGGGATACCTGAGTTACTTGTATGTACACGGCCCGCATCTGTACCACCTTGTGAAATAAAGTATTGGTACGGAATGTTGTGTGTTTCTGCTGTATCTAAAATGAATTCACGCATTCCTCTATGTGTTACCATCGTACGGTCGTAAATACGAAGAAGAGCACCTTTTCCTAATTGACCGAACTGCGTTTTGTCACCAGATGCATCATTTGCTGGACTTGCATCAAGCGCGTAGAAAATGTCTGGTTGAATCATATTTGCAGCAGTTTGTGCACCACGAAGACCTACCTCTTCTTGTACAGTCGCACCAGAGTATAATGTGTTTGGTAATGTTTCGTCTTTTAATTCTTTTAATAATTCAATTGCAAGGCCACATCCGTAACGGTTGTCCCAAGCTTTCGCCATAATTTTCTTTTCGTTTGCCATCGGCGTAAACGGGCAGATTGGCACGATTTGTTGTCCTGGTTTTACACCAATTTCAATCGCATCTTCATAGCTATCTGCACCTATATCAATTAACATATTTTTTATATCCATCGGTTTTGCACGTTGCGCGTCACTTAATAAGTGAGGAGGAATAGAACCAACAACCCCAACAACAGGACCATTCTTCGTCATAACTTGTACACGTTGCGCTAATAGTACTTGGCTCCACCAGCCGCCTAACGTTTGAAAACGAAGCATTCCATTTTTCGTAATTTGCGTAACCATGAAACCTACTTCATCCATATGACCTGCTACAAGAACACGTGGGCCAGTTTCGTCCCCTTTTTTCAGACCAAATACGCTACCTAAACCGTCTTGTACAATTTCATCCGCATATTTGCTTAATTCTTGCTTCATACAACGGCGTACATCATGCTCAAAGCCTGATGCACCTTGTAATTCTGTTAACGTACGAAATAATTGTAATGTCTCTTTATTCACGAAGTCCCCTTCTTTCAAACCTTAGTAGAATACCTCTTTTATTGTAACGAAATTTTCGAAATGTTTCTAGTTTCTTCTTTTTTAGCTGTATTTGCTTTATAATTATTATCGGTACACTATTTTTATTTTATAGAATTGAGGTGAATATATGAGCTGGAAAGGTTTAGTAGCAGGTCTTGGCATTGGATTTGCAGCTGGTTATCTTGTTGCAAACAAAGTCCAAGAACAATCCCATATTTCTTCAGAAAAAGCATTGAAAATGGTGAAACAAGCATTAAGTCATAAAGGTGAAATTACTGGCTCTTGGGTACATATGGTTCCAGAGACATTTGAAAAATATGATGTCGCATACGAAGTTTATCGCGGCGGTCTTACAACGATGTTAGATGATATACAAGAACGATTTGAATTTTTAGTTGATGCTAAAACAGGTACTGTTTTAGAGGTTATAGCAGCATAAAAAGGAGGGTTCCCATTAGGTGAACCTCTTATTTTTTAACTGTGGATAATAATTGAAATTATATCGGCGCAACTCAGTTTATATCAGCGATTATTGAAATATATCGCCTTACCGACAAACAACGAAAACAAAAAGGAGACTGCCCCAACAAACTGCTGGAACCTCCTCCTCTTTTTATGCTTCTATACTCGTTTTCCGCTCTATTTTTTCTACGATATGCCCTTCTTCATTCCACTTTACTGCACGGTAATACGCGTCATGATAAAACGTAAACCAAGCATCTTTTTCAGCGCCGTATTTCATCCACTTTTGCTTATTTTCAATTGATGTCATCGGATAATCATCATAGGCCATTACCCATAATACATTTTGATGTGCGTGCGTCGGTAATAGGTCTGCTAAATGAAGCATCGTTTCCCCTTGGCTTTCTAAAGCAATAACTGCATGTCCATCACTATGACCGCCTGTATGCGCCATTTTTATTTCATCTGTAATTTCTATTTCTTGCTGGAATGTAACAACTTGATCTGCAATCGGCTCCCAATTTTCCTTCCAATATGTATTACGTGATCTAATATTTGGGTTCCTCATTTCATTCCACTCTGTTTCACTTACGTAAACTTTCGCGTTCGGAAACGCCGGTATAAGGTGATCACCTTCCCATTTTGTTAAACCAGATGCATGATCAAAATGAAGGTGCGTCATTAAAACATAGTGAATATCTTCAGGCTTTAATCCTAGTTTTTCTAATGACTCATAAACCGATGATTCTTCTGTTACACCTTGATTCCGCTTCATCTTCTCATTCAATTTCCCGTTTCCTATTCCGGAATCAATAAGCATATTTCCGTTTTTCGTTTGCAAAAGTAACGGATCTGTTCGTAAATAAATATGATTTGTATCATTATGTTTATACTTACGTGACCAAAGTACTTTCGGCACGACACCAAACATCGCTCCCCCGTCTAAATGTGTGTTTCCGCCTTTTAGCCACGTCACTTTTATATCTCCAATTTGTAACTGTTCCATTTTTCTTCCCCCTTTCCTTTTAATACTAACATAAAATTCTGATTATTTCGGTTACAAAAAACCTATGCATTACTGCATAGGCTCTGTACGATATTTTGCTTCTACTCGGTAAATACGATGACCTTTACTAGAGAATTTCTCTTCGTACTCAGTCATGATATTACCTTCATAATCACTATTATGAAGATCTAGGCTAAGGTAAGTTAATAACATACCATACTCAGCCATACTCATTAGAGAGTATTCAAATAAACCTTGGTTATCTGTTTTGAAATGAATTTCTCCGCCTTCTACTAACACTTCTTCATAATTGCGTAAAAACGTTTTATACGTTAAACGACGCTTCGTATGACGTTTCTTTGGCCATGGATCTGAGAAGTTTAAATAAACGCGATCAATCTCACCTTTTGCAAAGAAAACTGTTAAATCTTCAGCATCTTTATTAATTAACTTTAAGTTCGGTAATTCTTCTTCAATTAATTTATCAAGTGCATCTACAACAACACTTGTGAATTTTTCAATTCCAATATAATTAATATGAGGATTCGCTTTTGCCATATCATACATAAAGCGGCCACGACCTGTACCTACTTCAATATGAATTGGTTGTTCATTTCCAAATACTTCTTTCCAGTTACCAGCGCGCTCCTCTGGGTTTCCGATTACGATATGTGAATACTCATTAATTCGATCCATTGCATATGGTTTATGTCTTAAACGCATAGATGTCTCCCTCTCTTTACATAGCTATTTTAAAGGAATAATTCCTTCTCTCTGTTTTAATCAATCTACCAAACAAAAAACCAAGTACGTACGAGCACTCGGTCCGTTTCTTTCAAGTATAAGATGTACCATTTTGATAAAAACTACATACAGCATTAAACATTCCATGACGAAACAGCTTTTTCTCTTACATTTCTAGAAAGAGAAAAACCATCGAAAGGATGATCCGTTCATGCCAATTAATCAACAACATCAATTAGAAGTGCTGAAAGATATTTTAGTCAATCACCAAAGTGATTGTTGCGGGACAGTTTCTGAATGCGAGCAATTAGAGCGTCTCATTCAATCGTTACTCGCAAACGATAATGTAAGTAGTGACGCTAAAGCAATGCTAAACGATGTATATTCTTATAGTCAATCGGGTAAATCTTCCTCTAATTTGGACAACCACATTTCCAATAATCAAGAACAGCTTACTCAGTGGATTGCTGGAATGGACAATTTTTCTTAAGTATTACTCTGAAGCAAGTAGTTGCTGTAAATATTGATGCCAATATTCAGCTTCTGCTTGCTGCTTTTTTGTTGTATGCCATTGAATAGACAAAATCGTTTGTGCTATTACATACCATCTCATACGCCTAAGCAGCGATTCATCCATTTCAATATCATAATAACCGAGCCACTCACTCCACTCGTGGCGGGGAATGTACCAATATAATAACATACCAAGGTCTAGAGCTGGGTCAGCAATTACAGCTCCATCCCAATCAATTAAAAACAACTCATCTTCATCCGACAATAGCCAGTTGTTATGGTTTACATCACAATGGCATACAACGAATTCATTGTATTCAATATCTTTTAATGAATCCATTAAATATTGAAGGCCTTGCTGAATTGTTTCATCATCCCTTATATCTCCTCTTAAAACGAGTTGCAGTTGTTGTAATAACTCTTGTGCGTGAAGCGGCTGCTTCCCAAGTCTTTGAATCATCTGTACAAGCGCTTTAGAGGAGTGTATTTTCTTCAAAAGTTTCGCAACACGTTCTAGTTTCATATCCTCTGGCTCTAGCTTCTGTCCCGGAAGCCATTTTTGAGCAGAAATTACATCACCGTTCGTTACCCTTCTTGTCCAAAGTAATTTTGGAACAATTCCTTCTGCTGACAATACCGCTAAAAAGGGCGATGTATTCCGCTTTAAAAATAACTTCTGTTGTCCGTTTTGCGCAATATATGCATCGCCCGTTACTCCACCAGCCGGTACAAGACTCCACTCTTTTCCTAATAATTGTTCCAACCATTCCATATTCATTACCCGTTAACAAATCCTTATCTTTTATAGTTATGAAAAGAAAAACCGCAACATTTCTACACATGTTGTGGATTCATATATATTTTACTGTAAATGAAAAGAAATTTTGGCATAAGCCAAAAACTCTCTATTTTATTTTACAAAACCAGTCATAGAATGACAACTTATCAAAATCGTCACCTTTGTCAATTCTACATTTATTACATTCTCATCGTCAAGTAGCGATTTGTCACATTATCGTCAATATATACGTGCTAATTGGAGCGAGCCTAAGTTCCTTTCCTCTAAATGAAGAAATTGGCTCTATTTTCGCTTGCTTTTCGTTTACTAACACATGCCACGTTTCTTCTTTTGGAAGTTGCACCGTTTTAGCTTCTAAACCGCTATTAAATAAAACGACAATCTCTTTCCACGGTCCGAACGATTCTGCATATTGCAGGTGATATGCAAGTACTTCTGGAGATGTTTGCAAAAAAGTCATGTGTTTTTTTATAAGGTCTGCGTTTTGTAATCGGAACGCTCCGTGCTCTTTACGAATTGCAATTAAACCTTTTATATAGTTAACAGTCTCTATCTCTTTCTCTTTTCGATCCCAATCTAATTGATTAATTTCATCATTTGCATTATAACTATTTTCATTTCCTTGCTTCGTACGATAAAACTCTTGCCCAGCATGTAAGAAAGGTATACCTTGTGACAGAATCACCATTGCACTCGCTAGCAGGTGCCGTTTTTTCAAAATCTCTTCTGACTCTTCATTACTGCGCATTAGTTTATCCCACATCGTCATATTGTCATGACATTCTACATAGTTAATGCTTTGCACAGGCTCTAAAAATAAACCTGTTTCTTTCATACTCAAAAGGCTTCCTGCTGCTATATACTGCAAATGATTACAGTCTACATGCCCACCAAATGCAAAACCGCGCTTATTTATATGAAAGGTACTCCCTTTTATTCCATCACGAAATTGATCATTAAATTGCGCAAGATGCGGCATTTTCTTTGCATTATTTAGCGTTGCTTTTTCCTCTAGAGGAAGTGGGGTTTGTAGATCCCATCCTTCTCCTAATAGCAATGCATCTCGTTTTATGTTTCGCACTTCTTTTTCTATTATGTTCATTGTATCAACATCTAAAATTCCCATTAAGTCGAATCGGAATCCATCAACATTGTATTCAGTAAGCCAATATAAAATAGACTCTACAATGAATTTTCTCATCATTTTTCGTTCAGATGCTATATCGTTCCCGACTCCCGTCCCATTAGAAGGCATACCATTTTCACCATGACGAAAATAATATCCTGGGACAAGCTTTTCAAATGATGATAGCTCTCTTTCATAAACATGATTATATACAACATCTATAATTACTCTAATGCCGTGTTCATGAAACGTTTCAATTAACTGTTTACACTCTACTATCCTGTTATACGGGTCAGATGGATTTGTAGCATAATATCCTGTTGGCGCATTGTAATATAATGGATTGTACCCCCAATTATAGGCAGAAGAAGGATTCGCCTCATCTACAGCACCGAAACAATATAAAGGCAATAATTCAACATGTGTAACGCCTAAATCTTTTATATGAGACAAACCTGTCAATGTCCCATTTCGCCCTGTTGTTCCTTCTTCCATTAGCCCTTTATACGTTCCTTTTTTACTCACTCCACTGTTCGGATGAATAGTAGCATCACGAATATGCAGTTCATACAATACGGCATCTGTCATTGCTTGTAATGGTGGTAATTGCTCTCGTTTCGTTACAGTCGTCTTTTCTAAATCAATAACAATGCCATACTTCCCATTTACAGTCACTGACTTTGCGTAAGGATCCACCGCTTCGTTCCATATTAAATTAATACAAACAAGAAATGTATACTTTTCCCCAGCTAAGTCGCCCTGTAATGTATGAGTCCAAACTCCATTTTCTCCTCTATACATTTCATAATCGGTATATTCTTTATCACTTTTATAAATTCTTACTTTCGCAAGTCTCGCAGTTGGAGCCCACACTTTAAATGTCGTTTCTTCCTTTTGGTGCACTGCCCCTAAATCGGTGCCTTCGTAATAATACTTTTCATCAAAAATCGCTGTTCTTATGACAGCACCTATTTGTAAATCCGTTTCTTCATTCCGTTCATCTCGTACTGTATAATATTTCCCCACATCCAGCGGCTCTTCTATAAAGCACTCATACTTCGTTGCATCTGGAAGCGCAATTGTATGAGCAATCGGTAACTCTTTCACGTTACTTCCTTCTTGCAAGCGAAATGTCCGACTTGTTCCATACGCATGTGGGAGCAAAATTGTAATTTTATTCATTTCATCTAAATAGGCATCAAATGGACGTTTTACTTTCAACATAAAAAAATCACCATCATTCTTAAAGTTAAATGAAACGAGCTGCAAATGATAAGGCTATTCTTATCAGCAAGACTCTATACAGTAACACATTATTCTTTATAGTATATTCACCTGTATAAAAAACGTTTTCATACATTCTATTTTTGTAATTTTATTTCAGCAATTGCTTTATATTTCGGTGTCTCCTTCACGTGAGACTCGTATAGAGTAATCGTATCCGCTTGAAATGATATTTCAGGCACTTCCTTTATATGTTCTAAATCGAAATTTTCTTCTCCTACCCATTTACGGGCAACAGTAATATGCGGATGATACGGGCGCGTGTCTAAAGAAAATCCATTCCCTTCACAAATAGCTTGTATTTGCTTTTGTACTTGAAACAAATCGTGATTCTCGCTTACCTTCGCCCAAAAAATACGTGGCCTATCTTCCATACCAAACGTTGAAAATCCTTGTAACTTGAACGATAGTTCATTTGTTTCTGTAAGTGTTTGTAATCCATTCTGTATTCCCTCTAATTGTTCCTCTGTCGCACTCCCTAAAAATGAAAGGGTAATATGATAGTCTTCTTTATGTACCCATGAACGAAATGGTAATTCTCCCTGCATTTCTTGTTTATAGTTAGACAGCACTTCTTTTATATGATTTGGTAAAGTGATTGCGACAAAATAATGCGGCTTCATGTACATCTTCTCCTTCTTTCTATTGTTGCTTTTCTTTCTTATCTCATTCCATTAAAAAGAATCAAACTCCCCTACAAGTCTAACCAAGTTCAGGTCGCGTTAATAGATGAAATTATATCGGCATTTCGACAAGGAATATCGGCTTAACAACAAACGGCACATAATAGAAAACCGTCCCAAAATATGTATCGGGACGGTCTTTTATTATTTATATCTCCATTACTTCGCTAATTCATGAATTGCTTGCGCGTAAATTGCTGTCGCTTTTAATAAGTCTTCAATTTCAATATATTCGTCCTTTTGATGCGCAAGTTCTTCTTTTCCAGGGAATAGCGGACCAAATGCTACACCAGCTTTTAATGAACGAGCGTAAGTGCCGCCGCCAATCGCTAATAGCTCTGCTTTTTCTCCTGTTTGTTCTTCGTATACGCGCTGCAACGTACGAATTAATACGTGGTCTTTATCAACGTGATGCGGACGAGAGTTTGAATAATCCGCTACTTCAAATCCATGAGTACTAACGTATTCTTTTAACTTCGCAATCATCTCTTCGAAGTTAGTCGTAACTGGATAACGTACGTTTAATCCTAAATTGCCACCATTTTCTTTCGTATAAGAAAGACGACCAACATTCACTGTTAACGGACCACTAACTTCATCTTTATAAGCAATAGTAGCCTTTTCACCATAAATATCACCAATAAATGTTTCTGTTGCAAATGTTGCAAAAGAAGCTCCCTTTCCATCAAGAGCGACTTTCGTTAAGAAGTTTGCTAGTAATAAACCTGCATTCTCACCCTTCTCCGGAGTAGATCCGTGAGCTGAAATCCCTTTAATTTGCAACGTCACCATATTACCTTCTACAATTGCTTCACCTATTTTTTTAGCAGTTTGTAAATACTCTTCATATGCTACTGTAAGTGCATTTACATCTTCTCCAGTAATAATCGCTTCTGCAAAATCAGGAACCATATTTAAACGGCGACCTGACTCAAACGAAACAAGTTCATATGTACCTTTTTTCTCTTCACTACCATTTTGCACAACTTGTATATCAGAAATACCTTTTTCTGCATTAATAATTGGAAAGTCCGCGTCTGGCGCAAAACCGATTGTTGGCATTTCTTCGTTTTTAAAGTAATGATCTACACATTTCCAATTACTTTCCTCATCTGTCCCTAAAATCATACGAACGCGTTTTGAAAGAGGTAAACCTAATTCTTTCACAATTTTCATCGCATAATAAGCTGCCATCGTTGGGCCTTTATCGTCAATTGCACCGCGTGCAAAAATCTTTCCATCGCGAATATCCGCACTATATGCAGGAGTCGTCCAGCCATCGCCTTCTGGTACAACGTCAACATGACAAAGAATACCTACTAATTCTTCTCCTTGCCCCATTTCAAGATGACCTGCATACCCTTCTAAATTTTTAGAAGCAAAACCTTCAGTTTCTCCTTTATGTAACATGAAAGATAAAGCTTTTTCTACACCTTCACCGAATGGTGCGCCCTCTTTCGCCGATTCTTCTTCCCATACACTTTTAATTTGTAAAAATTGTTGTGTATCACGAATTAAATCATCTTTTCGTTTCGCAACTTCTTCTGTCCAATTAATTGCTGACATCACGCATCCATCCTTCACTATATTGTTTCTTTCATCATAACAAACCGAAATCTCTTATGCCATACACGAAAACTAAATACCGAACAATTGTAATATTTCAGATATTTCTTATTAGTTTTTCTTTTATTTTTCTAAAAAAATTTGCAGGAATTTGGCGTTTTACGTAGAATTTTATGTGTTAGTTGACTGACCATATATACAATGTCAACTACCAATATTTTTCTATATGAATATTTGTTAAATTTCTGTAAAATTTAAGTAGATTAAAGCATGAATTTTATCATGTAGAGTACAATGGTAGTAACGACCTTCTTTCCTGAATGGGGTCAAAAAAACTAGTAGAGGAGTGGTTTTCTCTTGAAACCTACAACTACTCGTATGCTAACACGCATTAAATCAATTTATATGTACATCAATGAAAACGGAACGGTAACGACGAAAGACCTTGTAGATGAGTTCGGGATCACACCGCGAACGATACAACGTGATCTAAATGTGTTGCAGTTTAATGAACTCGTGTATAGCCCTTGCCGCGGTAAGTGGACAACAACAGGAAAGAAAGTGAGAATGACCTCATAACGAAAAATAATTGTATGTAAATAAATACATACCCCTTTCTAACTCATTAGAAAGGGGTCTTTTCTGCGCCTAAAAACAGCACTATTTTTCAGTATCTACTTGATATGTTTTTAACATCTCTACTTCTTCATCTGTTAGCTCTCGGTATTGTCCAAGTTCTAGCTCTTCATCTAATACCAACGGTCCCATCTCTGTTCTCTTTAGGTAGACTACTTTTTTCCCTACCGCTTCAAACATACGCTTCACTTGATGGAACTTTCCTTCTGTAATGACAAGCTCGATTTCAGAAATATCATCGCTTTTTAATATTGTAAGTGCACCTGGCTTTGTTTCATAGCCATCATCTAAAATAACACCTTTAGCAAACTCTTTTACATCCTCTTCTGTTACTACTCCTGCAACGTGTGCATAATATTTTTTCGGCACATGCTTTTTCGGAGATAACAATTGATGCGATAACTTCCCGTCATTTGTTATTAATAAGAAACCTTCCGTATCAATATCAAGTCTTCCAACTGGGAACGGATTAAAGATCGCATCTTCTAACTCTAATAAATCTATTACCGTTTCATGATTATCATCTTCTGTCGCTGAAATAACGCCTTGTGGCTTATGCATCATTAAATAAACAAACTCTTTATACTCCACAACTTCACCGTGAATCATAACTTCTTGTTCTTCTACATTTACATGAACCTTTGCATCTTTCACTGGCGTTCCATCAATTTTTACAACGCCGTCTTTCAATAATTTCTTTACTTCTTTTCTACTTCCATATCCCATATTTGCTAATAATTTATCTAATCTCACGTTTTTCACCTTCTTTGTTTATCATAGAAAAGGGGACGTAATTACGCCCCTTTTGATTTCAACTTTATTTTGAATCTATTGCCAAGTTTACGCTGGATTTTCTCTAACGCTTCTCCGCCAAATACTCTTTCAAGTACTCCTGTGCGAATTGCTAACAATCCGTAAACAAGACCACCAATACCTGCACAAATCACAACTGTAATAAGAGCGCCCATTCGGCTATCAGGCGAAATCATGAAGGATAAAATCCATTGTGATAATTTTACAGTAACGACCATTATAAATGTTAGTACTGCAATTTGGAATGTTCTCTTATATACAACACCGAATGAATAATTTGCGTATTTTTTAATTTGTTGGTTTGTGTACCAAACAGAAGCTAAGAAACCAACAGCTGTTGCTAAAATCGCCCCTACTGTACCGAAGTAACGAATAAAGATTACGTTACATACAAATTTCAAAATAACACCCATTATAAGCGCGATAATCGCATGCTTTTGTTGGTTAATACCTTGCAGAATTGCCGCTGTTACTGTAAATAAAGCAAATAACAACGCAACCGGTGCATACCACATTAATACTTGTCCACCTAGTGGATCTGAATCGTAAAACGCAGTATAAATTGGATAGGCAAGTGATGAAATACCGACAACTGCTGGCAATGTTAAGAACATATTTGCCTGGAATGTTTGTGTAATTTGTAACTTTAAATAACGGTATTGTTTTTCAGTAAATGATTTTGTAATCGCTGGTACAAGCGTTAAACTAAATGCTGTCGCAAGTGATACAGGAATCATAATTAATTTATGCGTCCACATTGTGAAAATACCGAGAGCTCGCTCTGCAATATCTCCTTGACCAATCGCTTGCATAATTGAGTTAAATGTCAATGTATCAATTTGTTGATATAAAGGAATTGTTAACCCAATTACAACGTAAGGAATCGCATATGCAAATAATTCTTTAAATAATTGAACAGTGCTCACTGTTGATTCAGGTGCAGTTTGTTCAATTAAATATTGATCCAAATGTTTTTTACGTTTTAACCAGTACCAAATTAAGACGCCGAGCGCTCCAACTGCTGAAACGAACGCTGCAAATGTCGCTACTCCTACCGCTGTTGCAACTGTACCGCCAAGTACTTTAATAACGATAAAACTACCCGCTAATAAAAAGACAATACGAATAATTTGTTCAATAATTTGTGAAACAGTAGTCGGCCCCATTGATTGGTGACCTTGGAAATAACCACGAATTAAACTCGCTGCCGGTACAACAATAAGTGCAAAACTTACAAGACGAATAATCGTCGTAACTTCTTCTACATTACTGTGTATACTTTGTTTACCGAGCATTGCTTCTGCAAACAGTGGCGCCGTCATGTATAGAACTAGGAACGAAAGAACTCCTGTTACTATCATCATAACCATTCCCGAGCGGAACATTCTCCGGCTCGTTTTATAATCGCCAAGTGCGTTATATTTGGAAACAAATTTGGAAACAGCGAGCGGCACCCCTGCCGTTGCAATACTTAAAAAGATCGTATATGGAATGTATCCATATGTATAGAGCGTTCCGCCTTCTGTCCCTACTAATGCATGAAACGGAAAGACGTAAATCATGCCTAAGAACTTTACTAAAAATGTCCCTAGCGTAACAATAAGTGTTCCGCGCAGAAATTTCGAATCGGACATACAAAAATCCTCCTACATCTACATAAAGTGAAACTTTAATGAATTGAACTATTCGAGCATTTGAGGACTATTAGACTTCCCCTAACTCTTAAGGTTTTAGTCTTATGGTTCACAAATAAAAGGATAGTGCTGAACTCTAACTTTTGTATTGTACCACAATTCTCCCTTTAAGCAGTACTTCACTCTATTTTTCTTTTAAGGGAAAACATGCTATTCTTTTAGGCAGGAAATGTAGAAAATGAGGTCGATATATTATGCATTATGATGTTATTGTCATCGGCGGTGGTCCTTCTGGGCTAATGGCTGCAATCGGTGCTGCAGAAGAAGGCGCAAATGTCTTACTTCTTGATAAAGGAAATAAATTAGGACGTAAACTTGCGATTTCGGGTGGCGGTCGCTGTAACGTAACGAACCGTCTACCACTTGATGAGATCGTTAAACATATACCAGGAAATGGCCGCTTCTTATACAGCGCTTTTTCTATTTTCAATAATGAAGATATTATTACATTCTTCGAAAATCTCGGTGTAAAACTGAAAGAAGAAGATCATGGACGCATGTTCCCTGTATCAAATAAAGCACAATCAGTAGTAGACGCACTTTTAACACGATTAAAAGACTTAGGTGTAAAAATCCGTACGAATACACCCGTTGAAACAATTGAATATGAGAACGGTCAAACGAAAGCAGTTGTACTACAAACTGGCGAAGTGTTAGAAACAAATCACGTCGTTATCGCTGTTGGCGGAAAATCTGTTCCTCAAACTGGATCTACTGGAGACGGATATGCTTGGGCTAAAAAAGCCGGGCATACAATTACAGAATTATTCCCAACAGAAGTACCAATCCTTTCAAACGAACCATTTATTCGTGATCGCTCCTTACAAGGTTTAGCTTTACGCGATGTAAACTTAAGCGTATTAAACCCGAAAGGAAAAGCTATCATTTCTCACAAAATGGACATGCTCTTCACTCATTTCGGCCTATCTGGTCCTGCTGCACTTCGCTGTAGTCAATTCGTCGTGAAAGCACTGAAAAAGTTTAAAACGAATACCATTCAAATGAGTATCGATGCATTGCCAGACGAAAATAGTGAACAACTATTCCAGCGCATGCTGAAACAAATGAAAGAAGATCCGAAAAAAGGAATTAAAAACGTTTTAAAAGGTTATGTACCTGAGCGTTACTTCCTATTCTTATTAGAAAAAAATGAAATTGATGGCAGCGAACAAGCTGGACAAGTTTCTCACGAAAAGATTCGTGCACTTGTGAAAGACTTTAAAGAATTTACTGTAAATGTAAATGGTACGCAGTCAATTGAAAAAGCATTCGTGACTGGCGGCGGTGTATCCGTTAAAGAAATTAATCCGAAAGAAATGTCTTCTAAATTCACGAACGGCTTATATTTCTGCGGGGAAGTTCTTGATATTCACGGTTATACTGGAGGCTATAATATTACATCTGCTCTTGTTACTGGTAGAATTGCCGGAACAACAGCTGGAGAAAACGCGAAAATGCAATATTAAACTGAGAAACAGGGATTCCTGTTTCTTTTTTTATAGGTACATAAAATTATATCGGCGATTCCACGACAAATATCCCCTCCCCTTAACTTCCCATTGCTTTTTTGTTGCTTTATATACCTTAGTACCTTTATATTTTATATTGTTGAATATTTGAAAAAGGGTAAGGGGAAAACATATGAGAAAAAAAGTCATGATGTCTTTAATGCTAATGACGTTTCTTTCTGCAGTAGAAGGAACGATTGTTAGTACAGCAATCCCTCGTATAACGAGTGATTTGTCAGGCGTCGAACTTGTTAGTTGGGTATATGCAATTTATATGCTTGCAACAGCTGTTTCGACTCCAATATACGGAAAGCTTGCTGATTTATTTGGCCGTAAAAAAGTTTTACTTATCGGAGCTACAATCTTTTTAGTCGGTTCTGCACTTTGCGGAGTCGTTACATCGATGGAACAATTAATTTTCTTCCGCGCTCTTCAAGGGATCGGTGCTGGTGCTGTTATGCCGATCACAATGACAATTATTGGAGACTTATATAGCGAAGCGAAAGATCGCGCGAAAGCACAGGGCTGGATGAGTGCCGTTTGGGGTGTATCTGGTGTTATCGGACCGTTAGTAGGTGGATTTTTAGTTGATTCCCTATCTTGGCGTTATATTTTCTTCTTAAACGTTCCATTCGGCATTATCGCTTGCTTAATGATTGCCATTTACTACAAAGAATCTATTAAGCCCGCTAAACACCATATCGACTATCTTGGTGCAACAGTCTTCTCATTAAGTACGATCGCTCTACTATACGCATTATTAACCGGTAGCAGTAAGCAAAACTGGGGAGACATAACAATTATCGGCCTATTAATCTTCGCCGTCGTTTCATTCATTATTTTCTTATTCATCGAGAAAAAATCTCCGGAACCATTAATTCCGCTAGCACTCTTCTCTAACCGTACATTATCTACGATAAACATATTAACGCTTATTGCTGGCGCAATGATTATTAGTATTACAATGTACCTTCCAATTTGGAGCCAAGGTGTATTAGGAAAAAATGCAACGGAAGCTGGACTTATTTTAATGCCAATCCCTGTTATGTGGACATTTGGTGCTATCTTCTCTGGTAACTTAGTAGGCAAATTAAAAACGAAACAAATCATTTTACTTGGAGCTAGCATTTTATCAGTCGCTACGTTCTTATTATTTACATTATCAACACATTCACCATCGTTCCTTATTTATGTAGCAGTCGGATTGTTCGGCTTAGGAATGGGGCTTGTGACACCGATTTACATGGTAACAATTCAAGCAGCCGTACCAGCTCATACACGCGGAACAGCCGTTGGTTTAAACACATTTATTAATACATTTAGTCAAACGTTAGGTGCTGCAATCTTTGGAACAATCTTCAATACGATGATTCACGCACGTGGCATTAAAAACCTTGATCTTGTATCTGGGGGACACGGCGGGGCTACAGCAAGTGTAGCAACTGAATCACAATCCGCATTAGCAGCAAGTGTACATATCATTTATATGAGCACTTTCGTATTAGCAGTATGTACATTAATTATCGCTTGGCTTTTATTAAAACCAGCTACACAAACAAATGAGCAATAATAAAGAGGATGACCATTTCGGTCATCCTCTTTTTACTCTTCATTCTCCACAATATGTTTCAGCATGGACAATTTATTATCCCAAAAACGTTCATAATACGAGAGCCACTGTTGTAATTCCTCTAATGGCTCTGGATGCAAGCGATATATTTTCTCTCTTCCGCTTTTTCTTCCACTTACTAAATTCGCTTCCGAAAGAATATGAAGGTGCTTTACAACCGCAGTACGACTCATCGGAAAATGATCCGTTATTTTGGAAATCGGTAACTCTTTATCACTTAATAACCGTATTACTTCTCGGCGGGTTGGATCAGCAATTGCTTGAAATACATCATATTTGGCTGCTGATGAGGACACTTAGCCTTCGACAACCTTTTTCAGTTTTTCGTTTACAATCGCTACCCAGCCACCGCTCATTCTGTCGCGAATAATAGAGCTCTTCGCATTCGCTTTCGGAAGAATTTCATCAGGATGTTTCCAGCCGCCGTGAATTAATGTAAATTCTGTTTTATTATCCCCTAGGTCTTTCAAATTAAATGAAACAACCCAGCCATCTGTATCCCATGAGAAAGATAGGTGGGTTGGCTCATCGATTTCTAGCACTTTACATGGTGATGGCCCAAATGGTGATTGCACATGAAATTCATGTCCTACCTCTAATACAAAATCATTTGGCATAAACCATGAAGCAATCCCTTCTGCAGTTGATACTACATTCCATACTTTTTGAATAGACGCGTTAAAAACGATCGTTTGTTTAATATCAGTTAATGTATTTTGTTGTTCCATTTTCATTCTCCTTTATTCGGCAATCAAATATAACACCTTTTGGTTTCATTTAGATAATATAACACCTTTTAGTTTCATGTCAACACTAATTCTTTTTTACTGTTGAGAAATTCTCAACATTTTTTCAACAGGACAAACACCCTCTCAGCATTTCTTCATAATATACTCACAAAGGCAACAAAAAATAAAAACTTCTCTCAACATGAAACTCCATCATTCATCTTGAAAGAAGCGCCTTACGTATATCATGCGTATTTCGTCTCTCCTCCTTCCCTCAGAGACACTACGCGTGACATGAAAAATCAGAAGGAATATGCCCACCATTTGAGTAGGTAGTTATTTCTCTTCTCCTCAACATTTCCTTAGGAGCGAAATGACTACCGACTCACTTTTTTTCAAACAAAAATAAAAAGGGGATGAAAGCTATGTTCTATTGCATTAACTGCTCTGATATTCACCATGAAAAACATCCAAATGATAAAGTATTCAAAAACGGTTTTTATATTGATCCATTTTTAGGTGAGCGTTATCACCTCGGTATGTGTAAAGATGCCCAAAATCATGAGACAGGGGAGCCTCTTTTAACGACGAAGAAATTAGGCACAACCCAATCTATTATGAATGTATTACCGACACACGTTGTCCCAATATAAAACATAAAAAAGAGCTGGATGACCCAGCTCTTTTTTATGCTTTATAAACGATCATTGCTGAAAAACAATAAATTTGGTTTTCGTCATCGTTAATGGAAACGCCGACTTGGTACTTAATGTCTACAAAGTTACTATCATCAATCTTTTTCAAAAAAACATTTACAGCGTCTTCTAAGTCTTTTTCGTGACTTTCATCAAATACTTTTACACGAATCATGTTAACACCATCCTAGATCGCAGCCCTCCGCCGCTTGATTATTGCCACGGTGCGTATCTATGATGCGATAAAATTTTCCGTCTTCATATATATATCCGTCTTCTAACACATATTCTTTACCTTCAGTATAGACATAAAACTTACCTATCATAAATTTACTCGTATATAATTCCAAATAATCTGGCCTAAATTTAGCTACAACTTTATTTGTAATATCAATTTTTATTGTGCGCCCCACCTTCTCTCCCTCCTTTGCAAAGAACGGATTTAGGTATATTGTATTAGCGATTTTACATTTTATGCTTAAAAATAAGTGGATATGCCTTCCTTCCTCACCTGTACTATTTTTCTAAAAAAGTCATACATAAGTAAGAGCAAAAAAATACAAATAAAAAAGACCTTTTACTTATTGACTATAATATTAACATTATGGTATTATATAAAATTTGACATTTTTATATACTTATGATATCATTAAAGATGGTTACCACATATGGAGGTGGATGATTTGTTTCAAATTGGTGATAAAATCGTTTATCCAATGAACGGCGCAGGAGTCATCGAAGCCATTGAAGAGAAAGAAATATTAGGAACAATACGTCAATATTGTGTGATACGCATCATTAGTAAAGATATGCAAGTAATGCTTCCTATGGATCAATTACAAAAATCAGGTATTCGTTATATCGTAGATAAAGGTACGTTAGATGATATACTTCTTGAATTTCAAAACGGGGAATCAGATACATCACTTTCCTGGAAACAAAGATATACAATGAATATGGAAAAAATGAAAAACGGCAATCTGCAAGATAGCGCAGAAGTTGTTCGGGATTTACTTCGCCGTAATAAAGAGAGAGCTTTAAATGCGAGCGAAAAACAAATGCTAGATAATGCCCGAAAAATGATGATTAGCGAAGTTGCACTCGTGCAAAATGTTTCTGAACATCAAGCAACAGAATTTCTTCAAGATACAATGAATCACTAAATTTAAAATAGCTGGCGCTATTTTTTTTGCAAAAAAAGGACAAAGAGATTTATCTCTTTGTCCTTTTCTATTACCCACGCCCTGCTTGGAACGATGGATATAACGTCATTCCACCGTCTGCAAATAGCGTAATTCCAGTTACGTAACTTGCCTCTGCGGAAGCGAGCCACGTTGCGACTGCTGCAATTTCTTCCGGTTTACCGATGTAGCCCATCGGTATCATACTTTCTACGTCAGCACGTTTTTTAGGGTCAGCAAACTTCTCTGCATTAATTGGCGTATTTATTGCACCCGGTCCAATATTATTTACGCGAATGCCTTTTGGTGCGTATTCTAGCGCTAACGTTTCCGTCATCAATTTAATACCGCCTTTACTCGCCGCATAGTGTACAAATAGTGGCCACGGAATTTTCTCGTGAACACTCGACATATTAATGACAGACCCTTTAATATCGTTCTCTACAAAATATTTAATCGCTTCTCTACTTCCTAAAAAAGCACCTGTTAAATTTGTATTGATTACTTTATTCCAGTCTTCAAGCGGCATTTCATGCGATGGTACTGCATTTTCTATCCCTGCATTATTAATCATAACGTCGAGCGTACCAAATTCTTTCACAGCAGACTGAATAAGGTTCACAACATCAGACTCAACCGTCACATCACCTTTTACAGCAATCGCTTCTCCGCCTACTTTTTTAATTTCTTCTAATACATCATGCGCTTCTGACTCTCGTGAGCGATAGTTAATCACTACTTTCGCTTTCTCCTTAGCAAACCTTACCCCCATCGCTCTCCCAAGACCAGTTGCTGATCCTGTAATAACGACTACTTTTCCTACTAAATCACTATACATTCCCATACCTCCTTTAACTTTTTGCAATACCTAACATAATTCCGGCTGCGATAATAAAAACGATACCGATAACAATACCTGTTAATTGGCGTTTCGTTTTTCTTTCACCTAATATAAGAATCCCGCCAAGCGTTGAAATAATAATTCCCATTTGTGATAGCGAAAAACTTGTTGCTACTCCAACACGCGGTTGCGAAATGAATAGAAACATATTTCCAGCTGCCCAAATTAATCCTGGAATAATATTTCGTATTGCATATTTATTAAATGGATGATGTTTAAACGTAAGCAAAATGCCCCCTAACACCATACCAACCGCTTGTGGCAATAAAGCTGACCAACCATCTACGTTAAATAGTCGAATCACTACTACGTAAACTAAATAACCTACTGTTGAAATCAATAAAATGATAATGCCCTTTTTAAAATTTCCCGCTTGCTCTGCATTCTTTTCTTCTTCACTTTGAAGCGATGTTAAAATAACACCGATAATAATACAAACGAGCGCCAAAACGCCAAGGACGACTGATATTGTCGTGGACCACTCATGAAATATGATGACTCCGAATAAAGTCGTCGCAACTAATTGAAGTCCTGTTGAAATGGGCATCGTTCTCGAAACGCCCATTAAATCAATACTTTTTAATTGATTCGCCTGACCAAGCGCCCAAAATAAACCTGACACAATTCCAACCCCAATAACAGTAGGAGTTAATACTGGCTTCATAAAAATATAAACAACAATCGAAAAAATAAGTGCACCAAACGTTGTACCGAGCGTTTGACTATACGGTCCTCCGCCTAGTTTTACGTTAAACAGCACAATACTTCCCCAAAATATAGCCGGTAAAATCGCTAAAATTATGTCCATCGCTCATTACCTTTCTTTATTAAATGTTATAAGTTATCACTCTGAATCATTAGAGTGAGCTTTTATTTTTTCTCTTTCTCGTTCACAAACTTTGTCTGCACTAGAATTAGAAACATTCTTTTCTCTCTCCACTTTCTTTATCTTTACGTGATCTAAATGATCTTCCAAAGTAAGTGTAACTTTATCATTCGGCGGATTATGTGCACCTTGGAACGTAAGAAATTGTAACGTAATTTCAAATCTAGGAACGAACTCACCGTTCTTGCCGAGACGCTTTATATTTACAACTGAAGTACATTCATATTGATCTTCTGTTACTTGTCTAATAACTGAATAGTACCTATTCGATAATGCACTCTCTAAAAGCTGTTCCCTCGATTCTTTCGCGAAAGAATCACTTGGAGAAGAGAAAAAGACCGAACCTAGCATAATAATAACTACACATATTTTTTTCATAGTACCCTCCTTGTTCTATACGTTAGTGTTCGCAAAACTGCCATAAAAAAACGACTTCCCCCATATAGGAAAGTCGTTTTAATGAATCCAATATTAACCACCGCTCACCGGTGGGATTAGTGCAACAACATCACCAGATTGGACCCTGTCATCTTCATTTGCATATTCTTCATTAATCGCAACCATAATTGGTGCTGCCACTGGTACATTATATTCTTTAGCAACAACATCTTTTAACTCTGCAACCGTAATATTTTCTTTCTCTATTTGTAACTCACTTGTTCCAGCTTCCTCTTGCAAGTGTGCAAATAACAATACTCGAATCATACTTATAGCTCCTTCCCAGGCTCTCCCGCCGGATATGGCGTTTTTTCTAGTTGATCACCAATCCAAGAGTCTCCATCTTCCCAAAACTCCTTTTTCCAAATCGGAACAATTTGTTTTATGCGTTCCATAATATATTCATTCGCTTCATAAGCCGCTTTACGGTGCGGCGTTGAAACAGCAACCACAACCGCAATATCAGAAATTTGTAGTGTACCAATGCGATGTGTAATCGCAACGTATGTGCCTGGCCACTTCTCTTTCACTTCTGAACCAATTTTCTCTAGCATCTTTTCTGCCATCGTTTTGTAAGCGGCGTATTCTAAGTATAATGTACGACGCCCTTTCGTAAACTCTCTAACCGTTCCAATAAATGTTGTAACAGCACCGCATTCACGGCGAATAACATTCTTCGCTACCTCTTCAATTGAGATTTCTGTATCAACTACTTCATAATACGTATTTGTCATTTCGTACTCCTTACCGTTTGTACAAACCAATCTATATACAACTCTTCTTCTGTTATATGAAATACTTTATATTCTTCTCGTAAGTTTGCCGGGACATCATGCCACGCAATAACCGCTACTATATTTTCTACTTTATGTAAAAGTTCCACGTCTTCCAGAGAACGAAGTAACACTACTTTCGGATAGCTCTCTTTTTTATAGCCCTCTATTAAAATTGTATCCACTTCAAAAAACTCATATAAGCGAATAATTTCTTGCAAGGACCATTCCTCTCTTAATGACGAAAGGGCAAGTAATCCAGCGCCTTCTACACTACTGACAACAGCACCAGCCTTTCGATGCCTTTCACTATCTTTTTGTGCTACTTCTGGAAAACCTCCGTGCCCGTGATGTTTAATGGTAGCAACTTTCATTTTCTGCTCAGCTAACGTATGCACGATTTTCTCCACAAGTGTTGTTTTTCCGCTATTTTGATATCCTACTATTTGTAAGATTGAAGGGGCTTTGCCCATGGCCAATCACATCCCTCGGCGTGCTCTAGCAATAATACAGATACTTTCATCCCTGCCTCAAATCCTCTCGTTCCTCCAGGCAGCACAATAAAGGCATTCGCATCAGCAAGTGAAGATACCGCACTCGATTTATCTAAACCGACCGGCATCGCTTGTAATGCTCCGTCCATAATTTTCACCTTCGCTCTTACAAAACGAGTAAACGGATTTGGCTTTGGAAAGTCTTTTTGTAAAATAGCATCTGCTCTATATACGTGAGGCTCCTTTGCATACAAATATGTTTTTATAATCGGATGCACAAATAGCTCAAATCCTACGTAACAAGCTGACGGATTCCCCGATAAACCGAAAAGTAACTTTCCGTCAACTTCAGCTACTGTCGTTACACTTCCTGGTCTCATCGCTATTTTATTAAAGAGTACATTCGCTTGTAATCTTTCATAAATAGCCGGCAAGTAGTCATAATCCCCTACCGACACACCGCCTGTCGTAATTAAAATATCAACCTCATTTATCGCTGATTGAACAGCTGCAAAGCATGCATCTAACTCATCGGCAAGTTGGCCATAATAACGAACTTTCCCTCCGGCTTTCATAATTTGAGCGGCAATCATATATGAGTTACTATTTCTAATTTTCCCCGGCTGTAACGACTCATGTACTTCTAACAGTTCACTTCCTGTCGTCACAATACCAACAACAGGCTGCTTTACAACCTTCACAGTACTATATCCAAACGTCGCTAATAAAGCTGCAACACCTGGATTAATTGCAACACCTTTCTGAACGAGAACTTGATTTTGCTTTATATCTTCTCCTTTAAATGACACATTGTCACCACTATGAAAAGGACGCTTTAACTTCATATATGTTTTTCCGTTCTTCTCAAAACCTTCCGTCAACTCTAACATTACGACTGCATTACAATCATCTGGAATAGCTGCTCCTGTCATAATACGAACCGCCTGAAAAGATCCTACTTCTCCTGTAAAAACAGATCCTGCTCCGATTTCTCCTATTACTTCAAACTCAATCGCATTCTCTTGATTTGCTTCTTTCGTATCTTCTGCTCGAATTGCGAAACCATCGTAAGGAGAACGATCGAAATGAGGAACGTCATGATCAGAGATAACATCCTCCCCAAGAATTCTCCCGTAACTTTCCGTAATAGAAACCTCTTCTACTTCACCATTTTTTGCATATTCTATTACGCTCTCTACTGCCTCAGCAACTTGAATCGGAATTCGTTTTTCTACCATCGTTTCTCACCCCATATTTGCATTTTTTTTTATCTCGATTAAACTTTATATATTAAATAGAAGTTACTTCAAGGAGGAATTCCATGTCTTCATTCACACACTTTAATGACCAAGGACGCGCGAAGATGGTTGATATAAGCGACAAAAAAGCAACCGTTCGAACAGCAATTGCGTGCTCTAGCATTGTCGTTACAAAAGAAATTTACGATAAAATCTCTCACAATGAAATCGGGAAAGGTGACGTACTAGCAGTTGCACAAATCGCAGGTATTATGGCTGCGAAACGCACTTCTGATATTATCCCAATGTGCCATCCTTTATTATTAAAAGGTGTTGACGTTTCTTTCGATTGGAAACAATCCGGTGAACAATATCGATTACTTATTGAAGTAAAAGTTAAAACAGAAGGTAGCACCGGTGTTGAAATGGAAGCTTTAACAGCTGCTTCCGCTACCGCTCTTACCGTGTACGATATGTGTAAAGCTGTTGATAAAGGTATGATTATTGGCGAAACATACTTACTTGAAAAAACAGGTGGAAAAAGTGGAGATTATACGCGAAAAGCTTAATCTTCTCTCTGTTGAACCTAAAGGGCTTCTTTAGGTTCAACCTATATATCTTGCATATAAACGTCTTGCTACATTAATATCATTCGTCCCATGAATAAACGCCCTGCCATCTGTAAATAAAACAAAACGAAATTCCTCTACTGGAAAGGATAATAAATACGGAGTAGCTTTTACATCCACACTTCTTTGTAAGCGCTTTTTAATTTCCTCTAAATGAAATTCATTCCGCATACCTGGCCGGATTTGCACTGTATTTCGGCCACATAATACTTCTGTTTTCGTTTGTGCCTCAAATGTTAAACTCGGATATGTACGTAATCTTCCGCAAGATAAACACGTTTCTTTTTTCTGCCTATTCACTTTAAATGCCATCTGTTGATTATTCCAAAGGTCAAATGATAACATCGTTTCGCGAAGTGCCCCATAGTCTTCTACTAATATTTTCAGCGCTTCTGTTATTTGATGCGCCACAACTAATTGTACTGCCGGCTGTATAATACCAGCTGTATCACATGTTGCCCCGCTCGCCGGATGTTCCATTAAACAGCGGAAACATGGTGTTTTTCCTGGTAAAATTGTATACGTTACTCCGTAGCTTCCAACGCAACCACCATATATCCACGGAATATTATACTTTTGCGAAATATCATTAATAAGAAGACGCGTTTCAAAATTATCTGTTGCATCTAATATTAAATCTACATCCTTCACTAGCTCTTCCATTTCTTGCACTGTTACATCAGTCACAACCGGATTTATTTCCACCTCAGAATTAATTGCTTTTAAATGCTCTGCCGCTGCTACCGCCTTCGGTTTATACTGCTTTGCGTCTTCTTCTGTATATAGCTGTTGCCTTTGTAAATTGCTCCATTCTACATAATCACGATCCGCAATTGTTATTTTTCCAACACCTGCTCTAACAATCGCTTCTGCATTTGCCGCACCAAGAGCACCAGCACCAATAATAAGTACATGCTTCTCTCTAATTTTTCTCTGCCCTTCTTCTCCAACACCAGCAAATAATATTTGCCTTGAATATCGCTCCTGCATACGATAGCCCCCTTTCTTATCCTCCTATATAAGACATTTCAATTTTCGGACGATTTTTTGCACTTTCTTCTGTCCGTTCATCCGAATACCTATCTTTTCTATTCATCCATGCATCTTGTATAACACGTAATAACTCATCATCCGAAAGCTCTCCTCTAAGAAGTTCCCTTATATCGAGTCCTTCTGTCGCAAATAAGCAAGTATAAAACTTTCCATCTGCCGAAATTCTCGCTCTCGTACAAGAAGAACAAAATGACTCAGAAACAGAAGTAATAAAACCGACTTCGGTATTTGTTCCAACGTAACGATATCGCTTTGCAACTTCACCGAAATAATTCGCTTCAGCTGGCTCAAGCGGATACACATTATGAATCATTTCAATTAACTCTCGCTTCGTAACAACTTGATCAAAGTTCCACCCATTTGTACTACCAACATCCATAAACTCAATAAACCTAAGTGTGATTCCTTGCTCTTTAAAATATGCAGCCATCGGAAGTACTTGATGATCGTTCATCCCTTTTTTCACAACCATGTTTACCTTTACATCAAGTCCGGCCTCTTTTGCAGCCATAATTCCCTTTATAACAGGTTTCGTATTAATATTTCGGCCATTAATAGCCTTAAATAAATCGTCATCTATTGCATCTAAACTAACATTTACTCTATGTAATCCAGCTTCTTTTAATACTTTTGCTTGCTTCGTTAAATGAATCGCATTGGTCGTTAACCCTATATCTAACAGCCCGTCAATTTTCACGAGACGTGCAATAAGTTTTGTTAAATCTTTACGAAGTAGTGGCTCTCCACCAGTAAGTCTAATTTTTCGTACACCAATGCTAACACATATTTTTGCCAATCGCTCAATTTCATCAAACGTCAGTAAAAACTCATCTTTCAAAAAAGCATAATCTGGCCCAAACACTTCCGCTGGCATACAATATGTACATCTAAAATTGCAACGATCAATCACAGATATACGTAAATCTTGAAGCGGGCGTCCAAAAAAATCTGTAACCATCTCCTGCATCGCCACCCTCCCTTTCTGCCAAATTTCTCTCTTTTCATTCTATTATAATATATTTTCGAACTGCGATGTTTTTGCTCAAGTGAATAAAGTAAAACTTTCCTAATCAATGAGACTACATACAAATAAGGAGATAAAAAACCTTGAAGCATAGAAGCCCCAAGGTTTTCTTCCTATTAACTTAATCTAATAATAGTTAAAGTAGCTCCTGGCGTTGTGGTAGATAATGTAGCTATTGCAACTAATCCAAATAACTGCAAACTAATAGCGGCTCCAGCAGGTAAATTAGTAATTATTGTCGCATTAAATGAACCTGTAGCTACCGCTGGTGAATTTATCGTTCCTGCAAGCGGACTACCATTTACAGTTATACGAGAACTTACAAGTAAAGAGGCTGTTAAATTTATTGTATAAGCTATATAGTAATTCCCCGCATTCGCAACTGTAAATACAGTATTTCCTCCGCTAACAGTAATTCCTGGACCAATATTTTGATTGTTCGGTAATGGTACATTCGTACCACCTAATAAAACGGAAATAGCTGTTCCTGATGTATTATTCGCAAATGCATACGTTGCAGTTGTACTAACTCCTGTTGTTCCCGTACTTCCCGTGGCTCCGGTACTTCCTGTTGGACCCGTGACTCCCGTATCTCCCGTGGACCCGGTACTTCCCGTTGGGCCGGTTACTCCCGTTGCTCCTGTATTTCCGGTTGGTCCTGTGCTTCCTGTCGGGCCGGTTACTCCCGTTGCCCCTGTATTTCCTGTTACTCCCGTGCTTCCCGTTGGACCCGTACTTCCGGTTGAACCCGTCACTCCCGTTGCTCCCGTACTTCCCGTTGGTCCTGTGCTTCCTGTCGATCCCGTACTTCCCGTTGGACCCGTGACTCCCGTTGCTCCCGTACTTCCCGTTGGACCGGTATCTCCCGTCGCTCCCGTATTTCCGGTTGATCCTGTGCTTCCTGTCGGGCCGGTTACTCCCGTTGCCCCTGTATTTCCTGTTGGTCCTGTGCTTCCTGTCGATCCCGTATTTCCGGTTGGACCCGTATCTCCCGTTGAGCCTGTATTCCCGGTTGCTCCCGTACTTCCGGTTGAACCCGTATCTCCCGTGGCTCCGGTTACTCCCGTACTTCCAATGGCTCCCGCATTTCCTGTTGGTCCTGTACTTCCGGTTGAACCCGTACCTCCTGTGGCTCCGGTACTCCCCGTTGGACCCGTACTTCCAGTGACTCCCGTATTTCCTGTTGGTCCTGTACTTCCAGTGGCTCCTGTATTTCCTGTTGAACCGGTATCTCCCGTGGGACCCGTACTTCCGGTGGGACCCGTACCTCCTGTGGCTCCTGTATTTCCGGTGGGATCTGTTACTCCTGTGGCTCCCGTATTTCCTGTTGGTCCTGTACTTCCGGTTGGGCCGGTGACTCCTGTGGCTCCCGTGACTCCCGTACTTCCCGTTGTCCCTGTCATTCCAGTCGGTACTGGAGGGAAAGTAGGGCCGACAAGATCTGGGGATAACTTAAAATTAGAATTTATCAACCTCTGTATTTTTTGATTTTCATCATTTCCTTCCACTACTTCCACCACCTCCCCCAAAATACAACTACAAAATATATTTCATATAAAGTGAAACTTTACTCAACTCTCACCAATTGGGCTTTTACGGGCAGCTCGCCCCCGACTTCTTTACTTTCGCTGAATTTTGAGGTGGGGCCTTACTGCCCGTTAATGCGGAATAAAAACTCACCTTCTATTTGAATTGTATTTTTCAAAAAGGCCTCCAATACTACTTTTCAAACAATTACTCCTATTTTTATGCTACATAAACTCTTCTTATAAAGTGAAACTTTAATCAATTGGGGTTTTGTTCATCTCCCACTGATTATCAGCTCTCACCAATCGGGCTTTTACGGGCAGCCCGACCCCCACCTAACTTCTTTGCTTCCGCTGAATTTTGAGGTGAGGGTCTTACTGCCCGTTAATGCAGGATAAATAAAAACTCCCCTATGATTTTAGGGGAGTCCAGCAATTGAATCCATATTATCTGTATTAGGGACAGCTTGTGCTATACTCGATGCATTTACACTTTGCCCCGTATTTGTTCCTGTTACAGTACTAGCAGGAGTACCTCGTGTATATGTTGTCGTCACCGAATCACCTGGCTGTAAACAAAGCTTCGTCTCCGTTCCTATTACTGTAACAACGTCAATCCAAGTGCACCCCATTGAACCACTATACGATTTCGTGGCAGTAAATGAAGTATCACTCAAATTATCACCAGTAAATATATTTCCAGTGTTATTTACAATAACAAACTCTTTTATATGAGCAGGCATAATTACACTCTACCTTTCCTCTATGAACCTAATGTACGTGTACTCGTTGCTAATGGTGGAAGAAACACTGATGTCCGAATTACCGCTTCCGGCTGTCTTTTCCCATTTAAAAAAATAGCTGCACTCGATCCTCCAGCACCTGCATATACTTTCGCTACAGCTAAAGGTGAGATATCATAACAATCACCGACATTAACAGCTCCTGTATTATTAATAATTTTTACTTTACGCAAGTTAATCCCCATTTCCCTATCCCCCTTTTGTACACTGTATGCAAAAGAAAAAAACTTGAAACAAACACGTTTCAAGTTTTTTAAGCTACTTATTTCGTTTCTCCCTCATATTGAAGCATACCGCCAACCATGTTCACTGTTTTAAATCCTTGCTCATTTAAATAATGACATACATTTTCACTGCGCATTCCCGAGCGACAAATAAAGATATATTCATTTTCTTTATCAAAGAAATCTACTTTATTTGGGATATCGCCCATTTTAATATGTACAGCTTCTGGAATTTTCCCTGCCACTACTTCTTCATCTTCCCTTACGTCTACTAGAAATAATGTTTCTCCATTCTCTAAACGTTCTTGCACTTCTTCTGTAGTAATTGTTTTAACTTCTGTCATATGTCGTTCCTCCTTATATACAATAAAGCCTTTAGTTTCTTCTTTTAAATAATCATTTCTAATCAATTTTAGCATGCGAAAGAAAGAACGCAAAGAATGCAAAATTTATTTCTCAATTTTCTCGCAAAACTTATTCTTTACAAACATAACTCGTGCATTGTATCCTCAATATACTTGTTTTATGAAAGGAGTCAATGAAAATGACACTTTTTCTTTTCATTATGAGCATCATTTTCTTAATCGCCGCAATTATTGCACTTAGTATGAAAAATAATAAAAAGATAAAATCACCGCAAGAAATGTCATTCTTATTTCTATTACTTAGTATCGCATTCTTCGGTATAGCAATTGCCACATATATTTTCCGTCTACAAATCATGTAAAAAAAGGTGCCTACTACATACATTGCACCTTTTTCACATCATTTATTTCCTACACAAAACTGGACACTCTCCGATTTAAAAATTCATATACTTTCTTTTCAAATAAATGAGTATCAAATGCTCCCGCCATATGCCCATTTATACTTTCTATCTCATACACTTCCGCATACTTCCCTTGTTTTTGCAATATGTCTACCATTTTATAATTATAACGTGACGGCTGAAGCAAATCTTGTTTACACGGAATCATAAGTACATTTGCTTCTATTTTAGAAAGGGCCTCTTCTAAAGATGAAAATCCATGTGCAATATCATGTAATAAAACTGCTTTCGCAGTGTACATCCATGAATTTGCATCTACTAAATCTATACTCCCATATGTCACTTTATTGATTTCTTTCTCAAATGATGTTAATGCAGCAAATGTTTTATAAGATTCTTTCTCTATACTATTACGAGGGAATGTCGTTTCATAAAAATGCTCATCAAACGCGTTCATAAACATCATTCTATTCGCCAGATGAAGTCCCTTCGTTGGCTGCTCCTCCCCATATTTTCCGCCCTTCCAACTTGGATCTAGTTGAATAGCCTCAATTGCATTTTGCGCTACATTTACCGACGTAATAATTGGATTTTGCGGATTCGTAATAACCCCAATCATCCGCTCTACCATATGAGGATAATGAATAGCCCATTGTTGCGCAATCATCCCGCCAGCTGACGGTCCCATTACAGCATGTAGCCTTGCGATTCCCATATCTTTTATTAACTCATATTGCATACGAGCTACATCAAGAAATGTAAAAACCGGAAAGTCCATCGCATATTCATCTCCAGTTTTCGGGTTAATCGATTTCGGTCCCGTTGTAATTACATAAGGGTTCTTCACCTGCACATTACAAAGATTATCAGTGCATATAACGAAGTATTTATTTGTATCAATTGCTTTTTCCGGTCCAATTAAGCCATCCCACCAGCCAGACTCCTCATCATGCGCTATATATTTTCCTGCCGCGTGACTAGTTGCACTAAAGTAATGACAAACCAAAATCGCATTTGACCTCTCTCTATTTAAAGTACCGTACGTCTCATACCCCATTTGAACAGGAATTTCCCTACCATTTTGAAATGTAAACTCTCTTAAAACAAACTTCTCTTTTTTCACAAATTGCACAGACTCGCCCTCTTCCTGACATAGTATGAACTGCTTACTAAAGGATTTTTTCTATGCAAACCAATCTCCTCCTTCTTTTCATAAATAAATGAATAATATACAAAATTAGCCACAAAATAGCACTATATTACACAATTAAAGAGGGCATACATATGATTTGGAATTGGCTACGTAAGAAAAAAAAATCAAACACAACAGAAAAAAACGACTCAGGTAACTCGGAGCAACAACTTAACAATCAAGAGGATGATAACCAAAAACAGACTAGAAGTATGAAACATAATAAAGATAACAATGGAGAACAAAAAAAAGAGGAACACAAGGAGTCTTCTCAAGATCAGCAACAACATGCTAAGCAAAATGAATCGAATCAGGGTAAACAACAACACGCTAAGCAAGATGATTCGGCTCAAGATAGACAGCAACATTCTAAACAAGGCAACTCATTCCAAGAGAAACAGCAACACTCTGAACGAGATGATCCTGATCAAAATAAACAACAACACGCTAAGCGAAACGACTCAGCTCAGGATAAACAGCAAAGTGCTAAACAAGATGATTCGGCTCAAGATAAGCAACAAAATACGAAACAAGATGATTCGGCTCAAGATAAGCAACAAAATACGAAACAAGATGACTCGTCTCAGGATAAACAACAAAATACGAAACAAGATGACTCGTCTCAGGATAAACAACAAAATACGAAACAAAATGATTCTTCTCAGGATAAACAACAAAATACGAAACAAAATGATTCTTCTCAGGATAAACAACAAAATACGAAACAAGATGAACCTTCTCAAAGTAAGCAACAAAGCTCTGGAGGTAATAGTATTTATGACTTTACAAAACCAGAAAAAGACCGTATTCATTCTTTACAAAATTTAATAGAGAAGCTGAAAAAGTCTAGTGATTTTGTGAATTATCATACATCCGACGATGAAACGATGCCTTATTGGATTTCTTACTATCGCCCTTCACTTGATGGAGAAAAATTACAAAAGTATTTAATGCCCACTCTTTTAGAACGACCTAACGCATCACTAGAAGAGCTGAAGGAACATATCCCGATGAGCGGCATTACAATTACGAACGACTTACAAAAAATTGAGGATATGGTTTTAAAGGGGCATGCGATTATTCAATTGAATCAACAAGATCAAAAATGTATGCTCGCAAATATTGCAATTGATAATTATCGTGCACCAACTCCTCCTTTAAACGAATCGACTGTTATCGGTCCTCAAGAAGGTTTTGTAGAGGATATTGATACAAATATTAATTTAGTTCGAAAACGTCTTCCTGTTTTAGATTTACAAACAAAAGAAATAATTGTCGGCGAATTTTCAAAAACAAAGGTTGTCATGATGTATTTAGATAATCTTGCTGAAAAAGAGAATGTAGAGTTTCTAGAGGAATCATTACGCGCTCTTGAATATGATCAAATTAATGATAGTGCTTACTTACAAGAATTAACGGGTGAAAAATCAATTTTCCCACTCTATATCAATACAGAACGCAATGATAGAGTTACAAAAGCACTAATTGATGGAAAAATTGCTATCTTTGTCGATGGTTCACCGAACGTTCTATTAACTCCTGTATCATATTTCGATTTCTTTATTTCACCAGAAGATTATAATGTCTCTTGGCTATATGCAACATTTTCAAGAGTTTTACGCCTTATCGCTGTTCTTTTCTCAATTTGTGCAGCTCCATTATATGTTGCTGTTTTAAATTATCATTATGAACTCATTCCAAGTGATTTGCTGGAAACATTAATTTTATCTAGAGCGCAAGTTCCATTCCCACCTCTAATTGAAGCACTTTTTTTGGAATTAGTTATCGATTTATTAAGAGAAGCTGGCGCGAGGTTACCAATGAAAGTCGGTCAAACGCTCGGTATTGTAGGCGGTATCGTAATCGGGCAAGCATCTGTACAAGCTGGTTTAACGAGTAATATTTTATTAATTATCGTTGCCTTATCAGCACTCGCTTCCTTTATTACACCTATTTATAAAATGGGTAATGCAGTTCGATTACTACGCTTTCCCTTTCTTATGTTTGCAGAAATAGGCGGATTGTTCGGAATTTCTCTCGGGTTTATCTTCTTATTTACTCATCTATTCAGGCTTACTTCCTTACGTAAGCCGTACGCTTTGTTTTATCCGACAAGACAACAATCTGTTAAAGATTCTTGGATTCGTTTTCCTTTAACAATGATTGATACAAGGGATGTACAAGCAAGGCCACAACATGTAAAGAAAGCAGCAAAAGGAATTTCAACAAAACATAGGTCGGACTTTGATGATTAAGAAATGAGGTGCATTGATGAGTAAAGTTCAAGAAAAATATCAAATATCTCCTGTCTTTGTTTTCTTCTTAATTCACGGTGCACAGTTCGGAGCTGGCGTTCTCGGATTTGCTCGAATCACCGCAAAAGCCGCTGGATACGACGGCTGGATGGGAGTTCTAATCACAGGACTCTGTATCCAGATTCTTATATGGATGATGTATTTTTTATTAAAAGAAACAAACGGGAATTTAATTGATTTACAACGACAAACGTTTGGAAAGTGGATAGGGAACGTCTTTAATATCATCTTTGCAGCCTATTTTTTAATCGTTAGTATTTCGGTTATTCGAACATACGTTGAAATTATTCAAGTATGGATGTTCCCAACTGGCTCCACCTTTATGTTAACACTTTTTTTGTGCCTAGTTAGCTATTACATCATTTCTTCTGGATTTCGTGTCATTACTGGCATTTGCGTCATCTCTGTTGGTGGTACACTAGGGTATTTATTTCTAAGCTTATTCGTTTTGAAATACTCACATTGGGAGAATTTACTCCCTATATTCACACATTCTTTTTCAGATATTTTAAAATCCGCTCAACTGTCAATCTACAGCATGACTGGTTTTGAGATTTACCTCATGGTTTATCCATTTGTGAAAAACCCTAAGCAATCTCATAAATTTGCTCAATATGGGGCACTATTTTCAAACCTTCTATATTTATTTAGCACCCTTTTAGCCTTTTCGTTTTTTAGTGAAAAACAATTGTTAAAAACGATATGGGCCCAACTTTCTATGACCCAAGTCATTCAATTACCATTTATAGAAAGACTCGAATATATTGCAATTTCAGGCTATGCACTCGTTATTATTTCAAGTTTTATCCTCCCTTTATGGGCGTCAATGAGAGCAACTCACGAAATATTCCGTGTAAAACAAAGAGGTGTTTTAATCGCTTTTATCATTATCACCCTCATTGTTTCACAACTTTTAACAAACAGACACGATATTAATAATTTTATTAGTAATGCATCAAAAGGGAGCTTTTGGCTCATTTATGTATACATCCCAATCCTATTTATCATTGTGTGGGTGAAAAGAAAATGGAAAAAATCAAAAATAAATTAATACTTATCTCTTGTATAGCACTCTTCAGTCTAACTGGATGTTTACAAAAAAATATTATCGATGACGTACACCTTATCCAAGGAACTGTCTTTGATGTAGCAAAAGATAATAAAATAAAGGTAACATTTGTTTGTCCTATTCAGCAAAAAGGGAACAAAGTTCAAGTTTTTGAAGGAACAGCAAATGCGGTAAAACAAGTAAAAGCTGACACATCTTTAGAGTCTTCTCAACCATTTGCTAGCGGGCAAATGCGGGTTGCTCTATTTACCATCCGAATTGCTAAGAAAGGAATGGTTGCTTCCTTCGATACATTAATTCGTGATGTAAACATTGGGAATGCCTTATATGTTGCTTTACTTGAAGGTAATGGCACTGAACTTTTAAAAGGAAAGTACACAACTTCATCTAACGTTGCAATTTATATAAAAAAAATGCTAGAACATAATATGGAGACCGGTCCTTTACCAACAGATAATCTGCATGTAGGAGCATTCCGTTATTATCAAGTAGGGCAAGACTACTATATTCCAATTTTAAAGAAACATGGTGATAAAATAAAAATCACGGGAATTGGTCTTTTTAAAAAAGATAAATATGTTGGTAAAATCGCGGAAAAAGATATGTTTGTATTCAAAGGACTTTTAGAGAAACATAAATTGGACTCACGTGAATTTAAAGCAAATCCTGGGTACGTAATGATTAATAATATTCGTTCTGTTCCAACATACGATGTAAAAATAAAAAACGGAAAGCCTTCTTTTTCCATTCATGTTAAAGTCGATGCTCGTATTCAAGAAGTATCGAAACAAATTAACTTAGAGAATGCTAAGAACACAAAAAAGATTGAGAAGGTCGTTCAAAAACAATTGGAGACACAAGGTAAGAAATTAATTAAGCAGTTTAAATCTTTAGATGTCGATCCTCTCGGGCTAGGAGCTAAATATAAGCAACATTATCGCCCATTCAAATTAGAAGAGTGGAAACAAATGTACAAAGATGTTCCGGTTACTATAAAATACACCGTAGACATTACAAATTCTGGTGTAATTGAATGAGAAATGATTGAACTCCTCTCTCCAGCATGATACAACGGAGAGAGGAGTTTTTTATTATCAAATAGAGAGAGAAGATATTTATGGGGGAGCTTATGTCTAAAAAATTAGTAAAGCCTATTTTAAATGGTATTTTATTTCTCGGCGTCTTTTTATTTGCTCATACATACTTAAAAAATGTTTCCTTCACACGTTATTTACTTGTCGTTATACCAATGTTGCTCGTTGGTATGTTTGGCATCGATCTTATTTTATCTATTTTAATAAAAAAAGAAGAATAGCGAGCAGGGCTGTCCCAAAAGTATTCCGGGATGGCTTTCTTTTATTAATGGTTTATGTTTTGTCGTTTAGTCGATATAATTTTTCCCTATCTTAACTAAAAGCTAAAACTTTTGGACAGTCCCTTTTCATTTCATAATCACCCTATGTTACAATGAGATTCGGACAAAGCGAGAAAGGATGAAACAACATGACAAACGAAAAAGGTTTAGATAAAGGGTACGAACTTGTTGCAAAAATGCATAAAGAGTTCGGACACCCCGTGACAAATACTCCAACAAAACTAACAGAAGAACGCGCAAAAATCCGTGCAAGTTTTATGCAAGAAGAGCTAGAAGAATTTCTAGAAGCAACGACTGTTGAAGATCAATATGATGCACTAATTGACCTTATTTACTTTGCATTCGGAACGTTTGCGGAAATGGGCGTACGTCCTGATAAAGGATTCGAAATTGTAAATAACGCAAACATGGCAAAACTATTTCCTGATGGAAAACCTCGATTCCGTGAAGGCGACGGCAAAATTCTAAAACCAGAAGGCTGGCAAGCACCAGAACCACAACTTCGTGCTGAAATCGAACGTCAGCGCAAAGAAGCTGAAAAAAACTGCTAGGATTTCCTAGCAGTTTTTTATTATGTCTTTCTTTCTGCAATTCATTAATGACCCACGTGTCCAGCGTGTCCTGCTGCTCCACCAATACTAGCCGCTCCTGCCGCTGCCCCTGCTCCTCCTGCTCCAATTCCACCTGGCCAAGGAGAAGATTGTTGTTGTTGATACTGTTGGTATTGTTGGTGCTGTTGGTGCTGTTGACCATGGTGGCCGTGATGACCGTGGTGGCCGTGGTGACCTTGGTGACCTTGGTGGCCTTGATGGTCGTGTTGACCATGATGGCCGTGGTGGCCATGTTGACCTTGGTGCATTTGATAAAGAATAGCTTGCGAATGAATGTGGTGTTGACCGTGGTGATGTACTTGTTGTTGATGACCATGGTGGCCGTGCTGGCCTTGGTGATGATGGTGTCCATGGTGGCCGTGGTGACCTTGATGATGATGGTGTCCATGATGGCCGTGGTGACCTTGATGATGATGGTGTCCATGATGGCCGTGGTGACCTTGATGATGATGGTGTCCATGATGGCCGTGTTGGCCTTGATGATGATGGTGTCCATGATGACCGTGCTGGCCTTGGTGATGATGGTGTCCATGATGGTGGTGATGTTCATGATGACCGTGAACAACTTGCGGATACCCGCCTATCCCTCCAGCTACAACACCTACTCCTGGTACCGGAAATCCTGTCTGCACTCCTCCAACGAAAGAAGGAAATGTAGTTGGTGCTCCTACTGGAATCCCTGTCTGTATGCCAGCTACTGATGTCGGAAAGCTTCCTGTTACTGTAGGCATTCCAGCCCCTGATGTCGAAAAGCCTCCCATTGATGTCGGCATTCCAGTTTGCATACCAGCTACCGATGTTGGAAAGCCTCCTGCTCCACCCATCCAGCTCGGAATCCCACCGTATCCTTGTTGGCCAGCTCCTCCCATTAACATCATTTGTTCATAACTACCCGATCCACCTCCGAAGAAGCCATGTGGTGCATTATTGTCCATCCCTTTCATTCCTTTCACCTCTTCTACTCAATTTAGCCTACCTTTTTTATCATATTTCCTATAGAAAAATAGGTGTTTGTCTGTATGGGAATTCCGCTCTTTTATTTGTACGTAATGGAATAATTGAAAATTTAACTAGGGGGATCCAGAAATTATTTTCTACACAAAAAAGCTCAGAGTATAAATACTCTGAGCTTTTTATAGAATAAATTAGTTTGCAACAACGTTAACAAGTTTTCCAGGAACAACAATTACTTTACGAACTGTTTTCCCTTCAATTTGGTCTTGAATTGCTTCAAGTGCAAGTTGTTCCATTTCTTCTTTTGATGCGTCTTTACTCATTGTTAGTTTTGCGCGAACTTTGCCCATAACTTGAACAACGATTTCAACTTCATCTTCTACAAGTTTAGACTCATCAAATGTTGGCCAGCTTGCATATGTGATTGTTTCATTGTATCCAAGTTTGCTCCATAGCTCTTCCCCGATGTGAGGTGCAACTGGTGCAATCATTTTTACGAAACCTTCTACATATTCTTTCGGAAGTGTTTCAGCTTTGTATGCATCGTTGATGAATACCATCATTTGAGAAATCGCTGTGTTGAAGCGAAGCTCTGCATAGTCTTCTGTTACTTTCTTCACTGTTTGGTGGTAAGCTTTTTCAAGCTCTTTATTTGGTGCATCAGTAATTTTCTCACTTAGTTCACCGTTATCTTGAACGAATAGGCGCCATACACGGTCTAGGAAACGACGAGCTCCATCAAGACCATTTTCAGACCAAGCGATTGAAGCATCTAATGGTCCCATGAACATTTCGTATAGACGAAGTGTATCTGCACCATGGCTTGCTACGATATCATCAGGGTTTACAACGTTACCTTTTGATTTACTCATTTTCTCGTTGTTTTCACCTAGAATCATACCTTGGTTGAATAATTGTTGGAATGGCTCTTTCGTTGGAACTACACCGATATCGTATAATACTTTATGCCAGAAACGAGCATATAGTAAGTGAAGTACAGCGTGCTCTGCTCCACCGATATAAATATCAACTGGAAGCCATTGTTTTACTTTTTCAGGATCTACAAGTGCTTCGCTATTGTTTGGATCGATGTAACGTAGGTAATACCAGCAGCTACCAGCCCATTGTGGCATTGTGTTCGTTTCGCGACGACCTTTTTTACCAGTCTCAGGATCAACAATATTTACCCACTCGTCAATGTTAGCAAGTGGTGATTCACCTGTACCTGAAGGACGGATGTTATCTGTTTTTGGAAGAACTAATGGTAATTCTTCTTCTTTCACAGCTGTCATTGTGCCATCTTCCCAGTGAATTACTGGAATTGGCTCACCCCAGTAACGTTGACGGCTGAATAACCAGTCACGTAGACGGTACGTTACTTTTTGATTTCCTGCGCTTGTTACTTCAAGCCATTCAATCATTTTTGCGATTGCTTCTTCTTTATTTAAACCATCAAGGAATGCTGAGTTTACGTGTGCACCATCACCTGTGTACACTTCTTTCGTAATGTCTCCGCCTTTTACAACTTCCTTCATTGGAAGATTGAATACTGATGCGAATTCATAGTCACGCTCATCATGAGCTGGAACTGCCATTACAGCACCTGTTCCGTAAGTTGCAAGAACGTAATCAGCAATCCAGATTGGTAATTTCTCACCATTTACTGGGTTAACTGCGTAAGCACCAGTAAATACACCAGTTTTTTCTTTTGCAAGTTCTGTACGCTCTAGGTCACTCTTCATTTTTACAGCGTTAATGTAAGCTTCTACCGCTTCTTTTTGTTCTGCTGTTGTAATTTCTGCAACAAGTGCATGTTCCGGAGCAAGCACACAGTACGTTGCACCAAATAATGTATCAGGGCGCGTTGTGAAAACTGTGAATTTCTCGTCTATACCGTCGATATTGAAGTGTACTTCTGCACCTTCAGAACGACCAATCCAGTTACGTTGCATATCTTTTAAGCTTTCTGGCCAATCAAGCTCATCTAGATCTTCTAATAGACGATCTCCGTAAGCTGTAATTTTTAACATCCACTGTCTCATCGGACGACGCTCAACTGGATGTCCACCGCGCTCACTCTTACCATCAATGATTTCTTCGTTTGCAAGTACTGTACCAAGCGCTGGGCACCAGTTTACAGGTACTTCATCAACGTAAGCTAAGCCTTTTTCAAATAGTTTTAGGAAGATCCATTGTGTCCACTTGTAGTAGTTTGGATCTGTTGTATTTACTTCACGGTCCCAATCGTAAGAGAAACCTAACGATTTAATTTGGTTACGGAACGTATTAATATTATGCTCTGTAAATTCAGCTGGGCTGTTTCCAGTATCAAGTGCATATTGCTCTGCTGGAAGACCAAATGCATCCCATCCCATTGGATGAAGAACATTATATCCTTGCATACGCTTCATACGAGATAAAATATCCGTCGCTGTATAACCTTCTGGATGTCCTACGTGTAGACCTGCACCTGATGGATATGGGAACATATCTAGTGCATAAAATTTTGGTTTTTCTGTCTCATCTGGCGTACGGAATGTTTTATTCTCTTCCCAGTACCCTTGCCACTTCTTCTCAATTTCTTGATGATTAAAGCTCATGAGATACCCTCCTTGAAATTCTATTTATTTTCACCGCCCAAAATACAAAAAACCTCTCATCCCTAGAAAGGGACGAGAGGTTATAGATTCCCGCGGTACCACCCTAAATTAATGTACAAATATACATTCGCTTAGATCCGTAACGTGGATTAACGGCAATTGCTACTATTAGTTTCACAACTGCAACTCAAAGGCGAGTTCATAACGAAACGTGGATTGACTTGCACCAACCGTCAACTCTCTAAACCAGCTTCTATTACTACTACTCCTTCTCACTGTTATTACAAATATGAGTGAATGTGAACTACCCTCAACTTCGTATCTCATAAGAGCTTACTTAAAGCGGGGCTTCTCGGTTAATCGTTACTCTTCATAACTAATGAATTCGTCTTAGGACAGCCGAGCGATCTCCCTTGTTCCAAAGGTTGTTTTATTTAAATATATTCTAAAACATGTGAACATGTTCCGTCAAACTAAACTGCAATTTTTTCTTCAACTGTTTCTTCTACTTTTACTCGTTTATCATAAATGCTCGTTGCAATAATCGCTACTACAAGCATTACCATGATTGCTATAAACAATACTTCCATATTGTATAAATCAACAATCGCTCCGCCAACGACCGGTCCGAACATTTTCCCTACAGTCGCCGCGCTATTTACAACGCCTTGATAAAACCCAAGTTTATCTTTTGGCGCAAGTATATTTGCAATGGTCGGAACTGCTGGCCAAACGAATAACTCACCAATTGTTAAAGTCACCATCGCAACGAGGAACATCGTAAATTGCTGCGCTTGACTTAACACAATGAATGACGCCGCAAAAATGATAATTCCGATCATAATTTGTTGTTTTAAAGAACGCTTCATCCAGCGAATTAGCATACTAACTAGTGGCTGCGCACAAACAATCATCGCTCCGTTTATCGTCCATAATAAACTGTAGTGACGAAGACTAATGTTTAATTCTTGCATATGTGTTGCAATCGCCCCTTGCCACTGTACGTATGTAACCCAGCATAAAGCATATGCTACACACACGATAAGAAGTGCTTTGAATCCAGGTGTAAGCGACCAACCTTTTTTCGTTTCGACTTCTTTTTGCACTCCCGGCTCTTTTTTGTCTTCCATACCACGGAATCCAATAAAAGCAATCAAAAAGAAAACAAAGTATAAAATAAAGTTCGCTAAGAAAATATAATCAAAACGATACGATGCAACTAATCCACCACATGCTGTTCCGATCGCAATACCAACGTTTTGTCCAACATACATCGCATTAAATGCTCGTCTTCCGCCCTCTGGCCAAACCGTACCGACCATCGCGTACATCGATGGGAAGACCATTCCAGAACCAAAGCCGATTAACGCTAGCCACACAACATATAATGGCCAACCGTGGAAGAACACAAGACCTAAAATTGATACGAGTGTAATCACAATCCCTACTAAAGTTGATTTATAACCGCCCCATTTATCAAATAAAACACCGCCGAGCAAGTTTCCGATTACACCAGTAAGCGAGTTGATCATTAATACCATTCCGGCCACAGATAAAGATTTTCCTAGGTGATCATGCAAATAAATTGTATTAAAAGGCCATAAAAAAGAAGCACCCGTGACATTAATAATCATCCCAGCTACTAATAGCCATACTTTCCTTGGCATAGTCTCCCCTCCTATTCTATTTTTTCGTTCATCTATAACAGTAAAATTGTAGTCGTTTTTAAATAGGAAGGCAACTGATTAATAGTTGATGAAATTCAGATAACGGGAGTTTCGGTAAATGAAATTATATTGATTGCTACTTAAAAATATATGAGCGATTATTAAATTATATGGACTTACCAACAAAAAACGACATTAGTAACAGTATATAAATAAAGGGAGACTGCATGAAGTTTACGCAGCCTCCCCTTATTTATACTATCCAACTTCTTTTTTTCGCTTCGCACGTTCTTTAGCGCTCCATTTAAATATCTTATCTAGTAAAGAGTATATTCTCCCAGACTCTTTCGTTAATAACGGACCTAACGATGCTAATATTAAAACGTACAGTGCAGAGAACGGTTTAATTGCTGCCATTAAGCCACCCGCAATACCGATATTTGCTACAATAATGGAGAACTCTCCGCGTGATACAAGTGTTAAACCGATATTCGTAGAAGCCTTATGCGATAACCCGGCTTTACGTCCTGCAATCATTCCAGCTGTAAAATTACCGATGAGTGTAATGAGCACTGCCCCTAACGCCAACCACACTGCTCCTCCAAGTGAAAACGGATCTATACTTAAACCGAAGCTGAAAAAGAATATAGCTCCAAAGAAATCACGAAATGGGACGACGAGATGCTCAATCCGATCGCTATGCTCTGTTTCAGAAAAGACTAGCCCTAACAATAACGCTCCAATCGCTTCTGCAACATGAATCGTTTCTGAAAATCCTACTACAAAGAATAAAATAGCAAATATTACGATAATAAAAATTTCATTTGACGAAATATCTAATATTTTATTTAAGAGCGGCGTAGCTTTTCTAGCGATTACAAAAAATAGTAGCATATATCCTACTGCGATTAATACCGATGTAAGAGCACCTACAAATGATGTGGCACCACCGAGCACTAACCCTGAAACGACTGATAAATATACAGCCAAAAAAATATCATCAAACATAATGATTCCTAATATTAATTCAGTCTCTTTATTACCAGATCTTCTTAAATCAACAATTACTTTCGCAACAATTGCACTTGATGAAATTGTAATGATTCCAGCAATAATTAACGTTTCTAGTAAGGGAAAGCCCATCACATATCCATAAAGCAAACCTAATATGAAATTAAGCGATATGTGGACAGTCCCCCCAAAAGCAATTGACTTTCCTGATTTAATTAATTTTTTTATTGAGAATTCTAAACCTAAGTAGAATAAGAGGAATATGACGCCAACACGGCCGAGGAATGAAATAACTTCTCCGCTTTCAATAAACCTTAAATCGATAAGTCCTAAATCTGGGGCATGAGGCCCCACTAACATACCGAGTATAATGAGAAACGGAATAATCGAAAACTTTAACTTCGCAGCGAGGATAGCTGCAAAAGCTACTAATACTAACGCAGTTCCAACTTCAAAGATTAAAGTATCCATCGATTATGAATCACCTCCTGCTGAAAGCAATTCATTAATAATTCTTTTCACTTCATGTCTTTCACCCGATAATACGAGCATATCGCCAGCTTCAATAATAGAGTCTGGACCTGGATTAAAGAATTTCTTCATATTCTTTTTCAAAATAGCAATAATCGTTACGTTATATGTTTTTCTGACATGTAAGCTACCAATTGTTTGTTGTACTACTGGCGCATGATTTTCTACCTTAAACCATTCAATTGATAATCCTTCAAAAGCCATCTCAATTGTGTCTAACGCTTGCGGCCTATATACCATTCCGCCTAATATAGCCGCGATTTGTCTCGCTTCAGAATCACGAAGAGAAATGCTCGCAACACTCTCATCGTGATCCGCATCAAAATGATACATTTCTCTTCGGCCATCATCATGAATAACGATAACCATTTTTTCATTACCTTTTGTTATAACTTCAAATTTACATCCAATGCCCGGTAGTTCACTCTCTCTAATATTCATATGTTCCGCCTCCTAAAATTTTTAGTTACGGCTTTTACAAATCTACATCAATCTCTGTTTTAAACTTCTCATCTTTTGAGATCCCTAAATACTTAAGCGTCTCAGATGGAGTCGCGTGATGAAAATGCTTTTGCAATAGCGCAATTGCTATTCCTCTTTTGTACGCGTGAAATCCAAATGTTTTTCTCATTGAGTTCGTTCCAATCTTTCCAACAATCCCAACTGCTTCAGCTGCGTTATGAATAACGCGATACGCTTGTTGACGCGTAATTGAATTTTTCGTTTTATTCGATTGAAATACGTAGTTTTCTCTTTGAGCATCAATAGATTGTACATACTCTAAAAGTGCTTCTTTTACTTTTGTATTTAAATAAATATCTTGTTTAAATTTTTCGTCTTTCACAGGAAGAGAGTAGAACTCTTTCACAGTTCCATCTTCATTTAATACCTCTTCAAATTTCATACTAAGTAGTTCAGTAATCTTTAATCCAGTGTTAATTCCAATAACAAATAAAAGATAATCTCGCTGCGAGTGCTCTTTTAAATACTTTTTCATAGCCTCAATTTGACTTATATCTTTTAATGCCTCTACAACTTCCATACATGTATCTCCTCATCTTATGAACGGTAATTTTCTCATTATCCTGTTCATTTTACCTTATCATGCTATGAGATTTCCATGTATTATCCATTATTTTCACAATATACAACTTAGGTCTGACAGTTCTTCATTTGGAAATTTATGATTGTACAAATACGGTGTGGGTAGAAAAATAGGGGATACAAGTTCAGCTTCTTTCTATAGATTGGATTCCTCCTTTCATTTTTTGGTTGCTGATACTCACATATCATGTTACTTATTTACATTATATTATATATTTCAGTAACATTAAAGTGTTTTTTTCTGAAAATATAAAAAACCGAGCTTTTTCACTCGGCCTTTTACGTATTAATCTTCTTTCGGAAGAACAATTCCTTTATACAATTGAACTGTAATGAAGTAATAAATCGCATAAATTACTACGAAAATTACGATTGGTACCCAAATACGGAAGTACGGATCAACTAAAATAAATCCGAAAATATTCATACCAACTAATACGTGAGCAATACCTAAAATTGCTGGGAATAAGAATACTAAGAATAACTCTTTATAAATCGATTTCGTTAATAACTCACGGCGCACACCGATTTTACGAAGCATTTGATAACGCGTAATATCTTTTGATGCACCAGAAAGAATTTTGAACATTAAACAACTTGCCATCATTGCTAAGAAAGCAATTCCAAGGAAGAATCCCATAAACACTGTTCCACTCGCAACGCCGTAGAACATGTCGTAAGCTCGATATTTACTATCTAGTCTTTCAATTGCTATATTTTTATATTTATCTAGTTGCAACTCGTCAAGTTTTTTCCATTCTTTTATGTGTGCTTCAAAATCATCTGTTTTTCCAGTAAATACAATTCCTTCTTTACCATTTACAGTATCGTACATTTTTTGATCTACAATTTTAATTGCATGATCTTCATGTACGTAGAATGGCTGGATTGTTCTGAAAGCCTCGTCCCATTCTTCTGGAAGTGCTTTAGCATTCGCATCTTTTTCATTCATTTCTCTAGAAACTGCACCTACTGGCAGTTCTGCAGAAACTTTCTTCGTGTTCACTAAATCCTTCATCGATTTCATATTTGCCATATCTCTTACTAAAGGACGATTTTTCTCTAAATCTTCTTTTACATAGTAAACGTATTTATTATCAACTTTGTAACGATATTCATTTTTCTCTTTAAATGTAATACCGTCTAAAACTTTCTTTTCTTCAGCTGTTGGATTATGAACAACTGAATCGTAAATTACTAAACCATCAACCATTTTTATAACGTTATTTTTAAAAGCCATACCACCTGAAATTGCACCCGCTCCAAGAGCAACTAACATCGCTACTGTTGCAAGTACCTTTGTTAAACTATTAATACGGAAATTTAATTGTGCAAATGTAAAAGCGTTAAGCCCTTTTTCACTACGTTTTTTATTACTCTTTAACTTTTTAATAATAACAGGGAGAAGTGATCCAAACAGCATGTAAGTACCAGCTGTTGTTGTAATTAATGCAATAATGATTCCCATTTCTCTTAGTTTTTCCATGTAAATCATTGATGCATAGCCAATGCCTAATAAAATAACCGCAAGGAATGCAACTACACCTGTCATTTTTCCTTTTACCGCAACACGTTCTGTTTGTGCATCTGCATGTACAAGTTGCAGTACAGAAATACGTGATAATTTAATACTGTTCATAATTGCTGATAATACAAATAGTGCAAAGAAGAAGATGCAAGTAACAGTCATTGATGGTAAATAAAATGCTTTATAGCCTTTACCAGCAAATTCTAATTGCTTCATTAATAACTGTCCGATACCTTCTGCAAGGCCTACACCAACTATAATACCAATCGCAAGAGACGCAGCACCTAATACGATTGTTTCGATAAACATAAGTAATGTAACTTTATGCTTTTTTGCTCCTAACATCATATACATACCAAACTCTTTTTGACGAAGAGATAGTAAGAAAGAGTTCGCATACAAAATATAGAAGAACGTTATAATAGCTAGTAAAAATGAACCTGCTTGGAATACAAATCCAATTTGACCAATAGTAGAATTTTCCTTAAGGAAGGCCTCGTTTAACGCTAATGTTTGGAACATATAAAAAATTGAAATGGACATGACAAGACCAACAAGTAAGACGATATAATCTTTCAGCTTACTTTTTAGTCCTGACATGGAAAGTTTAAATAACATGCCCTAGACCTCCTTTCTTATGCTTTTTGTGTGCCTAAGTCTGCCAGCACATCTAAAATTTCTTTATAAAACTCTTCGCGTGTACCGCCTCGATGAATTTCTTTATATAGCTCACCATCTTGAATGAATAAAATACGCTGACAGTAACTTGCACTATACGGATCATGTGTAACCATCATAATAGATACGCCTTGCTCTTTATTTAAGTTTGTCATCGCATCAAGTAAACTCGCTGCATTTTTAGAATCAAGCGCTCCTGTTGGCTCGTCCCCTAAAATAATTGCTGGCTCATGTACTAAAGCACGCGCTGCTGCTGAACGTTGTTTCTGTCCACCAGATACTTCAGATGGGTACTTTTGAAGTATTTCTGTAATTCCTAACATCTCCGCTACCTTCTCAACTTTCGGTCCAATGTTACGTGATGAAACACCTTGCAAGGAAAGTGGAAGTGCGATGTTTTCATAAATAGATAAGTTCTCTAATAAGTTAAAGTCTTGGAAGATGAATCCTAATTTTTGTGAACGAAAATCAGAAAGCTCACCTTGTTTCATTTTCGTAATATCCGTACCCGCAATTTCAACAACGCCGCCCGTTGCTTTATCAAGCGTTGAAATTACATTTAATAATGTCGTTTTACCAGAACCAGATGGTCCCATAATCCCAACAAACTCACCCTCTTGAATTGAGAATGAAACACCTTTTAACGCGTGTGATTGGTTCTCACCTTTTTTACCGTACACTTTTTGAACGTTTTTCACGTCTACAACTGGTTTCGTCATATATATCCTCCTACGCTTGTTTTTCCATTACCTATTTTGCGCCTTTTGGGGATGAACTGCTATTTGTTAACATTACAATTACCTTACACTTTTGTAATATAAAAAAGGTGGGCGTGTAAGGTTCATTGGTAAATAAAATTTTATTAGCGATTTTTCAAATATATCGGCGATTCTTACACTTTTATCAGCGATTACCCAAATATATCGGCGATTCGCCAAATATATCGGCGATTCGCCAAAGAATATCGACTTACCGAAAAAAGATGAAAATAAAAATGGGCTATTCCACAAAAGGAACAGCCCACTTCTCTCTTTATTTCTTTAAAGGGGTTACCGTCCAATACGTAATAACACGCCAAATCCATTCTAGCGGACCCATTTTAAAGATTTTCATCCAAATTACACTAAACACAATTTGAATAACATAAATTGCGATACATACATATAACGTCTGCATGTACGTTAAGTTACCTGCAAAGTTACATACACTACCGGCAATTAAGATCATTGCAGTTTGTCCAATATAATTCGTTAAAGCCATACGACCGTAATATTTCAGTGGCGCTAACAATGTTTGAACTGGTTTTAATCGAAGTAGTAAAATGAATGCTCCGACATAGAAAGCTGAAATGATAGGTCCAACTGTAACACCAATTTTCAAGAACTGACCTGCAGCGTCCATTGTTCCATCCTCATTCATGAGCATCATATTTACGAATGGCTCAGCAGGAACATGCCCATATTGATACCATAACGCTGCAACACTTAAAACAAACATAATGTCTGTAAAAATAGCGACTTGTTTGATTTTTGCTGAAAGATTTTCAAATACTTTATACTGCCCCGCAGCAAGACCTAATAAAATTAAACCTAATGGTAATAATTCCTTAGCTGCCATAATACTAAAAGCTATTGTAAGAATAAGACCAATTACTACATTCACTTCTTTTTTCGCTTTATAAAACGGTAAAACGATTAATCCACAAATTGCGTATAACGCTAATGCTTCTCCAGGCTGAAACATTTGATGAATTAACCCAAAAATAAATAGCGCAACTACGCGGCGGAGAAATAGAACGTATCCATTCTTCCCTTTCGCAATTGCCCTTGTAATGAAGATGTAGAATCCTACTCCAAATAAGAATGAAAAAATCGAGAAGAAACGACCTTCTACAAATAAGTATAGAAACCTTTGATAACTAGCATCTACTGTATTAGGATCTGGTGTTTTAATATTAAGTAGTGCTAGAATATTTACTAAAATAATCCCCAGTAATGCGAAGCCACGAATGTAATCTAGCTCATCAATTCGTTTGTTTGTCATATTGTTCCCCATAAAGCAACTCCTTGTCCAAAATTTAATCCTCCCTTACTCTATTGGAAAAGTAAGCTTACAACTATCTGCAAACCTTACAGAAATCTTACATTATTGTCATATAGCAAAATAAAACCAGGTCATATTGCGACCTGGTCTACTCTGATTGTTTCGATTTTTGGGGTTGTCCTTTTTTACTGTTACGCTGTTTCACTTGAACAACTGGATCAAGCTCATTCGAAAACTCTGCGTTATGTCCATTTTGCGTTTTTTGCTCTGGGTTATTTTGATCTGAACGTTTCGCCATTACATTCACTCCTTATTAGTGCGGTGTAATAATCATTTGATGTTGCAATTGGCGAATTGCCATACGTGCTCTATTTAATTGCTCACGTTGCTCATCATTCGCATGTTGTTGCATCGTTTGTAAATCGTTATATGCTTGTTCTAATTGTAACTGTGCATCTGAATACTCCATCGTATTGTAATGCTCTTGTCTCATACCAAGATCTAATTGTTCTTTCGCATATTCCACCGCTTGTTCCGCTTGTGTAATATACGATTCAAGTGATTGACGCTCTGCCATAATTGTCCCTCCTTGCTTCAATTCCCCTTTAGTGTGTCCCTTCCATATGAACCTTATGAGTATGTTATAATGGATTTTGTTTCATTTTGACTCGGCTTAGGAGGGAAAGTAATGAAGGTTCAAAACCCTTTTTCATATACAAACGACAATAAACGTTATCATACATGGAATTACCATTTACGAAATGAATTTGGTGAAAAAATCTTTAAAGTTTCATTAGATGCTGGCTTCGATTGTCCGAACCGTGACGGTACAGTTGCTTACGGCGGTTGTACATTTTGCAGTGCCGCCGGATCTGGTGACTTCGCTGGTGATCGCCGCGATGATGTTATAACGCAATATCATGAAATGAAAGAAAAAATGCGCTCAAAGTGGAAAGACGGAAAATGTATCGCTTATTTCCAAGCGTACACAAATACACATGCACCACTTGAAGTATTAAAAGAAAAATTCGAACCGCTTCTAGCAGAAAAAGACGTTGTCGGTCTTTCTATCGCCACTCGTCCTGATTGTTTGCCAGATCATGTTGTTGAATATTTAGCGGACTTAAATAAACGCACATACCTTTGGGTTGAACTCGGATTACAAACTGTTCACGAACGAACTGCAAACCTTATTAATCGCGCTCACGATTACCAGTCTTACGTGGAAGGCGTAAATAAACTACGTAAGCATGGCATTAGAGTTTGCTCTCATATTATTAACGGTCTTCCCCTTGAAGATTACGACATGATGATGGAAACAGCTCGTGAAGTAGCGAAGCTTGACGTACAAGGAATTAAAATTCATTTACTTCATTTATTAAAAGGAACGCCAATGGTGAAGCAATATGAAAAAGGACAACTAGAATTCCTTTCTCTTGAGGATTACGTAAGTCTCGTTGTTGACCAACTTGAAATGATTCCAGAAGACGTAATTGTGCACCGCATCACAGGTGACGGGCCGCCTGATTTAATGATCGGCCCAATGTGGAGCTTAAATAAATGGGAAGTATTAAATTCCATCGATGCAGAATTTGTACGCCGCGGAAGCTGGCAAGGAAAATATGCAAATGAGGAGAAACAACAATGAAATTAGAACGTGTATTACCGTTTGCTCGTACTCTCTTGCAAACAGCAGTAAAAGAAGGCGATTATGCTGTAGATGCAACTTTAGGAAACGGGCATGACACTTGCTTCCTAGCTGAAATCGTTGGAGATAACGGAAAAGTATTTGGATTTGATATTCAAAAAGAGGCGATTGAAAGCTCAACAACTCGTCTAAAAGAAAAAAAACTTTTCGAACGTACTGTTTTAGTTCACGATAGTCACGATACACTTCTATCCTTATTACCAGAAGATGCAAAAGGAAAAGTAACAGGCGCAATTTTCAACTTAGGTTACCTTCCAGGCGGAGACAAGCATATCGTTACAAAACCGAACTCAACAATTTCGGCAATTGAACAATTACTAGAAGTAATGGCACCTGAAGGAATCATCGTCCTTGTCATTTACCACGGACACCCAGAAGGACAAGTAGAACGCGACGCTGTTCTCAAATTTGCAGAAGAACTAGACCAAAAACAAGCTCACGTATTGCGATATGGCTTCATTAACCAGCAAAATAACCCGCCATTTATTGTGGCGATTGAGAAGCGCTAAATATATCGACGATTTTTCAATTATATCTATCGTAACTCCAGATATATCAACGATTTTTTTGATATATCGACGATTCGACACACTATATCGACTTATCGACAAAAGATGACAAAAAAAGACGTGCACTCATTGCACGTCTTTTTCTTATTCTCCTATATAATGGATGTATACAATATTTGAAGAAAGAAGGATAGCACTTTGCTAGTAGAACTAAGGGGAATTCAAAAGAAGTACGGCAAATCACTTATACTAGACAACATCGATTTATCCATTCCAGAAGGAGAGGCACTCGCTATTATTGGCGGGAACGGGACCGGAAAAAGTACTCTACTCAAAATAATTGCAGGTTTTATTTCACCTACAGCAGGGACACTTCAAAGAAAAGAACATATACAAATCGGCTATGTACCTGAACATTTTCCTGAAGGGATTCGTTTTACATTAGAGGATTATCTATATCATCTCGGCCACATTCACGGTTTATCAACAAAATATTTAAAAGATAAAATTCCAATGCTTCTTGAGTCTTTCCATTTACATCATGCAAGGCATTCCGTTGTACGAAACTTTTCAAAAGGTATGAAACAAAAAACAGGTATTATGCAAGCATTGCTTACAGACGTCCATCTATTAATTTTAGATGAACCTCTTTCTGGACTTGATCCTAACTCTCAGCAAGAATTAGAAAATATTTTACTCTCATTAAAACAACAAGGCATATCTATCCTCTTCACATGTCATGAAAAACAACTACTTGAAAACTTCGCCGATAGAATTGTGACGTTAGCAAATCATACACTCACGGAAGATATCTCTGTGCAAAAGGCGGCAGAACAAGTCTATATTGAAGCAATCGTTCACGAAACATTTTCAGCGATAGAACTACGGAAACAATTAGGTTTTATACACGTTACACACAATTCAAATCAAAACCTTATTCAATTACAAATCGAAAAAGAATATACAAACGAAATGCTTCATTTTTTATTACATAAAAAAGCATCTATCACACTGCTACAACCTAACTTTTAAATCGAAAGAAGGTTCATTATGTTTGCTCTTATTCGTTATCACTTTCTCGACTATACAAAATCGTATAAGTACGTCCCTCCTATTGCGATGTACTTTGTGAGCTTACTTTTTGTATATACATATAAACCGACTCCTATTGTGCCGACATACTTAGAAACGGCACTCGCACTTTATTTATTATCTGCCTGGATTACAGTCACAATTTTTCATACGGAAGACCCTGTACAAGAACAAATTACTATTTCTCACACAAATAATATTTCCGCACTATATGTGGGTAAATATATTACCACTCTTCTCATTTGTACTGTGTTATCTTTTATATCTGTAATCTATCCAATTATTTTGCAAATGTTTAATGAAAAAATGGCAGTTTCTTTATTTTTAGTCGGATTTCTCGCTCATATGTCTTTCTCTATACTTGGAATTTCAATCGCAACTTTATTTACTAGAAATATGATTCCAAAAGCAAGCACCGCTTGGCTTAGCCTTACATTCATATTACTTATAACGATCGCCTCCATCCGATTTAAAAAAGAGTTACTATGGTTTTTACCACCTGTCGAAAGCTTTCTAATGCTTGCTCAATACAAATATAATATACTGACTCACACGCTATGGCTCACAGCTTGGGCTATCGCATATTCATTTTTATTACTTACTTTATTTCTTTTTATCGTTCGCAAAAAACGTTTTTAATTACATATTAAAGGAGACCAAACAATGATCGGAATACTAGCAGGAATGGGGCCAAAATCAACTGGACCATTCGTCGATACAGTTGTAGCAGGGTGCCAAACAATATACGGGGCAAAACATGATATGGACTTTCCTCATATGATGATTTATTCATGTCCAACACCGTTTTATATGGATCGCCCTATTGATCACGAAGCGATGAAAAAAGCGATTATTGAAGGAGCACAAAAACTTGAAAGTACTGGCGCAGAATTTATCGCTATACCGTGCAATACGGCGCATCTTTATTTTGAGGAATTACAGCATTCTCTTTCCATTCCGATTTTAAATATCGTCGATGAGACGTTACAAGCAATTCCTGAAAATATAAACAGAGTCGCTCTTCTCGCAACAGAAGCGACAATTCAAACTGGTATTTATCAAGACGGGATTGCAAAACGGAATATAGAATACATTCATTATGAAAAATGGCAAACGATGATTAATCAAATTATTACGTATATTAAAAGCGGAGAAGTTGAAGAAGCTCACAAATTATGGAGCGCGCTCGTTGTGCAGTTGAAAGATGAAGTAGATACCGCAATTATCGCATGTACTGATTTGAATGTGGTGGCGGGCGAGGATTTTGTTGATTCCGCTCAATGTCTTGCTGAGGCGGTTGTTAGGATGTATGTATCAAATACAAAGAGATCTTCGTAAACATAAAAAATACTCCTTTTAAAATGTGTTTTTTGTTTAATAAAAATCCTAAAAACTTTTAACTTTCTTCACAATTCTTTCAAAGTAATCACACTTAATCTCGCTATATTAAATAAGTAGTTATTCATATAGGGAAGGTTAGGGGAACTGAAAGTATGAAAGTAAATCGTTCGCTTCATTACATTTTTTGGCGTTGGCATTTTTATGCTGGGCTTTTTATTACACCGCTTCTTATTACGTTGTCACTGAGCGGAATTGGGTATTTATTTCGGGAAGAGGTTGAAGATTTCATCTATAAAGATTTATATTTCGGGAAGAGCACCCAAACAGAGTCTATTTCGATGGCTGATTCTATTTCCTTAACCGAGAAAAAATATCCACATTATAGTGTGGCGAAAATTAGTGAGTTTAATGGGGATTATAATACGAGGATTACGATTGCAAATGAATATACAGGGCAACAAAAATATGTGTATTTAGATAGCAATAATCAAATTGTTGGAGATCAAAATGCAAGTGAAACATTTGCGAATATAATGAGGGAATTACATAGTTCTCTTTTAATTGGTGGCACTGTTGTTAACTATATTGTAGAGCTTGCGGCTTGCTGGACAATCTTTTTAATTGTAACTGGGGTGTATATGAGTATACGCCAGTTCAAAAACAAACCGGCATCCAATAAACGAGAAAAAGCAAAACAACGTCATTCTATTATCGGTATTATATTTACAATTCCACTCGTTTTGTTAGTCGCATCTGGATTGCCATGGTCAGGATTTATGGGTAACCAAATTTATAAAATCGCATCGTCGAATGAATCGATTGGATATCCAAAGTTGTATATGACACCGCCTGAATCAAAGGTAAAAGAATTGCCATGGGCAACTAGAAAAGAAGCTCCTCCTGAATCAAATTCAAATGAGCCAAAAGCAATTTCTGTCGATGAATTACAAAAAGAAATTGGACTAAAGAAGCCATACGTTATCTCACTACCAGCTGATCCGAAAGGTGTATTCACTGTTTCGAAATCGAGCGGTTCTGGTATTACGGGCATGGATGTGGCACCAAATGAAGAAATAACAGCTTACTTTGATCAATATAGCGGAAAACTCATTTCAAAAACGGACTATCGTGATTATGGCTTATTTGCACAATGGTTCACTTACGGTATCCCGCTTCACGAAGGTCATTTATTCGGATGGCCAAATAAAATATTATGCTTACTAACGACATTATCTTTATTACTTCTTATTTATTACGGAGTAAAAATGTGGTTAGCTAGAAAGCCGAAAGGAAAATTAGCAGCACCACCAAAGCAAAGAGATAAGAAAAGCATAATCGTTTTCTTTATCATGATGGTTATACTAGGCGCTGTCATGCCTTTATTCGGACTATCTGTTTTAGTTATTTTTGCGATTGAACTTCTTATATATGTATTTTCAAAAATACGATCGTAATAAGAAAGCATTTGTACTCTCGTGTACAAATGCTTTTTTATTTACTATTTTCTTTTTTTCTACCACTTATTAAAAAGACGATATCTACTATAATAATCAATGCAATAATAACTTGGGCTACATAATCCATCGTTGTAGGACCACCGGCTTTATTCATCATCATATACATTCCAGTTACAAATGAAATGGAAAGTAGCACAAGTAACGTTACTTCAATATTTTTATATAGCTTTTGAAACAATCGCTTCATCTCGCCACCACCTTTACCATATTATAACAAAAAAAAAAACCACTCTACATGAGTGGTTTTTTTCATCACTGCGCCGTTTTCTTTCGGTACATCTTCCCGTTCCAATAGAAGAATCGTGAAGTGAGGCCTCCATATTTTACAATGCGCCGTGCCATTTTGTGCATATTCTTTTGTGCTGATACTTTTTGATCTGATAAATAAATACCAAGTAATCCTCGGCTTATAAGGCGATGAAACTTCGCATGAGGCAAATCACCAATGCTCTTCTCTGCTTCTTCTACAAAATGTTTCATACGATCTAATATCACTTGCTCGTTTTCGTAATAACTACAAAAATTCAAATCCCCGCCGATGCGGTCTTCTTCTTGATCAATGAAATAATCAAGTAAGATATGGAGTCCTTGTACGTAAGGAAAATATCCTTGTCTAATTTTCGCAATATCTTCATCATGTAATTCATCATGAAAGGCATATGCGACAAGACAGAAGATTCCAAGAGTAGAACCAGCACATGCTGAAAATTCAAACCAACTCATCTCAGGTAAGTTTTCTTTATGTGCTTCAAACCACGTTTGTAATCGTGGTTCTCTTTCTTCTAATTTTACATGTTTATGAATTTGTAAATCACAATAATAACAAGCAAGTTCATGAAGAATAGGAGCAATTTTGTCATAGTGCTTCGTTTTCTTTAAAACATCTTGGCATGTTTCAACAAGTTCATCTAAATAACCACCATCATCTTGATCATCACGATAACGATAATAATTACCGCCACCTTCTACTTCAGGCGATAATGCCATTAACATAGATTCATGCAGTGCAGCAAAATCATTCGGATCAAGTGATGTACTACGATCACATAAATTATCTAAATAATCGCTGATCGTTTGATACGCTACGATAAAACGAATACATTCCTCTCGGTGTTCATTTGCTAATAGTGATAAAATGCCACCGCCTTCGCAATGAAACGTTTTATGCTCAATACTTGCGATTGCCTGACTATGAAGCTCATCATTCGGAATATGGTAGGCACGCTCTTTCCACATCGCTAGCTCATGGTGTACAACCGGAAACACATCACGGTATACTTTCGCCATGAGCGTTATGGGATTACTCGGTACGTTCACTTCTTCCTTCATCTCCTCTATTCAATGTACAAATAATTTACTTATTTGTTTGTTTCTATTATGTTATTGATGCGTATTTCAGTAAATGACTGAATATAATTCAAAATTTCATCACGCTCATACTCATTTAATAACTCGTGATAACAATTCGGCCATTCTTTAAAAGCCTTATCACTTATTTTAACATTATCAAACCAAGTGCGGACACGTGTTTTATCTACAAGTTTATCCTCACAAGCTTGCATTAGCAAGAGTGGAACGTCTGGAAAATCATCTATTTTCTTATGAGCAATTTCAATAGACTTAATCAATTCACTATACCAACGTACTGATACTTTGCGCAAGAACAATGAATCATTCTCCATCGCGTCCCTAACTTCATGATTACGAGTTGACATTTCCACTGTAAGATTCGTTGCAAATTGCAATTTTGGAGCGATAATATTTAATATTTTTGAGGCAGCTTGAAGTGGTGCTGAAGGTCCAGCCAATACGCCTAAACATGGTGAACTTAAAATAATGCCGTCTACATCTTCTCTCTTCGTTTCTTGCATCATACGAATAACGATAAGACCACCCATACTATGACCGAATATAAAAATAGGTAACCTATACTTTCTTGCCTCTTTCACCCATAATTTAACTTCCTCTATGTATTCATCAAATGAATCAATATGTCCTCTATTTCTTGAAGTCGTTCCATGTGACGGAAGGTCTCCCATCACAACGTGGTAGCCGTTATGATTCCACATTTCCGCAACAGCTTCGTAACGTCCGTGATATTCCATCGCGCCGTGCACAATAACGATTACAGCCTTTGCTTCCTCCGCTTCATAATTCCACATACGAACCTCCTCCATTTCACTCTTTTTCATAATTTGATACACTTAAACTAGTCTCTAGGAAAGGAAGGCTTTACATGATATATCCTTACAAAGAAAAAAATCCGAAAATTGCGAGTAGTGCTTTTATCGCTGACTATGTTACGATTACAGGCGATGTTTCCGTTGGCGAAGAATCAAGTATTTGGTTTAATACAGTCATACGCGGTGATGTGTCACCAACAATCATTGGAGATCGAGTAAATGTACAAGACCAATGTACACTCCACCAAAGCCCACAATATCCTCTTATTTTAGAAGACGACGTTACAATTGGGCATCAAGTTATTTTACATAGCTGCCATATTAAAAAAGATGCTTTAATTGGAATGGGATCTATTATATTAGATGGTGCTGAAATTGGCGAAGGAGCTTTTATCGGCGCTGGAAGCCTCGTTTCACAAGGAAAGAAAATCCCGCCAAACACGTTAGCCTTCGGTCGCCCAGCGAAAGTCATTCGTGAATTAACAGAGGAAGACCGTAAAGACATGGAGCGAATTCGCACACAATATGTTGAAAAAGGTCAGTATTATAAATCATTACAGAAGTAACTTTTCCAGCTGCCATTAAAGTGGCAGCTTTTTTTATAAAAACTAACTTTTTCTTTACAAAACATTATTACTCCCTCAATAAAATCTTATTAAAATAAAAGCTAATATCTCCATATATATGTAAGCGAGGGAGGAGAATTTTCATGAAGGCCAGCGGACTATATAAAATAGAATGTTACATTTTCAAGGGAATTAACCGATACTTTGATCAAAAAACATTAAATATCTTTTTCAGCAATATTACTCATATAGGTGGTGCTACTTTCTCAATCGCACTCACACTTTTCTTTTTAATTTTCGCAAAAGGGACTTTGCATCAAGCTGCAATTGCAACTGCTATTTCGTTAGCAATTAGCCATATTCCTGTGCAAATATTAAAAAGATGGTATCCACGAAAACGTCCTTATTTAACAATTCAGGATGCGAAATATCCAGTCCATCCATTAAAAGACCACTCTTTCCCGTCTGGTCATACAACAGCCGTTTTCTCTGTCCTTATTCCATTTATTTGCTATAATCCAAGTTTATTTGTTTTTTTATTACCGTTAGCATTATGCGTCGGTATTTCGCGCATTTATTTAGGGCTTCACTATCCATCTGATGTATTTGTCGGTATGTGCCTCGGCACTTGCTCTGGCATCATCTCTTTTTATCAAGTCATCCCACTTTTCACATAAAGGAGTGATATGATGAGAGTCGCCATTTTTACCGATACTTTTACACCACAAGTGAACGGGGTTGCGAAAACATTAGAACGATTAACACGTTACTTTCAGAAAGAAAAGATCGCCTATTCTGTTTTCGCCCCTCAACATACAGCTGAAGATAATTTCGTGGCCAATGTGAACAAGATGAGAAGTATCCCGTTAACAATATTATATCCAGAATGTCGCTTTTCTTTTCCTACTCCGCGCATCAAACGAGAACTTCTTTCCTTTAAGCCTGACATTATTCACATTGCTACACCTTTCAACATGGGACTTTGTGGATTGTATTATGCAAAAAAGTTAAACATCCCAGTTGTCGGTTCTTATCATACTGATTTCGATGCTTATTTACGCTATTACAAAATCGAATTTCTCTCTCATATGCTTTGGAACTATTTAAAATGGTTTCATAGTCATATGCAAAAAAATTTCGTTCCTTCCTTTGAAACGTTACACCAACTAAAAAATAAAGGCTTTCAAGCCCTTTCCATATGGGGACGTGGTGTAGATTGCACACTCTTTCATCCATCTTACAATACAGACCTATTCCGAAAAAAATATAATATTACAGCCAAGTATGTCCTTTCCTATGTTGGACGGATTGCCCCTGAAAAAGATATTGATACGTTGCAACACCTTATCGTGAAAACAGCGCATACTCGAAATGACATTCATTGGCTCATCGCAGGAGACGGTCCTCTAGCAACAAATTTACGTGAAGCTGTTCCGAAAGCAAATGTCACTTTTACTGGATATTTACAAGGTAAGGATTTAGCTGAAGCATATGCTTGTTCTAACATCATGATATTTCCATCTGCTACTGAAACGTTCGGAAATGTCGTACTCGAATCACTTGCATGCGGTACACCTGTCATCGGTGCAAATAGTGGTGGGGTTAAAAATATTATTACAGATGGAAAAACAGGAATTCTTTGCCCGCCCAAACATGCGGATTCATTTCTATCATCCATCCATTCTTTATTGCGAAATGAAGAGCAACTTATACAAATGGGCATAGCGGCTTCTTCTTATGCTAAAACAAAAAGCTGGGATGAAATTTTTCGTGGCTTACTTGACCAATATGAAGAAGTCCTTCAGCACACCGCATCAGAATTACTCGCTTAAACAGAAGAACTCCCTTCAACTAGACGAAGGGAGTTTATTACACAGTTATAAATTTTAGTTTCATAAATGATACATAAGGCTAAACATTGTTTTATTTCTATATTCATTATATCAAAAATAAACATAACTAAACATACTTGTAATAAAAACCCATAAAAATTAATATATGGTTATACAGTATTTTAACTGTATAGTGATTTTAAGAAATTCCCCTTAAAATCAACTTACTCACATACCTTTATACAGTAATTGTTCCCCAATTTCTGTATACCAAAAAACCTTTCATTCATTTGAAAGGTCTTTTTGAGCCTGCACATATTCTTCTTTCGTATTCACATTTATAAACCAATCCGCATTCGCTTGTACATCTTCACCAGCAATATATTTCACATTACATTGTGATAAAAGCTGGCCCATACTTCTTTTTTCTTCCTGAAGCAAAGTATAAATTCTTTCTTTCACACGGTTATGGTACGCTGCAAGTAACGGTTGTTTTCTTCCATTAATAATAGGTACAACCGCATCATATTCATTGCTCGTTTGCTCTAGCAAAATGGTAAACCATTCTTGTGAAACATTTGGCGCATCGCAAGGCATAATAGCATACCAATCTGCTTCTATATATTCCATTCCTGATACAATTCCAGCAAGTGGGCCATTTCCTTTATAATGCGGAATATCTTCTATAACAGGAACTTGTACGAGTTGCTCTACTCGCTCTTTTAGATCAGAATGACTAATGACCACAACTTCTTGCAACATAGTTGTCATCACTTTCAAAATATGCTCTATAAAAGTACTACCTTGCCAGCTCGCTAACGCTTTCGGCTCACCGAATCGACTCGACATACCGCCCGCTAATACAATTCCAGCATACTTACTCATTGGCGATGCAGCTCAAATGTAATATGACCTAATTCCGGTAAAATTAATTTATTCATCGCAAGACGAACCGCTCCGCTAGACCCTGGCATGGAAAAGACAACTTTGCGCCCAATTGTACCGCCAATTGCTCTACTTAACATCGCGCTGCTTCCGATATCCTCCAAATAACTAATCATGCGGAACAACTCACCAAACCCGACAATTTCTTTATCTAATAACGCTGATACCGCTTCAATCGTCACATCACGTTTCGTAATACCAGTACCGCCATTTGTTAACACGACATCAACATCTTCCCGATGATAACCAGCTAACACCGCTTGCTGAATACTTTCTTTATCATCTTTTACAATTTCATAAGAGGTCACTGTATGCCCTGCTTCTTTTAATAATTCATGTAATAGTTGTCCACTCTTGTCCGTCTCTTCTGTACGTGTATCGGAGATTGTTACGATTTTGCAACGCACTTCTTTCGGTGCTTGTTTTTTATGTTCGATTACGCTCATTTTATATCTTCCCTTTCCTAAAGTCTTTTCTTCATTTTATCATACCTACCTTTACACAATTATGTATGAAGCCGTTAATACACCATGATACAATATAAGTATATACAACCACAAAAAGGAAAATATATTTTCTTATACTCCTAGACTACACATCATTAGCTATTCTTTAAATTCTCTTATATTTTCCACATAGTAGATTTCATTTTAAATTACAAAATAATTTGGAGGTTCACTCACTATGGAACTTTATAAAAAACTAACAACAACATTCATCCTCTTATTCGTCGCTTCCATTACTGTCGGCTTTTCTCTAAAAGGTGCAATTCCATACGCTACATTCGTAAGCATTATATTCGCAACACTATTTTTACTAAGCAGTGCCTTTTGCGCAGGCAAAGTACGTCAAATGAAAGGATAATTACATATGTTCAAGAGGAAACCAATCCTTTGTAAATCATGCGGGAAAGAAATACAAACATATGAAAAAGCGTGGATTCATATGCCATTTCCGGCAAGTGGTATGACAAATATGAAAAAGTACATTGAGCTAGATGGAGAAGTTTATTGTGGTTCGTGCATCCAAGTCGTAAATAAAACGTAATAAAAAAAGCTTTGCGCCGTGAGCGCAAAGCTTTTTTTCATATATTATAGACCAGCTTGCTCTTTTAAAGCTGCAGCTTTGTCTGTACGTTCCCATGTTAGATCTACATCAGTACGTCCGAAGTGGCCGTAAGCTGCTGTTTGTTTGTAAATTGGGCGACGTAAGTCTAGCATTTTAATAATACCAGCTGGGCGAAGATCGAAGTTGTTACGAACTAGTTCTACTAGTACGTCTTCAGATACTTTACCAGTGCTGAATGTATCAACTGAAATTGATACTGGTTGCGCTACACCAATTGCGTATGCAAGTTGTACTTCTGCTTTCTCAGCAAGACCAGCTGCTACGATGTTTTTCGCAACATAACGAGCTGCATATGCTGCAGAACGGTCAACTTTCGTTGCATCTTTACCAGAGAATGCACCGCCACCGTGGCGAGCGTATCCACCGTAAGTATCAACGATGATTTTACGTCCTGTTAAACCAGCATCACCTTGTGGTCCACCAATTACGAAGCGACCAGTTGGGTTAATGAAGAATTTCGTTTCTCCATCGATTAATTCTGCTGGTACTACAGCTTTAATTACGTGCTCTTTTAAGTCGCGATCGATTTCTTCCCATGTAACATCTGGGTGATGTTGTGTAGAAATTACGATAGTATCAACACGTACTGGTTTACCATTTTCATCATACTCAACTGTAACTTGCGTTTTTCCATCTGGACGTAGGTATGATAATGTATCATTTTTACGTACTTCAGTTAAACGGCGAGCTAATTTGTGAGCAAGCGAGATTGGAAGTGGCATTAACTCTTGTGTTTCATTACATGCGAAACCAAACATTAAACCTTGGTCTCCTGCACCAATTGCCTCAATCTCAGCGTCAGTCATTTGACCTTCGCGTGCTTCTAGCGCTTGGTCAACACCCATAGCGATGTCAGCAGATTGCTCATCGATAGATGTTAAAACTGCACAAGTTTCTGCATCGAATCCGTATTTTGCGCGTGTGTAACCAATACCTTGAATTGTTTCACGAACGATTTTTGGAATGTCTACGTAAGTAGAAGTCGTAATTTCCCCCGCTACCAATACTAAACCAGTTGTTACAGTTGTTTCACAAGCTACACGTGCATTTGCGTCCTTTGATAAGATCGCATCTAAAATTGAATCAGAAATTTGGTCACAAATTTTATCTGGATGTCCTTCAGTTACAGACTCAGATGTGAACAGATGACGTTTTTTTGTCATGTGGTAAACCTCCCTACAGTAATTGTATATATTGTACGGAACTCATCCTTAATTTGCCACAGATTGCGACATACATTTATTCTCCCACACAAGCATACAGAAAAACCTTTCCTACTTTATATAGAGGAAAGGTTTAATTTGCTACTTGCATACTGCTTTTTGCCCTTCGCTCTTATCGTTCGAGACCTGTAGCCTCGCACAGGTTTTAGCACCTATTCACCTGTATTTACCACTACAAGTGAGGTTGCTGGGCTTCATCGGGCCTGTCCCTCCGCCAGCTCGGGATAAGAGAGTATCCGTCCCAACCTATACTAAAGAAATGCTATTCATTTGTCAATTAATATTCACATTTTCCTGAAAGTTTTTCTCAATACGCCTAAAATGAAATATTAATAAGGAAATAATGTATTCACACAAACAAAAAGAAATAAATAGTATACATTATTTATATAATTGTGTTATACTCTTGTTGGGGATTACGAGAAATATTTCATTAAATGAAAAGGATGGTATATAAATATGAGTACTGTGAATGTCCAAATTGGTTTACACGAATTATTGAACGGAAGCAATGCACAGATTCAACTAAGTGTTCCGCAATTAGTGGAAAAAGTATTAATGCGAAATGAAGGGAAATTAACTTCTACTGGTGCCGTTTCTGCTTCAACAGGAAAATATACAGGACGTTCTCCTAAAGATAAATTTATTGTGAAAGAAGCATCGGTTGCTGACAAAATTGCTTGGGGAGCAGTGAATCAACCGATTTCTGAAGAACATTTTAATAAATTATATACAAAAGTTTTAGAATACTTAAAAGAGAAAGAAGAGTTATTCGTCTTCAAAGGATTTGCAGGCGCTGACCGCAATTATCGCCTACCAATTCAAGTTATTAATGAATATGCATGGCACAATCTATTTGTACATCAATTATTCATTCGTCCAACTGAAGAAGAATTAACAACTCATGAATCAGAGTTCACAATTGTTTCTGCGCCGAACTTCAAGGCTGATCCAGCTGTTGACGGTACAAACTCTGAAGCATTCATTATGGTTTCATTCGAAAAACGTATCGTACTAATTGGTGGTACAGAATACGCTGGAGAAATGAAGAAATCAATCTTCTCTATTATGAACTTCTTATTACCTGAACAAGATATTCTTTCTATGCATTGCTCTGCAAACGTAGGTGAAGAAGGCGACGTAGCACTATTCTTCGGTTTATCTGGAACAGGTAAAACAACATTATCTGCTGATCCAAACCGTAAATTAATCGGTGATGATGAGCATGGTTGGTCTGATAACGGTGTATTCAATATTGAAGGCGGTTGCTATGCAAAATGTGTAAACCTTTCTCACGAGAAAGAACCACAAATTTTCGATGCAATCAAATTTGGATCTGTTTTAGAAAACGTTATCATTAATAACCAAACGCGTATCGCAGACTACAACGATACTACTTTAACAGAAAATACTCGTGCTGCATACCCTATGCATGCGATCGACAATATCGTACTGCCAAGTGTTGCTGGACACCCAAATACAATCATTTTCTTAACTGCTGATGCATCTGGCGTATTGCCTCCAATCAGTAAGTTATCAAAAGAACAAGCTATGTACCATTTCTTAAGTGGTTACACTAGTAAACTAGCAGGAACAGAGCGCGGCGTTACATCTCCGCAAGCAACATTCTCAACTTGCTTCGGTTCACCATTCTTACCACTTGAAGCATCTCGCTATGCTGAAATGCTTGGTGAAAAAATCGAGAAGCACGATGCGAAAGTATTCTTAGTAAACACTGGCTGGACTGGTGGCGAATACGGCGTTGGTAAACGTATGAACTTAGGTTACACTCGTGCAATGATTCAAGCAGCATTAAGCGGTGAACTTGCAAAAACTGAAACAGCTAAACATGATATCTTCGGTCTTGAAGTTCCACTTCACGTACCAGGTGTACCTGACGAAGTGTTAATGCCTGAACAAACTTGGGCTGATAAAGCTGCTTACAAAGCAAAAGCAATCGAGCTTGCGAACGAGTTCAAAGCGAACTTCAAAAAGTTCGACAGCGTTTCTGAAGATATTATTAACTTAGGCGGTCCAATCGCTTAAGTACAAACTTTCTGTTGGAATACCCCTTACTCATATGAATAAGTGTCGTGTAACCGCAAAGTTTCGCGTACTCACCGACAAAACCCAATGCGGCTTAACGGTTTATACACACTTACATAAAAAAGAAGCTTACGTTTTATACGTAAGCTTCTTTCTATATCTTCTCTCTTCATCTATGACTTATCTCGATAAATTACAGAAAATTCATTTTATAATCATTCGTTTTCAGTTTTTTTATGATACAATTTACATATACAGGAAAGGGTGAGACCTATGAAAAATTTTTCTCGTACAGGAAAAATTTTATTCAGTTACGGAGCGATCCAACTATTTTGGGGACTTGTAATGCTTAACGTTAATTTATTTCAACATACAAGTGAAACGATAAAATATATTATTCTAATGACCGGAATAATTTGTTGTGTTATATCCAACTTTTTTAAAGAACGTCAAAGTCATACTAATACGTAATTTCATGTTAACTTAATGGAAGCGGAAACCTGCATTTTATGCAAAGTTACACTTCCTGTTATAATATCATCATTTATCCCAGAATAAACCGATTTTCACATAGCCAAATTACGGATTCGAATATATAAATTATATCCCTACTCGCTACATCTCTCTGGTTTCACACCACATGGGGCTAAAAAAGGCCCCGACCGCTTCTATCCGTGGCTGGATCATCTATTCCATCTAAAAAGAAGTCTTTTATCTTTTTATCTTTTTAATTCTTCGTTAATTCTTTCTCATCTTTCATGCTATAGTATCCTAAATTAACAACAATTAAGAAATAACCGCCCATAATCCCTACTGCAAATGCCCACATAACCATATGGTGCTCAATTTCGTACATAATAATAGCACCTAAAATAGCAGCGGCAAAACGGTTAAACATACCGAGCGTCGGTGCTTTAGTTTTCTTTACGATACTATCTCCAAGCTTCTCAATTCGTCTCCCTAAAAGCCAAACACAATACATACTTACGATAAGCCCAATTCCTGCACCTAGAAAATGTGCTGAAAACGGCGTTACCATCCATCCTAGTACAAGAAAACCTAGTAAATAATACGATTGAATTTTAAACGACCTTAATGACATACTAATCATGCTGTACCTCTCTTCGTTAGTTCTGATCTATCCAACAAAATTTTCTTTCAAATCCATATTCCTTAAACCCATTTCACCCAAATTAAAAACAACATAAACAGTATGTTTATGTTGTTTAAATGTTTTTAGAAAATAATATTATACAAGATTTCAAACATCATATTCTCATAATTTGTGACGTTTTTCCAAACTTTTTTCGTCCATTTATGAAAAAAGTGATATCAATCTATGAACATACGGATATGATGTAATAAGCACACAAATAAAGGGGGCGTCTAATGATTTATTTTTTAATGGCTCTCATTCACCTCATTATCCCTGCACTTATTGGACTTTCATTGTATTGGTACACGAAAAATCATAGTATTTTCTACGCTGTCCTCGGTGTTCTTCTTCCAGGTATTATTCTTATCACACTCTTCCGCATCCCATTTTTAAACTTAATTCCACTTATTACTGCTATCTTATTTCTCGTCTTCTTACCAAAAATAAAAAAATAGGAAAGCAGATCATAGGTGATCTGTTTTCCTATTTTGATATAGGTTCTCCCGCAGCATAATGTACATTTACTTTCTCCGATTTCACAAACCATAGACCGAAGAAAATAATAATTCCACCGATTATTTGTTGAAACGATACATATTCATTTGCCCATACAGCTGCAAATAAAACAGCTACAAGAGGCGTTATATACATGTATACCATCGTATGTGACGCTCCAATTTTTTGAACACCAACATACCACATAACTAAACCGAATACTGTTACAAAGAAAATAGAATATAGTAAGGCGAATAGTGTCATTCCGTGTGTAATATGAAATGGCATTATAAATACATACGGTCCACTTAACAATAAAAGCGGAATTGCACCAACTAAGGCTGACCACGCGGTAACACGTAGTGCTGAATATTTTTTAATTAATGGACTTGCTAAAATAGGATAAAGCCCCCAGCATATTGATGTAATCAGTCCAATCCCATTCCCGTAAAAAGAACTAGCAAGTGAATGTCCTGCTGCTAAAACTAATGCTGCACCACCAAAAGCAATGATAGAACCGATAAGTTTTCGAGAAGAAAACTTTTCTTGTTTCAAGAAAATCGCAAATACAGTTGTAAAAATAGGTGAAATAGAAATGAGTAAAGAGACATTTGTAGCGGACGTATATTTGACAGTTTCCATAAATAACGTTTGATATAGCACAATACCTACAACGCTAACGATGATTAATCTAGGTATATCCTTTCGCGCCATATAAACCGACTTTTCAATAAAAAAAGTAAGGAGTAACATAAGCGGTGCCGCCGATATCATTCGAATTGCTGTAAACTCAATTGCTGTAAATTCTAAAAGTCCATATTTGGCAATCGTAAAATTAATCCCCCAAATAGTAACAACTGCTAAAATTAATAATTCAATCCCCCATCTTTTCATGCGTATCCCCTCCGCAAATAAAATTATACAGAAAATTCAATCATATGTACATTTCATTATGTGAAAAAATCTTCGTATTGATCTGGAGAGATTCTTTTTATTTGATACACGAAATTATATCGGCGATTTTTCGAATATATCGGCGCAACTCGAATTATATCAACGATTTTCCAAATATATCGGCGCAACTCGAATTATATCAGCGATTTTTTAAATATATCGACTTATCAACAAAAAACGACAATAATAGCGACTTATACAATAAAAAAGTGGTTCCAAAATACATTTTGGAACCACCTTTCCTTTACTACACTCGAACATGTAACTTCATATTTGGATTATAAAATTGGTTCGGACTCTTCAGCTGAAAAGTTCCTCCACCTTCATGCCAATCAACTGTTAACTTATCATCCATAAATACAAGCTTCGTGCGATCTGCAATAAAATTCATTGCACTAGATTCGATATCCACATCGCGCTCATCTTTTTCTGCTACAGCTACTAAATCGATAATTCCGCTCATTACACAACCGCAACCTTCATTATCGTAAAATAACTTTATATATTTCGCTTCATTCGGAATCGTATCCATAATCTTCTTATATGCTGCTTCTGTTACAGTAACGTACATATGTTAATGTTCATCCTCTCTTCTCGTATCCTTTATATATTGTACCACCATTTTTCTTCAAAAATATATACAGAAAATTACGAATGATATACAATATATGCAATAAAGGAGGTTGTATCACTCATGCTCAAATTATTGCGATACCCCATCTTCTTAGGTCTACTCGGTAGCTTTTTTATTTCTAGCGGAATGGTATTACACCATATATTTCCCTATTCTCCTTCTATTGGTTGGATTCTAGGCTTTATTTGTTTCCTTTTTGCTTCCTATCTTGCTGTGAAAAAAGGAGAATCACTTTAAGGTTTATTTACAGCCTAATTTTGACTTTGATGTTACTTTCGGCCCACAAAAGAAACGTTAGCTCTATAACGATTCAACTCCCCTCTCTATTTTTGAAATCTATAAACAATACAATCGAACACACAAAAATATAGAATTCATAATATGTATATAGTAGTTCTATTTTTAAAACTAGTTTTTCAAAATAAAGAAAGGAGAACATACATGTACCCACGTAATTGTTTTAGTTGCGACGGCAGACGTAACAGTGGCTCTACCGGAAACACCGGACCCACTGGTAGTACTGGACCTGCTGGCATCACTGGACCGACTGGTAACACTGGAAACACTGGACCTACTGGCTCTGCCGGAGCTGTTTTTCAAAGTACTACCACCTTTAGTCTAGCAGCCGCTCCCACCTATAAAAAAGGACAAGTTGTCACTTATACAGGCAGCGGCTTTGTTGTAAAAAAAGATGCACCTAAAGGTTTTCCAAATGTATCTCCAGATTATATCGTTTTAGTAGAAAGTGGACCTACTGGCTCTGCCGGTAGTGCATCAGCAAAAAGCATTGTTTTTCAAGGAACAAATGCTGGTTTTCAACGTATAGCGGGATCTCCTGGAATTGACTCCAATGTTATTCCGTATGTCACTGCTGGGACCGGTAGCATAGTTGGCTTTGCTGCGTCTATAAATGTAAATAATTTACCTGCTGCTGTTTATACGATTAATATTTGCAGGAATGTTCCAACAAACCTCACAACCCCTACTTCTAACTACATTCTATCTACTATTACCTTAACTACCACTGACAAAATTATAGGAACTATGGTATTTTCAATTAAACCGACAGATACTGGATCAGGACAAATTCAAGTGTTTAATCCTACTCCGGCAGTAGGTCCCGCTACTGTAACTTGGACTAGCATTACAACTGGAAACCCAGTTTCAAGAGGGGATGCTATTTCTCTTCATATTACCCCTGGAATTACTGCGAGTGCTGTATATTCTATTTTTCTAATCACTGATCTATAACCCACACTTAAAACAATTCATTCCACAAAAAAGAGAGATCACTCCCAAATAAGTGATCTCCTTTTTAAAAATAATTTTTCATGATATCGGCAATATAACCTTCACCGTCGTTCCAACCCCAACTTCACTTTCAAAACTCATTTTACCGTTGTGGTCTTTAATAATTTTTTCTGTAACTACTAAACCTAAACCTGTTCCCGTTTCTTTCGTTGTGTAAAAAGCTTCATTTAACTTCGGAATTTTGTCTTTTGGAATACCGCAACCTTCATCCTTAACTTGAATAATGATTGCATCTTCTACAGTCACTTTAATCGTAATCGTTCCACCAACTGACATTGCTTCAATCGCATTTTTAATTAAATTAAAAAATACTTGTTTTAATCGTTTTTCATCGCATGGAATCGATGGTATGTCTTTACTATAAATACCTTGTATGTGCACGCCTTGATTTAAAGCAGGCTTTCCCATAACTCGAATAACATAAGCGATAATTTCTTCTATATTATGAATTTCTGATTCTGGTGATTTAGATTTCTCAAATCCACTAAGTTCTGTAGCAATCATATGAATTCGTTCTACTTCTTGTTTCATAATATCACTATATATTTTATCCTCTGGATATTTATTCGCTTGCTTATTCACAAATTTATCTAAATTAGCTAGAGGTTTTCTAATTTTGTAACCAATAACTGTAGCCATTTTCCCAACAGTTGCTAGCTTTTCTGTTTGTTGTATTTCTTTATCCATCATCTCAAGCGTACGAACGTAAGATTGAAACCTTAAAAACATAATCCAACATATGATAGTAAATACACTATATAATGCCATCGGGATTAAAACGAGTGACGAGTGAATAATGATTCCTATAAGAGCGTATTTCCCAACAAGTATGCTCGGAACTAACCAAAAATACCTTTTATTCACAAAGAGTGGGGCAAATAAAATAAAAAATCCTTCTACTATATTCCCACCATCAAACTCAGCATCACTACCGTAGTAAATCATAAAATTATGAATAAAATCTAATAGGTTATATCCAATTAGAATAATATATTTCACTGCAAATGGATTCTTCCATTTCATGAAGTATACTCCAATACAAAACAAAATCACCATTAGAAAATAAAGCCATAAACCTAAACCATCCTCAAACTCTCCTACTCCTTCTTGCTCTCCTCCTATTAAAGGTACAATAAATTCGTAGGCAAGATCGTATACAAAAAATATAATAAAAAATAAACTTAAAAATATTTTCAATGCCTTTATTTCTTCATTTTTAAATATATCGTCTTTATTCATATGGTAACTCCTAGCTTTTCTCCCTCGTGGATTTCATTATTTCCACGTTGCTTCGGGAGCATGATATCTATTCTAGTTCCAATATCTCTTTCACTTGAAATATGTAATTCACCAAGATGCTGCTCAGTAACAAGTCGATTCGCTACCGTAAGGCCTAGGCCAATTTTATCTTGTTTCGTTGTATAAAAGGCCTCTTTAACACGAGCTAAATTTTCTTTCTTAATACCGTAACCATTATCAATTACACTTAGCATTACATAATCTCGTCCTTTATTTTCTAACCGTAACTCTAATGTGCCACCTTGCTCCATTGCCTCCAGAGCATTTTTTATGACATATAGAAAGACTCCTCTTATTTTCCGCTCATCACATTCAACTTCTATCGTCTTTTCTTCCACATTAGAAATAAACTGGACGCTAGATTCATTCATTTTTTCGCGAACAATTGTTACGGCTTGTAATGCAATTTCACCTATATTATGTTTCTTATAAACAGAAGGTTTACATGTAGCAACCTCCATTAACTCACCTATCATATTATTCATATTTTCTATTTCAAAAATCATCTGTTGGTAAATAGGGTCCTCTCCATGCTTCTCTCGTTGTAATTGCGTAAACCCTTTTAATGAAGCAAGTGGATTTTTAATTTCATGTCCCACTGTCGCTGCCATTTTTCCGATTACTGCTAATTTTTGTGATTCACTAGCGATCTTAATACTTTCCTTTACCGCTGAAAGGTATTGTATAAATCGATTTAAAATGATGTATGCCGCTATTAATACGAGTGTATACATAATGAGGAACATAAATCCTTTTACTTCCTTTAATACAAATAAATAAATAACATATTTCCCTACAATAGTCGAAAGTACAAACACAAAATATTTTCTATTTAAAAATATAGGTACAAAGAAGATGAAAATAATTTCTATTATATTTACTCCATCAAATGCCGCCTCATTATAAAGCAGATACGAAAGTATATTAACGATTTCTACTCCTATGTATGCAAATACACATGTATATTTAACAAGGTTCGCTTTCTCTTTTTTTATTAAATATACATTCACACCGAGTATTGCAGTCCCGCAAATAACTTGCCATAGTATGCTATGTCCCTTATCCGTTAGCGATTCGTTCTCTAGTACGGTTGCGTAGAAAATTTGGTATGAAACAACAATGACATAGAGCACCCATAAAAAAATTTTTGCATTCCTTTCTTCTTCTTTATATGATAGAAAACTTCCTTTCACTTCAACACCCCTTCAAAATAATATCTCGAAGAATACCATTTATTATAATAAGTGATTTTCACAGACAAACAAAGATAAATCGAATATTTGAGGAAAATCATCCCAATAAAGTGCATTATCTTCAGACTATATATAAGCATAAAAGCTATAAACAAAAATACTTATATTATGGGTACAAAAAAATAAAAAAGCATAACAACGCTTTTGGGATAGAGTATATGAATAGGATAGGGGGATCATTTATGTTTGTTACCGTCGAGAAAGATGTTCATATTTTTGTGCAAGACGTTAATCCCGGACCTGGTAGTAAAACCGTTTTCTTCGTCCATGGCTGGCCTTTAAATCATCAAATGTACCAATATCAGCTCAATGTGTTGCCACAGCATGGTTTTCGCTGCATCGCTATGGATATACGCGGGAACGGGCAATCTGATAAACCGTGGACTGGTTACACATACGATCGTTTAGCAGACGATATCGCAATCGTTTTAGAAGCACTTCAAGTCGAAAATGCTACATTAGTTGGTTTCTCAGTAGGTGGTGCTCTTTCTATTCGGTACATGTCTCGCTATAATGGTCATCGTATTTCTAAACTTGTAATAGTCGATGCCGTTTCCCCCTCTTTCGTTAAAAATCAGGAATCTCCCTATGGTGTCCCTAAAGAACAAGCAGATACTCTCATTAATCAAATGTATGCCAATATGCCTAAATTTTTAAATGATGTATCTTTGTCATTTTTTAATAGAAACTTAGGATCAGCTACGTTAGAATGGTTTTCTTATCTCGGTATGCAGTCTGCCTCCTACGCTCTCATCAAAATATTGCAAGCAGCTGCAAATGAAGATGTAACGAAAGATTTAAGTAAAATTAACGTGCCAACAAAAATATTCCACGGTATTCACGATCAACTTATCCCATACAAAAGCGCTGAACTTACGCAAAAGCGGATTAAAAATTCTCAGTTATATCCTCTCACAAATAGTGGTCACGGCTCCCCAATCGATCAAGCGGATGAATTAAACGAAGAACTTATAAAGTTTTTATATTCATAAAAGACGTACTACAAGTTTTTACAAAGATAAAATTCACATATTTCTCACAAATCAATTAATAAAACGATTACATTTTCATATATACTAAATGTACAGGTAATACTCCCTAAACCCAGCTTGTCTGGTTACCCCGTTAAATACTATAAAAAAGAACTTGTATCGTTGAACTGTACCCTATAAAATGGACAGTTTAATAAAAAAGCCCTGAAAAATCAAGCACTTAAAAGGTGGTTCCGATATTCAATCGGAGCCATCTTTTTTAATGTCCACTGATAACGATTATAATTATACTCCTTCATATATTCCCTTATGTTGAGTTCGAGGGATTCAAAGGTTTGACAATCTTTATAATCTAATTCATCTTTCATATGACCAAAAAAGGATTCCATTGGTGCATTGTCTAAACAATTGCCCCTACGGGACATAGATTGTCTGATTCCCATTTCCCTTACGCGTTTCTGAAATTCAGGGTGTGTGTAATGAATACCTTGGTCTGAATGTAGAAGCGCTTCAGAATGGATGCTTTCTCCTAATCTCTCTTTCAAGTTATTTAATGTTTGATAGACGATATCCATTTGTAAAGAAGAGGAGACATGATAGGCTAAAATTTCTCGTGTTGTGCTGTCTTTTACACATGATAAATAAGCCTTCTTTCCTTTTCCATAAAATAAATAGGTAATATCCGTTAACATACTTTTTTCAGGCTCTTCTTGATTGAATTGGCGTTTTAAAAGGTTCGGACATGTTTTATGTTCTTGTGTCGCCTTTGCGATGTGTTTATAAGGATTCGCTCGGCGAATCTTTGTCACAAGATTATATTTACGCATAATACGGTAAATACGTTTGAGGTTCATACAAATTCCTTTTGTCTTTTCCAACACCATTTTGATAGAACGACCACCACATGTTTTCCTTTTTCGATTGAAAATTTCTTGGATCCATTCATAATCTGTTTCATCATTGCGTTCTTTTTCTAGATGTTTCTCTGTCTGATGAAGCCACGCATAGTATCCACTCCGACTTACCCCAGCCAGTGTGCAAAGATAACGCACCATACGTGGGAATTGGAATCGACGTATGGTTTGTTCAATCAGTGTGTATGTTTCTCGTGGTGTTAACGCTTCTTCTGTAACGCCTGCCTTTCGAGTTCTTCTAACTTTTTTAGGAATGTCAATTCCGCTTCTAAGAACGCAATACGCGCTTCCGCTTTCTTTAATTTTTCATCGGAAGAGAGAGGTTTTTCCGAAGGACGTCCCGTGCTTCCTTTCCCGCGGCGTTCTGTATAAAATCCTTCTTCACCAAATTGTTCAAAGGTTCTTCGCCAACGTTTCAAGCATTGTTTTGGTTTCTCCTCACCAATCACAGCTAAGTCAAACCCATTCTCTAAAAAGATTTGGCTAGGACCTTTTCCTTGTTGATTTTCTTTTACCGCTCTTACTTTGAAATCTGGACAATAGCTAATCGAACGTTCCGACGCTTTTACTACATTTTTATTTTTTTCCAGCTGCTTCATTTGAATCTCATTAAAAATAATTTTACTCATTCTCCGTACCTCATTTCTATCGTTGGTTCCATTATAACGAGGTTTTTTGATAAAAATACACAAAAACCCCGAATCATGGGGCTTTTTTTAAGTGTCCATGATTCGGGGTACAGTTCACGTTATACAAGTTCTTTTTATTTCTTTTATTTAAAGAGGATATCTTTGCTATATTGATTTCCAACGAGTAAATCATACTGAAGCATTTTATATTGCTCTAACATTTCTTTTTGTTTCTTTGTTAAATCATTGATTACTTCTCCATTTTTATCAACTTTTAATTCATCTCTAAGCACCGGTATTTCCTTGTAAAATCCCGATAAAAATTGATAAAATAAGGATTTATTTAATCCTGCATAATCAAAAATAAGATTAGAAAAATAAATTGGACTTACTACACCTAAATTATCATTTGGCATATCAAAGTTTGCGTACATTAATAGCGGCGTTTGGGCCATCGCTAAACGTTCGCTCGGTGTTTTTTCATTCGTTATATACCCATTCCCTTTATAAAAAGATTTATTTGTTCCTAATGATGGAAGATGATCTCCAAAGAATACTAATAATGTAGGTCTATCTAAATTATCTAGTTGCTCTATTAAATATTGAAGAGCCTCATCTGAACGTCTTAACCCTTCTGTATACGTTTCTAATTCTCCCTTTGATTCTTCATTTTCTAGACCGCTAATTTCTATTAGGTTTTCACCAAATCGGCCTTCTGTAAATGGAAAATGATTTTGCATCGTTACTGCATGAATAAATGTAGGTTGTTTTTGTTTCTCTAACTCAGCAATTATCTCTTTACTCATCGCTAAATCACTAATATAATCTCCATCAATATCTACATTTTCCATCGTATCATCTGCATTAAACTTATCAAACCCTAACACTCTGTATACGTCATCGCGTTTGAAAAATGAGCGACCAAATGAATGAATTGCACTTGTGTAATAACCTTCTTTTTTCAACGCCGTAGGAATTGATGGAATTTCTTTTTTATTTATAACGACCTGCTGATATGGTATAGAACCTGGCTTTAACAAACTCATTGAATAACTCGTTAACGCTTCAAATTCGACGTTCGCCGTATTACCTCCAAATGTAGGAGAAATAGTTTGTCCACCAGGAAAATTTTCTATATAATGATGCAAATTTGGTACAGGATCTTCACTAAAAGAAAGATTTGTTACTTTCGTCGGATCCCAAAACGATTCACTCATTACAAAAATAATATTCGGTTTCTCTTTTTTCTTTTGGTTCCCTATATTTCCACTATATTGTTGTTTTATATTGTTTGCTATTTGAAGCATATTTTCTTTAGAATAATTTTTTGGTTTTTCCATAACTGTTGTATCTAAATTGCTAATAAACCCAAGTACAAAACCATTTGAAGCATAGTTCTCATTTTGATTCCACAAAACAAAATCTACACCTGATTTTTGAAATACTTTATTCATAAATGTATTCGCAAAATTACCATACGCATATAGAACAAAAATAGATCCTACTACTAATAAGGCTCTTATTCCTAGATGAATCTTTACATTTTGAATATACCTTCTCATATATATCCCTGCTACAATACAAGCCACAATACTTAAGATAATGACAAAAATATAACTCCAGCTAAAATAGTCCATCACCATCGGTATGACAGATTGCATATGCATAATTTGTGTGAAATCAGAAGGATATAGCGGATCGCCTCTGAAAATAAGCTTTAAATAATTCACAATACCTAAAATGACTAACGTACAGCTCGTTAAAATCATACTTAGAAAAACCTTGCCTATTAAATTATAAACAAGAATGTATATTGCATAAATTACTACAAAACTTAATATAAACTGCATGTTATAAAAGTAAATCCAATTCATTGTCTCTATGAAACTCATATTAACTTGGATTACAATATAAAATAACGCTACTGTATGAGCTAGCAAAAATAATATAAAATGCACTCGTAGGGATGCCCTAAATATAGACATCTCTTTTTTATTAAAATGTGAAATATAAAATGTTATGCCCCATATGAAAATCATCATAACAATTAAAACAAGCTTTTGATTTAAATGATCTTTCATTATGTCTAAATTAAAAACCTTTAAAATCATAAACAGCATAGTTATTACTAATAAAGTCACCATACTACTTATAATGCTCGAAATTAATATATTTCTTTTTGAAAGATGAAAAAGTGTAGAACCATACTTCAATTCATTCCCTCGTTTCTACGTCTTAATTTCCCTCGCATCGAAAGAACTATTTCTATTAAAATAACATATATTATATATTTCGTCTGCATAATTGCTTCTATCATAAATGTATTGTCTTAATATTCCTTTAATCAACAGTTAAATTTGTCATACAAATTATTCATTCTTGAAAAACTTAATTTCAGCATTCCACTTTATGATATAATAGCTATGTTTTGGAAATCCTTAATACTATTAAAGATTTCACATGAAAATACGAAAGAATTAATAAAAAGGAGTTGCTCATTTTTGCTTACTAAGTTTAAGAGTTTGCCTAAAGCGGTATATGCAATTTTGGCGCTTTCTTTCCTGTTGCACGTTTTTTGTTTAGTAAAACAGCCAGGATTAGATGGAGAGTTAGTCAAAGTAACATATGGTGCAAATGATGCCTTTAACTATTCGTTAACAGCTGAACAACTATTAAAACATGGTGTATTTGGTTATGTGTATTTGGAACCTAGTGAAGTTCCAGGGAAAAATGCATATATCACACCAGGTCAGCCATTACTATTAGCTGGCGCTATGATTATTTCTGATATTACATCAATTCCTTACTATTACGTAGCAACTGTTATTAACATGATCATGAACCTATGCACAGTGCTATTAGTATTCTTAATAGGAAAAGAATTGTTCGAAAAAAACATTTACGGAATTGTTGCAAGTATTTTATATGCTATTTATCCAAGTAACTACACATACTTCCGTACATTGCTAACAGAAGTTCCATCCATATTCTTATTAGCGTTATGTGTATATGTATTTGTTCTCGCATGGAAATACAATAAAGTGAAATTCCATATATGGTTTGGAATTGTCGTTTCAATTTTACTTATGTTCCGTCCAAATCCAGCTCCAATGATGCTCATTCCTGTTCTTGTCGTGTTATTTACATATGGATTTAAAGACTCCATTCGAATCGGATTGTTATGGTTTATCGGACCTTTCTTTATTATTGGCGCATGGGTTGTTCGTAACTACTTAGCACTCAACCAATTTATTTTATTCTCAACCCAAGGTGCAGATCCACTAATTGCCGGTGCAGATCCATTTAATAAAATTGGATATGAAAATATAGTAAATGAAATGAGAGCTAAAGGCTTAGAGGACAAAGGTGCATACGCAAAAGAATTAATCAAGAACGGCTTTAAGACGGACTTCACTTATTGGTTCTCTTGGTTCACTGTCGGTAAAACAATTGAATTATTCAAAACAGCTCCTGCTGTAGACCAATACCGTATTCACAACTTTATGCAACTATGTCATAGAATGTTTATCATCGGTACATTCTTGAGCAGCTTCTGCTTCATGCTAAATTCATTTAAACATAAACGCGTTATGATGCTAGTAGCAAGTTCTATTATTTACATTATCTTCTCAAACTTATTCTTAGCAATTAATCGCTATGGATTTTTCATTAATCCTCTTATGTGCTTAATTCTTGCATACGGATTAATTCACATTGTGCAGAAGCTTCCATTCTTCCGCACTAACCAAGCATAATAAGAAAGAGGTCGTCCAACGGTGGACGACCTCTTTCTTATTACCCCACACTTTGCACACAGCCAATTTGTCCATTTTGTAATCGCACTTTAATTCCGTACGTATGTGTTTATGTATTTGTCAAAATATCTTTCACAACGCCACTCACTGTTTTACTTATAAATGTAAGTTTTTTACAACTATTACTATAACGAAAAGAACCTGCCACAAGACAGGTTCTTTTCGTTATTTTATGATAAAAGAGAAAATCATTAGCATGTGTATTATATAAAAGGAAGCAGCCATATTTTCCATACGATACATACGAGTACTATAATTACACAATCAAAAAAATCTAATCTCGGGCCTTTTTTCATATTCATATGTAGCCACATATGAAACCATTTTATTTTTGTATATTTATGGATGTTTTTCTTTGCAAATCGGTAAATAAGCATTTGCATGATAAGAAATCCGGCCACAAAAATAAATAATAAGATGAAAAATCCAATCACAAAATTCCTCCTATTTTTGTAGCGTTTTTTCTACTACCCGATTTTTCAAAACCCACTCTTCAAACTGGGCACTTCCAAATTCCCAGCTAAGATCACGAGCATATACAGAAAAAACGTAATGGCCAGCATATTCGTCCATAAATCTACCTGTCTCGATCTCATCTTTCTGAAGACCATATGCTCCAAAATTAAAATACACATCCCATACGTCTTCATTTTTCCTTTTATAAGCAATCGATTCCATATCACATTCTGTTCCAAAATAATCAAGATGTAAATGTACACTATCATCATATTCGTATTCCATTTTATCACCCCTTATATTTGTACTTCTTTATCACCCAAAAAATTCCTGCTATCTACACTCACATGTGGGCACTTACCTACATATCATGCTTGTAGAGTGACTTCTAGGAGGTGTCATATAGTGAAAAAATTAATAGCTGTTTTTTGTATTATGTTACTAGCTGTTTTCACATTTGCTGCTTGTAGTAATAAAAAAGAAGATACGAAAGAACAAACTCAAAATATTCGCATCGGCGAAGTTACCCATTCTCTCTTCTATGCCCCTTTATATGTCGGGATTGAAAAAGGATTTTTTAAAGATGAAGGGTTAAATATTGAACTCCAAACAACAGCCGGCGGAGATAAAACGATGACCGCACTATTATCTGGCGGCATTGATATTGCCCTCGTCGGTTCTGAAACGTCCATTTACGTTCATCAACAAGGTGCAAAAGACCCTATCATTAACTTTGCACAACTTACACAAACAGATGGAACATTTTTAGTTTCGCGCAAAAAATTAGACTCTTTTAATTGGAATGACGTAAAAGGTGTCACATTTTTAGGACAGCGTAAAGGTGGCATGCCGCAAATGGTTGGAGAATACGTTTTAAAGAAAAATGGCATTGATCCTCGCAAAGATACGAACTTAGTCCAAAACATCGAATTTGCTAACATTGCAAATGCCTTTGCATCTGGTACAGGAGAATTTGTTCAGCTCTTTGAACCGACTGCAAGCATATTCGAAAAAGAAGGTAAAGGATATATTGTTGCTTCGTTCGGAAATGAATCTGGTACTGTTCCGTATACAACGTTCATGGCAAAAGAAAGTTTCTTAAAGAAAGATAAAGCTGCTGCTGAAAAATTCACACGTGCTCTCTATAAAGCGCAGCAATGGGTTGATACTCATAGTCCAGAAGAGATTGCTGATGCCGTTTCTCCGTTATTTAAAGACACTTCAAAAGACATTACAGTAAAAGTAATCGAACGGTATAAAAAACAACACTCTTATGCAACAAATCCGCTATTAGATGCTGAAGAATGGAAACAGCTCCAAACGATAATGAAAGAAGCTGGCGAATTACAAAAAGAAGTTCCACATGAAGCGCTCGTCAATACAAAAATTGCCGAAAGCGTTATTAAGAAATAGAGGCGAAGTGTATGAGCTTTTTACAAATACGTAACGTTTCTCACTGCTTTTTCGCAAAAGAGAATGCCAAACTGATTCTCGAAGATATGAGTTTACAAGTGGAAGAAGGCGAATTCATTTCTATACTCGGTCCAAGTGGCTGCGGCAAAACGACACTTCTCTCCATTATTGCTGGGCTGCTTGATCCAATTGAAGGTATCGTCTTTTTAGATGGTGAGCCCATTACAACGAAAACTTCATCCATGGGATATATGTTGCAGCAAGATTACTTGTTCCCTTGGAAAACAATTGAAGAAAATATTATGCTTGGACTTCACACCCGAAAAACTTACAATGAACAGACGAAAGAACATACTTTACAACTTTTAAAGCAAGTCGGCCTACATGATGTAGAGGATCAATACCCTCGTGAACTGTCCGGCGGTATGCGTCAACGTGCCGCTCTCGTTCGAACTTTAGCGACCGATCCGAAAATTTTATTGCTAGATGAACCATTCTCGGCGCTCGATTATCAAACGAAATTGAAACTAGAAGATCTCGTTTTCAGCTTACTACGCAAATATAAGAAAACGTCACTACTCGTGACACATGATATTGAAGAAGCAATTGCGATGAGTGATCGTATTTATTTACTACAAGCAAACCCTGGAAAAATTGCAAAAACATTTATCGTCCCAGAAAGCATTCGCTCCTTATCACCGTTAGAATCACGTCACCACCATGACTTCCCATCCCTCTTCCAAGATATATGGAAGGAGTTGGAGCGCCTTGGATAACATAAAGCAACTACATGAACAGTTTCGGAAGAAAGAACGGAAACGTGCATGGTTAGCACGCTTACTACAGCTTTTACTACTCATTCTTTTCTTTGCACTATGGGAGATAGCTAGTAAAAAAGAGTGGATTGATCCTTTACTCTTTAGTTCTCCTTCAAGCATTTGGGATCTCTTCCTTAGTAAATGGATTGACGGTTCACTTTGGGTTCACATATGGACGACATTACTTGAAACAGGAGTAGGCTTCATTCTTGGAACAGTGCTCGGCGCTATTATCGCTACTTTCCTTTGGTGGATCCCACTTCTCGCCCGCGTACTCGATCCATATCTCGTCGTCCTAAACGCCATGCCCAAAGTGGCACTTGGTCCGATTATCATTGTAATCTTCGGTCCAAATATTTCTTCGTCAATTGCAATGGGAGTAATCATTTCCATCATCATTACCATTCTCGTTATTTACAGCGCATTTCAAGAAGTCGATTCTAACTATATAAAAGTGATGGACACATTTGGCGCAAATAAATGGCAATGTTATAAGCAAGTCGTTCTCCCTGCATCCTTCCCAGCAATTATTTCAACGTTAAAAGTGAACGTTGGATTATCGTGGGTCGGTGTTATATTCGGCGAACTTCTCGTCTCCAAACAAGGTCTTGGTTACTTAATTAGCTACGGATTCCAAGTATTTAATTTCACACTCGTCTTACTAAGCGTACTACTCACCTGCGTCCTCGCAACACTTATGTATGTGTTTGTTGAGGCATTTGAAAAACTTCTAATTGGAAAACGAAAAAGAAGCTGACTTAGGGTGATAGACTCTAGTCAGCTTCTTTCTTTACCTTTTATCACACATCTTTGTTTCATTTGTAACGTTGCCATTCGCAACTGTAACTGTATGGAAACAATCTTTCACACGTACTGTAACGACATTTTCTTTTCGATCTATTACATGATAATCATCATACTTTTTATTTAATGCACTACGAATTTGCTCCCCTTCAAAAATCGGAAAACCGTGAGACATTACCCAAATGAGACCAGCAACCGCAAGAATCGTTTTCATACGTTTCATTACCTCCTCGAGAGTAAACTTTTAGTCCCTACAATATGCGCATTATAATTGTGTCTAAATTGTGACATTTTTATACTAATTCTCTTTGAAAGCTTCAGTTCCTTCTTGTTTTTATAAAAATACAGAATTTTCAATTTTATCAACATAAAAAAACATACAGAACTAAAATTCTTTACGTTTTCTTAGCTAAAATATTTAACTCGCATTATTGTCCACTATGTTGTTCTATTGTTTTCGAAACATCATATAATCCCGATAACACTTCCGCTCTCATTTTGACAAGCTCAGGGAACTGATAGAAGAACGCAATTTTTTTATACTTTAACTCCGATCCTTCTTTCACCTTTTTTGAATCTTGTAAGATAAATGCTGTAAACGTATCTGCAATATCTTCCGCTACATTTGTCGTTCCATATTGTGATACAAACTCATCATGCTTTTCTCTAAAAAATTCAATTTGAGTTTCTTCGCTTTCTTCTACTTTCTTTTCTGTCCACTCCTGCTCAATTGGTTTCCAGAAAGAGTTATAAAATTGATTAATATAAGATTTTTCTTTCGCACATCCCTCTTGTAAGAAAAGAGTTTCACAATTATTTCTGTACTTTGAAATATCTTTATCTTCTTCAAAATCCTTTACATACTTTTCATCCACTGGTATTTGCTTATGTCCGAGCGTCAACACGTGAGCCGTCTCATGAATTAATGTTTTCATCACTTCATCGATATTTACCGCAGAATCAAGCGTATCTAAGCTAAGAACCCAATCTTTCGGATTCTCCATACTCGGCATAACGTGGGCAACAACACCGTCATAACCATCCGTTATTAAATCAAATTCTGTTATATTCCCGCGATATGTAGCTGGGATGAGAGTGCAGTACATATCCCATAAATCTTTATGATACCCTCTATCTTGACGTTGTTGTAGCAACTCTTCTTTCGCTTCTTTACCTTCAGCGAATACTTTATTTAAACGTTTCCGTTCTATTTTTTCAAAATAAGGATCTACAATTTCATCACCATCAATATAATAAGAAGCTAAAAAGAAATAATTTTCATCATCATCTTCTTTTTTCTGCTCTGCCTCTTTCATATCCGCACTCTCATGCTTTTCTATATGATAATCTTCTACTGCTTCAAGCTCAGATAATCCATCTATTTTTTCATATACTTTTTGAAGTTTCTTATCTCCTATTTCTACGCATTCTTCTTCTGTTTTACAAATTTCTTTTTCTTTCATACTCTTCATAGAACTATCGCACCCTGCCATTAAACCCATTGCGACGATAACTCCTACTAACTTACCATACAGTCTCTTCATACAATCCTCCATTATTCCATTCTACAAAAATATAATAATCATTTTTTAACGAATATGCGATAATTAATTATAAAAACTGTAAGGAGGTTTCTCATGATTCGAGCAGTCTTATTCGACTTAGATGGAACACTATTAGATCGGCGCCAATCTTTAGAACAATTTATTCATAATCAATATAATCGCTTTGCCTCTCACTTAATGAGCATAGGAAAATTAGAGTATTGTTCTCGCTTTCTCGAACTCGATAATAATGGCTATACGTGGAAAGATAAAGTATATGCTACTCTCCTTTACGAATACAACATTACTACTTTAACGCCAGAGCAACTGTTGCACGACTACATTACTAACTTTCAACATCATTGTATTCCTTTCCAAAACATGTACGAATTACTTCAGCGTTTAACACAACAAAATATTAAAATCGGCATTATAACAAACGGCTTTACTGACTTTCAGATGAACAACCTGCGCGCACTAAACATACATACGTATACAAATACAATTCTCGTTTCCGAAGCGGAAGGAATAAAAAAACCACATCCTGAGATTTTCGAACGAGCTTTAAAAAAGCTAGATGTTAGGACCACAGAATGTCTTTACGTTGGAGATCATCCAGAAAACGATGTGCTTAGTTCTGAACGAGTAGGGATTCTTGGTGTGTGGAAGAGGGATTCATTTTGGGGTGACTTTGAGCATCCACGTATAGTGAACGATTTGTTGGAGGTGCTTTCGTTTTTAGATGTAGACATACAAACAAGACAATAGTAAAAGGAGGTTTCGTTTCCCGAACACCTCCTCTTCCTTTATAATTCATATACTGTAAACTGCGGTTTACTCGGATGATCTTGAACTAGCGCATCATCTGGAAAATTTGAAACTTTTCGATATAAGGCAATGTCACCAATGCAACCTGCTGTTAGTAGAATTCCTAAAAATGAGAGTGGCTCCAGATTCATAGCTAATCCCAATACAATTGGAAAAATTCCAGTTGGTAAAAACGGTAGCATTAACACTTTCTTCATTTGTTTTACTGTAATTGCCTGTTTAGAATGTGCATATGCAACACCTAATTTCCAATTGACGCCCCATTTTAGTTCACTCCATGGCACGCCTCCGATATAACGAAATCCTATTAGATGTATCGCTTCATGAATACAAATGAGAACAAGCATTGTGATAATAAAAAGAAACATAGTTGGTAACGTAAATTCCAATTGAACCCCGCCTGAAAGAAATGCATGCAAAAAACTAATTCCAAATGCCAAAACAAATATTATAAGAAATGCATAGATATTTAATTTAACCATCGAAATAGTAACAGTCGTTTCTGCTCTTTTATCCATCTTCCCCCTCCTAAAATGTAAACATATATTTACATTTATTCTTACACACAAAAAAAGAAACCGGCCACTTTACTTCGTAAAACAGCCGATTTCTTCTATATGTTTCATCGTACGCGCCAATACATCGTCGCGCATTATAAAGCTAAATTTTCTATCCGTTTTAATGTTGTCAGGAATGTCTGTTAATAAAACAGACCCTTTCGTTTCTTCGTAATGCGTATGTTCTTCTACCGCACTAATTGTTGCAAAATAAATGTTTTTAATGATTATTTTGTCTTTTCCAGATACTTTATATTGTCCTAAGTAAGTTAAATCAGAAACTATGCCGCCGGTTTCTTCATGAACCTCTCGAACTGCCGCTTCTTCCGGTGTTTCCCCTAGTTCTACTTTACCACCTGGAAATTCAAGACCGCGACGTAAATGATGCGTTAATAACCATTGATCCCCGTACCGGCATACAACCCAAACATGCTTTGGCTCAGGAGAAAATGGATAACGTTCAAACGATAATTGTACAGTGTTGTGGTAATAATCTTTAAATTTGTACATGCCATTACTCCCCTATTGATGGTTACAAGTTTTTCCTACCACAAATTGTAGCATATTCTCGCTTTTCTGCATAATATTATCCAATTATAACCCATTGATTATTCCCATTTGCGCGACTAATTCTTTCGTCTCATGATTTCCTAAATCGTAAATTATTTTATATGCTTTTTGTAGTTGTTCATCATATCGGTCATTATTTGAATCGTGATGATACTCAACAAATGGAACGTGAGAACGTACAAATGAACCTAAATCCTCTACATATGCTTGATCAAAGTACTCTCTTAACTCCGTAATTTCCTCATCACTTGCGGAAATCTCAAAATTATACGTATCCGCCGTCTTCACTTGTGAAATTTGACCGTTTCCTATTGATATATAATATGTTTTTTTCTGCTCCATGTAACACCCTTCTTTCATCCTTTTATTTTCTATTGTTTTCATCAATTACAAAATTATGTAAAATAAAGAAAAGGAGGGGTTTTATGTTCAAAATATTAATTATCGGTATTATCATCGTACTCTCCATCATGACAATTAATAAAGGCTATGCTTATAAACATTCCGTCGATAAACTAGAAGATAATCCTTATACAAAAAAGAATAAGGAGGATTCATAGTATGCTTCGTATACTCCGCATCACAATCGCACTCACTGTGATCGTTATGTCGGCAGTTGGATTATATACAGGTCAAAATAATTTTCTACCACTTTCACAATTTCTATTAGGAGCTTTCATGTTTCTCATCGCATTTGAACAAATAAAGAAAAAGGAGTCAGCAACTGGACTTATTTGTATTATTGCCGGTGCTTTCATTTGGATTGTTCTCATCATTACCTACATAAAATAGAGGAGGTCTTTTATGCTAAAAGGGGTACGGATTACTTTATCACTTATTGCCTTATCTATAGCAATTTATGGATTTTTTAATGGTAGTAGAGAAATAATGCCTTATATGTTCATCTTTTTAGGAGTCATGGCCCTCACCATAAGTTTAGAGGAAATATTAAAACGGCAAACTATTTCTTTCTACTAAGGGGGATTCCATGTTAAAAAAACAGTCGAATTATAATCGCCACTATCGCTCTTTCTCTCGCCCTATTTAGCTTCTTTGCAAACTTCACTATTCTTTTCCCTTACGTGTTTATCCTTTTAAGTATTATGTGTATCCTTTTTGGAATCGATGAAAATAAAGCCGCAGCAAAAAACGAAAGCATTTGTTTATTTTCTCTGTTCTGCCTTTGTTTTATATGTTGGAGTATCTAATATATTTTCATAAAAAAGAAGAGTATGGTCGCTCTTAGCACAATAAAAAAACTGCCCTTTAACAGGCAGTTTTCCTTTTTATCCAAACACTTTCTCAAGTTCATCTTTATCTTGGCTTAACCAGAAGTTCATTAAGCGTTTTGCCCCTTCTAAGTCGTGAAGCTTCGCTTGACCACACTGCGTTTCATTGGCAGCTGGAATTTCTGTAATTTGAACCGCATCTTTTAATGTTAGTTCTAATAAATCGATGATTTCTCGAACTGTCGGTGTTCCACTTACTACAAGATAATATCCTGTTTGGCAGCCCATTGGTGAAATATCGATAATATCAAAATGCGGATAACGATCAATATATTTACGTAAATTAAATGCTAATAAATGTTCTAACGTATGAATAACATCTGGTTTCATTGCTTGTTTATTCGGTTGGCAAAAACGAATATCAAATTTATTTACAATACCGTCACTACCTACATTGTGAACTCCGCAATGTCTTACATAAGGCGCCTTTACAATCGTATGATCTAATTCAAAGCTTTCTACTGATGGCATACAACATCTCTCCCGCTTTTAATTTAATTCCGTTATATCCAATATGATATAACGGAAAAGCACATTAGTAAAGTATTATGTACAGTCGTGCTATAATACTTTAAGAATATGCTGAAAAGGAGACCGTTATGAAACAGATTTTTATTGGGATTATACGCTTTTATCAAAAGTTCATATCTCCGATGACACCACCAACTTGTCGCTTTTATCCAACTTGCTCTCATTATGGATTAGAAGCGTTTCAAAAACATGGTGCCCTGAAAGGGTTTTGGCTTACTTGTAAGCGTATATTAAAATGTCACCCTTTCCACCCAGGAGGATTTGATCCTGTCCCAGATAAAAAGGATGACAAAGTAAATTCTTAATTGTCGTAACCATTCACAACTAAATCTAATTTTCCTGTATCAGGATCGATAACAAGACCATGAACAGGTACTTCTTCTGGAAGTAATGGGTGGTTGCGAAGTACTGATACGCTATGTTCTACACTTTCTTCCACACTAGAGAAACCGCGCAAGAATTGTTCTAAATCGATTCCAGAATAACGAAGCATATCTAATTTCTCTTCTGTTACACCGCGCTCTTTCATTTTCTCAATTGTACTGCTTGCTTGAATTTTTGCCATACCGCAATCATGGTGACCAACTACACATACTTCATCAGCGCCAAGTTCATATACAGCAACTAAAATACTACGCATAATACTTCCAAACGGATGTGAAATAACAGCACCTGCTACTTTAATAATTTTCACATCGCCGTTACGCATATTCATCGCTTTCGGCAATAGTTCAACAAGTCTTGTATCCATACAAGAAATAATTACCATCTTTTTGTTTGGAAATTTCCCCGTTACAAACTCTTCATACTTTTTCTCTTCAACAAATTTCTCATTGTACTGCAAAATCTCTTCTAATGACTTCATAGTAAGGAACCCTCTTTTCTCTCGTTTACACTGCATAAATAGTGTACCAAAATATGAAAAACTCAAAAAGGATATCGCTTTATATTAAAAATAGGATATTTTCAGATAATCGACATAATTCTTTCAAAATATACACACAGCTTTGTAACAAGTCCTCTCCATTTAAAACGTATTTTCACTATAAACTAATTGTAGATAATGCAAAAAAGGAGTGAATATTTATTATGTCCGACGTTCTGTTACTGAGTCGTTTTCAATTTGCAATTACTATTTTTTATCACTTTTTATTTGTACCTTTGACAATCGGACTTGTTATTTTAGTGGCATGTATGGAAACGCAATACGCCCGCACATTGAATCCAACATATCGCAAAATGGCAAACTTCTGGGGTAAATTATTTACAATTAACTTCGTCATGGGGATTATAACCGGGATTACGATGGAATTCCAATTTGGAACAAACTGGTCTGAGTACTCCAAATATATGGGAGATATTTTCGGATCCCCTCTCGCAATCGAAGCACTCGTTGCCTTCTTCTTAGAATCTACTTTCATGGGAATATGGTTATTCGGTAAAGACAAAATTTCACCAAAGTTCCGTGCTTTCTGTATGTGGATGGTTGCACTTGGAACAAATATTTCCGCACTTTGGATTATTACAGCAAACGGCTTTATGCAAAATCCGGTTGGCTACGTCGTACGTAACGGTCGCGCTGAATTAAATGATTTCTGGGCACTCGTTACGAATCCATATGCTTGGAATATGTTCTTCCATACTGTAGTTGGTTGTTATATCGTTGGCGCTTTCTTCGTTATGGCAATTAGTGCCTATCATTTATTACGCAAAAATGAAGTGGAATTCTTCAAAAAATCATTTAAGTTTGGTTTAATGCTAGGCTTATTCGCCGCAACAATTACACCGTTTATGGGACATCAATCTGGTGTATCAGCAGCTAAATATCAACCAGCTAAAGGAGCTGCGATGGAAGCTGTTTGGGAAACTGGAAAAGGACAAGGCTTCTCGATTGTTCAAATTCCTGATGTGAAAAACGAAAAGAACTTTGAGTTCCTTACGATTCCGAAACTAGGAAGTTTCTTCTATACAAATTCATTTGATGGCGAAATTGTTGGTTTAAAAGATATCCCGAAAGAAGATCGTCCAAACGTTAACCTCGTGTACTATAGCTTCCGCTTAATGGTTGCACTTGGTATGTTCTTTATGGCATTAACTTGGTATGGCTTCTATTTAAACCGAAAAGGAAAACTAGAAAGCTCAAAACGTTATTTAAAAGTTACAATATGGTCTGTTTTACTACCATATATCGCAATTAACGCTGGTTGGATTGTTGCCGAAGTAGGTCGTCAACCATGGACAGTTTATAAACTAATGCGTACAGCAGAATCTGTATCACCTATATCTGTTCCGCAGATTTGGTTCTCTTTAATTAGTTTAATATTGTTTTATACTCTACTCTTAATTGCAGACGTATATTTAATGCTGAAGTTCGCGAAAAAAGGACCTGCTGCATTAGAAGAGCCTGCTACTGAAGGAGGTACAGCACATGTCTCATGATATGCTCGCAATTATCTGGTTCGGTTTATGGGGCGTGATTTGGACAGTTTACTTCATTCTTGATGGGTATGCACTTGGTAACGGAATGATTTTTCCTTTCGTTACGAAAGATCGACAAGAACGAAATCAATTACAAGAAGCAATTGGCCCGTTCTGGGGTGGTAACGAAGTGTGGTTAATTACAGCTGGTGGTGCAACATTTGCTGCCTTCCCAGTCACCTATGCAAATATGTTTAGTTATTTATATACACCGTTATTCTTAGTATTACTTGCACTATTTGCTCGTGCTGCTGGACTTGAATTCATGCATAAAGACGATTCACCAATTTGGCAAAAAACTTGTAAATGGGCATTTGCAATTGGTAGTTTCCTAATCGCTTTCTTATTCGGTGTTACGTTCGCTAACCTTTATTACGGACTACAAATCGGAAAAAATGGCTATGAAGGAAATTTACTTAGCTTACTAAATCATTACGGCATTTTAGGAGGGTTGTTCTTCACTGCTATATTCGTCGTATCTGGTGCCCTTTGGGTTATGATTAAAACGACTGGTGAAGTATCCGACCGTGCTTATAAAATCGCAAGACCATTTTCAATGGTAGCTGCTATCATTTTAGCTATTTTCTATGTAGCAACTTCCAATCGTACTAATTTATTCCAAAACTTTACAGAATATCCGGTACTATTCATTCTTCCAGTACTTGCAATGTTAATGAGTGTACTCGCACTTATTATGGTGTACAAACATAAAATCGGCCTTGCATTCACATTCGTTTGCTTAACAATCGCAATGTTTATGACAACTGGCTTTGCGGGCATGTTCCCAAGAATGTTACCATCTCGTATTAATGATGCTTATAGTACAACGTTATACAACGCAGCTGGTAGTCAATTAAACTTAAAAATTATGTTCTTCGTTGCAATGGTTATGGTACCAATTGTTATTGGATATCAACTTTGGAGCTACAGTATCTTTAAAAATAAAATTCATAAAGACTCTGCTAAAGGGTATCACTAAAATGAAAAAAGACACTTCGGTTGAAGTGTCTTTTTTTACGTATGATTTTCGATAGGATGTTATATTTCTAATCTAACAACTACAATACAGAAGAATCATTAACAGCTCACAGCTAAATTGTAGCACAGGGCAAGTTCATCATTTTATGCAATTTTACATATTTCTTTATAAAGTAAATTGTATTCCCTGATCATTCACATCGCTATCCCCTACATCTGCTGTACTAACGCCATTAAATGTCTGTACTTTTATTGCTGTATTCGATGACCCCGATCCATTATAAGCTTTCGTTTTTTCAATCGGCTGCACGTTATATTTGTCTCCTAAATTAATCGTCCCGTTACAGTTTTCAATAATAACACCTTCCACAATTGACGGCATTTTGTCACCTACTTTCATTTCATTACTTTTAGTTTATGAGAATCGCCTACAAAAATAGCATGTTTCCATAAGAAAAAGCACTCAGCCTGAGTGCTTTTTCTTATTTACCTTTTTTGTTTTTCTCACAAGCAATTCCATCGCCATCACGATCTAAATGCTTACCATAATACGGGCTGTCTCTTGTAATATCATAATATCCAGCATCATTTGCTTCTTTACAGTTAGCAAAGCGTTTCGGATCAGGTTTTACTTCTGGTTTCGGTTGTGGTTGTTTTGCTCCTGGTCTTTCTTCAAATGGTAACGTTGCATTATATAAGAACTGAACGTATTGCTCACGACTTACATGCATTTTAGGTGCGAATGTACCATCACCAGTTCCAGCCGTAATATAATTTGATTTAATTGCAGTAATCGCAGGATTCGCCCATCCATTTCTATCTACATCCGGGAAATTATGATCCCCTCTTATTTGCAATTGGAATCCCCTTGTCAAAATTTGTGCCATTTCTTCACGAGTTAACGAATCTTTCGGTCTAAATTTCCCTGTGTTATCACCAACGAATATACCCATCTCTGTTAAAGCAAGAATCTCTTTTTTAAACATAGTTGAACGGTCCGTAACATCTTTATACGGATTGTTATACTGTTCTTTTACAGTCGGTTTTAAATGACGGAACATAAGAGCTGCAACTTGCTCACGCGTTACATCATCACCAAATCCAAAAATCCCATTTCCGTATCCAGAAACAACGTTTTTATTTGCTAAATCCATGATCGCTTTATAAGACCAATGATTGTTTGGAACATCTTTAAAACTTGCGCTTGCCTCCGCTGTTCCAATTGAAGTAAATGCTGTAGTTGCAACAAGTGCACCTGTTAACATTAGTTTTTTAAATCCCATACTTAAATCTCCTTCTCTTTCCACAATAATCATTTAATAATATAACATATTATATAAATATAATTTGTCATATTCTGTCGAACACAAAAAAGAATCCAGCAGGATTCTTTTTTGCTAAGCATGAATGGCAATTTTGGAGACAGTTGACTTCTTCAAAAATTTATTAGGGGTAATATTTTGAAAAAGAAAGCCTTTCATATGTAGGTTAACACCACTGGAATATATAGTAAATTGATAATGTTTATACGGAAGATTGCTAATGTTTAGTATAGATAGTTTCCACTATGCAAACAGTAAAAACATTCTATACTAAACAAAAAAAGGTGCCTTCAAAGAAGACACTTTTATAAACAGACACTATAAAACAGAATTATTTATTGTTATACGATTGTTAGATACAAAAAGTAGAGGGAAATGTTTGTATTAAATTCTGCTTTATAAAGTATGTCTACCACTTATATTTTAATCCTCTTCACTTGAAAATAAATATAATATGCATAATTACATACCGAAAAGAAAAGACACTCCATAGAGTGCCTCTTCAACCATTTTACTTTTAATATATCGCTTTACATACATTGTAACATATACATCTATATATTTTATTGAGAAAATTCTAAATCATTTTTTCTTTCATTTTCAATTATAAAATCATGTAATATAAATGGTATGTCAAATTATTATACAAATTGAGGTGTACTATATTTATGTATTTTGGAATTATTCCCCTTATATTGTTTATTATTTTTCTTATCTCTTATTTAAAGGATCCACGAAAAATAATAAACGGCTTTTTATTTAATGCCTTTTTCTGTTCTTTTTTATTATTTTGTGCTTTAGCTTCATACGAGTCTGGTAGTGACTCTTTACATTTTATCGTTATTCTACCTATGTTAGCACTACTTGTAATGATACCTTTTGGCATCGTTGCTTTAATGTTTGGGCTATTTCTTAATGCAAAGATTTTAATGCAACGTGAAGGAAGACGTTTTACAAACTCTTTAACTTTAATTGCAGCCTTAGGAATTTTATTATCTATATTACTCTTTATCGTAAATCCAAGCAGCTTATTTTCACCGCATTTGCAACCTATTTTTGCTGGAATTTCTCTTATAACCTTATATTTCTTTATACACTTATCTAACTTCTTAAGCGCTTATTTTCTATATCAATTCAACAGACCAAGGCGTAATCAAGATTTCATCATCGTTCTTGGTAGCGGCTTAATTAATGATAAAGTACCGCCGTTACTTGCAAGTCGTATTAATAAAGCGATCGATTTTTATTGGAAACAAGCGGCTGTAAATACCCCACCAACAATTATTTTCTCTGGCGGACAAGGTCCAGATGAAGGCCTTCCAGAGGCAGAAGCGATGCAAAAATATGCTGTTGAAAAAGGGATTCCACTTGAACATACCGTGCAAGAAAATCGCTCTGTAAACACATATCAAAATATGTCTTTCTCTAAAGAAATTATGGATTCTTTAAAGCCTGAAGGTAAATATAGAAGTATTTTTACAACGAACAATTTCCACCTTTTCCGCGCTGGTATATATGCAAGACAAGCAGGTCTTAATAGCCAAGGAATCGGATCAAAAACTGCATTTTATTACTGGCCTAATGCAATGATTCGTGAATACGTCGCAATTGTTGTGATGGGACGCAAACGTCATATGAAAGTTTGCGGAGTTATTTTAGGATTCTCTTTATTCCTATCCGTGCTTAGTTTTATCATTTCTTAATAGTCTCCCATCCTTTGAAAAGATGGGATTTCTTATACTCATTTCAAAAATATTTTAAAGATAATATGGTCATAATATCCCCTGCATACATCCATTAAAGGAGAAATTTTTCAATTTAAATGTTAAAATGGAATTTAGGTGTGAATGACGTAATAAATAAGAAACTAGTTTGAAACGAGGAAATTACATGGAGAAAATTATCAAAAACAAGCCCAATAAGCTAAAAATCGCTTCTAAAGCTTTGATGATTATTATCGGGGCATTTATCACAGCGTACGGATTAGAAGCAGTATTAATTCCAAATAACGTATCAGACGGTGGTGTGACTGGTTTAAGTATCGTTAGTTCAAGATTATTTGGATTGCCATTAGGAGCTCTAATCGCAGTTATTAACATTCCTTTCGTTTGGTTAGGATATAAACAAATCGGTAAAAGCTTTGCTATTTATTCCATTATCGGGATTGCTTCATTAGCAGTAGGTACTGTTGTTATGCACGGAATACCAGCTATTATTGAAGGCGATACACTACTTGTTACAGTTGTTGGTGGCATTATCATCGGTTTCGGTATGGGACTAGCATTACGTAACGGCGGCGCATTAGATGGAATCGATATGCTAGCTGTATTGCTTTCTCGTAAGTTACCTTTTGGAACAAGTGACCTTATCTTATTCTTAAACATGTTCGTATTTATTTTCGTATCAACAGTATTCGGTCTTCAAGGAGCTATCCTTTCGGCAATTGCTTATTTTATTGCTTCGAAAGTGATTCATATCGTTGAAGTTGGTTTAAGTGGTTCGAAAGCATTTAAAATCATTACGAAAGAGCCTGAATTAATGGTAGAAACCATTCGCGATCGTTTAGGCCGAAGTGCAACATATAACGAAGTATACGGTGGTTATTCAAGAGAGAAATTCAAAGAAATTTCTTGTGTAATTAACCGTTTAGAAGAAAGTAAAATGAAAGAACTTATTAATGAAATCGATCCACACGCCTTTATTACAGTTTATGACGTAGCAGAAGTAAAAGGCGGTAACTTTAAGAAACGTGATATTCATTAATCATTATGAATCAAGAGGGTGTGCCAACAATTTGGCACACCCTCTTCTTATTATAAAGGTGCGGTCGATATATTCCTATAATCGCTCATATATTTTTACTCTCCCCATCTTCTTCCTCTCTTAATCCATGCTACGTATTTTTGAAAGGCGGGCACTTCTTGTTGAAAACGAAGCGGAACATATAGAAAGAGAGTACATGTACATAGTATCCATAGAATACCTACTACAAAGTGAAATTTCATCGTTGTGCCGATAAACAAACTTAAGAATAAGACGAGGAACATAATTACACTAAATCTTTTATACATAGTCATACTAATCCCTCCTTATACATTAATTGTACCAGCTACAAGGAATTAATTTCCATAATAAAAAGACCGAAAAGCAAATTCCACTTTTCGATCTCTTTAACTATCTTCTCTTCGTAATTTTCCCTGAACCACCGACCCTTGTTTTCGGAGGCGATGTATTCCTTGGCGGCGTTTTAATAGATGATTTCGGCTTCACATCTGATCCGCTCGAGCCACCTGGTGTTTTTGTAATTTTCCCTTTGCTTCCAGTAGAAGGCGGAGGCGTACTACTTCCTTTTTTCGTAATACTTCCTGTATCTCCTACGGAAGGTTTCGAATCTACATTATCGCCTCGCTTAATGATAGATCCTTTCCCTTCCTTCGTAATTGGAGGCGGGGTTTTCTTTTCTTCTTTCGTAGGCGGTCTCTCTGGAATAACCGGTTTATGATTTTGTCTGTCATTATATCCGCGATAATCACCGTATGATGATTTTCGTGAACCGAATATATCGTTTAAAATACTTCCCATAATATATCCTTGCAAGAAGGATGGTTGGTAATTTTGACGGACAAATTCTTTATTACTTATTTCAATTAACGTATCAGATGGTTTCTCTTTATCCTTTTGCAAGTTATAAATCTTATCAGAATAAACGAGGAACATTTGATTTTCGTCTTCTTTAGATGCTTGCTTCGGTTCTCTTTCATCAATGAGTTCCTTTGCGACTTCAGGAACTGACCGATTGGCGGCCCTATACACGTAAGATTCTTGTTTACCTTCTTTTGCGACAGATTCTAGTGGATAACGGTCTTGAATCGACTTTGTCTGTCCGCCTTGACAACCTGATAAGGCATATCCAGCAACAACAAGTAACGTAACGATAGCAAGTATAGGGATCACGAACGATTTAATCATGGTAAACAATCGGTTTGACATGATTACGCCCCCTTACGTTGCTCTTATAATTTGTACATCAGCAGGAATAATTGCTTCTCCCTCATACATCATTGTGCGACCATTTTGCCATTCAATACGCAATAATTTTCGGTTATCTGATTGGAATTCCCATACATACTGTTCCTCTGAAGCAGCGAATGGTGTTTTTCCCATCACAACAACACGCCCGTTATATTGCTCTTCCATATGGTATTCTGTATCATCCATTTCAATTGTCGTCGGAATTTCATCAATCGAATCTAAGCGACCATCAATTGGTGTATATAATTTATAATATGTATTTTCACGGTCTTCAATTTTTAAATAACGAATATCTTTCCCGTCTTGCAGTGTCAAAACAATTTCTTTACGAGAATGCATACTCGTTTTCCCGGTCAATTCGTACATAACTAATGAAACTTCAATCATATCCCCAGGAGCTAACGTTAATAAACTTTTTTCTGGTTTCGGCGGCTCTGGGCTCTTCATTATATTTTTAATCCGTTTAAATAAACTCATGATCTATCCCCTCCTTCTCTCTTTATAAACAAGCACCTAAAATAAGTGCCCCAACGATATGTAATGATCCGGCCAACATTGCATGCGCAATACTGCCTTCTTTCGTGCCTTCTTCTAAATCTAAACCAGCTATTTTCTTTAAAACAAACTCAATAAACATTTCTACTACTAACAAAATAACGAAAGAAACTGCTGATGCAAGTAGCGCTTGCCATAAGTCATTTGCTTTCGTAATCGATTGAGATAAAATGTACCCTTGCGCGAATAATTTCATGACGAAACGAGTTGCTACAGCTGTATTCCCATTCTTTATTTCTTTTAAGTCATTGTATTTAGTAAAAATTGAATCAACCCACATAATTGCAAATAAAAGTACTGCACTTGCTCCAGTCCATACAAGCATGGCTACTACATTTGTCCATGTCATTGCAAAACCTCCTAATAAAAGTAATAGAAAACCGACATGAATTTATTTAGACATGTCGGTTCATTTGTCTCTATTCTATATTATTTCTCATACTGCTTCATAATACGAGCTAATTCATCATCAACAGCAGAATTTTTATTTAAGCTTGCAAATTCATCATCTAATGACTTTTCTTTTTTATAAACTTCGCCGCTTGCTTCTGCTTCAGCTTCTAATTGAAGAGCTTTCTCTTCCATACGGCTTAAACCAGCTTTTGCTGAGTTTGAATCAAATCCAGACATCGCCTGATTAATATTCTTTTGTGCTTTCGCCGCATTTACACGTGCTACAAGTGTTTCACGTTTATTTTTCAGCTCTGTTAATTGCTTACGCATTTCTTCTAGCTTCAGGCGAAGGTTATCAGCAGCAGCTTTGTTTTGCTCATAGCTTGCTTTATACTCATTCATCTTTTGCTCTGCGTTTTGTTTTTCTTCAAGAGCACGACGCGCAAGGTCAAGATTGCTTGCTTGAACAGCCATATGAGCTTGCTCTTCACGTTTTTTCACAAGTGCTTCTTGTTCTTCAAATAATATTTTGAATTTCTTCTCAAGTGCAATTTGAGCTGCTACACTTTTCTCAGCTTCTTGTACATCTGCTTGCATATCGCGTAAATATTGATCCGTCATCTTAACTGGATCTTCTGCTTTCTCAATTAATGAATACACATTCGACATAGTTAAATCTCTTAATCGTTTAAATACAGACATCCAAATTCCTCCTATGATATACCTCATATTTCAAATTCACTACTTGGAAAAATAAAAATCTCCCTTAACAGTAAAGAATAGTCATTTTTACAGCTATGTGTTTATTATAACAAAACGAAGATGTCCTTACATGTTATTTCCAAAATACATCCAATATAATATGACATTCTAGATACAATATTGCATTTCTAATATATTCTCATTATTTCTCTTTAAAATTAACTTACTTTTGTGCACTTTCACTAAATTACATAAGTGTAATGTTACTGTAAGCTAACTCGATAGTTACGTTGCAATATTTCTTATACACTAATACCAGAAGCAACAAACAAGCTTCTCATCATTTCCGAACTAATACAAAAATGTATTGACTATAAAACATATAAAAGGAGAAATCATCATGAAAAAATTAGTAGGAATCGGATTAGCGGCAGCAATTTCACTTGGAGCATTATCAGGTTGTTCTTTATTAGGAGAGAAAGCAAACGGTTTTGTACTGTACGGATCAGAAGAACAAGTTCAACAAATTACAGATAAAAACAAAAAAGAAGTGAAAGAAAAAGACTTCTATAAAATGAAAATGACAACATTAGAGGGTAAAAAAGTTCTTGTTATGGATAAGAAAACTGGTGAAGAACTGGTGAAGAAAGAGTTACTTAGCAAGGTTGATGAAAAAGACGACACGAAACCACTTGATAAATTACCAGCTGTAACAGCAGAGCAAGGTGTATTATTTGCTAAAGAAAAAGTAGAAAATGCTACACTTGATGGGGCAAAATTAAAATACGAAGGCAATACAATTATCGGAAGTGGCCGTGCATATACAGATATGTATGCAATTGTTGATGACGCAACTTACAGCAATGTAAAAGGTGATGAAAAATCTGTTGGGGTATTAAAATTCGATAAAGACCCAAGTAAAGAATTCCCTGGCTACAACGGCGTAGAAGCTTCTCAACTTGTAAAAATTAAAAAGTAAAACAAAAAAGCTTTGCGAAATTGAAGTGCCCCCCCAATTGTTAGACACATAATTAACAATTGGAGGTGCATTTTTTATGGCTAAATTTTCTTCAAAGGATAAATGACTTTGAAGTTTATTGATATTATTGATGCAAAATAAAAAACCGCTCACAATCGTGGCTCTTATTGTTACTTTACATACACATAAGCTTTATTTACAATTAAGCAGATTTTATTTCACATAAATATTATTATACTAATCTAAAGTTTCCGTATTTACATTTTTTTCTTTTTATCTCATAGTTTTAATTGGGGAAAGGGAGGAAAGAAATGATTCAAATCAAAGTAACACCTGAAATGCTAGAAGAAGTTGCTAATCGTGCAAATACTACCAGAATCGCATTAGAATCTATACATAATAATCTATGTAATGAAATAGATCATTTGTGTTTTCAATGGATTGGTGCCTCTAACCAACAGTTCATTCAAATGTTCAATGATGCAAGACCAAAAGCTTTTACATCTATCAATTCGATTATACAAGTGGAAGAGGATTTGAAACGAATTGCCGAAAAATTCCGTACCGCAGATGCTTCATATGATGGAAATCTTGAAGAAGGAGCAATGTGTGGTAAGTTAAATAGTGAGAAAAATGATGGATCTTTAAGTGACAAGGTTTGGCATGGTCTCAAGGAAACTTATGAGGATCTTAGTAAAGTAAAAAATTCCGATGAGTCTTTATATGATAAATTTAAACATGGTATCGATGCAGCGTATAAAGATGTGAATAAAATAAAAGACAATATAGATGATGAAATCGAATCTGCTTTTGAAAAAGCTGGATTAGGTGTCCCCTATCACTTAAAAAAGGGGATGGGCGACGCTATAGGTGATGAATTATTAGGACTTGCAGATGCAGTTATCCATCCAATTGACACATTTAATAACACGATTGAAGCCATTTCTCACCCAGTCGAGACGTTCAATGCGATAAAACAAACAATTTCTGATTCTTGGAATCGTGATGTTACCAATGGTGACTCGTATAGTGGTGCAGAATGGTATGGAAGCGCGGCTGGTCATACTATATTGGCTGTTGGACAACTATTCGTAGGAACAAAAGGCGTGGATAAAATTGCAATGTTGAACCCTGGCACAAAATTAGCTGAGATTTCACGAACTGCTAATCAAAGCTTGCAAGACGCTGCATCCTTATTCAATCGTAATCGCAATGAGTTTGCTTTAGCTGGTGGAAATAATATACGCTCTGTATTTGATACACCTGATTTTAGAGCAGCTGAGGAAAAGCTATCGACCCATCAGTTTGCTAGTGGTGAAGGAGCTTCCAGTGGGAACACGCCATATAAATTTGACTCATCACTTATGGAGCATGTTTTTCATGGTGAAGTAAGACAAAAATGGTGGGGATTAAAAGCTGTTGGTTATCATCACGAGAATATGATGGGGGGAGAGATAATTCGCGTTACTAGGCCACCAAATCCTGCAGGAGTATATGTTGCAGAAGTAAAGGTTGATGGTATTGTAAAACAAGCTAAATCTTCATTTTTCCCTAAGGATTGGAATAGAGTCCAGGTAGTTGATTCTATTAAAGAAGCATATACCAATCGTGTTCAAATCGCTCCAAATAAATACGTAGGGCAAACTTCTTCTGGATTTAAGGTTGAGATGATTATTGAAAATGGAGAAATTACCACTGCTTATCCAAAATATACGAGAAGATAGTGAGGTTGTATTAATGAATTATTCACATGAATTTTGGCGTGACCCATTTGGTGGACTAAGAATTCGTTTACCAAAAGAAATTGCTATTGTATCTGACTTTATAGAAAACCTAGATGAAGATGAAGCAGATGAATACATAGAAGTTTTAGACCATGTCGTAGAGGGAAAGTACCCTAGTTATGAACTAGAATACAATGCTGCTGCTGTATTTATTGAACCTAAATATACAAGCGCGATTAATTATTACATTAGCCCACCAAATAATCAATGTAAATTAGAAACTTCAGAATTTAGGAGATTACTTTTGCTTTGGAGAAATAAAGTGATGACAGAAGGACGAGATATTGAAGTAGATTAAAAAGACTGCCTGTAATGAAGTGCACCCCAATTGTTAGACACATAATTAACAATTGGAGGTGCATTTTTTATGGATAAATTTTCTTCAAAAGATAAAATACAAGTAGTAAAACGATATCTAGACGGTACTGAAGATGGAAAAACCATTGCTAATTCTATAGGGTTTCATCCTAGAGAACTTTATCAATGGATTAAATGGTTTGAATTTTCAGGGGAAAAGTCGTTTGAAAAACGCTATACAACTTACTCTCTCGAGTATAAACTAGATGTAATTCATTATATGAATGAAAATGGGACATCTCTGAGAGAAACAGCTGCTTTTTTTTATATTCCTTCTTGCGAAACACTCCGAAAATGGAAAGTAGCTTATGAAACAGAAGGAAATGTCTTGTTCGATTAAAAAAATATCGTTCATATAAAGGGACTGTCGGGAAATTCGCTCCTAATATTTTAAAACGTAATTTTCACGCCTCAAAACCAAATGAAAAATGGGTAACAGATGTGACAGAGTTCCACTTACATGGTAAAAAACCATATCTATCACCCATTTTAGACTTATATAACGGGGAAATTATAGCTTACAACATAGAACATAGACCTGCGTATTACCTTGTCTCTAAAATGTTAAATAAGGCGTTTCAACGTTTGAATGATAAGGAAACTCCTATTTTACACTCGGATCAAGGTTGGCATTATCAAATGCGACAATATCATCAGTCGCTAAAAAAACATAACGTTATCCAAAGTATGTCCCGTAAGGGAAATTGCTTAGATAATGCAGTCATGGCAAATTTCTTTGGCTTATTAAAGTCTGAATTACTTTATCTCAAAGATTTTGAAAGTATGGAACAATTTAAGCAAGAACTAGAAACTTATATTCATTACTACAATCACAAAAGAATTAAAACAAAACTAAAAGGATTGTCCCCTGTGCAATACAGAGTTCAATCCTTAGTAGCTACTTAATATATTTGTCTAACTTTTTGGGTTCAATTCAAATTCGCAAAGCTTTTTTACTATTTATGAGCAACTTGCTCCATATCTGGACTACAAGTTTGCGACTGACATGACTTATTTAAAGAACATGCTGCGCATTTTCCTTTTTTACTTCTCTTTACAAAATTCACTAACGTATATGCTGCATAACCAAAAATGATAGCTCCAATTATAATATTGACCATCATCCTAATACATCTCCTTCTAGAATCCGAGTAAGGATCCAACTTGGTATATAATAAGCGTTAATACATAAGCAACAACGAGTGGATACACGACAGAGAAAATCGTCCACTTTGCTGATCCTGTTTCACGTTTAATAACGGCTACTGTCGCTAAACACGGAACATATAATAAAATAAAGAACATAAATGCATATGCTGATAGCGCCGTATAATGTGCTCCCATTACATTTCCTAGCACATCTTCTTTCACCGCATAAATAATTGCCATTGTAGAAACGACAACTTCTTTTGCTAAAAATCCTGTTAAAAGGGATGCCGCAGCTTGCCACGTTCCAAATCCAAGTGGTGCAAATAGTGGCGCGATAAATCCACCAATCATCGCTAAGTAACTGTCTCCCATATCGACACCAAATCCTGATGGACCTGCATAGTTTAATAACCAAATGACAACCGAACCACCGAAGATAAATGTACCTGCTTTACGAACAAATCCTTTCCCTTTCTCCCACGTACTTAACCATAACGTTTTCGCTTGTGGCACGCGGTAAGGTGGTAGCTCAATAACGAAAATAGATTTTTCCGCTTTTAAAATGGTAAGGGACATAATTTTTGTAACTAATAACGCAAGAATAATACCTGCAACATATAAAGAAAACACAACAGTTGCCTGACTTTGAGGGAAGAATACTCCTGCAAATAATGCATATACAGGTAAACGTGCCGAACAAGACATAAACGGTGTTACAAGAACTGTAAGTAAACGTTCTTTTTCTTGTTCAATCGTTCTCGCTGCCATAATACCTGGAACATTACATCCAAAACCGATAATCATCGGAATGAACGCTTTTCCGTTTAAACCGAAGAACTCCATAATTCTATCCATAACAACTGCAATTCGCGCCATATATCCTGAGTCTTCTAATAATGAAATGAAAAAGAATAGTGCAAAGATTTGCGGAACGAATACTAATACAGCACCAACACCGGCAATAATACCTTCTGTAACGAGTGCTTGAATAAAATCAGAAGCTCCGACACTTGTAAGTCCAGCTGTCACCCAATCCGTAAGCTGTCCACCAAAAAACTCATCTAGCATATCAGATAAAGGTGTACCAATCCACGTAAACGTAACCTGAAAAATAAAAAACATGACTGCTAAAAAGATTGGAAGTCCTAAAATTTTATGTGTAATTAATCTATCAACTTTTTCCGAAAAAGGAATTTTCCCTTCTTTCTCATGCTGCATAACATTTGTTTTTAACTTTTCAATATACGCTTCACGAGTTTTGTAAATGTGCTCCTCCAACGTACAATCAAGTTTTCCTTCTAAGCGAGATCGAATGGCTGCAAGTTCCCTATAAATTGGTAATGCTTTCATTTCTTTTTCTACTACTTCGTTATTGCTTAGAAATTGAAGAGCTAACCATCTTGGATGCTTATAATTCGCTTTCTCTAAAAGAGAAATCACCTCTCCGATTCCTTCATCCATTTGTACACCATATGAAATTATGAATGGCTTTTTCTCGTTTTTGTCATTTTCTTTAAGAGTCGCAAGTAGTTCTTCACAACCTTTTCCGCTTCTTGCAACGACAGGAACGACTGTTACACCTAATAGTTCTGATAATCGTTTTACATCAATTATAATTCCTCTTTGCTTCGCCACATCAATCATATTTAAACCAATTGAAACTGGCTTACCAAATTCAAGTAATTGCAACGTTAAATGCATATTTCGTTCAAACTGCGAGGAATCTACAATATTTAACATATGCTGAAATTCTTCTGTTAATAGAAAGTTTGTTACAACACCTTCATCACGCGAAACGGGATTTAAATCATAAACACCTGGTAAATCAATCAATGTTCCTTGCTTATCTTTTAATTTACCAACCTTCTTTTCTACTGTTACACCGCTCCAGTTTCCTACATATTCATAAGAACCAGTAAGTGCATTAAATAATGATGTCTTTCCTGTATTCGGATTCCCTAGCAAAGCTACCTTATTCACGCTAATTCCACCTTTATCATTTTCGCGTCACAATGACGAATACTAATTAACTGTCCACGACACTCCAATGTACAAGGACCTTTGAACATCGCTTTCTGCTTCACACGAAGTTCGCTTCCTTCAGAAAGACCAAAAGCAGCCAGTCTTCTCTTTAATAATTGATCTAACGACTGAACGCTTTTTACTAACACTTTCTCACCGATTTTAATATCTACTAAGCTCATAACCTTCCCCCTCCAAAGAGAATGATAATTATTTTCAGAAAAATTATAGCACACTCTATTTCTCTTGTACTATACCCTTTTGCTTCATATTTATTAACATTTCACTACAATTCTATTTCAATAATTGTCATACTACATTCGTTTGCCATTCTCATCCATTTCGCTTACAATAAACAATAGCAAATAAAGAATCTCGTTATCACTGGGGGAGCCATGCCGCTGAGAGGGAACACTTCGTTCCGACCCTTCGAACCTGTTAGTTAATGCTAACGCAGGGATTGTGCAAACGTCCGAAATACATACCTCTTTTTATTTACGTATTTCGTATCCTCCTATGATATCTATTCTTTTTTGTACAACTTGGATTTAGGGGGAGACAACATGCGTAACACCAATTTACAAGCGATGATCGAATCTGCTATTCTTGCAGCCTTCGCCTTGGTCATCGACATTTTACCATTATCAATTAAACTTCCAACAGGCGGTTCCATTTCATTTGCTATGATTCCTATTTTTATTATTGCATACCGCTGGGGCTTCAAAATGGCTTTCTTAGGAGGCTTAATTTGGGGATTATTACAAATTGTTGTAGGCGATGCCATTATCGTCACACCGATTCAAGTACTCATTGAATACTTCGTTGCTTTCGCATTCATTGGATTTGCTGGTTTATTCTATCGTCCAATTCAAAAAGCACTTTTAGCTTCCAATGAAAATAACGAAGGAAAGAAAGTTCTTGGTTACATTATCCTTGCTACATTTATCGGTAGCTTTGCTCGCTACTTCTGTCACTTTATCGCCGGTATTATTTTTTGGGGACAATATGCACCGAAAGGTCAATCAGCAGTTCTATATTCATTAATTGTAAACGGCAGTACAATGCTCGGTTCTTTTATTTTATGTACCGTTTTACTTATATTTTTATTTCTTACTTCACCACGCTTATTCAAGAGCATTGGTGCCTATCAACTAAACTCGAAGAAAAAGAGCGCTTCATGAGCGCTTTTTTTCATATCGTAATATCAATTAAAAATACAATAAATGCACAAAAGAAAATAAACACCATTATACTTAGCCAATTGCTATGCACGGTTCATCGACTCCTTACATAACCTCATTTTCTAACCAGATTATATCGCTTAAAAATAAAGATTAGGTAAAGATAATATGAAAATAAATTAAAAAAGCGTAGCATGTATCATCTACACTTTTTTCGGTAAGTAAAAGTAAAATAATACACCGTCTTCTGTATTCTTTACTCCATATTCAGCTTCGTGTAATTCTAAAATATTTTTAGAAATAGCTAGCCCAAGCCCCGTCCCACCTTGCGAACGTTGACGGGCTGCATCCACGCGATAAAAACGATCCCAAATTTTATCTAATTGCTCTTCTTCAATGTGAGTACCTTTATTTTCAATACACACTTTTATACGATCCTTCTCATCTATTATAGAAATAATAATATCTTCTTTATTTGGTGTGTAACGTATAGCATTCGTAATGAAGTTCACGATGACTTGTTCAATCCGACTTTGATTTGCAACTACTTCAAATGAACATATATTTTTATGCACATGCAGTTCTTTTTTCTCTATTTCCACAGAAAGATGTTCACATATATCTTCAATTACAGCATCAATATAAAATGGTCCCTTTTTCATTTTATATGTACCTGACTCAAATTTAGCTAACTCAAGCATATCCAAAATTAACGTATCCATTTTATCTACTTCTCGTTCCATTGCTTGAAAATAGTACTCTTTTTTATGCTCAGCTACTCCGTCTTTTAAAATAGAAATACAGCTTTTCATAATACTCAGTGGCGTTTTTAATTCATGCGAAACACCAGAAATGAATTCTTTCCTCGTATTTTCTAACTTTCTTTCTTTTTCAATGTCTTGTTCTAGCTGTCCAATATGCGAATGGAGCTTATTAGATAATACATTAATATTTTTCGATAAATCACCAATTTCATCTTTTGAAGTAATCGGTATTTGTTCTGTGAAATCTAAATGCGCTATTTTCTTCGTTGTATCATTTATTTTTAATAACGGCTTTGCAATTTGTTTAGAGTAATAGAACGAAGCTAGAAAAATGAGAACGACTACAAATGCAATGATGTAGATGTAGTAATCTTCCACCATTTGTACAGCTTCATCTACAGGCTGTAAAGAAGCCATCGCATATATATATGTTACCGATCCGTCTTTTTCTTTTATTGGCTTGATTAATAATTTATATTTTATATCATTCTTTTCATAATCCATTATTTGTGTTGCATCTTTTATTTGCTTACCTTCTTTTAATAATAATTCAGCTTGAAATTCCTTTATATTATCCAAAAATAAATTATTTTTATAAATTGGATTTACCGGTCCTTTTACATCAGGAAATTGTACTTTCGTAATTTTCCCTGCTAGATTGAAATCCGAGTTATGAGCCGCCCTCTTCTGTTCCTCAGCACTCATAACTCCAGAAACTCCTTTTCTTTCCACAGCGATAGGCTCTTCAGCAACTGTCGGCTTACCACCACTCATCTGAATTTCCTTTGCAGCTAATTTTTTTCCTAACGGTTTATTCAGCCAACTCAAATTTGCCTTTTCTATATGTACATAACATGCGATGAAACTATCGTCTCGTTTTAGCCCATAAAAATAGACTGACCGCCCTTCTAACTTAGGCAGTGTCCCACCTTCAATTTCATCTATGGTCATGAGATAGTACAAAGGCATCTTGATTACCTTTTTTCCAAACTCCTTCTCTGCCCTACGATCTAAAGTAACCTCTACATAAAAATCATCCACATGTTTTAAATTTCCATTCTGATCTAATGTCGTAATCCATGTATTATTCTCTCTAAAAAAGTCTTGCTCCAGCTTCTGAATTCCTTCTGCACTTCCTGCATAGTTCAAATAATTCTTTTCAAAGGAATTTAAATTCACTTTAATATCTTCTACTTTTCGATTCGCATAATATTGTTTAAAAAATATCGTTTGTCCAATAAATATCGTCGCTAAAATTAACATGCACAATGCTGTTGTGAGGGTAAATAATTTTAGTACAATTCCTTTTCTCATACATTCCCCTCAAATTTATAACCTGTTCGTACTACAGTTGTAATGTACTTTGCTTTCTCTCCTAATTTATTTCGCAAATTACGAATATGGCTATTAACGGTTCGGTCATCACCAGCAAATTCGTATCCCCAAATTCTTGAAATGAGTTGCTCTCGCGTTAAAACAATCCCTTGATTTTTCATAAAATACGCTAATATTTCAAATTCTGTATGTGTTAAATTAATGTCTGTTCTATCTATCGTAACAGTACGCGACGGGAAATGGACGTGAATACCATGAATGGATAATGTATCATCTTCATTCTCTAAAAGTTGCTTTGTTACTTTTCTACTCTCTAACAATCTTTTCGCTCTAGCTAATAAAATGGGTGGGCTATACGGCTTCGTCACATAGTCATCCGCTCCAAGTTCAAATCCAAGTAACGTATCATCTTCATCAACACGTGCTGTCAGCATAATAATAGGAACCTCGGATGTTTTACGGATTCTTCTGCAAACGGACCACCCGTCAAGTTCCGGCAACATAATATCTAAAATAACTAAATCAACCTCTTCTTCCTCAAATACAACTAAAGCTTCCTTCCCGTCTCTTGCTTCAAACACTACATATTGCTCACTCAAAAAATAATCTTTTAATATTTCACGTAATATATCTTCATCTTCTACAATTAAAATATTTTTTGACATAACTTATATCCCCTCCTGCTTTCAAAAACTATCACTTCATTTTGAATAACTACCAGTTAACTTCGCCTCGATAATATATCTATCTGGTGCATCCCCTATATAATCAAATGGATAGCAAGTCGTCAGTGTTAATATCGGTTCTTCTTTTTTTATAATAACAGTACGATCATCCGCATGGGTAATCCATATCTTTTGAATTTCGTATGTGTAAGTTTTATTATCATACTCTAAAACAAGAGTGTTTTTTTCTTTTAACTCTCCTAAATCTGTAAATACAGTATCCCGGTGCCCACTCAGTACCGTATGTCCCCCTCCAGATGGTGTTGTCGTTACATCACTAACGAACATTCCCACTCCTTTTTTCAGCGTTGCCTCATCCGCTCCCCAGTATATAGAAAACTTCTTCTTTATTTTCGGTATATTTAATAGTGCAACCTTTTCTCCTTCTTTATGTTCTGTTTGAGATGAAGGTACTTGGGAAGTTACAGGTGTTTCGTAAGAAAGTTGATTATGTTGTATATTTTCAAGACTCTTTAGCTCTTCTTTCGTTAATTGTTGAGCAGAACTTTTTCCTTTATACCATTCCATAGCGTAATATGATCCCATACATAGTCCTATGGCCATCAATATGATACCGATATAATTGAGTAACTTCATGTTTCATCCCTCCATGCCAAAAATGGTAGGAATAACCTACCATTTTTAATATATGAAATTATTCCATTCTTTATAGGACAATATTTTATTTACGCCTTCACTTTATTTCGACGTTTCAAACCAAATAATGTCCCCAACCCTATAAGACATGCACTTAGTGCCATCATTGCTACATTATTGGATGCTGTGTTTGGTAATTTCTCACCTTGTCCAGCTGGCTTTGTTACTTCTTTTTTAGCTACTTCATTTTTTTGCTCAGCTTTTATCGCTGCTTCTTTTTTCGCCATATCATTTTTCAATTGTTCTTGTGATATTCTCTTTTTCTCTTCTTCACTTTTTTGCTGTTCTTTAATCAATGCCTCTTTTTTCGCTTTATCGTGCTGCAGTTGCGTCTCTTCTTCCTTTGTTACTGTTCCAGTATCCGCACTTGCTACTGAAGAATATCCTACGGTTAACAGTGCCATTGCACAGATTGGTAATAGTCTTTTTTTCATTTTAGTTCTCTCCTTTTATACGTTTTACATCACTTCGCATCGGATGTATCACTAGAATAAACAAGAGATATAAATATAAAATGCAGATGAAATATATTTCATTTAAAGATTTCATGGTAGACAAATAAAAAAACATCGCAATATATACGATGTTTTTTCGGGTGTGTGTCTCAATATTTACATGTTACTTTCGCTTGATGTAGAAGTAGAATGGGCCGGAGCGATAACTAATTGTCTCGGCTCAGTTTTCTTTAAGTGATTTTTGACGTTACACTTACGACGTTGAACAACCCACGCTTTAATAGGGTTTGTCAAAATAACCTTTTGCTCTTCGTTAGGGGTCTCTTCTTCAAACCTACAACTATCGCTCCACTTACTCCATTTCATTGTAAATTTAGAAGAAGAATGATCGTCTTCTCGATCAAACAAGTGCAAAAAATCCATCTCGCCAGCTAGCATTACGGTGTTGCTAGTTGCTAAAAAAGAAAAGGTCGTCCAACGTTTCTCCATGCCCTCCTACTCCTTTTTCACATATAGAGTGCCTAAAACTTAATTTACCTAAAATATGCTTGCCTTTTACCTTACACCCATAGTTTATCCAAAACACTACTATGCAACTATCGATTTCCCTTACAACTACCTTACATTTTTGTAAGAAACAAAAAAACCTTCACTATGCATATGTGAAGGTCTCTTATTTCTTATCTATATGGTCTTTCATATCATCAAGTCCAGCTTCTTGCAGCTGTGACATCATACCATGGGAAATTGCGCCTAATACTAAAGTCATTCCAATTAGTGAAATCCGAATCGCTGGTACATCAATTATATAAGCCAACAATCCAAGAACAATTGTTAATAGTAATGCTTTTATAAATGTTACAGTTGTGTACTGTTTCTTCTTCATTATAATCACCCTCTATGGAAGCGTTTTCTTAATATAATTAGTATATCATATCATCAGATGATTTTGTTGGTATTTTGTAAAAAATTACTATCTCCTTTGACTTTTTCCTTTCTATCCTTTACAGTCGAAATGTTCACAAGTTTTACACTGTAGGAGGACTCCAATGAATATTGAAATAAAAGACACTTTAATTTCTGAAGAACAATTACAAGAAAAAGTAAAAGAACTAGCACTTCAAATCGAACGTGATTTTGAAGGAGAAGAAATCGTAGTCATCGCTGTACTAAAAGGATCTTTCGTATTTGCTGCTGATTTAATTCGTCACATTAAAAACGATGTAACAATCGACTTTATTTCTGCATCTAGCTACGGAAATCAAACAGAAACAACTGGAAAAGTGAAACTATTAAAAGATATCGATGTAAACATTACTGGAAAAAATGTGATTGTCGTAGAAGACATTATCGATTCTGGTTTAACACTTCACTTCTTAAAAGATCACTTCTTTATGCATAAACCAAAGGCACTCAAATTCTGTACGTTACTTGATAAACCTGAGCGCCGCAAAGTGGACTTAAAAGCTGAATATGTTGGCTTCCAAATTCCAGACGAATTTATCGTTGGCTACGGCATCGACTGCGCAGAAAAATATCGTAACTTACCATTTATTGCTTCAGTTGTAACGAAATAATCGTATAACTTAAAAAATCGATAGTACATAAAATTTATATCGGCGATTTTCAAAATATATCGACCGTATCTTAAATTATATCGGCGATTTCTCAAATATATCGACCGTAACTCAAATTATATCGGCGATTTTTTAAATATATCGACTTACCGACAATAACTGACAATCTTAGCGCCTTATTAATAGGAAGAAGCTGTTCTGAAATACATCGGAACAGCTCCTTTCTTTCCATTACAAAAAAATAGGGAGAGATGAAAAATGACAAAAACAAAATTTGAAAAAGTACTCCTCATCGTAAATCCAAAAGCTGGACAAGGCGACTTACATACAAATTTAACGAAAATCGTACCACCTCTTGCCGCAGCTTTTCCTGACTTACATATCCTTCATACGAAAAAACAAGGTGATGCAACAAAATATTGCCAAGAGTTTGCTAGTAAAGTAGATTTAATTATCGTCTTTGGTGGTGACGGAACAGTATTTGAATGCACAAACGGCTTAGCACCTCTTGAAACTAGACCTACACTTGCAATCATTCCAGGCGGAACTTGCAATGACTTCTCTCGCACACTAGGCGTTCCGCAAAACATTGCAGAAGCAGCAAAACTTATCACTAAGGAACACGTAAAACCAGTTGACGTTGCAAAAGCAAATGGACAACATTTCTTAAATTTCTGGGGCATTGGTCTCGTATCTGAAGTATCAAACAATATCGATGCAGAAGAAAAAGCAAAGCTTGGAAAAATCGGCTACTACTTAAGCACAATTCGAACTGTCAAAAATGCTGAAACATTCCCAGTAAAAATTACGTACGACGGACAAGTATATGAAGACGAAGCTGTCCTTGTTATGGTTGGAAACGGTGAATATCTTGGCGGGATCCCGTCCTTTATCCCAAACGTAAAATGCGACGACGGAACACTTGATATTTTCGTAGTCAAATCAACAGGCATTCAAGCGTTTAAAGATTATATCGGAAAGAAACTATTTGAAGACTCAAATGAAAATGACATCTTCCACGTAAAAGCGAAATCCATTCATATTGAAACAGAAGAAGAAAAAGAAGTAGATACAGATGGAGAAAGCTCGCTTCATACACCTTGTCAAATTGAATTATTGCAAGGACACCTTACGATGATTTATAATCCTGCGGTTGTGTAATAAAAAAAAACGAGTGCTGGCACTCGTTTTTTCTCTTCTAATCTAGTTATATTGTTGAATCATTTCTTGTATTTCTTTCACTCTCTCTAAAGTAATTCCATTTCTTTGTTCGATCGCTAAAGGATGCTCGGTTGGCTCTAATTCAACATACGGTGCCATTCCAACTTCTCTTATATGTATATTTGTTTTTAAATTTAATGTTTCTGGATAAACTGGTATTTCTACAGATAACCAACCAAAATAAGGGTCACTATTTTCTCGGTCTCTCTCATCCCACTTTTCTAATACTTCATCATAACTTTCTTTACTAAGTGATACCCACACAGTCCATATGAAATTTTCGTGGTAATCAATGATAGGAATCTCTAAACAACCTCTAATAAAGTAATGTTCATCGTCCATTACGCAAAGTTCTGATGTTAAATGGAAGCGTTCCTCTCTTTCATGAGGCGCTACCTCGTAATAATAATATGGTGCTTCACTTCCGTAGCATAGAGGTAGTGCAAAACGATTCATTTGTACTTTTTCTCCGGATTTTCTTCTTCTTTTCATTTATTATTCTTTCTCCTATCCTTTTCAGTCACAATCATACTCCCCCCAATTTTCCCAGTGCGTATTAGAATCCTTATTCACAATAATACTTGGATCTTTCTTCTCTATAGCAGCTGCTACTGATTGGAAGAATTCAATTTCACTAGAGTATAACATAGACATATTTGTTTGCGACATTCTAATAATATTGCTAAAAAAGTAGCAAAGTTTCCTGTTTGCATGCCCTAGTTCTTTTTAGATACAATGAAGGAAAGAAGCAGCTTAATACATTGGAGGATATTGCTATGAACCAAGACCCTATTTTACAAAAAGCAATAAACAAGTGGGAACGTATGAGTCAAGATTCCTCTTTCCGACAAGCCTATGACGCAAGGGAGAAAGTTTTAATGGATGAAGCTGCAAAATTCGCCCATGCAGAGACAGAAGGTATGAAAAGAGGCATGGAAAAAGGGCGAAAAGAAGGGGTTCAACAAGGAAAAATTTAAATGATTAAAAGTATGCATGATCTTGGTATACCACTTGAAACAATTGCTAAGGCAAGTAAATTAAGTGCGCATGAGGTTGAGCATATTTTAGGACATAAATAATAATGAAAAAGAGCTTGAATTGTTTCAAGCTCTTTTTTATCAACTTCCCTCGATATCATCCAATTGGGTCTTATAACATTCATCACACTCTAGCATAGTAGGAAGAATCTCTCTTTCATCAGGTAATAACACCCTCAAAACTTCTCTATCAATCTCTACGACATACTTCATAATAATGGGATATCCTTCAATAATATTCGTATACTCAATCCCTTGTTCAAACTTTTTTCCGCTCTTTATTTCTTCTATTTTCAACATAAAAAAACCGAAACCATACAAAATGATTTCAGATTTCCTATAATTAAAATATTACATTACATTTCGAACAAAAAGGAGCAGAATTGCCTCTCCTAATTTTCGTATTACATTTTGGACAATATACATATCGCTCTTCTATCTTTTCTCGTTCTATCATATGTAAGGATACTATTCTCATACTACACATAATCCCGATTAATATAAGGCTAACGATGAGTAGCATAACTCTCACTCCTCCCTTCTATATTTTACCATAAAATAATAAAGCCGATCCCCACATTGAGAATCGGTTTTATACTTACAATCCTAACTTCATCTTTGCTCCATCAGGAATTTTATCTATCGTTACTTTCACTTTATCATATAAGAACTTACCTCTCGTAAGCACATGCCAGTATGAACCTTTTGGTAATTCATCTACTCCGCCAATTGTCACTTCTTTTTCCTTACCTTTTTCATCATAAGCTTTCACTTTATATTCACAACCTTTATTTCCATCTAATTCTTTACCATCGTTATCAATTATTGCATAATGGTGCTCTATATCAAGAAATGGATTCATTTTATCAATCCCAGCGCTCCCCTTTAATAAATATGCCGCTCCTGCGACGATAACAAGTAGTGATCCAAAAATAAATCTTTTCATCTATATTCCGCCTTTTATTATGTTTTCTATGAGATGTTCCTAAGTATAGGGCCCATTTCTTAATAAAAACTCGTACTGTTTCTTAACATTTTCTTAAACTAAAAGTGAAATATTAATTAGTAAGCTCAAAAAACAAACAAAAGAACTCTTCACGCTACAATTGACAAAATTACATCTTTAGTGTAATTTTACACTATAAAGAAAAAGGAGCTGCATAATGGATAAACAAGAATTTATTGAACTCGTTAATTCAAAATTAAAACTCATCCGTGTTGAAAATAATCTATCACAAGATAAAATGTCAGAAATTATCGGTTTATCAAAGAAAACATTAGTAGAAATTGAAAAAGGAAGACGCACACTAACATGGTCAGGTGCAGTTTGTGTCGTAACACTCTTTGAACAGAGCGATATAGTCCAGATGACATTTGGGGATGATGTGAATGAAATTATAAAAACAATCGCTTTTACACATTACAATACGAACTTCCCGAAGACTTTAGGAGGAAAAGTGTGGTGGCGACAAATAAAAGAATTAAACGGTTATCAAATACAACAAAATATTTTATCCCAACATTATCGAATTTTAGATAAAGAAGACCGTAGAATATGCCATTCATTCGAACTAGATGAAATTGAACAGCGATTTATGGAAATGGCAAAAACATCTCAGTAAAGTGAAATTTTAATCAGTGTTTTTTGCTGCCCACAAATAGCAGAATAAAATAAATTACGGAGTATAATTCAAATGAAGAAACAGATACATATCACTATTTTAAATACGCTAATCATTAGCACGTTAGTATTCAATTTATTTATTTTCACATCAAGAATGAGCTTTTTACCTTGGTATATTGAAGATGGTTGGGGCTATTTAGGATTATTATTTACATCCTTAATTTTCTTACTTTGCTTCTTTCAATCTGCAAAGCTTCATAAAGACGGAAAGTTAACTATGCTGCAAAAGTTCATTCCTCTTGCTTCTGCCATACTTTCAATCTTCGTTCTTATCATCCCATCAAGTGATTTTATGACTGTATTAGCCAACTTGATTAATACGATCATATTAACAATTTATATAACTGTATTTCAAACAACACCTAATGTAAGTAATGAGAAGCTATCACATTAAAAGGGAGAGTTATTCTACAAAATAACTCTCTCTTTTATACTACTCTCAATAAGCGTAAGCCTTCATTCTATTTACTTACTCATCACCGTTCTTCTTCTTTGCTTATACAAATAAGCACCACTCACAACAACAAAAACAAGCCCGCCAAAATACACGCCATACTCTATTACAATCGCTACAATACTTTCAATATGTTGTCCAAATAAAGAACCGAGCACAAAGTAAACGAGTGTCCAAACAAATCCTGTCGTATAGGAATACAAGGCATACGTCTTAAATGACATGTTATTCATTCCAACTAAATATGGTACGATATGTCTTACAACTGGTATGAAGTAGCTTGTGACTAACGCATAATGGCCATACTTCTCTACCATTTGTTGAGACTTCAAAAGATACTTTGCCTTTTTCCTTTTCATTAACTTATCAAGTACTTTCGTACCAAATATTTTTCCTACTATATAACCTAAAGATAGGCCAGATACAACGCCTAAATATGTTAGTAAAAATGCTGACATGACACTTAATATTCCTAGTGAAGAGACAAAACCACCGCTCATTACGATCATTTCGTCTGGAATTGGCATACCGATAATACCTAACCATAAACAGAAAAATAGTGCCCAATAACCATACTGTTCAATATAAGATAATAATTCATGTAATTCCATTAGGCATAAGCTCTCCTTAACTCTTTTTTACAGCTAAAGATGTACGCTGGCGGGAAATTGAGCCACACTTTTTGGAGCGTAATTTCAGGGAAGAAATGTTGTATAAATCCTTTTTTCACAAGTGAATATTGAAATGTAATAAATTCACCATTCTCATGTATCGCTTCCATTACATTGTTTAAAATACGCCTTGAAACTTCTTCTGGTAAAGAAGTAAACGGTAATCCTGATAAGACGTAGCCAATGCATTCTATATTGAACTCTTCCATATACTTCTTTATATTTTCAGCTGAGCCGTGTACAACAATGACGTTCTGCTCATTTTTAAACTTTCTCTGTAACTCTTTACAAAACACTTCATTAATTTCAATAAGAAGAAATATTGTTTCCTTCCTCTTTCTCTTCATAATTTCTTTCGTGAAAACACCTGTACCAGGACCTAGCTCTACGATGCATTTCGCTCTATTAAAATCAATTACATCTACCATTTTTCTTGCTAATATTTTTGAACTTGGCGCAATCGCACCAGTATGTTTCGGATGTTTTATAAATTCATGTAAGAATGTTATGAGTTGCATGTAAACCTCTCCCCCATTCGTTCAATAGTTTTTAACTTGTTTCTAAGTATAACTATCGTTTCTTAACAAAAATTGAGGAGATTTCTTAAGATTTTATGAAGAATGAAAAAAACAGCTACCGCTTATAGCGATAGCTGCTCACTTATTATTTCGCACTCACAATCTTATAATAAGAACGAACTGTTAGGAAGTAATATCCGATATAAATGACGCCATATACTCCAATACTAATTAGAAGCGGGATCATAATTTCGAATGGTAATATATTTGACAAACCTTTTAGTGCAAATAAACTGTGTAAAATACCAATAATTAACGGAATAGCAAAGATAAAGCTCACTTGTTTTGCGATAGCTCTCTTCATCTCTTGCTTCGTTACACCAATTTTATGAAGAACAACGTAACGATCACGGTCAGCACTTGCTTCTGTAAGCTGCTTAAAGTAAATGATTGAGCCTGTCGCTAATAGGAAAACTAATCCTAAGAATAGCCCAATGAACATCATTAAACCTGTCGTTTCAATTCCCATTTGGAATCCTGTATAGAAATCGTTAAATGGTTTTAAAACTTCCGATTCGCCTGCTGGCATAATGCTTGCTAATTTCGCTGTTAACTCTTTACTATTTCGCTCACCTTTTACATCAATATTTTTTACAGTACGTGTTTCATGTACTTGTTTCGCCTGCTCATATGTTTGATCCGGAACAATTACAAATAGTTCATTTAAGTTTGTAAGACTTCTACTATTTACCCCTCTAATGTTTAGCTCTTTCGATTCATTCCCAACAGGAAATACAGCTTTATTTCCTGTATAAAGAGGACCAAAATCTAGTTTTTCAATATAGAGGCTATCGTATACAAAGGCTTCATTCGCACCTAAGTTTACAGGCTCTACATCTAATCGTTTCGCAATTGTATTAAAGCTTGATTGAGAAATAAGCTGGTACTGCTTCGTAACATTATAATGTGTGTTCAGCACTTGATCTGCTCTTTCACCTTTAAATGTTCCCTTCACAGGAATCATTTCAACTTCTGATTCATATGTCACTGGATGATTGCTCTTCTCTCCAGCAAGTATTTCTTTTACTTTTTTATCTAGTGCTTCATCTTTTTTCTCGTAAGAATAACTATACGGAGCAGCAACTTTTGATTGCGTAAATGTGTTGTAATACATCGTAACTGACGTACCAACCGCTGTTAATGTCACTGCACTTAAAATAGCAATTGTCGCTAATGATTTCGCGTTTCCTTTAATACGATATAGTAGTTGCGATGTCGTTACCATATTCATACCGTTATAAAACGCTGACTTATTATTTCTTGCGCGCTTCAATACAAATACTGTGAAGAACATAAACAATAAATAAGTTCCTGCTACTGTCGCTAGTAAAATGTATAATGCAACGACCATAAAGTCTGCATACATAACTGCTTTCATGTACATTAACGCTAAGAAATAACCTGAACCGATTAAGAAAACTGAAATTAATGCCATAATAACCGATCCTTTTGGCATTGTTTCTCCTTCACGTTCTGCTCGGAAAAGTTCAATTAGCTTAAAGCGATAAATTAAACGATACCCTTGAAGTGATGTATACAAAATAATGACAAAGAAAATAATTGCTGTATCAATAACTGCGGCCATCGGTACTTCAAAATGAACGTGTAAGTTGATTCCCATCATACTTATTAGTAGTTCAAGGAATAGTTTTGAAAGAACGCTACCGATCGCAATCCCGATAATTAAAGACATTAATCCCATTAACATATTTTCATAAAACAGCATTTTACCGATCTGTCTTTTACGAATGCCTAATAAGGAATATAGCCCAACTTCTTTTTTACGTTTTCGTGTAAAGAAACCGTTCGAATATATAATGAACACCGCTACGAAAATAATTAGCATAACACTTGAAACTTGGAACGCTCCGCTAATTTTTTTAGAGGCTTCCGCAGCTTTTTCCATTTGTGAATTATACTGCAACGCCTTAAATGTAAAATAAATGACGATGCTAAAGATCATAGATGCAAAATATACAAAGTAGTCTTTAAAGTTCCGCTGTATGTTGCGGAGGGCAATGCTAGATAAGGTCATCAGCCATACCTCCGGAAATGGAAGACATTACGTCAACGACTTGTTGGAAGAACTGTTTACGCGTTAATTCCCCGCGGTGCAATTCTTTATATAACTCACCATCTTTAATGAAAATAACTCGTTTACAGTAACTCGCCGCAAACGCATCATGTGTTACCATTAAAATTGTAGAGTTATCATATTCATTTAACGACTTCATACTTTCAAGTAAATCTGTCGCTGATTTAGAATCAAGCGCTCCTGTCGGCTCGTCCCCGAAAATCATACTAGGATTCGTAACAATCGCACGCGATGCTGCGCAGCGCTGCTTCTGTCCGCCTGACACTTGATATGGGAACTGACTTAAAATGTGATCAATACCAAATTTCTTTGAGATTTCAAGAACGCGGCGATCAATCTCACTCGCTTTCACCTTTGACAACGCAAGAGGTAACGCAATGTTCTCTTTCACCGTTAACGTATCTAATAAATTATAATCTTGGAAAATGAACCCTAAATGATCGCGGCGGAATAACGCTAGCTTATCATCGTTCATCTTCACAATATCTTTTCCATCAATTAAAATTTCACCGTTTGTCGCATTATCAATTGTAGAAAGAACGTTTAGTAAAGTCGTTTTACCCGAACCGGAAGGTCCCATAATTCCAACGAACTCACCTTCTTTGACTTGTAAGTTAATACCTTTTAACGCTGCAAATTTATTACCACCCGTGTCATACACTTTTTCAATATTTTTTGCTTCTAACACTGTTTTCATCTCGACATCCCTCATTTCTTCTATCCTCTATTTTTAACTATATACACTCTCTACTTTTGCCACTATCGATATTTCTTACACAAACATGACAGTTATGTAAGACGCATAAGTAAAGATATAAAAATTTAACCTACTGAACGAAAGTACTTTGTTACTATAGCATTGGGATATCATACCATCCATTCATTCTCCTTACAGGAACATTACAATTTTGTAAGGTTAAAAATGTACCCTACAAAGTTGTGCATGAAATGTCGGATGGACTTCGTTTGTTCCTGCTATTCTATTTTACAAGGAGGTCATCGTATGGATTCACTTAAAAACATGAATGCGGCCATGCAATATATTGAAAACAACTTAACAGATGAAATTGATTTTAAAGAAGTCGCAAAAATAGCTTACTGCTCTGAATACCATTTCAAAAGAATGTTTTCTTTTCTCGCTGGCGTATCACTATCAGAATATATTCGCTGTAGACGACTTACTCTTGCTGCTTTTGAACTAAAAGATAACGATGCAAAAGTCATTGATATCGCTATAAAATATGGGTACAACTCACCGGATTCTTTTGCACGTGCCTTTCAAAACTTGCACGGCATAACACCCTCAGAGGCCCGAAATAGTAGCCGTTCTTTAAAAGCTTATTCACCAATGACCTTCCAGTTATCGATTCAAGGAGGAAACGAAATGAACTATCGAATTGAAGAAAAAGAACCCTTTCGAATTATTGGTATTACAAAACGAGTACCGATTGTATTTAACGGTGTAAATGAAGAAATTGCTTCTATGTGGAAAAGTTTAAATCCAGATTCCATTCAAACGTTAAAGTCACTTTTAAACATGGAACCGAACGGAATCATTAGTGCTTCTACTAACTTTTCTGAAGGAAGAATGGAGGAAAAAGGCGAACTCGATCACTACATTGGAGTAGCCTCAACGAAAACTTGTCCAGAGCAATTCGCACAACTTGAAGTCGCAGCTTCAATATGGGCTATATTTGAAGCTGTCGGTCCATTTCCTGAAACATTACAAAATGTATGGGGACGCATTTATTCCGAATGGTTTCCTTCTTCGAACTATGAATTAGCGGAAGGACCGGAGATATTGTGGAATGAACAGAAAGATATATCTTCTCCAAACTTTAAAAGTGAAATTTGGATACCAGTTTTGAAAAAATAAGAAATAAAGCTACTTTTCCTTAGAAGGAAAAGCAGCTTTTTTTTACATTTTTAGTTCTTTTTTATAAATAACATATGATGTTATCGTTGATATGAAGAGGCATATTAATATTATTCCAACCCCTACAAAAATATTAAATGGATCTGGAAGTAACGCCCCAACATATATACAAAGTGAACCTATTACAAATACCCTCGAAGCAAATCTGTGTGTTTTTCTCCAAACTACAGGATTTTCTAATGTCCAGTCCATCCGTATTCCTACTAAACCATTTGGCTTCGTTTGTTGCATATAATTGCCGAGTACAAGAAACAACGTTCCAATTCCAAAATTAAATGCAATGGAGCCCGATGCAATATAATTAGACGCTGCTAATAGTGCAAATAAGTTACAGCCGAATCCTATCAAAAGAATAGCATAATGGATTGCAGATAGAACTTTACCATGCTGTTTATACTTATCTTTCGTTACATCAATATACCCTATAGCTAGCCATATCAAATACAGCAACACCATGCTTCCTATCGAAACTGAACTTGCTTCTACTTTAGAAAAATATCCATCTACTACTCCTGCCGCATTATAATGACGTGGAATTTTTTCCGGTAAATATGGCCATACAATATACCATCCGATTGCAATCCCAATAGTTAAACTCCATGGTAATACGTGTCTTTTCATCCTCTCTCCCCCATAATTTTTTATTAGGCCCCTATTTCTTTCTTATAAGCAGCATATGAATATCCCATCGTTAATCCTACTGCACCAATAATAATGCCAATGATTAGGAAAGCTTTCCACGCTACCGGTGCAAAAACACTTAAAATCATAATAACTCCTAATACAACAAACACCTTCCCACTAAAACGGTGTGTCTTTCTCCACACTTCCTCGTTACTTAACGTCCACGGTGTTTTTATACCGACAAAGTAGTTTGGTTTGCACTGCGGTAAATAGTTTCCGATGACTATAAATAAAAGGCCAACAAGAATATGCGGTGTACTATTCATTGGAATGTCATAACCTAATCCAGCTCCAATTCCAATGATACTTACTAAAAATAATAGGAATAATACGCTATAATTCATTACATTATATCCTTTAGAAAATTTCTCATAATTCCCATGCTTCGGATCTATCTTAGGCAATAAAGTCAATAAAGCATATATAAAAACCATAATTGATACATCAAAAATCATCCTTCCCATTTTTGACATATGTCCATCTACCTCACCAGCAAGGTTCCAATGGCTCGGAACTTGGCCTGGTAAATACGGCCACGCGGCACACCATGCAATAATCGTTAAAGCAATTAATAATAACGGAAATATATGCTTCCTCATTTCCCCTCTTCCCCCTTATTCGTAAACGTAAACACCCAAGTCAACAAATCTTGAAATACAGTTGTATTTAAAGAGTACATAACGAATTGCCCTCTTTTTTCATCTTGAATAAGTTCAGCATTTTTAAGTGCGTTTAAGTGGTGTGAAATACTTGGCTTTGTCATATTGAAATGTTCAGCAATCTCACCAGCAGTTAGATCACCTTCTTTTAATAAGTCTAAAATTTTTCGCCTTGTTGGATCTGCTAATGCTTTGAATGCTTGATTCAATGTCTTTCTTCCTTTCACTAATTAGACATTTAGATATTTATCTAAATGTTAAAACGTTTTCAATTCATTGTCAATTATACATACGCCCTTTTTACTTTTCTCACTTTTAACCCATACTGTTTACTAGCTCATCATTCAACATAATGAAAAGACTCGAAACACATGATACACTATAGCTACAATTGTTTTTTAGGAGGAATATACATATGTATAAAATTTTAATCGTTGAAGACGATCCAAATATTTCATCATTACTACAATCTCACATTCAAAAATACGGCTATGAAGCTGTTGTTGCGGAGAACTTCGATGATATTATGGAATCGTTTAACGCAGTGAAACCACACCTTGTTTTACTTGATGTAAACCTACCGAAATTCGATGGATTCTACTGGTGCCGTCAAATTCGTCATGAATCTACTTGTCCTATTATCTTTATTTCAGCTCGTGCTGGTGAAATGGAACAAATTATGGCGATTGAAAGCGGTGCTGATGATTATATTACAAAACCGTTCCACTACGACGTTGTAATGGCGAAAATTAAAGGTCAATTACGCCGTATTTACGGTGATTATGCACCAAACATTTCTGAACGTATCGTTGAAGTAGAAGGACTAAAACTATTCCCAGAACGTCCAGAAATTCATTTCGGTGCTGAGCAAGTTCTTTTGACGAAGAAAGAGGCAATTTTAGCAGAAATGTTATTATCTAAATTCCCTCGTACAGCGAGCCGTGAAGATTTACTAGCCGCTCTTTGGGACGACGAAAGCTTCGTTGAAGAAAATACATTAAACGTAAACATTACGCGTCTTCGTAAGAAGTTCAATGAGCTTGGTATTGAAAATGCTATTGAAACCGTACGTGGACTTGGGTATCGTTTTAACGCAACTTGGAGTGAATAAGCATGAAGCTATTTTTACGTGATCATTTTGCATTTTTTCTACTATACGTATTAAACTTCGGTATCATCTTCGTTCTGTATGATGCAGTAGATGGATTTCAAAATAATAAATTTTACTTCGTCGTTTTAAGTTTATATTTATTCATTTGTTTCCTCGCTTATCGTTACGTCCGCAATCGTAGAATGTACCATAGATTAAGTGAGCAACCAGAGAAAATGGAAGATGCGTTTATTGAAAGAGCAACTGCTCCGATGCCTCACGGTGTAAATGAACTCGTGCGAACGCAATATCGTCTATTCCAAAAAGAACTTCAATCGTATGAAGTAAAACAACAAGAACATCAATTATTCATTAATCACTGGGTGCATCAAATGAAGACGCCTGTATCTGTTATGCAGCTTATGGTGCTCGAAATGGAAGATGAACATTTAATTCCGAAATTCAAAAAAGAATTAGAACGATTAAATCAAGGACTCGATATGGCTTTATATATGGCAAGGCTAAATAACTTCCATGAAGACTTCCATGTTGAGACGATTTCATTAAAAGATACGGTAACTAAAAATATTAATGGATTAAAAGAACTATTCATTCGAAACGGGGTCTTCCCTGTTTTAGAAGTTCATTCCGATTTAAAAGTTGCTTCTGATGCGAAATGGCTAAATTTCATTATTTATCAGTTAATGACAAATGCGGTTCGTTACTCTGGTGAGCGCGGGAAGAAAGTTTTCTTATCTGCTTATCGAAACGGAAAAGATATTATTTTAGAAGTTCGCGATGAAGGTGTCGGTATTCCGCAAGAAGATATTCGAAGAGTATTTGAACCGTTTTACACTGGAAAAAACGGTCGCGCATTCGGAGAGTCTACTGGTATGGGACTTTATATTGTAAGTAAAATTTGTGATTATTTAGGTCACTCTGTCAAACTAGATTCTGAAGTTGGTAAAGGAACGACGATTAAAATCATCTTCCACAATGCTGCAAATAATCAAGCAGAGCATACAGAGAAGGTGACTGAAGCATGATCGAAACATATGCTAGCAAAATGTATGAGAACACAATCTCATACATTTTTTGCAATAAAACTACATGTTTGCCTTCTAGCGGGAGGTACATGTTATGACATTTTGGCAGTTTGCCTTTAAAAATGTAACACGTAATTCCAGAGCTTATTTTGCTTATTTCGTAAGCAGTTCCTTTTCAATTGCTGTTTTCTTTTCGTTTGCTGTTTACTTATTTCATCCGAAATTACAAAACTTTAGCATGACCTCTGAAGTTTCAGGATTAATGATATTTTCAGAAGTAGTAATTGTATTTTTCTCTTTCTTCTTTTTACTATATTCCATCGGTACTTTTTTAAAAGTGCGAAAAAAACAGTTCGGCGTTTTGACCGTTTTAGGAATATCGAGAAAGCAATTACATCGTCTCGTTTTTATGGAGAATATGTTAATCGGTATTTTATCTATCTTTTTCGGTATGCAGTTTGGACTTGTCTTTTCACAATTTTTCTTATTAGTCACAGCGAAAATTACGCACGTACCAGGGATATATTTATACTTGCCTATTAACGCGTTTATTTTAACAACCATCGTTTTCCTTAGTCTTTTTATCACTGTCTCTACATTCACACCAATACTTATCCGTACAAAAAAAGCGGTACGCCTTTTAAAAACAAATGCCGGAAAACAAAAGGAAAAAAAACCATCCATACTTATTTCTTTATTTGGTGCAATTTGTTTATTAGGTGGTTATGCTTTAGCTGGAAATCCTAAATATTTCGTATCAGTAAGCCCGCAAATAGGTGTTATATATATGGTTTCGAGTATTTTTATTATTCCAACGCTTGTTACAATCGGTACATATTTTTTCTTTTCACAAATTAGTTTTTTAATTATTTATATTTTGAAGAAAAGAAGAAAGTTTTATATGAAACAGATTAATATGCTTTGGATTTCTGATTTAGCAAGCCGGATTCGAACGAATATTAATATGCTTTTTATTGTAGCAATGCTCTCTACAATTGCTTTCACAATGATTACGTTCTTATATGGATTCGGAAAATTTATTAAGCTAGATGTTAATAGAACTGCTCCTTTCCCTATTTCTTATTTTTCTTATGATGCGAACCCTTTTGTTACAGATCATTTAAATTGGCTTGAACAACAATTACAAAAAGAGCATTTCCCTTATGAGAAAATAAAAGCTGATATATATGAGACACCGCTAGAAGAAGATAAAGGTGTAGCTATTTATAATGACGTATACGCAATGAAGCAAAGTGACTATAACAAACTTGCTGCTTCTTTACGAATGAAACAACTATTTATGAATGATAACGAAGCATACGTGTTAACAGGGACATCTTATGTCACTATATTCAACGAATTTGAGCAGAGCTACAAAAGAGATTACATTACACTCTCTAGTACAAATACGAAATTAAAAGTAAAAGGCTATGAACATGTTAATGCAATCCCTTCTGACTTTTCATATCAAACGATAGTTTTGCCTGATATTCACGTAAATAACTTACCCAACACGATAAAGCATATATCGGCATACAATTACAAAATTCAAAACTGGGAACAGACATATAAAATTGCTGATGATTTTATAGAAAAAGTGCAAAAAGATCGCAATAAACTCCAGTATGAAGGACCTCTTATTCGCTCCTTTGAATCAGCAGGTTCATTATACAGAATCACATCTGGTAGCGCCGCGTACTTCCTAATCGGAACATTTTTAGGAGTCATTTTCTTCATCGGAGCTGGTAGCGTTCTTTACTTTAGAATGTATACTGATTTGACGAACGAACAAGAGAAATATATAACAATTTCTAAAATCGGTGTAACATATACAGAAATAAAACAATCTGCAACCATCCAGCTTAGTATTTTATTTTTCGTTCCGTACATTATGGCATCCATTCATACAATGTTTGCAACGAAAATGCTACAAGATGTAATTGGTTTATCTTTGTTCAAAGAAGTTGCAGCCGTTCTTATTATTTTTGGATTCGTTGAAATCGTATTTTTCTTATTCATTCGTTCACTTTATATGCAAAAGTTATCACAATATACGAATGGTTAACATATTAAAAAGATTATTACATGAGAAGGTGGGGTCTCTTCCCTCTTTTTCAGGCTCATTATATTAGGAGGTTTAGGTGAATGACATTTTGGCAGTTTGCATTTAAAAACGTGACCCGGAACGCCAGAGCTTATTTCGCCTATTTTGTAAGCAGTGCGTTTTCCATCGCAATTTTTTTCTCGTTTGCAGTTTATTTATTTCATCCTAAATTGCATATGACAGACGTGAATGTTGCTCTGAACATATTAATGACAATTTCAGAAGTTGTCATTGTATTCTTTTCGTTTTTCTTTTTACTATATTCAATCGGTACTTTCTTAAAAGTACGAAAAAAACAATTCGGGATTTTAACAGTACTTGGTATATCGCCCAAGCAATTTAAGAGACTCGTATTTCTAGAAAACATGCTAATTGGTGTCCTATCTATATTTTTCGGCATTCAACTTGGACTTGTCTTCTCGCAGTTCTTTTTATTAGTTACCGCAAAAATTACACATGTGCCTGGTTTATATTTATATTGGCCAACGGGTGCCATTATTTTAACTATGATTATCTTTCTTGGACTTTTCATTCTCGTCTCATCTTTTACACCAATGCTCATTCGGACGAGAAAGGCTGTACGCCTTTTAAAAGAAGGAACAAAACAAAAAGAAAGAAAAGCATCCGTGCTCATCTCTCTATTTGGTGCGACATGTTTAATAACTGGATATGTATTAGCGGCAAATCCGTTATATTTTATGTCCCTAGGTGATATGATTGGAATCCTATATGCCGTCTCTAGTATATTTGTCATTCCTTCACTTGTTGCAGCTGGAACATATTTTTTCTTTTCACAAATTAGTTTTTTACTCATTCGTATATTAAAAACGAGAAGAACATTTTATATGAAGCGAATTAATATGCTTTGGATTTCTGATTTAGCAGCGCGCATTCGGACAAACATTAACATGCTCTTTATTGTAGCGATGCTATCAACACTCGCTTTTACTATGATTACATTCTTATACGGTTTTGGGAAATTCACAAAATTTGATGCAGTAAGGAAAAATCCTTTTCCTTTTACATATTTATCACATACTGAAAATACGTTAGCGGATGAACATTTGAATTGGTTAAAACAAAAGTTTAACGAAGAGCAATTTTCTTATAAACAATTTAAAACGGATATATATGAAGTATCTTCAGCGGAAGAAACCCCGCATCTCTATTATGCAATTAAACAAAGTGAGTATAATATACTTTCTAAAGCATTAAACTGGGAAAATCTCCACGTGAAGAATAACGAATCGTATGTCCTTATGAAAGACATAGATGATCAATTCATTGGCACAATTTATGATACCGAAAGGAAAGATATTCTTACACTTACTCAAAATAGCCTACAGCTACAAGTAAAAGAATATAAAAATTATAATCCTTTCCCAAACAGCTTAATCTCACAATTACTCGTATTATCTGATGAAAATGTAGAGGCATTATCATCAGTTTCAAAACAGATGAGTGTATATAACTTTAAAGTTAACAATTGGGAAAAAGCACATAACATCGGTTCGGAATTTATAACAAAAATTATTAATGATAATGAAACGATCAAAGCTGAGCATCCACCATTCCATGCGAGTGAAGCAAGTGATTCTCTATACAAAACAAAACTAAATGTCGCTTCATTCTTCTTAATTGGTACTTTCTTAGGTGTTATTTTCTTTATCGGTGCTGGCAGTGTTCTTTACTTCCGAATGTATACAGATTTAACAAATGAGCAAGAAAAGTATGTAACGATTACAAAAATCGGTTTAACAGAAGCTGAGATGAAACGATCTGCTACAATTCAACTTGCGATTCTTTTCTTTGTTCCATACATTATGGCATCGATTCATACGATGTTTGCGACAAAGATGCTACAAGAAGTATTACATCTCTCGTTCTTCGCTGAGATTACAGTCGTACTTATGATTTTTGGAACGGTTGAAATTTTATTTTTCCTTTTAATTCGTTCCTTCTATATGCAAAAATTATCACATCACATTAAGTTTTAACGGATAGAAAGGTGATTACTATGGAAGAAGTTTTACACATAAAAAATGTCTCAAAAGTGTATGAAGGAAAAGTCCCTCATACTGCTTTAAAAAATATAAATTTACATGTAGATAAAGGTGAATTTGTCGCTATCATGGGACCATCTGGTAGTGGTAAATCTACATTTTTAAACGTTATCTCTACAATTGATTCCCCTACTTCTGGTGATGTCGTGATTAACGGAAAAAAACCGCACACATTTCGTAGAGAGAAGTTAGCTATTTTCCGCCGCCAAGAGTTAGGATTTGTTTTCCAAAACTTTAACCTACTAGATACACTAACAATCGGTGAAAATATCGTACTACCTTTAACATTAGATAATGTTCCATTAAAAGAAATGGACGAAAAGCTTAATAACATTTCCAAAAAGCTTGGCATTGATCATATTTTAGACAAACGTATTTTTGAAGTTTCTGGGGGACAAGCACAACGTACCGCAGTAGCACGTGCTGTTATTCATCATCCGTCACTTCTACTTGCCGATGAACCAACGGGAAATTTAGATTCAAAAGCGGCAATTGACGTGATGGAACTATTTACGAAATTGAATAAAGAAGAAGATGCAACAATTTTAATGGTTACGCACGATCCATTCGCAGCAAGTTATTGTAACCGCGTCATTTTCATTAAAGATGGCGAGCTTTACAACGAATTACACCGCGGATTATATCGCGAGAAGTTTTATCAAGAAATATTAGATGTTTTAGCATTATTAGGAGGAAGACGTGGATGACATTTTGGCAATTTGCATTTAAAAATGTCTCGCGTAATTCGAAAGCATATTTCGCTTATTTTGTAAGTAGTGCTTTTTCTATCATGGTTTTCTTTTCATTTACTGTATACGCGTATCATCCACGCTTACAAATTATGAATAAATTACAGGAACAAGATCCACTGATGAACTTAGCCGGCATGGCACAGTTTGTTATCGTTTTGTTCTCGTTCTTCTTTCTCTTATATTCTATTGGGACATTTTTAAATGTACGGAAACAACAATTTGGCGTTTTAACTGTTCTCGGTATATCTCAAAAACAATTAAAACGTCTTTTGTTTACTGAAAATATGATCATTGGAATGCTTGCTATCTTTGCAGGTATTCAAGGCGGTCTTGTGTTCTCTAACTTTTTCTTACTCGTTACTTCTAAATTAACAAGTGCAAAAGGCCTCTATTTATATTGGCCAACCGAAGCTATTATCGTAACAACAGTAACTTTTATTATTTTATTTTTCATCGTTTCTACATTTACACCGATGTTCATTCGTACTCGGAAAACAACACAGCTCATTAAGGGGACAAAAAAAGGAGACATAGAAAAAAAACCATCTATTCTCATTTCGATATTTGCTGTAATTTGTTTAGGGCTTTGCTATTATATCGCCGGTTACCCGCAAGGCTACGTAACTGAAAAAAATGCACAAAATGGATCTGTATTCTTAATTATGCTATCCATTTTACCGCTCGTAGTAATCGGGACATATTTATTCTTTTCACAAACATTTCTTCTTTTCATCTATATTTTAAAGAAACGAAGAAAGTTTTATTTAAAACAAATAAATATGTTATGGATTTCGGATTTAGTTTCTCGTACCCGCAGTAATATTAATGTACTCTTTATCGTTTCTATGCTATCTGCACTTGCATTTACAATTATTATCGGGTTATTTGCTGCAAACAATCATACGAAAGCATCCATACTAGAACGATATCCAATACCGTTTACCTATACATCAGAAGGTGTTAATTCATTTGAACAAAAGCATATTACTACGATTGAAACTGAACTTACAACTGCTAATTTTCAATATAACAAATATAAGTTTACCGTTTTAAAAGATACAGCTTCAAAAGAGTCAATTGCCATTATGAAAATGAGTGATTATAACGCAATTGCAAAGCAATTAAACCGGCCAGAAATCACTCTTGATTCTACACAAGTTTATAGTATTTCTCGCTATTCACCAGCGCTATTAAATCTCGTGTCTAACCCATTTGCGAAGCAGGACACGATTGCACTTGGCTCTAATAAAAAAGAATTTCAAATTAAAGGTTTTATTAATAAAGGAATCGCACCACCCTTTACATTACCTCACTTAATTGTGATGCAAGATGAAGTAATTGAAAATATGATTCCTCATATTGAAACAATTACAGTTTATAATTACTTCGTAGAAAATTGGGAAAATGCAATTATCCCAACAAAAAACATATTAAAAAGCTTAGATCACGATTCAGAAACCTTGTATGAAGCACATAAGGATGAAAAAAATTTCAGCCAGCCATTTCATATTGATACAGCTACGGATGAACTCATTCACAGTCAAGAAAATGCAGTCGCTCGATTCTTTATTTGGGCATTTCTCGGCTTTATCTTCTTTATCGGTGCGGCTAGTGTTTTATATTTCCGTATGTATAACGACTTAACAACTGAAAAACAAAAATACATTACGATTACAAAACTTGGTTTAACAGAATCCGAAATGTTTCGCTCTGCAACGATTCAATTAGGAATTTTATTTTTCGTTCCTTACATCGTTGCTGGTGTTCACACGTTATTTGCAGTTAAGTTTTTACAAAGCATGTTCGCTTTTTCTTTATTAAAAGAGTTATTAATTGTACTCACTTTCTTTGGGATTATCGAGATTATTTTCTTCTTCTTAATCCGTTCTCTGTACATTAATAAATTATCACAACACATAAAAATATGAATAAAATGGCCTTGTGCAATACGCACAAGGCCATTTTCAATAGTTTTTAATTAGCAGCAATATCCGCCGTAGCCGCCAGCATAACCGCCGTAACCACCATAACCACAAGAACCGCCACCGCCGAAGCAGCTAGCACCGATGATGATTAATAAAATAAACAATACGATTAGAAGCGCAAAACCGCCGCCGCACCCATGTCTGCGGTTACAATCATCATGTCTGTGTTCACACTTTTCGCTCATTACTCTATTCCTCCTTTAGTATCATTCATAACAAGTTCACCTTGCTCTAAATGAGGGGATTCCATTTATAGTATGTTTTCAGGGCGAATAGGAAGCTTGGCTTACTTAAAAACGGGCTTGTTTTAGGAATTGGGCTTCATCAAAAAAAGATACCTATTCAGGTATCTTTTAAAGAAACATATTCAATACAAGGGCAAAACCAAATGCAATAAATGATAACAATGTCTCCAGCACCGTCCACGTTTTAAACGTTTCCTTCACCGTCAAACCTAAATACTCTTTTACAAGCCAGAACCCTGCATCATTTACGTGAGAAAACATTAATGAGCCTGCACCGGTTGCTATAACGAGCAATTCTAAATTCACACCAGACATGTGCTGAATAACTGGTGAAACAATTCCTGCTGCTGTCGTTAATGCTACTGTCGCTGAACCTGTTGCAATTCGAATTAAACCGGCTACCATGAACGCAAGTACGATTGGTGATAACGATATATGTTCTGCCATTTGCGCAATCGCCGTTCCAACGCCGCTTTCAATTAATATTTGTTTAAATCCACCGCCTGCACCGATTATTAAAATTATGGAACCGACAGGTAATAAGCTTTCATCCGTTAATTTTTTAATCATCTTTTTATTAATACCTTGTCTCATGCCAAGTAAATAAAATGCTGCAAAACATGAAATTAGTAAAGCGATTACTGGACTTCCTACAAATACAAAAAATTCAGTCATCTTTTTCGGTAATGAAATATATGTTGCAACGACTGATAAAATCATCAATACAACTGGTAATAAAATAATAAAGAATGAAACTTTACGACTCGGTAAATCAGTTGATACAGTCGTAACTCGAATAAGCTCTGGTTCATTTTCAGGTATAACCCTTTTATGTACCCACTTTGCAAATATCGGCCCTGCGATAATGGCTGTTGGTAGCGCGATAAGTAATGAATATAAAAGTACCTTTCCTAAGTTCGCGTTATAAATACCGATTGCTTTCATCGCCCCTGGATGTGGTGGCACGAGCCCATGTACGATAGATAATCCCGCAATAACAGGTAACGCAATTAATAATATATTTTGCTTCGTCGTTTTTCGAATGGAAATAACGAGTGGTAATAAAATGACAATCCCCACTTCAAAAAATACCGGAATCCCTATAACAAATCCTGCAAATAACATAGCCCACGGTAGTTTCTTCACACCAAAAAATCGAATAAAGAAATCTGCCACTTGCATGCCGGCCCCTGAATCGGACATCATTTTTCCTAAAATTGTACCGAGAGCTAAAATACCAACTAAATGCCCTAGTACACTACCAACACCAGATTCATAGGCAGTCACTATTTTCGTTAAATTCAATCCAGACATAATAGCTAAAAATAAACTCGCAACTGTTAAACTAATAAATGCATGCTATTTCCACCATGATACCCCTAAAATGACAATTGCAATTGCAAGTAACGTGACGATTAATAAGTATATATCCATCTCTCATTCCCCTTACTTTATAAAAAAAGAGGGAAAATCCCCTCTTTTTTATACGTCATAATTCACTACATAATGCTGCATTTCTGTATTGTAGTAGCCTTCGCTATATTCAATTACTTCGCCAACTTCATCGTAAGAATAACGCATACGTTTTAATAGCGCTGTCCCCTCTTTTTCACCTAACGCTTCTGCAACGAAACTAGGCGCAAGTCCAACAGCAAATTCATCTCTGAAGTTTTCTAAATGTATACCTCGGTCCTCGACTAAATCGTAAAGCGATTGTAAATCAAAATCCGATAAATCTGTACTTGCCATTTTCGCTGAGAAATAGTGCGTATAATGAATATACGGTGCATCATTTAACGTATATAAACGTTCAATACGAAAACTCTCTTTACCAAATAATCGAAATGGCACTGTTCCTTCTTCATTCTGAACAATTTCTGCTTTTAGCAATTTCTTCTGTACTTTATAGCCTTCTTCCACTAACACTTCAGTAAATTTCTTACCCTTTGACAACTTTGTCGCAGAAGTGTTACGGATGACTTTCGTTCCTTTACCGCTTTTCTTTTCCAAATATCCTTCTTGAGCGAGTTCTTTAATCGCATTTCGTACTGTAATTTTACTCACTTTGAACTCTTCTTCTAACTGTGGTTCGGAAGGAATATTTGTATGAATTGCATATACACCATGTAATATTCGATCACGAATAATGTTTTTTATTTGTAAATATAATGGTCCTTTTTTTCTCGTTACGTTCACCGTTACACCCACTACCTTTCTACATCACCTACTGATGCCGTCATTGCCCGAAGTATATCCTTCTCTGATGACATTGGCGTATCACCGACGATTGTATGTGCAAGCATTCCAGCTGCTGCCGCAAATGAAACAGCTTTCTCTGGTGCAAACTCTTCTATCTCGCCATGAATAATCCCGCTCGTATAAGCATCTCCAGCACCTATTCTATCATATACAGAAAACGTAAGTGTTTTTGCAAAAGTGAACGCACCATCTTTACATATAAATCCGCGAAGCGAGTGTGTATTATCGCTATTAATAGAGCGATGTGTACCAGCGATTGTAGCGATACTATACGTTTCAGCTACCTTTGGAATAAGATTAACAAGTTGTGCCTCTCGCTCCATTTCTTCTGTTTTCATTCCTAAAACAAACATCGCATCTTTTTCGTTCATCATAACGATATCAGCAAGAGCCAGCATTTCTTCATAATGCGGTTTCGCCTGTTCATATCCGTCTTCTCCCCAAAGTGATGGACGATAATTGCAATCAAAAACGACAGTGCCTCCGTTTTCTTTAACAGCTTTCGCTAAAGATTTCATATGATGGCGCACAGTATCATTCATTGCAAGTGTAATCCCGCAAAAATGAACGATATCAATTTCCTTTGCGATTTCTTCAAATTGATACATTTCTTCACATGCCGTATTGAAGCTACTTTCTAATCGATTCGAATATGTAACGCGGCTTGCACGTGCTCCAAATCCATTTTCTAAAAAGTACATGCCGACATATTTGCCAGCTCTTGAAATAAACGGTGACTGAATGCCTAATTTTTGAATATATGATATCGCAGCATCTCCAACTGAGTTTTCCGGTAAAGTTGAAATAAGAAAACCTTCATGCCCTAGATGAGAAAGCGCCGCTGCAACATTCACACCTGTACCAGAAAACGAATAATTTAACGTATTTGCTTGAGATAACAATTCATATCCTGGTACTTGCAGGCGCATCATTACTTCACCGAATGCTGCAATTTTCTTACGCATATTGATCAACTAACTTCTTCACGACTGCTAATAATTCGCGAACATCTTCTGTTTTCGTATTGCCAGTTTCTTTATCAATAATAGAAGAGTACACGTGCGGAATAACTTGCTCTACATTTGCTTCAAGCGCAATACGTAAAATTGTTTCAAAGTTTTCTTTATCAATTCCGCCTGTTGGCTCTAATGCGAATCCTTCTTCCGCACAAGCTTTCGCGACTGCACGATATTCTTCTTCGTGAGCTAGCCCTTTCATTGGGAAGTACTTCAATGAATTTCCGCCCATATCACGTACAAGTGCGATGGCTGTTTTAATTGGAACGATTGCTTTTTCTTCCCCAGCTGCACTAATTGGACCAGTAGAAATATTTACGTACCCTACTTTTCCTGTTGGTGATACTAAACTATTAATCCAGCTATCTTTCCCACCAAGATTTGCACGTGTCGCTCCAACTGAAGGGAACACTTGGTTAATATGGCTACCAGGATAATGCTTCGCAATTTCAGCTACAACTGCTGCTTGGCGATTATCTCCTGCGCCTAGTCCAATTGATACAGCGTCATCAATTTCTTTTCCGTATGCTTTCATCGCTGTCACTGCTTCTTCTACTGTTGGGTAGTCTTTTGATAACACACCTACTACTACATAACCTTCTGCTGCTTCAAAAATATCTTTTGCATTTTCTATATTGTTTGCTAATACATTTAATGCTACGCGGCCTTTATAAAAACGTTTTTGAATGTTTGTCATTTTAGTTTCCCCCTACAATTTCTCTCAATTTTTCTTCAATCACATGTATATCATCACCTTGAAGTGGACGTGGATCGATATCAAAGAATCCTTGTCTTACTCCGTAATCACGTGTGTAAATTGCGATTTCCCCTTCGCGTAATGCAGTCACAACATCTTTTGCTGATTTATTTAATTCATTCTCGTTAATATGAATACGAGCTCTAAAGATTGCTCTTCCCGCTTCATCTTGCACGATCATTACATTTACACCGTTTAATTCTTTTAGCGGCATAAGTACTTGTAACAACTCTTTTTCTTGCTCACTCTTATCTTCTTTTACTCCGTACTCATCAAGCGCTTGAAGTAAGCCAAATGTTGTTTCTTTCCCAACTTTCATACTTCTTCCGATGCAATGTAATTGCACTTTCAGCCACTCAATATATTTTCGTTTACCGCCAACAATACCAGAAGTAGGTCCTTCAATCGCCTTTGAACCGCTATAAATGGCAAGGTCTGAATACTTCACATATTTTTGAATTTCTTCTTCAGCTGCCGCATCTACGATCAGTGGTACGTTATTTCGCTGCGCTACTTCCCATGCTTCTTCAACAGAAATCATATTTTTTTGCACGGCATGATGGGATTTCACATAAAGAATCGCCGCTGTATTTTCACCAATCGCATCTTCAATATGTTCTGTTTTCCCTTCATTTGCATAGCCAACTTCAACGAGCTTACCTCCGCCTAAATAAATCATCGTTTCAACTGGAGCACCGTATTGAACGTTATGACCTTTTAACATAATCACTTCGTTTTTCGCGATGACCTCTTGATGAAGTCTTTCACTTTTACGACGATTTCCTTCTGTAACGATACCAGCGATAGAAAGCGCAATTCCGCTCGATGCTGAGTTCACAACGACCGCTGCCTCTGAATCTAGAATTCTCGCAATATGGTCTCCTGCTTTATCTACTAAATCAGCAATTTCCACATAATTTTGTCCACCATGCTTCATTACATCCATAACTGTATCTGTCGGAGCGGATACACCTAAAATACTCATTCTACCGCTCGCATTAATTACTCTTTTTAATCCGTACTTAGCATTCAATGAATGACCCATTGATTACAACCCCTTTCGTATCAATTCTTCTTTCAGCAACGCGCTGATCTCCTTCTGAATCAATTAACGTAATCGGTTCATCTTTCACCGTAAATAAAGTTAAGTTTGCAATATCGCCTTCTTGAATACGGCCAAGCTCTGGTTTTTTCAGCCACTCTGCCGCATGTTTCGTTACCGCATCAATTACCTCTTCTAGCGGATATCCTAAGTAAAGGAATTTCGAAAGAACGTGAGCCATACTATACACGGGACCGTGTATACGATTCTTTCGGTAAATATCTGTACTAATTGTATTAAAAGCAATATCGTGAAGCTTCGCCGCTTCTGCTACTTTAAAAGAAAAACTAGCATTGCCATGACCAACATCTAAATGAACACCGCGCTTCACTGCATCTAGTAATACAGGTAGCGGTTTGCCTTCTTCATTAAATAAATTATTTTCTTTCCCGTTTAAGTAATGTGTAATCACATCATCTTTTTCTAAAAGAGGTACAACTTCCTCAATGCGAGGAGGTGCTGAACCGATATGTACCATAATCGGCAATGATGTTTCACGAGATAACGAGCGTGCAACATGAAGCGGCTCAATTCCACTATCACAAACGACACTTTTACTCATTCTCGCCTTTAACCCAACAATTACATCTTTATACTTTTCTACTGCTTCTATCACTTTCTCTTTATCAATCCATTCCATATTGGATAGTTCATCAATTCGTTTCAAACCGATGCGAGAAATATTTAAAAAGGCAAATAAATTCGTTTTTGCCTGCTCTCTACTTTTTACTAAATCTGCAATGTGATCAGCTCCGCAGCTGCCCGCATCAACAATTGTCGTTACCCCTTGCTTAATGCCAATTTCATCCACCTCATCGCCATACGGATCAAACTCTGGAAAAGCATGAACGTGCAAATCAATCCAACCACTCGATACGTAAGTACCCGAGTAATCAAGAACCTTTCCACCCTCGCCAGCACCAGCTTTCGTCACCTGTGCGATTTTATTATTTTCAATTACAATGTCAATCTCTTCCCCGTTCACACGTTTCACATTACGTAGTACGAATCGTTCTGTCATTGTACTTCCACCCTTTTCTATAAGAAGCCATAAGAATACGCTTACATTAAAGTTTCATTTTATATGTCTTTCACACGTTTAGCGTAACACAAAAAAAGGGAGAAGTAAATATAACGTTATAATGTTTAAAAGTAAAATAAAAGATACTCCTCAAAATGCTAATAGTTCAGGAAATTATATCAACGATTTTTCGAATATATCTATCATAACTTACAATATATCAACGATTTTTCAATTATATCTATCGTAACTCAAAATATATCAACAATTCGACAAGGAATATCGATTTACCGACAAAAAATGCCAATCCCTTTCTTATATACGAAAAGGTTGCTCCAAAGCGGAACAACCTCTTTTTCTATTCCTGAACCGTCACAATAACTCCATCCATATTATTCCCCGAAATTTCATACTGCTTATTCACCGGAACATTCACTTTCCTGTTCCCGGACACTTTATAATAAGAAACCGTATATTTCTTACCTTCCACATCCGTTGTGATTTCTTTTTTCTCTTTCAAGAAGTCTAAGTATTCCTCTAATGTCATTTTCTTTTTTTGCATAATCGCACTATGAGGTAAGCCGACATAACGAATGTGCCACGGCTCATATTGAATGCCTGTAATATTACTTTTATTTTTCGGATAACGTAAAACAAATCCGTGCTTCCATACGTTCTCTTCAATCCATTTTCCTTCAGGCGCTTTTTCCATTTTCTTTTGCGTTGATCCAACGTCCAGTGATAACCCTAAATTATGTTCACTATATCCTGCTGGGAGTGCATAATCAGATCCCATGTCTTTATATAATTTACTTTGTTCTTTAAAATCTCTATACCCGCTATTCATTAAGAAATGTTGTACGCCATCTTTTCCAGCCGCATCGACAACGTCCAAAAACTTTTTTACAACATCCTTTGATAAACGAAGATTTCTATCAAATATTACGTAACCTCTCACTAACTCACTATTATGATTTACATTTATAATATCAGACCTAATGCTATCTTTTTTTACTGGGTAATCTTTGTTAACTAATAATAGATCCCCTTTATAAATTTCTTCTTTTGTAATCTCTACCTTTTCCATATTTGCATTCTTTATTGCACTATTTTCCTCGCCGATTTTCACATCAATTTCTTTTTGAAATAACGGTGATATATATAAGCCTACACAGATTGTGCATGCGATAAAAAGAGAAATAAATACCCACTTTTTCATTTCTAGTTCCTCCTTAACGTAACTTACGTATAGAATAGAAAAAACTATTAAAATAAAAAGTGGGGTAAAGTTTAAATTTTTATTAAATTGTTAAATTCTCGTCTTTTGGCAATCGCACTTCAAATATTGTTCTAACTACATTACTTTCAGCAGAAATCGTACCGTTATGCTGTTCAACAATATTTTTCGCAATAAATAGCCCAAGGCCTGTCCCGCCACGGTTCTCTGACCTCGCTTTATCACCTGTATAAAACATATCAAACAGATACGGTAGGTCTTCTTCTGGAATGCTATCTCCGTAATTCATAACTTGTATGACAACTTCTCCATTATCGATATACCCATTCAAATCAACAAATTGCCCATCATATCCGTATCGAACGGCATTTGTTAACAAGTTTTCAAATACTCTAGCTAACAATTTTCCATCACCGTTAATCGGTAAATGCGGATCAATATTCAATCTAGCTTCTAAATGATGTTTCTCTAATAGTGGATATAATTCCTCATCTAGCTGTATAAGCAGCTCACTTATATCAATCGGCTTTTTATTTAGTTGTAACATGCCATAGTTCATACGTGTAATTTCAAATAATTCATCAATTAAGCTTTCAAGCCTCTCGGATTTCGTAAAAGCAATCGTGGAAAAGTGTTTAATTTGTTCTTTTGTTAAATTCTCATCTTTAAGAATTAAATCTAAATACCCTAACACGGATGTTAATGGTGTCCTTAAATCATGAGCTAAATTCACAACAAGCTGGTCTTTACTACTTTCAGCAAAGTCCCCTCTTTCCACCGCCTCTTTTAACTTTTCACTCGCAACATTTATTTCACGCGCGATTTCTCCAAACTCATCATTTGATGAAACTTGAACTCTATTCGTAAAGTTACCGTTCGCAAGATGGTGAATCCCGTTAGAAATCTCACTAAAATACTTTAAATACGGTTTTGTCAAAAAGAAGAAAAAGATAATAGATAACGGGATAAAGAAAATTAAAAAGAAGTTAATGTCTCCAAATTCCCTTACGATTGACCTAAATTGTGCTAAAGGCTGTTCATAGCGAACCATCGTTTTATAATACAACTGCAATCCTTTATAAATTATATAAGTTACAGTTGCAGCGAGCACCATACTTAACGCAAATAAGGCAATCATTTTAAATCGAAAGCTTTTCATCATGTTATCCATTGAAAGTATACCCTACTCCCCACACTGTTTTTATTAGCTTATCTTTTCTTTTATCTTCCCCAAGCTTTTTCCGCAACGTACGAATATGTACCATAACTGTATTTCCACCTTCATAATAATCATCTGCCCATACTTGCTGAAAAATATTTTCCACATTATACACTTTCTTCGGATGACTCGCTAATAAATATAAAATATCAAACTCTTTCGGTGTTAACTCAATTTGCTCTCCGTACACGTTCACTGTTCTTCGCTCAGGATCAATAATAACTCCGCCTACCTCTAAAGCAGATTTATTCTCCGCTACTTTCGGCTGATTTAATGTAAGAAATCGGCGTAATTGTGCATTTACACGCGCAACTAATTCAATCGGCGTAAAAGGTTTCGTCATATAATCATCTGCACCTAATACAAGACCTGTCACCTTATCAAAGTCCGAAGTTTTCGCACTCAAGAAAATGATTGGCATATGATGCTTCGCTCGAATTTGGCGCGTCACCTCATACCCATCCATTTTTGGCATCATAATATCTAAAACCACTAAGTCGATTGGCTGTGTTTCAATAATATGCATAGCTTCTTCTCCATCCGCTGCCTTCACGACGTGGTACCCTTCTTTTTCTAAATGTATCTCAATTAAATCAGCAATTTCTGCCTCATCATCCGCTATTAAAATTGAAATGCGCTTCATTTTACTCCCCCTTTTATACGCTCGATTGTAAACTAGTCTATCCAATTTGTACAATACGAAAAGGTTACCCGTTAGAGTAACCTTTGTAAATAAAATTATATCAGCGATTTTCCAAATATATCGACCATAACTTAAAATATATCGGCGATTTCTCAATTATATCGATCGTAACTCGAATTATATCGGCGATTATTGAAATATATCGACTTACCGACAATTAACGACAAAACCCTCTCGCTATTTTAAAGACTCCACTTACCGCTCCAAAGCAATCCGCTGCTTCGTAATCTCCGCCAACCTTCCGCGGTCTACTTCATACTCAGCTTCAACACTTTGCGGCACCATCACTTTCCCGCTCTCAAGCATCACTTCCGGCCAAATAATATCCCTCTCCCAGTGCCTACTAGAGGCAGATATATCACCTGGAATCGTAAAGTTCGGCAGTGAAGCAAGCGCAACATTTTGCGCTCGTGAAATCCCCATCTCTACCATACCGCCGCACCAAACAGGAATATTATGCTCCATGCAATAATTATGGATTTGAACCGATTCTGTTAATCCGCCCACTCGCCCTGGTTTAATATTAACGATGCGGCAACTGCCAAGCGTAATCGCAACGCGAGCGTCTTCTAAACTATGGATGCTTTCATCTAAACAAATGGGCGTTTCAATTTCCTTTTGCAACTGTGCATGATCGAGAAAATCGTAGTCCGCTAGTGGTTGTTCAATCATCATTAATTGAAATTCATCTAATCGTTTCAATTTCTCTGTATCCGCTAATGTATAGGCTGAATTTGCATCAGCCATTAACGGGATATGCGGAAACTCTTTACGAATCTCTTTCAATAACTCGTAGTCATGCTCTGGTTTTATTTTCACTTTAAAACGCTCGTATCCTTCTTCTGCATACTTCTCGATTTGTTTTAACATAACCGGTATTGTATTGATACCAATCACAACACCAACTTCAATTTCAGTCCTAGTTCCGCCAAGCAATGTCGCTAATGACTTCTTTTGTCGCTTCGCATATAAATCCCAAACAGCTCCTTCAATTCCGGCCTTTGCCATTCGGTTTCTCTTTATATGTTGGAACAAACCAGGTACTTCATTCGGATGAGAAATCTCCACCTTTAATAAATCCGGTAATAAAAAATCTTGAAGTACATGTAGCGCTGTCTTCACTGTTTCTTCCGTGTACCACGGTTCAGAAAACGCAATGACTTCGCCAAATCCAAAGTATCCGTCCGTATCTTCTAATTCAATGACGATACTTTCACGCTTTTCATACGTCCCGTAGCTTGCAGCAAACGGGATTACGAGTGGCATTTCCGTTATATGAAGCGTCGCTTTTTTTATTTCCACCTACATCTCCTCCACTAATTGTCTTAGCTCTCGTCTTAACAATTTTTTCGAAGCGTTTCGTGGCATTTCCTCTAAGAAACATGCTTTTTTCGGCACTTTATATTTCGCTAATTTCTCCTCGCAAAAATGAAGAATTTCTTCTTCTGTTACTTCTCCATTTTTTACAACAAAAGCAGCGGGTACTTGTCCCCATTTATCGTCAGTCATCCCGACCACACCTGCTTCCGCAACCCTCGGATGAGAAAGCAACACTTCTTCAATTTGAGCCGGATATATATTCTCTCCGCCAGAAATAATTAAATCACTGCGTCGATCTAATACGTATAAAAATCCTTCTTCGTCTAAATAACCGAGGTCACCAGTATGAAGCCATCCGTTTTGAATTGTTTCGCGCGTCGCATCTTCGCGGTTAAAATAACCGCCTGTTACGTTTGGTCCTTTTACTACGATCTCGCCTTCCGCAAACGGCGACACTACTACACCATCTTTTTCAATACGTAGTTGGCACTGAAATAGTGGTTTCCCGGCTGATCCTACTTTCGTTAACATGTAATCCGCGGATAACGTACAAATTTGCGACGACGTTTCTGTCATACCGTATGTTTGATACACAGGAATTCCTTTTTCTACACATGTTTCAAGCAACGGTTTCGGCGCTGGTCCTCCGCCAAGTAGCATGCATCGTAAAGAAGATGGGTATGTTTCTTCTCCAAGTCTCTCTAATAAATCTGTTAACATTTTAGAAACGACAGAAATAATCGTTACGCCTCTCGTTTGAAGTGCTTTATGAATAAAATTAGCATCATATTTCGGAACGAGTAAAATGCGCATGCCGTACATAATATTTTTCATTAGAAGAGATAACCCGCCAACATGGAACATCGGTATACACGCTAACCAACAATCATCATCACGAAGCCCTAAGTTAAGCGAAGAGCCAACCGCACTTGCCCAGTGATTGCCGTACGTTAAAATAACGCCTTTCGGTTTCCCAGTCGTCCCCGACGTATAAATAATTGTCATCGCTTCTTCTAAAGAAAATTCTTCTTGTATAGAGGCTTCCGCCTTCGGTCCATTCATTATTTCAGCGAATGAATATACAGGAATATCTTTAGCCTCAAAATCTTGATCCGTCACTAAACAAACAACTTCAGCATCATCCATTTGCCAAAGTAGCTCTTCTCTTGAAAGACGCGTATTTAAAAGTACAGCTACTGCACCTACGTAAGATAGGGCGTGAATAACTGTAATCATCTCCATACCATTTTTCATCAGAACAGCCACCTTTTGCCCACGCTTCACTCCTACATGCGTAAGGTGTTCACAAACAGATACTACTTTTTCATGCAGCTGCATAAAAGTAACTTTCTCTTCCTCTATTTCAATTGCAGTGCGATCTGGTGTTAAAAATGCACGTTGCTTTAACCAATTTGGCATCGTCTCCATCATACATTCTCCTTTCATGAAAGAAAGAGACTTGATATGACATCAAGTCTCTTAGTTGTTTTGTTTCCGGTTTGTCACATCCAGCTACAGCGGCTAGCCCCTTCCGTCTAAGAACCTTCCGCACGAGAAAGTAAAAAACACTTTCTGTGCGAAAGAACCTTAGCCAACGGGGCTAAGCAGTCGGCTCCGCTTTTGATTTGATCACGGGAAACGAGGGAATTGACCGAAGTCCGGACTGCGTTTTTCTTTGAACGCGTCGCGACCTTCTTTTGCTTCGTCAGTTGTGTAGTACAATAACGTTGCATCTCCAGCTAGTTGTTGAATACCAGCTAGACCGTCTGTGTCTGCGTTGAACGCAGCTTTTAGGAAACGAAGTGCCATTGGGCTGTTTGCTAAGATTTCTTGTGCCCATTGTACTGTTTCTGCTTCAAGTTGTTCTAATGGTACTACTGTGTTTACTAAGCCCATATCAAGCGCTTCCCCAGCACTGTATTGACGGCATAGGTACCAAATTTCGCGAGCTTTCTTGTGGCCTACCATACGAGCTAAGTAACCAGCTCCGTATCCACCGTCAAAGCTTCCTACTTTAGGACCTGTTTGTCCGAATACAGCGTTGTCTGCAGCGATTGTTAAGTCACATACGATATGAAGTACGTGTCCACCACCGATTGCATAACCTGCTACCATTGCGATAACTGGTTTAGGAATTGCGCGAATTAGACGTTGTAAGTCTAATACATTTAAACGTGGGATTTGGTCGTCACCTACATATCCACCATGGCCGCGAACTTTTTGGTCGCCGCCAGAACAGAATGCACGTCCACCTTCACCTGTTAAAATGATAACGCCAACATTTGCATCATCACGAGCTTGTGCAAATGCATCGATTAACTCCATTACCGTTTTTGGACGGAATGCGTTATGTACTTCAGGGCGGTTAATCGAAATCTTTGCGATACCATTGTATGTTGAATAAATAATATCTTCGTAATTGCCTTCTTTTACCCATTCAATAGCCATTACAACTACCTCCTTGTATATTTCTGATCTCATCTATAAGTGTAGCTTCCTTCTTAGATGAAAAAGCATCACTGCATAGTTTTTAGAAATCCCTTTACTATTGTATCAAACTTTTCCGGTTGTTCCACATGAATTGCATGGCCAGCACCATCAATTTTGACAAATTTCGCGTCAGAGACGCATTTTTCGATGTTTTTTAATATGCGAAAGAACTTTTTATCATGCTCCCCGTTCATTAAAAGAACAGGCATTTTTAAGTTTTGCAGCTCGTCCCACCATGAAGGCTGAGCCCCTGTTCCCATGCCACGCAAGCTATTTGCAAGTCCTTTTGTATTGTTAGCAAGTCGTTCTTTTCGCACCGCTTCTTGTACGTTTTGTTCTAAACTTTTTTGCGTTTCAAATAGCGGAATATTTTCCCACATCGATACAAAATTTCCGATGCCTTCTCGCTCAATTTTATCGGCAAGTCGCTCATCTTTTTCACGACGTTCTTTTCTATCCTCTTCACTTTCAAGCCCAGCTGTACAATTTTCTACTAAAAGAGAATGTACATATTCTGGATATAGACACGCCATCGTAATCGCCAGTCTACCGCCCATTGAATAGCCAAGTATATGTGCTTTTTCAATATGAAGATAATCTAGTAGTTCTTTCATTTGCAATGCTACATTTCGAATATCGTAATGCGTCACATCTTCAGGACTTTCCGTTTTTCCGTGCCCAACAATGTCTACTAAAATGACTTGAAACTGCTCGCTCCAAGAAGGAATGAAGGAACGCCACGTTTCCATAGTTCCCGTAAAACCATGAAGAAGTAGGAGTGGTTCCCCGTTTCCGACAACTTCATATTCATACGATACACCTTGCAGCGTTACGTTCATTTTGATTCACCTTGCAAGGATGTAGTAATTACGTCCTGCGTTTTTGCCCATAATTTACGGTGCAATGTTAAGTTTTCATCGCGGTTCGTACAAATTTCTACAACGTGTAAACCTTTTGTCGTCGTTCCTTTTTGTACCTCTTCTCGGAATTGCTCCCAACCATTTACACGGCTAAATGAACCACCGTACATTTTAACAACATGCTCATAGTCAAGCCCAATTGGAGTACCAAATAATGATTCGAAGTGTTCCTTTTTCTCATACTGTGGTAAGAATGAGAAGATACCGCCACCATCATTATTTACAACGACAATTGTTATATTTAATTCATGTAATTTTGCGGCTAATAGTCCATTTAAATCGTGATAGAATGATAAGTCACCGATTACTAATACGAGCGGATCGCAAATCATGCTCGCTCCTAAAGCTGTTGAAACGATGCCATCAATCCCATTCACACCGCGGTTTGCCATCACTTGAATATTTTTATCTGATGTGAAGAAGAATGAATCTGTATCACGAATTGGCATACTATTACTCGCAAATAACGTTGCTCCTTCTGGTAATACGCGGACAATATCTGTAATGACTTTTCCTTCAAATGCAGTTTCATATGTTTCCATTTCACGAAGCGTTTCCTTCGTTTTTTCGTTTATATGTTGCCACATTCCGAACCAATCATTCTTTTTCATAACTAGCATTTTTTCTATTAATGCACTGCAAAATGCAATATCATTTGCCTGAACAACTTCTGTCGCAACGAGAGCTGGATCTCTCCATTGTCCTGATTCGTCAACAACGATATGAACAGCTTTCGTCTGTTTTTTGATGAACTGCGTTAATGCTTTTGAAACAGGCATACCACCAAAACGAATCATAACTTCTGGCTTCCACGTTTCTTTTAACAGCTCATTTCGTAAAAATGTATCGTAACAGTCAATTACCATCGTTTTATCGTGGTGTCCGCTACGAATGTTAGAAAGTGGATCCGCTAATATTGGATATCCTGTTTTTTCAGCTAATTGCGTTGCAAACGTTGCGATCTCTAAATGACTATCATCTCCACAAATAATAAGCCCCTTTTCCATATGTGAAAGGCGCCCTACAAGAGAATCTACATATTCACTCGGCATCGTCACGTTCCCTTGCTGAACTACTCCTGTATATTCTCCGCGTCCTTTATCCCATAAACTTTCTAATGAGAAATCCGGGATAAGCGGTTCGCGAACTGGAAAATTAAGATGAACAGGTCCTTGCGGTGCTAAAAGCGCGCTTGCTATCATGCGCTGCGTCGTCATGCGAGCGTAATGATACATCGCTTCACTCGCTTCTGGAAGTGCCATCTCTGTAAATTGCTTCACAAACGTACCATATAAATTAATTTGATTCATCGCTTGTGGTGCACCAACATCTCTTAATTCATGCGGTCTATCTGCCGTTAAGACGATAAGCGGCACTCGTGAATGAAAAGCTTCACATACAGCTGGATAATAGTTCGCTGCTGCTGTTCCTGACGTACATAATAATGCAACCGGACGTTTTTTCGCCTTTGCAATACCGAGCGCAAAAAATCCTGCAGATCTTTCATCTACATGTAAATATGTGTTCATTCCTTCATGTTGTTCCATTAGTAGAGCAATCGGCGTTGACCGTGAGCCTGGACTAATGACAACATCACATACATTTAGACGCGTCAGTTCATCCACGAACGCGCCTAAATAATATGATAATGCTTCTATATGATTGTTCATTTCATTAATTCCTCCAAAGCACCAAGCATCGGTCTAAACTTCAAACTTGTTTCTTCATATTCAAGTTGTGGTACTGAATCAATTACAATCCCGCAACCGGCAAATAAGGATGCTTTCTCGCCATTTAATAATCCGCAGCGAAGTGCAACCGCAAACTCACCATTTCCTTCATCATCTATCCAGCCAATCGGTGCACCATATAATCCTCTGTCTAACAATTCAACATCACGAATCAGTTTCATCGCTTCCAAACGAGGTGTCCCGCCAAGAGCTGGTGTTGGATGTAATTCTTCTACCATTGTTAAAAGACTCGCATCGCCTTTTGCCTCTACAGGCGTATATAAATGAATTAAGTTTTTCGTTGTTAATAAGCCCGGACTTTCCGGAATATTAACAGATTCGCAGTGCTCATTTAATACAGACCTGATCATGTTCACAACATAACCATGTTCAGCTAAATTCTTTTCATCATGAAGAAGCGCATTACTATTTCGCTTACTTTCTTCTATAGATTGACCATGACCAGTTGAACCCGCAAGACACATCGAAGTAAACTTCTCATCTTCTTTGCGAATTAACCTCTCTGGCGTCGCTCCTAAGAAGCATGCTCCTTTATAATCAAAAGAAAATACGTAACAATCCGGTTGCCCAATGCGGAGTGCTTCTAAAACGAGAGCAGAATCAATATGATGATCCATCTCTACTTTTAACTCCCTCGCTAATACAACCTTCTGCACGTTCCCCTGCTTCATTTCATCTTGCACTTTCTCAATGGCCTTCATCCAGCCTTTCGGATCCACTTCTACTTTAGAAGTAACTGTTAATTTCGATCCTTCTAGTGCACATTTACTCTCCCCGAAAATTTTCTCTTCTAAAGAAACAATTTCGTTATAAAGAGTTTCTGCACAATCGGTTGCTGAAACGAATGTATTCATCGTTAACCATGCTTTTTCATTTTTTACAGTTAATAAAAATGCTGGTAGTGAAAATGTCGTATCCTCAAATTCTTTCCATAAGTCCGTTTTCTCTTTTTCTTGGTCAAATGAAAATCCACCAAATAAAAGCGGACCTGTTCCAAACTCGTATCTCTCTCTTTGTACAAATGCTTTCTCTTTTACTTTATCCCACTCGTCACGGGCAGTTTGAAAGCGTTTGTGAGAAGCAGTTGCTATAGTGAAAACAGAACCAATTCCAGCAAATATTACATGCTGAGCTGGGTCTGCAAAATAACATCTATTTTCGAATGCAATCCTTTTTCCTGCTGCATAAAACAGAAGGGGATCCATCCAGTCTATTTTTTTTACAAAACTAACCAATATTTTTTCATCAGTTGCATGCTTAATGGCTGCACTCAGAACTTCTTGCAAGCCTTTTTGTTTCGTTTGAATCACAATTGTCTCCCCCCTATGGGCGAAAAATAGTCATAATTACGCTTGATTTTAAGATACACCTCAAACGAAAGGCCTGTCAACGTTTAGCATTTCTGAGAAATTCACCTTCTCTTCCTAGAAAATAAACGTTGACACTAAATGATGCTTTTTCTACACTTAGTTGTGTACAATATGTGACCAAAGGAGGATTCAACATGGAAATGAACGTCGAAACGAATTCCTCTCCTACGGCGCCAAAGCCAAGCAAGCAAACAGGCTGGCGCATTTGGTGGAGTTTACTACGTCCCCATACATTAACCGCAGCTTTCGTTCCTGTTTTCATCGGAACAGCCTATGCAATGCAGGTCGGAGGTATAAATCAAATACATCTCCCTCTTTTCCTTATAATGCTTCTTGCTTGTCTTCTCATTCAGGCAGCAACAAACATGTTTAATGAATACTTTGATTATAAAAGAGGACTTGATCACGAAGGTTCAGTTGGTATCGGCGGCGCTATCGTTCGCGATGGCATTCAGCCAAAAACAGTGCTTAACTTAGCATTTGGATTTTTCGGCATCGCAATACTATTAGGTGTTTATATTTGTATGAATTCTAGCTGGTGGCTTGCTGCAATCGGTCTTGTTTGTATGGCCGTTGCTTACCTTTATACGGGTGGCCCACTTCCCATTGCCTATACACCATTTGGAGAGCTAACAGCCGGATTATTTATGGGTGTTATCATTATTGGGATTTCATTCTTTATTCAAACTGGAACTGTAACATCAGAAGTCATTTTATTATCTATTCCAAGCTCCATTTTAATTGGTGCCATCTTACTTGCTAACAATATCCGTGACTTAGATGGCGATAAAGAAAACGGTCGTAAGACATTAGCCATTCTCGTTGGACGTGAAAGAGCCGTTGGTGTACTTGCTTCTATGTTCATCGTTTCCTACATTTGGACAATTGCTTTAATTATCGTGGGCATCGTATCACCATGGATGCTTATCGTATTTTTAAGTGCACCGAAAGCATTTAAAGCGACGAAAGGCTTTATCGGCAAAAGCATGCCAATGGAAATGGTACCTGCAATGATTGCAACAGCAAAAACAAATACAATCTTCGGTCTCTTAATGGGAATCGGATTATTACTTGGATATTTCCTTTAAAAGGAGCTGCTAACACGGCTCCTTTTTCATATACCAATTTCAGCTCATAATTCCTACTCGCAACGCTCATACTATGTAAAGAAACTGAATTGTAGGAAGGTGGACGACTATGTTAACTCCCCAACAAATAAATCAATTTAAATCCGTTTTAGAAAAGCAAAAGCAAGAACTAGAACAAACGATACAAACACATGAAAATGAAGATCGTGCATCTGAACGCGATTCCGTTGGCGAATTATCTAGCTACGATAACCATCCAGCTGATATGGCAACAGAGCTATATGAACGCGAAAAAGACTTCGGACTTATTGAACTTTGGCATAAACAGCTAGAGGATACGAAACATGCCCTACAAAAAATAGAAGCGGGTACGTACGGCATTTGCGAAGTGTCTGGTGAAGACATTCCATTTGAAAGATTAGAAGCAATGCCGACTGCTACAACATGCATCGAGCACACGACAAATAAGTTAGATATGAATACACGACCAGTTGAAGAAGAAGTATTGTCTCCCTCTTTCCATAAACATGATGAAGATCGTTCTGTTGAGTACGATGCAGAAGATGCGTGGCAAGATGTTGCCAATTACGGAACGTCTGAAACACCGTCTGATTTAGAAAGACGAGATTCGAAAAACTATAATGGCATGTACGTAAATAGTGAGGAAAATGTAGGATACGTAGAGGATTTTGAAAACTTTATTGGTACGGATATGTATGGAAAAAATCCGCAAGTTTTCGCTACAGAAGAGCATGAAGAATATGAACAAATGCTCGATGACTTTGAAGAGCGTACGTTTAAGGGCGAATTGTCTTCAAATGAGTCGAGTTCCAAAGAATAAAGTGAAACTTTAATCAGTCGGGGTTTTGTTCATCCCCCACTGATTATTAGCCCTCAACAATCGGGATCTTACTGCCCGTTAATGCGGGATAAAAAAAAGCATTCCGAAAATCGGAATGCTTTTTATCGCTAGCTAATTAGTTTTTTGTAACGTTAGCAGCTTGTGGTCCACGGTTACCTTCAACGATTTCGAAAGAAACTTCTTGACCTTCTTCTAAAGTTTTGAATCCGTCACCTTGGATAGCTGAGAAGTGAACGAATACATCGTCTCCACCTTCAACTTCGATGAAACCGAAACCTTTTTCGCTGTTGAACCATTTAACTTTACCTGTTTGCATGTCATGTACCTCCTAAATAAAAATGAAACTATGAATCCACATGAAAAGGTGGATATAAAGGACATGAATGTATAACAAGCTTACAGCCTTTAATTCAACGTGCTTTATTTCCGTACCACATTATGTAGCTCAATAGTGATTTCACTATATCACGCTATATCCAAAACGTCAAATGAGAACACTTTCATTCCACCATTTTTTTATAATTTTAATATAATGTTGAATTTCCATATTCATATTTTATCCCGCCATTTGCGGACAGTTTGATTGGCGGGAGCTGCTAATCCGTTTTGGATGGCCCCACTTTATTTGAAAATTAACAAAACTAAAGTATTCTAATCCTATTAAATTCTGTACAATATAAGTATCTATTACATACGAGGTGAAAAAAATGAGAGCACATGAAATCGAGTATAAGTTATACGGCGATGATATGCAGTTTGTTGAAATTGAGTTAGATCCAGAAGAAAGCGTAATCGCAGAAGCCGGCGCAATGATGATGATGGAAGATTACATTGAAATGGAAACAATCTTCGGTGATGGTTCTGGCCCATCTGGAGGTTTATTCGGAAAATTAATGGGCGCTGGTAAGCGTCTCGTTACAGGTGAAAGCATGTTTATGACTGTATTTACAAATACAGGTCACGGCAAGCGCCACGTATCATTTGCTGCCCCTTATCCAGGTAAAATTATTCCTGTAGATTTAACAGAATATCAAGGAAAAGTAGTTTGTCAAAAAGACGCGTTTCTTTGTGCAGCAAAAGGCGTTTCTATCGGAATCGAGTTTACGAAAAAAATCGGAACTGGTTTCTTTGGCGGTGAAGGTTTCATCATGCAGAAACTCGAAGGTGATGGACTTGCTTTCATGCACGCAGGCGGAACTGTATATAAGCGTGAATTAAAACCTGGCGAAAAGCTTCGCATTGATACAGGTTGTCTCGTTGCCATGACAAAAGACGTTAACTACGATGTCGAGTTCGTTGGAAAGGTAAAAACAGCTCTATTTGGCGGCGAAGGTTTATTCTTCGCAACGTTAGAAGGCCCTGGCACAGTTTGGATTCAGTCCTTAACACTTAGCCGCTTAGCAGCACGCCTGACAAGCCCAGCAGCGCAAGGCAGCGGTGAAGGTAGTGTATTAGGTGGACTTGGTCGTTTATTAGATGGGAAAGAGTAAAAAGGGCCCTTATAGGGCTCTTTTTATTTAGGTGGACTATATAAACCATTTCGAATCATATAATACTCCATCGCTTCATTAAGCCACACCTCTTCTTCTTCCGTATAAGGAGATGGCATCATATTATTATATTGTTCCTCTACATTTTCTAATTTACCTAGAGAATACATTGTCTCTTCACCAACATACTTAAGAGTTGCCTTCATATGTTCATCAACCAATTTTTGCACTTCTACATCATCAATTTGTCTTCCAAATAACCTTTTCACTTCTTTTGCTAAACGAACAAACTCTTTATCAAGTGCCAGACTCTCTTCTTCTGGTTTATTATATAATCCATCAACTGTTTCTTTTGATACATATTCTTCAACCCATAAACGTTGTTCAGTTTCTTTTTGAATGCTGTTAATTAAACTCATTAATATGTCACTACCCAACTCTTCATCTTCCTCAAGACATACCATTGTTCGTTCAAGCGCCTTTATCGAAACTTCAATTTGTTTTCTTTTTTCTTCAAAGGCTTTTCTTTGTTGTTCCAACGTTTCTTTTAAACTTACATTCAAACTTGGCATTTTCAGCATGACGCATATTTCTTCTAAACTATATCCTAATACTTTAAGACTCACTATTTTCTGTAGCTCTAATATATCTTTTCCTTTGTACACACGATGACCAGAGCTAACATTCTTTTCAGGTTTAAGTAGTCCAATTTCATCGTAATATTGTAGCGTCCGTATTGATGTGCCTGTTCTCTTTGAAAACTCACCAATTGAATAGCCTTCTCTTTTGCTCATGTTACACTCCTCCTAGCAATATGTTTACAAAAATCATACTCCCTCACGTAACTGTAGGTTCAAGCCTTTTTTCAAAAAGAATGAATCAAGTTCCTCACTGCATATATTAAATTATACTTTTTCTTAAGGAGGCTCCCTTAATGCGTACTCCTTTATCCTTTGATAAAGATACCGCCATACTGTTAGCTACTTGTTGTGAGCTAACATATGAACAATATAAACAAAATGGGATTTTTGAAATACCGGATGGTTTTCAATATGTACAAGGCTTTCAAGGAAAAACCATTCAAACGACAGAATGGTTCGGATTCATACTAGAATCTGAGGATACGATTATTGTAGCTTTTCGCGGTACACAAACAGATACAGACTGGATTATTGATTCACTCGTTAACCAAAAACCATACCCATATGCTTTAAATAGCGGAAATGTCCATAACGGCTTTCTTTCCATTTATGAGTCTTGCCGAGATTCTATTATGGATATGCTCGTATCACTACCAGCCCATAAAAAACTTCTTGCAACCGGTCATAGCTTAGGCGGTGCACTCGCTACACTACATATACTCGATGCGCGTATCAACACCGCATTTGCGCAGTACGGTCTTTACACATTTGCCTCTCCAAAAGTAGGAGATATCGCCTTTCGGAATTATTATAAACTACAAGTAGCTAGTAGCTTTCGCTTCGTTAATCTATTTGATGTCGTCCCTCTTCTCCCTCCGCGCAATGTCCATTTTAATGAACAAGACTGGGAATATGCACACGTTCATCACAACATGACATTTACAAAAAATACAAAATCTATTACAAATAATCATGCCATGACAACATACAAAACATGTCTGACTTCTCATTTTTAACCAGGTAATGATTGGAAACCTTATATCCTTATACTATAATAATATATGAAGTTATTTTTGGATGAGGGGACCTTACATGCTAAAATTTATCTTTGCACTTTTTCTCATTGTAATTTTTACGTTTACAGGTTTCTTTACATTTTCATACTTTGCCACAGGAGAATATGGTGGAACGGGTATCATATATACCGCTATCCCATTTCTTTCTTAAGCAAAAAAGAGAAACCGAGCTTAATGAGATTAAGCTCGGTTTTTTAAGTAATTATATTCTTCTTTTAAAAGTGAATACACTTTAGCATCCCTATACGTTTTATTCACTTTTACACTTTGTCTCAATGTACCTTCATATACCATTTTTAACTTTTGCATCACACGTTCAGAAGCTATATTCTGCGCATCACATCTTCCTTCCATACGGTTTATATTCAGCTCCTGAAAGCCTATTTCAATGAGTTCTTCGAAAGCTTCAACAATAAGTCCTTTCCCCCAATACGCTGGGCTAATTACAGCCCCGATCGATGCACTATTATGCGGCATGAGCCATATTCCACACGTCCCAATCACTTTTTGAGTATCCTTCAGCACAATAGACCAGATAATAGCTTTACCTTCCTGTATCGTTGCAAGCATATTTTCTAGTAAACTATGCGTTTCCTCTTTCGTTTTATGTACGTCCCTAGGTACATATATGGCTGCTTCTGGATTCGAATACACTTCAAACAAATCATCTACATGTGAATACTGTATCTTCGTTAATAGTAATCTATCTGTTTTTAAATCAAGTTCCTCACACATATCTCCCATACATCATTCACCCCACTTCAACTTCATAAAGAAAAGCCCCTTCAAAAAGGGACTTTCACTTAATACTGCGTAACTGCATTACCAATACCCCAAATCTCATTACTATACTGTAAAATCGTTCGATCGCTTGCAAAGTGACCAGATTGTGCAATATTTAAAATCGACATTTCTAACCACTTCGTCCGGTTTTCATAGGCTCTACCAACAGCCTCTTGTCTTTCCGCATATGGTCCAAAATCTCGCAGAACGAAATATTCATCATTTTGAATCACGAGAGAATCGTAAATCGCTTCAAATTCAGCTCCCGAATGTGCAAAGAAACCATTCGTTAACTGATCTACTACTTTTTTAATGTGCCCATTGTGATGATAATAATCACTTGCACGATATCCACCATTTTGATAGTAATGAAGCACCTCATCGGCCGTTAAGCCGAAAATGAAACAGTTATCATCACCGACCCTGTCTTTTATTTCAATATTAGCTCCGTCTAACGTGCCGAGTGTAATCGCACCATTCATCATAAATTTCATATTCCCTGTTCCCGATGCTTCTTTACTCGCAGTTGAAATTTGTTCACTTACATCGGCCGCTGGGAATATATCTTCCGCTACAGACACTCGATAGTTTTCTAGAAAGATAACTTTCATATATTGGCTTACGTACGGATCATTATTCACTTTTCTTGCGAGTTCATTAATTAATTTAATAATTTTTTTCGCATAATAATAGCCCGGTGATGCTTTCGCTCCAAAAATAAAAGTACGCGGATAAAATGTAAAACTAGCATCCTCTTTCAAACGGTTATACAAATATAAAATATGAAGAACATTTAATAATTGTCGTTTGTAAGCATGCAGTCTTTTTACTTGCACATCAAAAATAGAATTAGGATCAATTGTAATGCCCATTTTATTATGAATACGCGCCGCTAAAATTTCTTTACGCTCTTGTTTTACCTCTGCAAATTTCTCTTGGAAACTCGCATCGTATTGAACTAATTGTAGCTCTTGAAGCTTAATCGGTTCTTTCTTCCACTCTGTTCCAATCGCCTCTGAAATAAGGTTTGTCAGCTGCGGATTCGCCTTCATTAACCAGCGTCTATGAGCGATTCCGTTCGTTTTATTATTAAACTTATCTGGATAAAACTCATAAAACAATCGCATTTCACGTTGCTTTAAAATTTCCGTATGAATTTTTGCTACACCGTTTACGCTATGGCTGCCGACAATTGCTAAATGAGCCATTTTCACAAGATTATGCGCAATAATCGCCATCTCTTCAATACGATGCCATTCATACGGATAACGTTCCCAAAGTTCATGACAGAAACGTTCATTAATCTCTTCGATAATCATATAAATTCTCGGTAATAACGGTTTAAAAATGTGAATTGGCCACTTCTCAAGCGCTTCTGATAACGTCGTATGATTTGTATAAGAAATCGTTTGCGTCGTTATGTGCCAAGCCTCTTCCCATGCTAGTTTTTCTTCATCTAATAAAATACGCATCAGTTCTGGAATCGCCAAAACTGGATGTGTATCATTAATATGAATCGCAATTTTCTCATGTAATTGACGAAGATCACCATATCTTTCTCTATGCATACGAACGATATTTTGCAAACTTGCTGATACGAGGAAATACTGTTGTTTCAAACGAAGTATTTTCCCCTCATCATGCGTATCATCTGGATATAAAAACTCCGATACCGCCTCTGTTTCACGCTTATATTTCAAAATATCTTTGCAATTTTGCGGGAAAGGAACTGGTTCAGCATTCCAAAGTCTAAGTGTATTTACAGTACTCGTCTCGTAACCTACTACTGGAACGTCATATGGTACTGCCATAATCACTTCTGCATTCGTATGCCTAAACTCTAAACGTCCATCAATGTATAGCGGTTCCACATTGCCGAAATAACTTACTTCTACAGCTTGATCATGCCTTCTTACTTCCCATACATTTTCATGAAGAAGCCACTGTTCTGGAAATTCAACTTGATAACCATCAACAATCTTTTGATCAAATAAGCCGTGTTTGTAACGAATGCCACACCCATGACCTGGTAAGTTTAACGATGCTAGTGAGTCAAGGAAACAGGCTGCTAATCGTCCAAGACCACCATTTCCAAGACCTGCATCTGCTTCCACCTCTTCTAATTCTTGCAACGAAATCCCCAGCTCAGAAAGTCCTTGCTCACATACATCCCTGATGCCTAAATTTAATATGTTACTTCCAAGCAAACGCCCAAGTAAAAATTCAATGGATAAGTAATACATTTGCTTTCGCTCTCCAGACCGATAGCTTTCATTCGTTGCAATCCATTGACTATTCATATACTCACGCACCATGTACCCAAGCGTATTGTATTGATCACGAGTTGTAGAGTCTTTGAAACTTTTACCATACATCGTCTCTAACTTTTCTAGAAAAGCTGATTTGAAACTTTCAACATGAGTAAACATTTCTTCACCACCTACATGTTATTCCATGAGACTTTTATACAATTTCTTATAAGCAAGAGCTGACTTCTCCCAGCTATAATCTTCAGTCATCGCTTGCTTTACAAGCTGCTCCCATACCGGTTTATCATGATAAAATTCAATTGCACGGCGAACCGTGTGCAACATGTCATGTGCATTAAAGTTCGTGAAACTGAAACCATTTCCTTCTCCAGTTTCTTCATCATAAGATTGTACCGTATCATTTAATCCGCCTGTTTCTCTTACAATTGGAATCGTACCGTACGCTAATGCGATAAGTTGTCCAAGTCCACACGGTTCAAACAGTGATGGCATTAAGAATAAATCACTTCCCGCATATACTTGGTGAGCTAATTCTTCATTAAATCCGATGTACACTTTTACCTTCTCAGGATACTCGTATGCCATCCACTCAAAGAATTGCTCATATTCCGAATCACCTGATCCTAAAATAATACATTGTACATCTTCCTCCATTATTTCACGGAATACAGTACGTACTAAATCAAGACCTTTTTGCTTCGTTAATCTCGTTACCATTGAAATAATTGGTGTATCTTCTTTTTCTGGCAAACCAAAATAACGCTGCAAGGCGCGTTTATTTTCACTCTTTTCATATAATGAATCTGCATCGTACTGAGCAGTAATATACGAATCCGTTTCTGGATTATATACGCTCGTATCAATTCCATTTACAATGCCGCTAAGCTTATCATTATATTTTCGTAACAACCCATCTAACTTCTCACCGAAAAATTCATATTGAATTTCTTCTTTATATGTCGGGCTAACAGCTGTAATTTGATCAGAAGCGATAATACCGCCCTTCATAAAGTTCACATTTCCATAAAACTCTAACTGCTCACTATGGAAATATTCATCACCAAGTTCTAACAAGTCGTACATCACTTCAGGAGGAAATACACCTTGGAACTGCAAGTTATGAATTGTATATACCGTTTTAATATGCTCATATAATGGATTATCTTGATACTTTTCACGCAGTAAAAAATTAACCATAGCTGTATGCCAATCGTGACTATGAAGAACATCCACTTCGAAATCAAGATGAGGAATACACTCTAAAACTGCTTTCGAAAAATAAGAAAAACGCTCTCCATCATCATAATGACCATATAGAGAATCTCTCTTAAAATAATATTCATTATCTATTAAATAATACGTAATCCCGTCTTGCTCACCTTTTAAAATTCCGCAATATTGATTTCTCCACCCAAGCGGGACGTTAATTACTTTATGTAGCGTACATCCATCCCTTAATTTTTGCGGAATAAGACTATAATTTGGGAGTATAATGCGAACGTCCACACCTAATTTTTTTAGCTCTTTTGGGAGCGCACCTGCTACATCAGCTAAGCCTCCCGATTTAACAAATGGTACACATTCTGATACTGCAAATAAAATATTCACTTGTTGTCCCACTGCACGAAAAGCTTATACTACTTCCCTTGCAGCTTCCTCCCTTCGAGTTTTCATTTGAATTAAAACTTTAATCAGTGGAGGAAGACCCCCACTGATTCTTTTAAGAATAACTATTAATCGTACTGTTTTGAACGCTTCCTTTTTCTACAACGTATGGCTCATCAGCGTTTCCTTTTAGTACAACACCGTCACCAATTTTCACGTCTTTATCAATAATAACACCGTCTATTATACAGTTATCTCCAATTTGGCTCTTTTGCATAATAATGCTATTACGAACAATTGAACCTTTTCCAATTTTAACAGAACGGGAGATAACACTATTTTCTACTTCGCCTTCAATAATACTGCCGTTTGCAATCATTGTATTTTTCACGGCTGCACCCTTTAAGTAACGAGTTGGTGGTTCATCTTTTACTTTCGTAAAGATCGGTGCTTCTTTCTTAAATACTTGCTTCCAAATAGCAGGTTTCAAAATTTCTAAGCTATGTTTATAGTAACTTTCAATCGAATCAATAATTGCTACATATCCTGTATGCTCATACGTAGCAATATGCAGTGATTTTCCGCGCTTTTCTCTCACTACATCGAATAAGCTATATTGCTCCACATCTTTATATGACTCAAATAAATCTAACAATAATTGTTTCTTTAACACATATGTTTGAAGCGAAACCCCTTCATGGCAAACTTCAGTAATATCAGCTGCCGTATGTATATGTCTCTCTAACACCGCCTGGAAATTTAATGCTGTTACGAGATGGCTATTCGTAATAACGACGTATTCTTCTCTAGCTCTTAGAAAATAATCAATATGTCTTCTAAAATGCGCAAAAGATCCAAATTCATCTTGGTCACATTGGCAATTTGGCGGGAATAAAAACAGTCCGTCTCTTTTTCTATCTAAATCCCACTGTTTTCCTGAACCAACATGGTCCATTAACGAACGGTTTTTATGACTTGTAAAAACCGCTACACTATGAATATTAGAATTCACCATATTTGAAAGCATGAAATCAATGAGTCGATAACGGCCCCCAAACGGTAACGCCGCTAGTGAACGATGCCCTGTTACTTTCTTTAAGGAAGGAAAACTTCCCGTTGCATTAATAATTCCTAACATTTTTTCTCCCATTCATTTCATCCCCCTTTTCTATTTCCCTTCAGCAATGAGTACTACATCGTCAACATTTTTTTCCGGACGAATAATTGTTCCATCTTCAATAACCATTTCCGATCCAACAATTGCTCTTTCAATCACAACATTTTTTCCAATCTTTGCTCCTGGCATAACGACAGAATCAATAACCATACTACCTTCTTCCACCGTCACCCCTTGGAATAATACGGAATGCTTCACGTCCCCTTCAATGACGCATCCTTCGTTAATAAGTGATTCTTCTACTTTTGCCTGTTCTGCAATATATTGAGGCGGTTCGTTTGGATTTACAGAATAAATACGCCAATTACGATCGTTTAAATTCAGTGATGTTTCATCACGCAGTAAATCCATATTCGCTTCCCATAAGCTCTTCACCGTTCCAACATCTTTCCAATATCCTTCAAACGGATACGCCATCAACTTCTTCCCTTCATCTAATAAAAGCGGAAGTACATCTTTTCCGAAATCATTACTAGATTCAGGATTTCTTGCATCCATTTCTAAATACTCTTTCAAAATGGCCCAGTTAAAAATGTAAATTCCCATTGATGCAAGATTACTTCTTGGAAATTGCGGTTTCTCCTCAAATTCAACAATCTCCATCTCTTCGTTCGTATTCATAATACCGAAACGGCTCGCTTCATCCCACGGTACTTCAATAACTGAAATCGAAACGTCCGATTCTTTCTCAATATGGTAATCTAGCATTTTACTGTAATCCATTTTATAAATATGGTCGCCTGATAAAATAAGAACGTACTCTGGTTCGTACTGACTTAAATAGTTTAAGTTTTGATAAATGGCACTTGCCGTACCTGTGTACCACTTCACACCTGAAGACTCTGCATAAGGAGGTAACACTGTGACTCCACCGCTTACTCGGTCTAAATCCCACGCATTGCCGATTCCGATATAATTATGAAGTTCAAGTGGTTGATATTGCGTTAAAATCCCAACCGTTTCAATACCAGAATTCGCACAGTTACTTAGCGTAAAATCGATAATGCGATATTTACCACCAAATGGAACAGCTGGCTTGGCTAAATTTTTTGTTAATGCACTTAATCGACTACCTTTTCCCCCTGCTAGTAACATTGCTACGCACTTTTGTTTTTGAGCCATCTTGTTTTTTGCTCCCCTTTCTCGTCTTCACTGGTCGTAATATGGATACGCCAAATGGTGGAATTGTAATTTCTACATGTGCTGCTTGATTATGAAACGGTTCTTGAATCGCCTTCAGACGTTTCTTATTTACTTGCCCTGATCCGCCATATTGCTCAGCATCACTATTTAAAATCTCGTTATAATACTCAAAATCTGGTACACCTACTTTATAGTTTTCATATGTAGCTTTCGTAAAATTACATACGACAACTAACGCATCTTCTTGTTTATCCCCTTGACGAATAAATGAGAAAATACTTTGCTCATGATTATTAGCATCTATCCACTGAAATCCTTCCGGTGAATGATCAAGTTGCCAAAGTGGTTTGGAGCGCTTATACAATGCTATGAGCTCTTTAAAGTAATCATGCATATAACGATGCATTTCAAAATCATGTAAATTCCAATCTAAATCTTCAAGGTCTTTCCACTCATCGAACTGCCCAAATTCTCCTCCCATGAAAAGTAATTTCTTTCCTGGGTGAGTAAAGAAATATCCATATAATAAACGAAGTTGAGCAAACTTATCCCAGTACTCTCCTGGCATTTTATTTAATAACGACTTTTTCCCATGAACGACTTCATCATGAGAAAGCGGTAATATGAAGTTTTCAGAGTAAGCGTATATTAAAGAAAACGTCATTTTTTCATGAATATACTTCCTGTACTCAGGCGCACACTCCATATACTTCAGTACATCATTCATCCAGCCCATATTCCATTTGTAATTGAATCCAAGCCCACCTTCATACGTTGGAGCTGTTACAAGTGGCCAAGCTGTTGAATCTTCTGCTGTCATAAGAAAATCTTTATCTTCTGCGAACACCGCTTCATTTAACTCTCGTAAAAATGAAACAGCGTGCTCATTACTTTGCTCCTGTCCTTCTTTATTCCAGTACAGCATATTTGCAACTGCATCCACCCTGAAACCATCAATATGGAAATATCTCATCCAAAATAACGCATTTGAAATTAAGAAATTACGTACTTCTCTCTTTCCTAAGTCAAAATTGACAGTTCCCCATACTGGATTTTCTTGCACATCTTTATCTTTATATTCATAAGTCGGTGTCCCATCAAAAAAATATAAACCGTGAGCATCTTTACAAAAATGCCCCGGCACCCAATCTAAAATGACACCGATTCCATATTTATGACATTCATCGACAAAATACATCAAATCATGTGGCGTGCCGAATCTACTCGTTGCTGCATAATATCCCGTCCCTTGGTATCCCCAAGAACGATCATATGGATGCTCAACAAGCGGCATAATTTCAATATGTGTAAATTGATGTTCCACCACATAAGGAATGAGTTCTTCTGCCATTTCCCTGTAAGAGTACAGTGCTCCGTCTTCTTTCTTTTTCCAAGAACCGAAATGTAATTCATAAACTGTCATCGCTTCTTTATAAACTGATTTTTTCTTTTTCTTACGACTCCAGTTTTTATCATTCCATTCGTATCCCTTTATATCAAAAACTACAGATGCCGTATTCGGTCTTACTTCTGCATACACAGCATACGGATCTGCCTTAAAAATGACGTCACCAGCCATCGTTTCAATCGCATATTTATATATTTCCCTTTCTTCAATATGCGGTATAAACAAGGACCAGATTCCTTCTTCTGTCACTTGTAGCATCTTATGTTGCTCATAATCCCATTCATTAAAATCTCCAACAACACTCATTGCTTTCGCATGAGGAGCCCATACTGTAAATCGTACACCTCGCATCTCATCTTCCGTCACAACATGTGCGCCAAAGATGTTATAACTTTCATAGTACTTTTCTGTATGAAACTCATCTCGTTTCACTTCTTCACAATTTATTACACTCAATATGCTCACCTCACTAAGATGACAGAATTTTTTATACTTTACCAATTCTGCGAAAAACTGAAATATCCTTGTTAATTTATAAAAAATATACGTTTTTTTCTTAAAAATGTTGGTTTTTTTTCACATTTCCATATAAAATATCGAATTTTGACGAATATTCATTGAAAGCGCTTCGTTTTTTATTAGTCCTTCACCTTACTATTTATTTCTCAACCTCTATTTTATTAGCTTTATCCTCTTTTTCACGTTATTTTCCACTTGAAATCATAGAAAAATAATCTGTCATAAAAAATGTTTCTCAATATTTTTTGTCATAATTTTATTGAAATACGAAATTCATAAGTAGACATTTTTGTTCTCAATAAAGAATATTAAATTTTCGTAAATATAACTTATACTAAAATACTGTGTTTACTCTATCTATATCCAAAACGAAAATTCGATAAAAAATTAAATTAAGGTGGGTTCTTATGCCAGTAAAACAAAAATTAGAAATGGGAGTTGGCACGGCAACGCTCAGCTTATCACTTACATTCGGTGGTTTATTCGCTTATTTCAGTGATTCCGAAACATCGAGTAACTCATTTCAAGCTGTCTAACAACAAAATTAGATACTGAAAGCTACTTGGTCAATATTATTATGCAAGACCTGACGAAAACTTGCAGGTGATGTAAATGGTGATAAAGATATTCGCTTCGTTGAAAAGAACTTCTTGAAAAAAGGTCCGGATGCATCTAAATCACAAACACCTGTTGAAAAATCTAAAGGCGGTACACTGGCAGATATTTTAACGAAATTAGGATTAACGCCTAAAAAATAATAATAAAGAGCACTCTACTTTACGTAGAGTGCTCTTTTCTATAAACGACCCTGATCCAGCAAAAGGGGTATATTGGGGATATACAAGGGAAACCGGAAAAGGAATTTATATTAAATTATATATAAATCCAGAAGTAAGAAGTAGGTCCCCACTTCTGGATTATTTAGCAATTATTATAGTACTGGTGCCATTGTTTCTTTTAATACTTTTACAGAATGAGCGAATTTCACTTTTTCTTCTTCATTTAGCTCAAGTTCTACGATTTCACGTACACCTTCGCGGTTAATAACAGCTGGAACACCTACGTAAGCATCTTTCTCACCGTATTGACCTTCAAGGTATGCAGATACAGTTAATACGCTGTTCTCGTTGTTTAAGATTGCTTTAGTTACACGAAGTAGTGACATACCGATTCCGTAGTACGTTGCACCTTTACGTTCGATGATATGGTAAGCTGCATCACGTACATTTTCGAAGATTTTATCTAAGTCTTCTTGTTTGTACTGTTCGTTGTTAGCTAAAATTGTTTCTAGTTTTTGTACACCGATAGTAGCGTGGCTCCATACTGGAAGTTCAGTATCACCGTGCTCACCAACAATATAAGCATGAACATTACGTGGATCTACATCTAAGTAGTCACCTAACATGTAACGGAAACGAGCAGAGTCTAAAGTAGTACCAGAACCAATTACGCGCTCTTTTGGTAGACCAGATTCTTTCCAAGTTACGTAAGTTAAAATATCAACTGGGTTAGTTGCGATTAAGAAGATTCCATCGAATCCGCTATCCATAATGCCGCGAACGATTTGTTTAAAGATCTTTGTATTTTTCTCAACTAAGTCTAAACGAGTTTCACCTGGCTTTTGTGGTAATCCAGCAGTGATAACAACTAAATCTGCATCTTTACAATCTGCATAGCTACCGCTCCAAACTTTTGTTGGTGATGGAGAGAATGGTACCGCATGGCTTAAGTCCATTGCTTCCCCTTCTGCTTTTGCTTCATTAACATCTACTAATACGAATTCTTCAGCTACACCTTGGTTAATCATTGAGTAAGCGTAACTACAACCTACAGCTCCTGTTCCTACTAATACTACACGATTGATACCTTTTTTCATGGTAATTTCCCCTCTCTATTGTTCACATATATTTTTTTATGATTGTTTAAGTAATTAATTAAAATACTAATTTAATGTTGTTTAACTTCTTTACATTCATATTGTAGCACGTATTATTGTGAATTTCTTCACAAATTATGACCTATTTGTGAACTTTTTCACATAGAGTGTAAAGTTATTAAATCAAGTATGAAATCAATCTCAATGGAGGCGTTTTCTTCAGATTGTGAAAGGGTTTTTCTTATGTTTTTGTCGGTAAGTGAAATTATATCGACGATTATTTAAATATATCAACAATTTTGGGAATATATCGACCGTAACTCAAATTATATCGTCGATTCGACAAGGAATATCGACTTACCGACAAAACCCGACAATAATGACAACATAAAGTGAACCTATAATCAGTGGGAATTTTACTGCCCGTTAATGTCGGATAAAAAAGCTGCCTCCAATAGATCACCTATTAGAGGCAGCTTCTTTATTTATTTTCCGCAGTAGCACCTAATACAGCAGCTTTTACATAATGTTGACTGTTTAATTTTTGTAAATCCTCGGCACTTCCCGTTACCACTATTTCAATAACTTTTACATCTTGCTCACTTGGTTTTGCTTTCTTTCCTTACTCTCTCCTTTCTATTAGTTAGACGATCTAAATAGAAAAAAGTATACAAGAAATCTATAAAAAAAAGCAGACTATTCAAAGTCCACTTTTACACAACAAAAAAGAGATAGCAGATTATGCTATCTCTTTTAGTATGACCCGTACGGGATTCGAACCCGTGTTACCGCCGTGAAAGGGCGGTGTCTTAACCACTTGACCAACGGGCCAATTACTGGCAGAGAAGAAGGGATTCGAACCCTCGCACCGCGTTCGCGATCTACTCCCTTAGCAGGGGAGCCCCTTGAGCCACTTGGGTACTTCTCTATAAATATGGCTCCGCAGGTAGGACTCGAACCTACGACCGATCGGTTAACAGCCGATAGCTCTACCACTGAGCTACTGCGGAACAATTATGGTGGGCCTAAATGGACTCGAACCATCGACCTCACGCTTATCAGGCGTGCGCTCTAACCAGCTGAGCTATAGGCCCATAATTGAAAAGCGGGTGAAGAGAATCGAACTCTCGACCAGAGCTTGGAAGGCTCTTGTTTTACCACTAAACTACACCCGCATTAAATTGTAAATGGTGAGCCATGAAGGACTCGAACCTTCGACCCTCTGATTAAAAGTCAGATGCTCTACCAACTGAGCTAATGGCTCATTTTGAAAGTGGTGCCGACTAGAGGACTTGAACCCCCAACCTACTGATTACAAGTCAGTTGCTCTACCAATTGAGCTAAGTCGGCTTGCGACTTCAAAATGGTGGCTCGGGACGGAATCGAACCGCCGACACGAGGATTTTCAGTCCTCTGCTCTACCGACTGAGCTACCGAGCCTTTATGTAAAAATGGCGGTCCCGACCGGGGTCGAACCGGCGATCTCCTGCGTGACAGGCAGGCATGTTAACCACTACACCACGGGACCATTTGGTTGCGGGGACAGGATTTGAACCTGCGACCTTCGGGTTATGAGCCCGACGAGCTACCGTGCTGCTCCACCCCGCGATGATAAAATATTTACTTTAGAAAAAATGGAGGAGGTAGAGGGATTCGAACCCCCGCGCGACTCTCGCCGCCTGTCGGTTTTCAAGACCGATCCCTTCAGCCGAACTTGGGTATACCTCCGAGATATAAACCTTCAATGGTGGACCTTGTAGGACTCGAACCTACGACCGGACGGTTATGAGCCGTCTGCTCTAACCAGCTGAGCTAAAGGTCCTTTATGGTAGCGGCGGAGGGGATCGAACCCCCGACCTCACGGGTATGAACCGTACGCTCTAGCCAGCTGAGCTACACCGCCATAAGTGATATTGAAATAAGTGGAGCCTAGCGGGATCGAACCGCTGACCTCCTGCGTGCAAGGCAGGCGCTCTCCCAGCTGAGCTAAGGCCCCATGTTTTTGGGAATATCGGGAAGACAGGATTTGAACCTGCGACCCCCTGGTCCCAAACCAGGTGCTCTACCAAGCTGAGCCACTTCCCGTTAATAAAAGCGCGCCCGAGAGGAGTCGAACCCCTAACCTCTTGATCCGTAGTCAAACGCTCTATCCAATTGAGCTACGGGCGCATATGGTGCCGAGGGCGGGGGTCGAACCCGCACGGTGGTCACCCACCGCAGGATTTTAAGTCCTGTGCGTCTGCCTGTTCCGCCACCCCGGCATGTCATATTGAAAATTGGAGCGGAAGACGGGATTCGAACCCGCGACCCCAACCTTGGCAAGGTTGTATTCTACCACTGAACTACTTCCGCAAGACATGTATGAGTTATTTAATTAAAAGTGCGGGTGAAGGGAGTCGAACCCCCACGCCAAAGGCGCCAGATCCTAAGTCTGGTGCGTCTGCCAATTCCGCCACACCCGCATATTAATTTATTTAAGAAAAATGGGGCGACTGATGGGAATCGAACCCACGAATGCCGGAGCCACAATCCGGTGCGTTAACCACTTCGCCACAACCGCCATGATTTCTGGTGCCGACTAGAGGACTTGAACCCCCAACCTACTGATTACAAGTCAGTTGCTCTACCAATTGAGCTAAGTCGGCTAAATGGTGGAGGATGACGGGATCGAACCGCCGACCCCCTGCTTGTAAGGCAGGTGCTCTCCCAGCTGAGCTAATCCTCCATTTGCCTGGCAACGTCCTACTCTCACAGGGACAAGGTCCCAACTACCATCGGCGCTAGAGAGCTTAACTTCCGTGTTCGGTATGGGAACGGGTGTGACCTCTCTGCCATCATTACCAGACTGTATTCATTTAAGACAAGAATTATTTTAACTCATTTAACTTTGAAAGTCAACAAGTTTTTTATATTCTTTCAAAACTAGATAACATTTGCTACATATTATATGGTTAAGTCCTCGATCTATTAGTATTCGTCAGCTCCACATGTCACCATGCTTCCACCTCGAACCTATCAACCTGATCATCTTTCAGGGATCTTACTAGCTTACGCTATGGGAAATCTCATCTTGAGGGGGGCTTCATGCTTAGATGCTTTCAGCACTTATCCCTTCCGCACATAGCTACCCAGCTATGCCCTTGGCAGAACAACTGGTACACCAGCGGTGCGTCCATCCCGGTCCTCTCGTACTAAGGACAGCTCCTCTCAAATTTCCTACGCCCACGACGGATAGGGACCGAACTGTCTCACGACGTTCTGAACCCAGCTCGCGTACCGCTTTAATGGGCGAACAGCCCAACCCTTGGGACCGACTACAGCCCCAGGATGCGATGAGCCGACATCGAGGTGCCAAACCTCCCCGTCGATGTGGACTCTTGGGGGAGATAAGCCTGTTATCCCCGGGGTAGCTTTTATCCGTTGAGCGATGGCCCTTCCATGCGGAACCACCGGATCACTAAGCCCGACTTTCGTCCCTGCTCGACTTGTAGGTCTCGCAGTCAAGCTCCCTTATGCCTTTGCACTCTACGAATGATTTCCAACCATTCTGAGGGAACCTTTGGGCGCCTCCGTTACACTTTAGGAGGCGACCGCCCCAGTCAAACTGCCCACCTGACACTGTCTCCCGGGTCGATAAGACCCGTAGGTTAGAATTTCAATACAGTCAGGGCGGTATCCCACCAGCGCCTCCACCGAAGCTAGCGCTCCGGTTTCAAAGGCTCCCGCCTATCCTGTACAAACTGTACCAAAATTCAATATCAGGCTACAGTAAAGCTCCACGGGGTCTTTCCGTCCTGTCGCGGGTAACCTGCATCTTCACAGGTACTATAATTTCACCGAGTCTCTGGTTGAGAC